>JAYRRD010000191.1:0-5687 GCA_041910275.1 Rhodoferax sp.
ATGGGCGTGCAGGCTGTGGTTTCTGGCGCAAGGGCTACGGGCGCAATCAGGCAGCCGTTTACCGCAAAAGGGCGCGAACTTGCTGTGGGCGACTTCCTGCGCGGCAACGTCCGCGAAGACATCAATCCAGAAGCGGCGCTTGCGCAAAAGAAGCCATTGGTGCCCGGAAGCAAGCCGACAACGGCGCAGTTGATTGCCGAGGCTGGCGATAAGCGCCTGCTTGGGTACGAAAAGCAATTGGCCGAAGACACGGCAACCCGTCAGGCGTTCGACGAGCGTTATGCCGCCAATGCGGCCGCGCGCGCGGAGCAGGCGCGTCGTATTGCGCCTGGAGATGATGGCGCGGCTGTCGTCCAGCAGCGGGTTCGCGATGAGGTGGCTGCGCGTCAGGCTGCTGCCGATAACCTCCGTCAGAACGCTGCCGGAAGCCGCGACTGGGCTATGGGGCAGACAGGCCGCGACGTGACTGATCTGCAGGCCGGGCAAACGATGGCCAACGTTTACGATGACCTCGACCGTCAGGCGCGGCAGGAAAACAGCCTTAATTACGACATCGATCCATTCAACTCCGTGACAAATATCCCGCTGCCCGTCCAGCAGATCGGCGGGATCATGGATGATGTGTATGCCGGGGTAACGAAAGCGGCTCATGATGACGTGCGGGAGGCCCTTGGGATTGTCGGCCAGATTGCGCAGCCCGCCGAAGTCGCTGTTGCGGCGAGACAGGCCAAGCCGAAGCCGGTGAATTACGGGGCCGGAGAGGTTAACCCTGACACTGACGACCTGTTGGCTGCGATTGCAAAGCATGGCGGATTGTCGCGAGACCAGGCAAGGCAGTTTGGCATTGATCCCGCCGAACTCAACAAGCGGGCCGGTCAGGGCAAGCCTGTATTTCCGGCCAGCGGCGGCAAGCCGTTTGACCGGATGGCCGAAGAGTTGTCCCAATACGGATACCCGGTTGCCGAGCAGGGCGGCTATTCGCCCTATGCGCTGGCCAATGCGCTGGATGAAGCCATGCGCGGACGGAAGATCCTCACGCCGCAGGGGTACGAATATCAGTCGGCGCTGGATGACTGGACGGCGAGTCGCGGCCAGATGTTCGGCGAAGACCTGCAGCCGCTTATTTCTAGCGACCTCACGATGAGCTACAAGCAGATGAAGGTGGCCAGCGACCGCATCGGTGAGCTTGAGCGGCAGGCGATGAGGGATGGACATGACAAGTCAGCCATGGCGCTCGGCCGCATCAAGAGAACTTTGCGTCAGGCAATGGACGATGCCGTTGAGCAGGGGCAGGTGACACCGGATATTGCCGACGCCTATCGTCACGCCACGCAGCAATATGCGCAATATGCGCAGCGAATGAAGGAAGGTGTCGCAGGAAATCTCAGGTATCGCCAAAGCGAGCGCAACATCAAGCTGGAAACGGTTCCAAAGGCGTTCCTTCAGTCCGGAGAAGAGGCATTCAGGTCATTCCAGCGGTCTATTGGCGGCGATGAAACGGCGGTGGCAACGGCTCAGGATTGGCTGTCAACGCAGTGGCGCAACAGCGTCAAGACGGCCGACGGCAAGATGAAATCCAACTGGAAGGAAGCAAGCGCAAAATGGATGAAGGACAACGCCGAGGTTCTGGATGTGTATCCCGGCCTGCGTCAGCGCGTGGAGTACGCGATTGCGAAGGCATCGACCGCCGAAGGTCTTGCCGGTCGCCTCGACAACGAAATGAAGCGGCTAGGCAGCGGCACGGCTGCGCGCCATTTCCTGCGTGAGCTTGATCCGGCCAACAGTTTTGCCTCTTTCATGCGGTCGCCTAACCGCAACCAGGAATCCCAGTTGATGATGGCGCTGGCAAAGCGCGATCATGAATTCAAGGCGGGCGTGTCTGCGGCGCTCAGGGAATACGTCCAGGGGATGAAGGACGGCAAGTTTATTGAGTTCATGGCGTCATCGCGCAACCAGCAACTCATCAATGACCTGTTTGGCGATCGGATGATGAAGCAGTGGCGGAAAATAGCCGATGACGCCAAGCGCGATCAGTTGCGGACTACGACGACCCGTGTCGCGGGATCGAACACAAAAGCCAATCTTGCTGCGGCAAAGGCGATGGAGGCCATTAGCGGATTCATTCCAGGTGCCGGGGTGCTGCGAGCCGTTGCCGGAAGGGCTGTCGATCGAATGAGCGGTGGCGTCAACGACCTCAAGGTGAAGGCGTTCCTCGATCCGCAGGAGGCCTTGCGGCTGATGCAGAGGTCGTCTGCGACGCCTGATTATGTGCAATCGCTGGCGGCCGAACTGCGGCGCATTGGAATGACGGCTCCAGAAGCGGAAAAACGGGCGGTCTTGATTCAGGCCATCCAACAGCAAAACGAAGAGAGGAAATAATCATGCCGAGAAATGGCGCAGGTACCGCAACACCGCCCGCAGGCAACCCGGTTGTCAGCGGAACCACCATTACCTCGACATGGGGCAATGATACGGTCGATGACATCTACAACGAGTTGACCAACAGCCTGGCGAAAGACGGCCAGACCACGCCGACAGCCAATCTTCCGATGGGCGGGTATCGGCATACCGGAGTCGGTGACAGTATCAGCCTGACGAGCTATCCCAGCACCAAGCAGTTACTCAACAACATGGGAGAATACTGCCCGACGGTGGGCGGCACGGCCAATGCGATCACCTGCGCGCCGAGCGTGGCCATTACCACCTACGCAACCGGGCAGCGGTTTTGCTTCATCGCGGCCAGCACCAACAGCGGCGCGACGACCCTGAACGTGTCCAGCCTTGGCGCAAAGAACGTCAAGCGCCCGGATGGCGGCGCATTGGTCGGCGACGAGATCACGTCAGGCCAGATGGTTTCCGTCCGGTACAACGGGACGTACTTCGAGCTGCAGAACATGGGCCTGATGTGGGGCAACGGCGGCAAACAATACAAGTGGGTTGCTGGTGTATTGCGCCAGACGACAGCGGGCGGCGGCTGGGCGTTGCTGGATGACGCCAACCACAAGCCTGTCAACTGCGCCGGGCCCATTACCGTCGATGCCAACGGCGACCTGAAGGTTGAATACGGGTTCACGGCATCCAACAAATCCGGGTTTGTTGTTGGATGTGATGAGACCTTTTCCGAGCTTGGCATCAATGTCGGCGCATCGGTCGGAAACTCGTTTGCCATATTCCAGGCTTATGCCCAGTATGGCGGCGCGGTCGGCGTCGGCGGCGTGGCATCGCAAACGGCGCTCGGGCAAATCCTGAACATCGCGCCATATACTGCCGGCAACAACCAGATTGTTGACGCAACGAACGGCTGGATCACCGTGATGCACGACAGCATCGCGCACGCGTCCAGCAACGGGTCGGCCGTGGTCACCAGCCTGAAAGGCAATCACGGGTTTCTCGACACAACATCCACAAAAACCTCCTTCACCCTGCGTTACAAGCGCACGGCAAACGGCGTGGTTACGTGTCCGGGGGCTGTCCCGACGATGCTGAGCAAGAGCTACGTTATCCCGTCGTTTACCCCGGTCGCCATCAGCACGTCGGCGAACAGTAGCGGGCTTGTTTTGGTCACCACGTCGTCAGATCACGGCCTTTACAACGATGCGCCTGTCATCATCGCTGGACATTCCGTCGCCGGTTACAACGGGTCGTGGAATATCACCGTACAGAGCAAGACCAGCTTCTTGTTGCAGGGATCGACATACAGCAGCGCCGGAACAGGCGGCACGGTGGCGCTCGGATACACCGACTGGCCGTATGCTGGGCCGTGGACGGTCAGCACGGTGACGAACAGCGGTGGCCTGCAAAAAGTTACGACAACCGCAGCGCATGGACTGGTTACCGACATGGCGGTCACGGTGGCTGGCGTGGCGACGGCGACGACGGCAAACGGTAACTGGCATATCACCGTTATTGATTCGACCTCGTTTACTCTCCAGGGTTCGACGTATGCGGTTGACGGATCTGGAGGCACTGTGACGCTGCCAGAGGTGGTTTTTGTCACCGACCACATGGCGGTAAACCATCCATACGCCGGGGCCGATAATCCGGTGATCCTGACGAAAATCTATAGCGCGACACAGAGCTATTCCGTCGAACTCGGAACCGTGACGAGCTATGGATTCAAGGTCTATTTCAAGGATACGGCGAGCAAGGCGGTCATCACGTCCCTCAACACGGAAATGGGGTTTAATTTCCAGCGCGACGTCAGGCTTGCGGCCACTATCGGCACGACGATTGGGGCGGTTGCCAGAAACGACGTGCATTGCAACATGAACGCCCTGTATAGCAGCAGCGGCAATTTCTGGTTTGTCGGTCTTTTTGAGGTGTAAATCATGTTGAGAGCAGTTAGCATGACGGCAAATGCGGGTAGTGGCGCATCAAAATCCACCGAATTCACAGGCTCAGGCAACTTCACGCTCGGTGATGCAACCAAGGTGCTGCATGTACTGCTGGTTGGTGGCGCAGGCGGCGGTGGGTCTGGCGGAACGTCAGGCGCCGGCGTTGCGTGCTCCGGTGGTGGCGGTGGTGGCGGTGGTGGCAAGCGGGAGTTTGTGCTCACTCGCGCAGAGGTGCTTGCTGCGTACCCCACTGGTATCGTGCCTGTCGGCATTGGTGCTGGTGGCACTGCCGGGGCGAGCGTGACTAATGCAGGCGCTATTGGCGGTAATGCTGGCGGGCAGGGTGGGGATACTACGTTCGGCACGATTGCTACAGCATATGGAGGCGGAGGCGGTGGCGATGGGAAAGGGTCAGCTACAGCCTCTGTTGGTGGATGCGGTGGGAGTCAGCGGGCAAAAGGGCCAACATCAAACTCAACAGGCACATACGGAGGTGGTGGCGGTGGAAACGGGCTTGCATCAAACGGTGTAAACTCTGTTGGATGCGGTAGCGGCGGCGGTGGGTGCTCGTCGTCTGCATCTGCTGGGTCAAGCTCATATGCTTGTGATGGCGGCGTAGGCGGCGCATCTGGTGGCGGTGTGAATTCTAGTAACTCCGCAACAAATGGAGCCGCCGGAGGTCCGCGCTTTGGAGAGACTGCTGGCGCTGCACAGGGGAGTGGCGGCGTAACAGGGACAGCCGGAACCGCTGGCGCTGCCCCCGCTGCTGGTGGCTTGTTTGGGCAAGGTGGCGGCGGCGGCGGTGGTGGTTCAGGTGGAGCGGGTGGTACTGGTGGCGCAGGCGGTCGTGGCTCTGGTGGCGGCGGTGGCGGTGCTGCGCGCAGTACATATGCCACTGGCGCTGGTGGCGTAGGCGGTGATGGCTGGGCATTGGTATTGGAGTTTTGATTATGGATCGTTATGTCGTTGTTGATGCGGACGGCTACGCCGTCAATGTCGTGTTGTGGGACGGTGAGACTCCGTTCGATGTTGATGGTGAATTGGTGCTTGAGTCGGAGTGCAAGGCGAAGGCGCGGGAGATTGTAGATGAGCAATCCGCCCAACCCGAATGAACTGCCGTGGATCGCTCAGGCCCGCAAGTATATCGGTCTGCGCGAGGTTCCAGGCTCAAAGAACAGCACCGTCATCGCCGGATGGCTGACAAGGCTAAAGGCGTGGTGGTCGGATGACGCTACGCCGTGGTGCGGGACGTTTGCGGCAATGTGCGTGGCCGATGCGGGCCTTACGCCGCCGAAGGACTGGTATCGGGCGACCGCATGGCTGACGCTGCCGGTATCGCTTTCCAGACCTGCC
>JAYRRD010000192.1:0-32512 GCA_041910275.1 Rhodoferax sp.
CGCCCCTTCTCCACAATCTTCACCAACCCCGCCCGATCTTCCTCTGTCAACTCCAGCACTTTTAGTTTCATTGTGAACATCTCCGTTTGCCTGATGGCAGGCATCATATTACGGAAAAACTTCCCGGTAAGCGCTTATTGGACCGATGATCAATACCCACATTTTTCCGGAAACACCTACTAGTGGGGAATACAGATTTAGTTCGAGTTCTAGAGTTTTTTCGACTACCAATTGGTTCGTTCGTTTTGGCAGTGGTCAGGTTGGTTACGGTTTTGCCTCCAGATACGAACGTCCCTTTAATGTGGTTCGGCTGGTACGTGGTGGAGGGGTGGCTTCTAGCCCCGTTCCGGTGTGCACCTTGAGTGCCAATCCTGCCTCTATCACCCCTGGAGCCAGTGCAACCCTGACGGCCCGTTGCAGTCCGGCGGCGGCGAGTTACACCTGGACCGCTGGCACGTGCGCGGGTAGCACTGCAGCCACTTGCACAGTCACACCTGCGCGCACGATCACCTACACTGTGGCGGGCACAAATGAAAGAGGAACCGGCGCAGTGGTCGGTGCTACGGTAACGGTTTCTGCCGCCAGCACACTGCAAGCCAACACCGATGGCACAGTGACTGATGCCAAAACCGGACTGACCTGGATGCGCTGCGCCATGGGAATGACGTGGACAGGCAACACCTGCACTGGCGAGGTCAGTACCTACACCTTTGGTCAGGCTAATGCGCTGACCGGCACCGTGACCTTTGCGGGCCAAAGCGACTGGCGTATGCCCAATATCCGTGAGTTGCAGACGATTGTGGATCGGTCGGTTTATAACCCGGCGATTGACAGTGCTGCGTTTCCGAACACGCCAAGTGCGAGCTTTTCGAGTGCGAGCTTTTGGTCAGATTCTCCCGGTGCCCAAAAACCTTCGCAATATGCGTGGTTCGTCCATTTTGGCAGTGGCTATGCCCGCAACGCCGTTCGCGGTGAATCGTTCGCAGTTCGGCTTGTGCGCGGTGGGCAGTCCCTTGGCTCTTTGTTGAGCATCATGCGGCCCACGAGTGACTACGTGGACCATGGCGATGGTACTGTGACGCATACGCCGACCCATCTGACATGGAAGCGCTGCGCGGAAGGCCGGGTCTGGACAGGCAGCACCTGTGACGGTGTAGCCAACACTTACAGCTTTAACTGGGCCAATGCGCTGACTGGTACAACAACTTTTGCGGGTTCAAGCGACTGGCGCTTACCAACCGAAGACGAGTTATTAAGCCTGGTGGACTACAGCATTGCCATTCCGGCGATCAATACCAATATTTTCCCCAATACTCCCTTTGCGACCTCAAGTATGTTCTTTTGGTCGAGTTCTCCCGATGCTTACGATGCGAGTCAAGCGTGGTTTGTCACTTTTGGCGATGCCGATGGCCGCGGTGACGAAAACGGTGGCCACGCACGCAGCAGCAATCGTGGTAACGGTGGTGGCACTGTCTGGCTGGTGCGCGGTGGGCGGTAAGCTGCGAGCTTTGTTCCTGTCGTGTTGAGCAAGCAAGCGGTTTTTGAACCATGCCTTAGCGGCCATGCTTGAGATCAGCGGGTGATGACAACTTTCTGGTACAGGCCGCCGAAATAGGTCTGTTTGTCGATTCGCGAGATCGCAACGTTTTCGGGTAACCAGTCGGCAATCTCCCCGCGCCACAGGTCCATGGCAAAGGGTTCCAGCGTCGTGAGCACAGGCACCATGACGTAGCGGAAAGGGTTGGTGAGCGCCGGGCGGTGGTAGTCCACAAATACCAGTTTGCCACCGGGTCGGGTCACGCGCAGCGCCTCGGCAATGGTTTTTTTGCGCACATCGGCGGGTTGTTCGTGCAGCAGGAAGAAAACCACGACCGAATCGAAGCTGGCATCGGAGAAATGCAGCTCGGTTGAGTCCTGCAGGCGTGCGTTGACGCGCTCCGGGCGGCTCAGTTTTGTTTGCAGGTTGTTGATCTGGATCGGCGCCACATCGACCACATCCAGGCTGCCCTTGGGGCCGAGGCGGCGCGCCAGATGTTCGGTGAAGTCCCCGTAGACACAGGCAACCTGCAAGGCCTTGCCGTGAATCACCTCACCCATTTCCTGCAGGGCCGCATCGCGCAGTTTGGCGAAGTTGCCCCACAAAATCAGGTTTACAAGCCACTGGCGTTCAAAAATATGCACTGCACGGGGGTGTAGATAAGCCCACCAGTACGTACTTTCCAGGTATTCAGGAATGCCTGCTGGTTCTGGGACATGAACTGCTTTTGCAATGGCTGTGGGTTGGTTGGGATTCACAAGTGTCCTTGGTCGCAGAGGCCAGAATCATATACTCATATGCGCAGCAGATAGAGTGCAGTCAGTCCGGTGCCGGCAGCGGCTGTCAGATAGACCGCCCATGCAACCAGTGTATCCTGGCGCAGCCCGAAGTCATGCAGTGTGACGCGCAAACGGTGGGCTGCATGCCATAGGAACAGGGTGATGACCCCCAGCAAGCACAGTTTGCCAAACCAGTGGGCGGCGAATGCATGCAAGCCCGCATAGCTCAATACGGGTGGCGTGTGCCCCAGGGCCAGCATGACAAATAGCAAGGCCAGTACCGGGGCCAGAAAGGCCGCCAATGTGCCTCCGGCTGCAAACAGGCTCCAGAAAATCGGCTTATTCGACTTGGCCATGGTCAGAGTACCCCCGCAAGAAACAGCACCAACAGGGAAAGCACGATCCACACCGCATAGTGGGCGCCGATGATGTATTTCCCGTCCAGAAACTCCTCGCCGATTTGTACCGGCAGCGCCTTGGGCGTGACATTGAACCAGCTGGTTGCATTGTGCAGGGCAAATGCCAGCACCAGCACCAGACCGAAAGCGCTTATCGGGCCATGCAAGGCCGCGATGAACGATTCGTAGGCGGCTTGCCCGTGTGAGAGGCGCTCCAGTGCGCACACCATCAGCAGTGCGAAAGCACCAATGAAAATGCAGGTCACTTCGCGTGACATGTAGCGCATGTAACGCGCATGTTTCAGCCACCAGCCCGTTTTCGAAACCGGGCGCACATAGGGTTTGCGACTCATTTTGAACCTCCGGGTAATAGGTGTTCCTTGAACCAGTCCAGCGTACTGGCGACTTTGACTTGCTGCAAGGCGCCAGCAGGGTCCACCGCCTTGGGGCACACTTCGGAGCAGGCACCCACAAACGAGCATTCCCAGACGCCTTCGTCGGTGGCGATGACTTCCTGGCGTTCGTCACGTCCACCATCGCGCGAGTCCTGGTTGTAGCGGTGCGCCAGGGTAATGGCGGCCGGGCCAATGAACTTGGGTTGCAGAGCGTATTCGGGGCAGGCGGCGTAGCACAACATGCAGTTGATGCACATCGAGTATTGCCGGTATTTCATGAGCTGGGCCGGAGTTTGCTTGTACTCGCCCGCTTCGATGGGCTTCTTTTCCTTGGGGATCAGGTAGGGTTTTACCCGTTTGAGTTTGTCAATGAAGTCATCGGCCACGGTGACGAGGTCGCGTTCAATGGGGAAATTCGCCAAAGGCTCGACGCGAATGACGCCCGTATAGTCGCGCAGGAACGCATGGCACGAGAGTTTGGGTTCCCCATTGACCATCATGCCGCAACTGCCGCACACGGCCATGTGGCACGACCAGCGATAGGACAGGGTGGGGTCCAGGTTTTCCTTGACGGCGTTGAGCGCATCGAGCACCACCCACTCTTCCTTGCACATGATTTCATAGCGCTGAAAGCGTGGCTCGGTGTCCTTTTCCGGGTCGTAGCGCAGTACTTCCAATTGAACCAGTCGTTCTTTCATTTGTGGCCTCCCGAATAGTCCCTGACGCCAGGCTGCGATTTGGTGATGATGACATCCAGATAGTCAACGCGCGGCATGTCCGCGCCCTGGTAGTAGGCCAGGCTATGGCGCAGGAAATTCTTGTCGTCACGCTCCACATAGTCCAACCGCTGGTGGGCGCCACGTGACTCCTTGCGTGCCAATGCGCCCACAGTGAGAGCCGCAGCGCAGTCGAGCATATTGCCAAGCTCCAGCACCTGGAACAAGTCGGTATTGAACACATTGCTCTTGTCGTGCAAAACCACCTTCTGGTAGCGTTTGCGCAACTCGTCAATCTTGGCCACAGCCTCTTGCAGGCCCGCCTCGGTGCGGTACAAGCCACAGTTTTTTTCCATGGTGTCCATCATTTCCTTGCGCAAACCCGACAGGGATTCGGTGCCATCGGTGCGCTGGAACAATTGCCGGATACGTGCTTGCGACTCTTCGGCGCGCGCCTTGATCGCTGCCTTGTTGACGGGTGCAGCGGTCTTGTTGTACGCAATGGCCGACATGGCGGCATTCTTGCCAAACACCAGCAACTCGACCAGTGAATTCGAGCCCAGGCGGTTGGCGCCGTTCAAGCTCACGCACGCGCATTCGCCCGCAGCAAACAGGCCCGGCAGCGTGGTGGCTGCCTGCGTATTGGTGGAAATTCCCCCCATCATGTAGTGCACGACCGGACGAATGGGGATGGCGTCCTTGGCGATATCGACGCCGAGGTAGGCGATGCCCAGTTCACGTACCAGCGGAAGGCGCTCGTCGATGTATTTTTCACCCAGGTGGCGCATGTCCAGCAGCACGCATTCACCCCATTCGGTGCTCACGGTGTTGCCTTTTTGCAGCTCGTGCCAATAGGCCTGACTCACGCGGTCACGCGGACCCAGTTCCATGGTCTTGAGTTGGGGTTTTCCCAAGGGGGTTTCCGGCCCCATGCCGTAGTCTTGCAGGTAGCGTCGGCCATGTTTGTTGAGCAACACGCCGCCTTCGCCCCGGCAGGCTTCGGTCAGCAGGCTGCCGGTGTTGGGCAGGCCTGTGGGGTGGTATTGGACGAATTCCATGTCCTTCAAAGGCACACCGGACCGATACGCCATGGCCATGCCGTCGCCGGTCTTGATGGCGCCGTTGGTGGTGAACGGGAATATGCGCCCGGCGCCACCGCCGCAGATGATGACCGACTTGGCATTGAACTGCTTGATCATGCCGCTGCGCATTTCCATGGCGGTCAGGCCCTGGCAACGGCCTTCGTCCACCAGCAGGTCCAGGGCGAAATACTCGTCGTAGCGGGTGATGGACGGGAACTGCAACGTGGTCTGGAAGAGGGTGTGCAGGATGTGAAAGCCGGATTTGTCGGCGGCAAACCAGGTGCGCTGCTTTTTCATGCCACCAAAAGGCCGCACTGCCACCGAGCCATCGGCTTCACGGTTCCAGGGACAGCCCCAGTGTTCCAGTTGCATCAGCTCCTTGGGAGCCTCATGCACAAAGTACTCCACGCAGTCCTGGTCCGAGAGCCAGTCGCCGCCGCCCACGGTGTCGTCAAAATGCAACTCGAAACTGTCGTCGGATTTGACGACACCCGCAGCACCGCCCTCGGCTGCGCAGGTGTGGCTGCGCATGGGGTAGACCTTGGAGATGAGCGCAATGCGCAGTTTCGGGTCCGCTTCGGCCAAGGCAATGGCGGTGCGCAAACCAGCGCCACCTGCGCCTACGATAGCAATATCTGCTTCTATGATTTCCATTGGTTCCTTTCGAGCACTTCGGTTATTGCAGTCATTTTTGAACAACTCTGGCGCAGTATCGCATCTTGGTGTTTGCGAAAAGTGAAATTGGCGTAATTCGGCGCAACCTTTGCCATTTGTCAAACCACTTTCCGGTAGCATCCTGTCGAGTGTGTTTCAATCCTGTTTTTTGATAATCTTACTTCGGAATAGCGTCATGGAACCTTCACACAGGGGTGGTAGTGCACTGTCTGCCAGAGTGGCAAGTCGCCTGAAAAATATCGCGCTTTTCCTGGCATCGCCCTACATCAGCCTGGTCTATGCGGTTTTACTGCCGGGAAAGATTGTGCAACTGGCAAAGCGCGATCTGAGAGAGTCGGCGCAAGGAAAACAATGAAAGCCTTATTCCGTCTGGACAGGTTGATGTCACATCCTGGGGCGCGTGGCCTTGCCTTCTTCGTATTCGTTTTTTTTCTGCTCGTCCTGGGTGTTCCAGCAGCCTTTGCTGAGGGCGTCAAGCTGGATGAAGCGGAGCTGGCTTGCCTGAAATGCCATGACAAAGCTGGTTTGAAAATGAAAACGGCAAAGGGTGAAACGCTGCCTTTGAGCATTTCAACCCAGGCATTTATCGAGTCGATGCACAACAAGACCAGTTGTGAAGATTGCCATGACAATCTTGATGGTGACGATCACGGGAAAGAGCCTTCTCACGTGGCAAGCAAAAGAGAGTTTTCCCTGGAGATGAGCAAGTCCTGCACCTCTTGCCACAAGGAAAACGTCAAACTCTATGTGGATACGGTGCACGCAGCGTTGATCCGGGACGGCAGTGACAAGGCGCCGACCTGCTCGGATTGCCACAACTCGCATACCGTCAAGTCGGTCAAGATTGTCACCCCGCTCGAACAGATTCCCTGTGCCAGGTGCCACGAGGACATTTTCAAGGCCTATTCGAAAGATGTGCATGGCCTGGAGCGCGTCGCCAAGGGCAAGACCGGGCCGCAGTGCTCGGACTGTCACTCCGCGCACTCCATCCAGGCTGCATCCTTGGGCGATGCCATCAGGAACAATTGCGTGAAATGCCACAAGGACGTGACAGCTTCGCATCAGGAATGGTTGCCTAATGCTGCATTGCATTTCGATGTGATTTCGTGCCCGGTCTGCCATGCCCCCGATGCACAGCGCCGCGTGAACCTGCGCATGGTGGACAGTGTTGGTAACAAGCAACTGATGGAGAAAAAAGGCGTTCCAAAGTTCGAGCGCCTGGTGCAGGCGGTGGACCAACACAAGGCCGGGATGAGTGAACAGGAATTGAAAACTTTTTTGAAGGAATTTAACCTCGAAAATACCGGGAACAAGGCCATTCTGGATGGCAGGCTGGAGGTGCGCTCGGGTGTTCAGTCACACCAGCTGGCTGAAAAATCCAGGGCCATCAAGGATTGCAGGGTGTGTCACACTGCGGGCGCGACACCGTTTCAAAGTGTATTGCTGACAATTGCCGGACCGGACGGTCGCCCTTTGCGCCACAGCGTGGAAAAGGAAGTGCTGGGTTCCATCACTGCCAGCGGCTCATTGCATGGTTTTTATGCCATTGGCAGTACCCGCATCAAATTGCTGGATTATTTGCTGGTAGTGCTTGTGTCGGGGGTGGTGCTGGTGGTTGTGGGGCATATGGCTACCCGTAGAATATTCAAGGGCCAGCGTGAAAAATTGAGAGAGCAGCGGCATTCGGATTTCATGCAAAGCCAATTTGATGCTGCAAGCCAATCCGAAAACGAATCCAAGGGAAAGTAGCAGGAGACAAGCATGGAAAGACACTATATTCACCCGCTGCCTGTGCGAATCTGGCACTGGATCAATGCCCTGGGCTTTTTGACGATGATCGCCACGGGTGTGCAAATCCGGTATCTGGACCTGATCCAATTGTTCCCCTTCAGAACGGCAGTCATGGTACACAACTGGGTGGGGCTTTTGCTGATTGCCAACTACTTCCTGTGGCTTGGTTTTTATATGTTCAGCGACAAGATCACGGTGTATCTTCCCGAGATGAATCCGGCCAAGTTTTTCCAGGAATTCTGGAAGCAGCTGAAATACTATGGCCACGGTATTTTCCTTGGCGAAGTCGAGCCGCATGTGGCAACCGCCCACCATAAATTCAATCCGATGCAGCTCATGACCTACCAGATCATCATGCTTCTGGTGGTGCCCGTGTTGTTTTTTTCCGGGCTATTGTTGTGGGATGTCACGCAGTTTGCGTCGATTGTGGCCATGTTCGGGGGGATACGCATTGTTGATACGGTGCATGTGTTGATGTTCATTGTGTGTACCGCATTTCTCATCATGCACCTCTACCTGATCACCTTGGGCCACACGCTGCTCGCACACATCAAGCCGATGATCACGGGCTATGAATCTGTCAATAAAAGACGGTATCGTTGAGGAAAATCTGATATTTTTAATCATGGAGATGCAAATGACACAAAAATCACTGTCCCTGTTCGTTTCGGTCGCCTGCGCGGCCTTGTTCGTCGCAGTACCTGCGCATGCAGCCGTTGACGTTGCGGCTGCCAAGGCGCTGGCCAAGAGCAACGATTGCCTTAAATGCCACTCTCCGGATAAGGAGAAAAAGGGTCCGTCCATGAAGGAGATTGCGGACAAGTACCGTGGCAAACCAGAAGGGCAGGAGAAAGCCATCAAAAATATGACCGAAGGCTACGAGGTTGAATTGCGGCCCAAGGGAAGTGGCAAGAAGGAAACCCACAAGGTCATCGACACCAAAGACCCCAAGGAACTCAAGAACATGGCCGACTGGTATTTGTCGCACTGAAGCAATATGAAGCAATACCAGGATTGATGGACGCCTCTTGTTGCGCTTTTTGAGCGTGTCGAATCGGAGAAAAAAGATGAAATGGTCGCGGATTGCGTGGATTCGATGGGGGCTGGTTCTGGCACTATTGTCCTCAGTGGTCGGGTGTGGAGGTGGTGGCAGCGCATCGGTGGATGCTTCGCCCGCCAACTCCGCCATTGCTGCGGCAAGTGCGCTTGCCAGCAACGATACGGCTATCAATCCATCTGCTCCTTTTGCTGTGGTGCAGGACGCGGGCGTTCCTGCTGTAAGCACGAATGAAGCGACCGTTGTCAATTTTTCCGTGTTTTCTGATGGCAAGGTGAAAACGGACCTGACCAGTGCCAATGTGCGGTTTGCCATTGCCAAACTGATACCTGGGAGCAACGGCGAACCGGACCAGTGGGTCAGTTACATCAATAAACAGGTCAAGGGACAAGCGGGTTTTGGCCCTGGTGGAAAACCCGTTCTCGCCACAGCCACGCAGGCTGCCACGGATACAACCAGTGCGGGGCGGTTGGTCTACAACCCGGCGGGTTACTACTCCTACACGTTTTCGACCGATATCAAATCGGTGCCTGGTATCCCGTTCGAGCCTGCGCTGACCCACCGCATTGCCATCCAGTTGAGTTACAAGAACGCAGCGGGCGAAACTGTGCTGGCCAATCCGTATGTCGACTTTACCTTGGTCAATGGTGTGGCGCGCATGGTCACGGACCCGGCCAAAACGCGCAAGATGACCGATGTGGCGTCGTGCAACGGGTGCCACGACAAGCTCGCCCTGCATGGCGGTGGACGCATTGACACGCAGTACTGCGTCATCTGCCACAACCCCACAACGGTTGATCCGGAAAGTGGCAATAACCTGAATCTTTCAACCATGGTGCACAAGATTCACGCCGGTAAATTGCTCAAGAGCCAACTTGCTGCGGGAGGCGAGGACTACACCATCTGGGGTTACGGCAACAGTAAACACAATTACTCCGAAGTGGGTTTCCCCCAGGACTTGCGCAACTGTGCTGTATGCCATTCGGCGGCCAACCCCAGTACGCCACAGGGTGATAACTGGAAAACAAAGGTTTCCAAGGAAGCCTGTCTGACGTGCCATGCGAGCAAGGAAGGCTCGGCCTGGTACACCACCCACACGCCCATTGCCAAAACCATGCTGCAAAGTTCTGCGGCAAAGGCCGTGGACATGCGCGACAGCTGGTGCACGGGGTGCCATCTGGGCGATGCAAGCATTACCCCGGAGCGGGTGCATTGGAATCAGAATGAAGAAAATGCAGCCAAATACAAGATGAACATCGAGAGCGCCGTGTTCAACGACACACCCAACAAAAAGGGACGCTCGGTTTCCGTCACCTACGCCCTTGGAAACCCCCTCGATGGTACGAATTGGGATATTCGCTCCGATGCAGCCAGGTTTGGCAAGTTGCGTTTTGTTCTGGCCTACCAGAACATGCCATTGCAGATTGCCAACGGCCAACCTGCTGCCATCACAGAGTTTTCTGCCTACAACAACGGGGGCAACACGGCCAATGTCTATGCGGTGGATGGCGTCAAGCTGGGCGGGAATCGCTTCCAGCTGGATATTCGTATTCCCGACGACAGTGCGATTGCTGTTGCATCAGGAACGGCAAGGGTGGTGAGTTATGGGCAGGTGGTGGAAAAGAAAATCGACGTCAAAACACGTGCCATCACCTCAGCCAACACCAATGTCGTTGTGCAGCATGCCTACAAGGATGTGTTGCTCTCGGGCAGCATCCTGAATCCCCGCCGCGCGGTGGTCAGCAATGAAAAGTGCAACGTCTGCCATGGTGCACTGGGTACCACCTCCGGCTCGAATACGGCTGACAATGCATTCCACGACGGTGCGCGCAATACGGTCGAGTCGTGTGTGGTCTGCCACGACGCCAACCGTGCGTCAGCGACCCTGATGACCAACGGGCTGGCGCTGAATGAGTCGTACCAGTTCAAGCGCATGATCCATGGCATCCATGGGAATTCCAAGCGCACCAGTCCTTTCACGCATGGCAATACCGTCGTTGGCGTGTTCAATATGGATGGCAGTTCGGCAAGCGGTGGCGCGCCGCTTTCGGCGCAGCTCAAGGCCGATGGCACGCCTGCGGTCGAGAATTACGCTGCCGAAGTGGCTTGGCCGGGTGTGGGTATCAACTGCGATGCCTGCCACATCAACGACTCCTATAAACAAGACCTGGGGACGTTGGGCGCCAGTGTTTCACCGCGTGTCAGTGGCGCTGATCCCTCGGGCTACAAGGTCATTTCGCCCATGGCGGCCAGCTGCACCTCCTGTCACGACTCGAAACAAGCTATGGGACACGTGACGACGTTCAGCGACCCACCGGCTGCGTTCGGCGACAAGACACAAGCGCAAATGTATGGTCTGCCCAAGGAAGGTTGCAACGACTGCCATGCGAGTGGCACGTTCAAGGGTGTGGACACGGTTCACGGTCAGAAGTGATTTTGGGAATATTGCCAATGAAATTCGCAATGCAAATAAAAAGCTTGCTGGCCATCGTGGCGCTGTGTCTTCTGGGGCTCGCTGGTCCCGTCTGGGGCGCAGAGGTCAGGGGATCAGCCGGGTGTGTCAGTTGCCATGACAAGGACGACTTGCCTGATATGAGCGGCACAGCCCATGCCGAAGCACCCTCCACCAAGCCGCCCATGGCGGACGCTGCGGCAGCCTTGGCCAAACGTGCGATGGGCGATGCTTCCAACCCGCGCTCGTCCACCTGTGTCGATTGCCACGGTCCAAGCGAGGCGCATTCCGATGATTCTGCGGATGATTCTTCGGGCGATTCTTCGAAAACCAAGGAGCGTGCGCCGCCTGATGTGACCTTTGGCAAGGTTTTTGGCAAGGTTTCCAGCATCCCTGCTGCCCAGCGCAGCCGTGTGTGCGAGGCATGCCATGACAGGGATGCCAAACGTGCCCTGTGGCTGGGCAGCCAGCACCAGGCGGCAGATATTGCGTGTGACAACTGCCACCAGGTGCACACCCCCCGTGACAAGGTGTTGAAGAAAATCACCCAGACCGAGATGTGCTACGCCTGCCACAAAGAGCAGCGCGCCCAGATGAATAAACCCTCGCGCCACCCGGTCCCAGAAGGCAAGATGGGCTGCTCTGACTGCCACAACGTCCATGGTTCTGCGGGCGCCAAGCTGACCAGGCGCAACGGCACCAACGACACCTGCTACACCTGCCACGCAGAGAAGCGCGGCCCCTTTGTGCGCCAGCACGACCCGGTGGTGGAGGACTGCTCCAATTGCCACAACCCGCATGGCAGTGCGGTGGCCGGTATGCTCAAGGTGCGTGCGCCCATGCTGTGCCAGCAGTGCCATACCCCCCATACCGCCGGTGGTGTGGGTGCGGTTGGTGGCCAAAGCGGTGTCTACGGTGTGGCGGCGCCCGGACAGACTACCGCACTGATCACTGCTACAACCGGCGGAAAGAATGTCGTCAATCTTTGGCAGGGCCGCAGTTGCATGAATTGCCACACGCAGGTACACGGTTCCAATAATCCATCAACGACCAATGCGACCCCTCAGCGCTTGATGCGCTGACAGCACGGAGACCCATGATGACGACACCATCTGTTCTTTCCTCTTGCGCACGTTGGACGGCCCTATTCCTGGCATCGCAGCTCTTGTGTTTGCAAGCGCGGGCCGAAGATGAAACAGAGAACCAACCCGTGGAAGCAACGTTTAACTTTGGCGTGAACGCATCCAGGGGTGACCGGGGTGTTTACGGCCAATACAACGGGTTGGGGTCTGATCGCAATGTGTTGGGCTTGCTGAGTCTGGACTACCATTTGCGCAAGCCGGAAACTTTCACCTGGGTTGACTTTTCCGGTGATGACCTGCTCGGGGATATGCGCGAGATGCATCTGGTCTGGAAGCATCCGGGCGAATGGAAATTCACCGCAGACTACAGCGAACTGGTTCGCCATGATCCATACACCACGGTCAACAACGGCATTGATTCCGAGTTGAAGACCCGGCGAACGGGCCTGGGTCTTGGCTTTTCAAAAATTATTGACAGTGCATTCCAGCTGGATGTCGATTTGAAGAGTGAGAACAAGGAAGGTTCGCGTCTCTTTGGCATTGGCATGAACTGCCCGACGGGGATTGCACCCTGCGGCACCGCCAATACCAACAGCAGCCAGCTTGGCTGGGCTGTGCTCATGCTGCCAGAACCTGTCCACGCCAACCATAGCCAGATCGAGGCCCGGCTGAGTTATGCACGCGAGAAATTGAACCTCCATGTCGGGTATTACGGCTCCATCTACCGTAACGACCATTCCACACTGAATCCGTCGGTTCCAGACAGTCTGCATAATCCCTTGGAAAGTCTCCTGGCTTTGGGGCCTGGCTTGCAGGCGCTGCTCCAGCAACCCGTGGCATTGGCACCGGATAACCAGGCCAACCATTTTGATGTGAGTGGCAACTACGCCTTCACGCCAAGTACCCATGGCACCTTCAAGCTGGGCTACAGCAACGCCAGCCAGAACGACAGTTTCGCCAGCGCCGGTTTGACGGGGGCACCCGCAGGCGTCACCAACCTGGGCGCCAGTGTGGACACCACCTTGGTGCGTCTGGGGCTGACTTCACGTCCCATCGACAGACTCTCCTTGTTGGCAGACTGGCGCTACGAATACAAGGACGACAACACCCCCATTGCCTACTACAGCTACGCGAGTCCAACTGTTTTCTACACCAACCGCAGGCTGCCTTACCGCAAGGACAGCGGCAAACTGCAAGCTAGTTGGCAACTTCCTGGGGCTTACAAAGCAACCCTGGCATCGGATTACGAGGCGATTGATCGTGGCACATTTACGCAAAGCAGCGTGATTGACGGTACCAGCGCCTTGCGCCAGAGGACCGAAGAAAATGGCGTGCGCGCCGAGTTGCGCCGCCAGATGAACGAGGATTTCAGTGGATCGGTCAGCTTGGCAAGCAGCAAGCGCACGGGCTCGAACTGGCTGCGTGACAACGGTGCGGGCGGGGTCAGCGAAGTTGCCAATTCCGCTACAGGATTCCTGCCGAGTGCAATATTTACCCCCATGTTGGCGGATCGCAAGCGGGACAAACTGCGTTTGCTCGGCGAATGGCAGCCCAATAAAAAGCTGACGGTGCAATTCAGCGCCGAAGAAGGCAAGGACCATTTTGATTCGCCCAGTATCTATGGCCTGCGGGATAGCCGCATGTCCCAGTTTGGCATTGACTGGGTGTATGCCGAGTCCTTTAACTGGAACTTCAATGGCTACCTTGCCCAAAGCATACAAACCTTTAACCAGTCGCGCTACGCTGGCTATGCCATGGCCATCGAGAACACCAACATCAACGTGGGTATCGGCTTCACCGGCAGGCTTTCCAGCGTGGTCGAAATAGGCGGGAGTCTGATGTACAGCGATGACAAGAGTGTGCATGCGCAAAAGCTGGATGCGTACGCCGGGGCGGACAGCATGGCGCTGCTGGCGGCTACCGGCGGCTTGCCCGATGTGGTGTACCGGCAAACGGCACTCAAGCTGTATGGCAAGTATGCGCTGGACAAGCATTCCGATGTGCGCCTTGATCTCGTGCAGCACCGCACCAGCGTGGACGACTGGACCTGGGGCTATAACGGTGTCCCCTTCACCTATTCCGACGGCAGCACCGTGGTGCAAAAACCATCGCAGACCGTCAGTGTGATGGGCATCACCTATATTTACCGCTTTCACTGACCCGTATCGATCATATTAACAACCAAGGAGAGACAAATGAAAATTGCCCGACAACCAGACAAGTATGGACCCGCTGCGCAGTGGGCCAGATTCGCCGCAGTGGGCGTGGTGGCGTTGGCGCTTACCGCTTGCGGCGGTGGCAGCAGCAGTAGCAGCAGTGATTCCTCCACCATGCCGGTGCCAACGGTGGCTGCGCCCACCGGCACGTCGCCGGTCAACGCGGCCAAGCTCACACCCCAGCAGTTTGCGGCACTCACACCTGCTGTGACCGTCGGCGGTGTGGCCATCAACAGCCCGCCGGTGGTCACGTTCGCCATTTCGGATGGTTCCCCGGAGAATAACCCGGTTGTTGGTCTGAACTTCAGAAGCAAGCCCGCATCAACGGGTGTCAGCATTTTGAGTAACTATGCGTTTTCCCTTGCCAAACTGGTGCCGGGCAAGGACGGTAGTCCCAGTAAATGGGTGAACTACATCGTGACGACGGTGCCGACCTACAACCCGGATGGCAGCGTCAAGGACCCAGCCGCTCCCCGGACACCCACTACCGACAGGGAAGGAAGTCTGGTCGATAACGGCAACGGTACTTACACCTACACCTTCGCCCGTGACATCCGGCAAGCGAAGGACTTGGTTGCGTCTGCCGCACTTGCACCACCCAAGGTGGCAGCGGATTTGGGTGATCTCAGCTTCGACCCGACGCTGACCCACCGGCTGACAATCCAGGTGTACGGCAATGCGCGTGGTACGGGCAGCAACACCCCCGATGGTTCCAATTCCGGTGTAGCTGCTGTTCCCATGGCCAATCCGGTGAACGTCATCTATGACTTTATCCCGGCCACCGGCAAGCCTGTGACGGCGGCGGACTTTCAGCGCGAGGTCATCTCGAAAACGGTTTGCAACGAGTGCCATGAAAAATTGACCCTGCATGGTTCCCGCAATGAAACCCAGTATTGCGTGGTTTGCCACACCGACCAGTTGAAGTTTGGCGCGACCCGCACCGTGTCGACCAACGGTAAGTTCCCCACCCTGACGGAAACCAAGACGGTGAATCCCACAACAGGTATCGCCAGTTACACCTATACGCCGCGTATGTCGGTTGCGGATGGCGTGACCATCGGTGACTTCCCCGTCATGGTGCACCGAATCCACAGCGGCACCGACCTGGTGAAGGAAAACTACAACCTGGCCAACGTCGTGTTTGATCAAAAAGGCTTTTCCATGCTGGGCAGCGGCCAGAAAATGTGTATCAAATGCCATGACAACACCAAGGCAGCTCAAGCAGACAACTGGAATACCAAGCCCAGCCAACTGGCCTGCGGCTCCTGCCACGATGGCATTGATTGGGCTACCGGCAAGGGATCGACGATTGCCGATGGGCAAGCCTTCAACGCAGCGCCCGCCAGCAAAAATCCGGTACTAGCCAAAACGGGGCACTTGCCTGGACAGGCGCTGGACGATGCTGCCTGCGCGATTTGCCATAAACCCGCTGACATCAAGGTTTACCACCAGACCGAGAACATCACGCCCCACAACCCGACCATCCAGGATGGTCTGGTGAGCTTCACTTATGACATCAAGTCGGCCACTGTGGATGCCAATAACGACCTGAGAATCGTCTTCAAGATCAGTGCCAACGGTACGCCGGTTTCCTACATTGCCCCCGCTGCGACGGTAACTGCTCCGCTTCCCGGATTCACCGGCTCGCCCAGCTTCCTGCTTGCCTACGCGCAGCCGCAGGACGGCATTGCAACGCCGGTTGATTACAACAATGCAGGCGTGAAGCAGGCTCAGGCCATCAGTGTATCTATCGCAGACCTGCTCAGTACCAGCAAGGCGAATACGGTTGGCACGCTGTCGGCGAACGCGGATGCAAGCGGCTACTACACGGCAGTCGTCAAGGGCGACGCTACCGGCACCAAGAAGTTCCCGGTCGGGGCCACCATGCGTGCGGTTGCCTTGCAGGGCTACTTTACCCAGATTTCTCCGGCTTCAGCCCGGCATTCCGTCTCGGTGGTGAAGGCGGTCACTGGTGACGCGGAGCGCCGCACGGTGGTCGATTCTGCCAAGTGCGCCAACTGCCACGAGTGGTTTGAAGGGCATGGCGGCAACCGCGTGTACCAGGTCCAGGTATGCGTCATGTGCCACACACCGGGTCTGGCCACCAGTGGTCGGGGAATTTCGGATGCGACATTGGCTGCATATGCCTCGTTCACTGCTGCGGATAACAAGCTGCTCACCAGCTGGGGCTTCAACAAGGCAGCAACCAATGCAGCCTTGCAGTTCCCGGTCACGACGAACAACTTCAAGGACATGATCCACGGCATTCACGCCGGCAGGGAGACCGCCACTCCGTTTGTTGATGTGCGTGACCGCACACCCTCGGCGATTACATTGCTTGACTTCAAGCGTATGGACTTCCCCGGAAAGCTCAATAACTGTGAAACCTGCCACAAACCAGGAACCTATGCCGACGTTCCCGGTGCCGCCCTGGCGTCCACCTACGAGTCGATCAACGCCGCCTATGCCACAGGTCCTGCAACACCCGCGTTGGCAAAAGCATCGCTGGACACTCCGAACCCAAGCGACAAGGTCTATTCGCCCTACGTTGCGGCTTGCATCGGTTGCCATAGCTCTACCACTGCCAGGAACCACTTTGCCGGATTCCGCACGGCGGTGGTCAATGAGACCCGCAGTGCTTTCAATGCCAACGTAGCTGCCAATGCCGGGAAATCCGGTGAGCCCTGCGCCAGCTGCCATGGTGTGAACAAGGAAAAGGACGTTATCGTCGCGCATAGGAAGTAGCCGGAGCTGGGGTGTGGCTTTGCCATGCCCCAGCCGTATTTTTGGAAAATTCATGCGCCATATAGCCCGTACTCTGCTAGCCGCCTTGCTTTTGTCGGTATCTGTTGTTCCCGCCATTGCCACCGAGCAAAAAACGGCCAAAGTGCAAAAAGCGCAACTGGTGGACATCAACAGTGCCAGCAAGGCCCAATTGGCAACGTTGCCGGGAATCACGCCTGCCTACGCTGCGCAGATTGTTGCCTCGCGTCCCTACGGCAGCAAGTCCCATCTGACCACCCGTGGTATCCTGCCACGCGATGTGTACGAGCGTTTGAAAGACAAAATCGTTGCCAGACAGGAACCTGCTTTGGTTGAACGTTTGCTCAAGCAATAAGCTATAACCAATTGACCCAATTTAACCAATAGGAGATAACCCGTGACCCGTGAAGTAGTTGTTGTCAGCGCCGTGCGCACCGCCATTGGTACTTTTGGCGGCAGCCTCAAGGATATTGCTCCCACCGAACTGGCGGCCCAGATCGTGCGGGAGTCGCTGGTGCGCGCCAAACTGGAAGGCAAGGATGTGGGCCACGTGGTATTCGGCCACGTAGTCAATACCGAGCCCAAGGATATGTACCTTTCGCGGGTGGCCGCCATCCAGGGTGGATGCCCTGAAGCTACCCCGGCGTTCAACGTCAACCGCCTGTGTGGTTCCGGGTTGCAGGCCATTGTCTCGGCCAGCCAGTGCATTTTGCTCGGCGAGGCGGAAGTGGCCATTGGCGGCGGTGCGGAGAGCATGAGTCGCGTGCCCTTTGCCAGCCTGAACATGCGCTGGGGCGCGCGCATGGGGGACACCAAAATGGTGGACATGATGGTGGGTGCCTTGCACGACCCTTTTCATAATGTCCACATGGGCGTTACCGCCGAAAATATCGCCGCAAAGTGGGGCATCAGCCGCGAGGACCAGGACGCACTGGCCGTGGAAAGCCACAATCGGGCGCAACGCGCCACCGAAGCCGGTTATTTCAAGGAGCAAATCCTGCCCGTCATGCTCAAGAGCAAGAAGGGCGACGTAGCCTATGCCGTGGACGAGCACTTTCGAGCCAACTGCTCTTTGGCCGATCTTGCCAAGCTCAAACCGGCTTTTCTCAAGGAAAACGGCACCGTGACGCCGGGCAATGCGTCCGGCATCAACGATGCGGCGGCAGCGGTGGTGTTGGTCGAAGCCGGTGTCGCCAAGGCACGCGGTCTGCAACCCCTGGCGCGTCTGGTCGCTTATGCGCACGCCGGAGTGGACCCCAAGTACATGGGCATCGGCCCGGTTCCCGCTACCCAATTGGCGCTCAAAAAGGCTGGTTTGAGCGTACAAGACCTGGATGTGATTGAAGCCAACGAGGCTTTTGCCGCCCAGGCCTGCGCCGTCAGCCGGGACTTGGGGCTTGATCCGGCCAAGGTAAACCCCAATGGCTCCGGTATCTCGCTGGGCCACCCGATTGGGGCCACAGGCGCCGTAATCACCGTCAAGGCTTTGTATGAGCTACAGCGTATTCAGGGCCGCTATGCACTGGTGACCATGTGCATTGGCGGCGGCCAAGGTATTGCGGCCATTTTCGAGCGGATGTAGGTCGCACTTGTCCCTGTTGTGCAATGTTCTTATTTTGATAGCTGTGCCCGCTTGTGCCATAAGGGTTACAGCCATTAAGAATGTTCATAAACCTGCCGTGCAGGCCATATGATGAAGGATGAAGTTGACGACCATGAGCATCCCGTTTTACCAGCCGCAAGGCAACGAAATCCCACTGTTTGAGGCCGCCTATGCGGCGCGCTTGCCGGTCATGGTGAAAGGGCCGACTGGCTGCGGCAAGTCGCGCTTTATCGAGCACATGGCGCACCGGCTGGGCAAACCGCTCATCACTGTGGCGTGCAACGAGGACATGACGGCTTCCGATCTGGTGGGCCGTTTCCTGCTGGATGCAGGTGGCACACGCTGGCAGGATGGTCCGCTGACGGTGGCCGCGCGCACAGGGGCCATCTGCTATCTGGATGAAATCGTCGAAGCGCGTCAGGATACCACCGTCGTCATCCACCCTTTGACGGACCACCGGCGCCAGTTGCCGCTGGACAAAAAAGGCGAGACGGTGCACGCGCATCCCGATTTTTTACTGGTCATTTCCTACAACCCCGGCTACCAGAGCCTGCTCAAGGACCTTAAACCCTCGACCAAGCAGCGCTTTGCCGCCTTTGAGTTCGACTACCCGGCCCCGGAGCTGGAAGCACAGATCGTCAGCACCGAGACCGGACTGGACGGCGCTCGTGCCGCACAACTGGTGCAGATCGCGCAGGCCGCGCGCCGCCTCAAGGGCCATGGGCTGACCGAAGGCATTTCCACGCGCTTGCTGGTTTATGCTGCACTGTTGATTCGCCAGGGCGTTGCCCCGGTAGACGCTTGCCGCATGGCGCTGGTGCGCCCGATCACCGACGACGCCGACATCCGGCAAACGCTGGACCATGCCATTGACGCGGTACTGGGTTAGGGTAAATATCCTTATATCCTTGTATGATGCCAAGAATGACTTTATCTATTGGCCCGGAGATTTGAAATGCGGACAACTTTGGCGATTGACGACGACGTTTTTTCTGCCGTCAAAGGTTTGGCCGCAGCCCAGCGGCAAAGCATCGGCTCCATTTTGTCGGCGCTGGCACGACAAGCGCTTGCGGCTCGTTCGCAACCGCTGCATGAGCGTAACGGCGTACCGCTCCTGCCCGTGCGAACGGTCAATCAGGCCGTGACACCGGAGTTGGTAAAGCAGTTGCTTGACGAGTTGCAATGACGACGTATTTGCTGGATATCAATGTGCTGATTGCGTTGATTGATCCGGTGCATGTTCAGCATGATGCGGCACACGCCTGGTTTGCAACAACTGGGCAGCATGCATGGGCTACCTGCCCCTTGACTGAAAACGGGGTGCTACGGATCGTTGGTCATTCCAGATACCCGAACTCACCCGGCAACCCGGCAGTTGTTGCGCCTTTGATGGCTAGACTGCGCGCTTTACCGGGGCATGTCTTCTGGCCTGACGACATCAGTTTGCACGATCCACAGGCCGTTGACCAGACATTGCTGAATGGTTCCGGGCAATTGACCGATACCTATTTGCTGGCTTTGGCTTGCGCGCATGGTGGTCAGTTGGCGGCATTTGATGCACGTTTGGTCACCAGCGCTGTGCGACATGGAACAGCTGGGTTGTGCGTTTTGAAATGCTAGAGCAGCCCGAACAAATCGTACTCTGGCGAGCCCAGCTCGATTGCAGCTTTGCCCGCGTGCAAGCGGTGTTTGCCGACTGCATGGGCGAGGCCGTGCAGCTGCTCAGTCCACAAGGCCTGGACGCTTACCTGAACTGCGCGCGTGCCCTGGGCAAGATGGGGCGTGGTGCCGAGCCGGTGCTGGCGTTCTTGCAGGAGTGGCCTCAGACCGCACAGCATGTGGGGGAGGGGGCTCTGACGGATGTGGAAGCGCTGCTGTGGGCCATGCAAAAGTCGCCCAACAGCGCGGCGATGGCGCCGCTGCTCAACACCCTGGCGGCCGTTGCGCGCCGCCTGCAAGGGCCAGACCCCTTGCGCCGCTACCTGGACGTGGTGCGCGACGTGATGGCGCGCACCACCGTCTCCATCCATGGCCGCCACACCACCTTTGCCAGTCCGGGTCTGCCCTTGCTGCTGGAACATGCACCGCACCTGCTGGATGTGCTCACCGTGGCAGGACTGGCGCGCTGGGCCGATTACGGCGCACGCCATTACCAGCACCACCCCGACAACCAGCGCGCCTATTTCGCCTGCCAGTTGCCCGATAGCCGCGCCGTATTGCAGCGCGAGCGCCACGGCACACTGCTGGCCGATGTCGAAAACCAGCTCGGTCTGACATTGCATGCGCTGTGGAACCACACCGTCGCGTTGCAGGCCTATGCCACCGGGCTGGGCGACGGTGGAACGCCTGTACCCTGGAGCACGCACAGCGGGGACGATGTGGGCAGCATTTGCCTGCCCGATGTGTATGACGACTTCAGCGAAAGCTCCACCGGCTTGCCTGCGGTCAGTGGTCTCAACCGCTACCGCGTGGCACTGGCGCACATCGCCGCGCACCGGCGCTGGAGCACCAGTCTGGTGGCAGACAACCTGAGTCCCCTGCAGCGCCTGACCATCGAATGCCTGGAAGACGCGCGCATCGACCACCTGCTGGTGCGCCACTATCCCGGCTTGCACCCCTTGCTGCTGGCGCTGCATCCGCGCCCGCAGGAGGGTGCGTACGACCCGGAACGCTTCAGCGGCTTGCGCCATCGCCTGACCATGCTCTCCCGCGCGCTGCTGGACCCGCAGCATGGATACATGGATGCCGATCTGAATGCCTGCGTCGTGCAATTCCACTCCCTGCTAAACGGATCAGCATCCAGTACCCAGGCCATGCGCACGCTGGCTTTGCAGTACGGCGCGCGCACCCGGCGCCAAAGTGACCAGCTGGCGCACGTTTACTTCACGGATACCGTGGTCAGCTACCGTGACGACAATCGGCATCTGTGGACCTTCATCGAAGACGGTGACGAAGAGGAGAGCAATGCCGCTCCCACCCCTGCACCCGAGCGCGAAACACCGGGCTTGCCGCCGCGCCATTACCCCGAATGGGACACACCCAGCCAAAGCTACCGCCCCGATTGGGTCAGTGTCTATGAGGCGCTGCATCCCGGCGGTGACGCCAGCGCCATTGATGCGCTGCTGGCGCAGCACGCACGGCTGGCGCACCAGCTCGAAAAACTCCTCGACCTGCTCAAGCCGCAAAGCCGCATGCGCATCCGTTACCAGGAAGAGGGCAGCGAGCTGGACCTGGACATCGCATTGCGCGCGCTGCTCGACTGGCGCGCCGGTTGCACACCCGATCCGCGCATCCTGATGAGCCACCGCCCGGATGCGCGCAACATTGCCGTGCTGGTGTTGCTGGATCTGTCGCAGTCGCTCAACGACCTGGTGCCAAACAGCCACCAGACCCGTCTGGCACTGGGCCAGCAGGCCGTGGCCCTCCTGGCCTGGGCCATGGACCGCCTGGGTGATGCGTTTGCCCTGGCCGGTTTTCACTCCAACACCCGGCACGACGTGCGCTATCTGCACATCAAGGGTTTTTCTGAACGCTGGGACGAAGCACCCAAGGCGCGCCTGGCAGCCTTGCAGGCCCGGTATTCGACCCGCATGGGCGCCGCACTGCGCCACGCCGCGCACTACCTGGGCGCACAGAAAACCGACAAGAAACTGCTGCTGGTGCTCACCGATGGCCGTCCTGCCGATGTCGATGTAAAGGACGAGCAGGCGCTGGTACACGACACCCGCCAGGCCGTGCAGGAAATGGCGCAACGCGGCATGCACGCCCACTGTATCAGCCTGGACCCCCAGGCCGATGCCTACGTGCACGACATCTTTGGCCAGCACGCCACGGTGGTGGACAAAGTGGAACAACTGCCCGAGCGGCTGACCCGGTTGTTTTTGAGCCTGACACACTGAGCACCCGATTTATCGTGGGAGGTTTGCCATGAAGGATTTTCACCCAGCCATGACCGACGACGAAGCATTGCAGGAAGTGTGGCGGATCAAGGATGAGACAGCCAAACGCTTTCACTCCGTTGCAGACTATGTGCAGTCGCTCTATGGACTGTTACCTGTCAGTTTCATATCACCCGTGATATTAAAAACACTAAAACTGCACGATAGGAACTCCCCGCAAGCCGCCGTGGCACGTTTTTAGCCTCAATTTAGCCTCAAATCAGGCATCAAATCAGCCTATAGACCCCGAGGGACAAGCGGGGCTAGCTACTAAAAACGTAGTAACAAGAATCTGCCCTCAGCACCCAAAAAACCTGCGTATTCCACCCCCGTGGTTACCCTGGGGTCAGGGCAGGCACGGGGGGCTTGGCCCTACGCGAAATTGTCTGAACGGGCGCATCACTTCGAATCGCACCCGCAAGCGACGCGCCCCTGAGCTTGGGCGTTAGAATTCCCACCCTGTATGAAAGACCATTATCTGGCGCTGGGCCTTGGCAGTGGCGCAACCACAGCCGAAATCAAAAAAGCTTTTCGGCAACTGGCCGCGCTCTACCATCCTGACCGCAATCCTGCAGCCGAAGCGCCAGCCCGGTTTCGGGCTGTGCAGGAGGCCTACGAGGTATTGTCAGACGACGCCAAACGCCAAGCCTACGATGACAATCGCCGTCGCAACCTGCTTGACAGCCCCATTGACACGGCGCGCGAGATCTGGCGCAACTACTTCGACCGCCTCATTCAACCCTAGAACCCCGAAACCTCAAGAATCCTGAGCTTTAGCATGCATATTTCGCCTTATTTTCGTAACCTGCGTTCGGCCTATTTTGCCGAACTTGATGACATGAAATTCGATTCGGAGGGCAAGCACGTTCTGAACCGACGCCTGGCCCAGCGGCGGCGAGAAATAGACTTTTTGGCAAGCATGCTGGAGGCCAGTCCCGAAATGGTGGCCGTGGTCCTGCACCAGGGCTTTCGCTTCAAATCCGCTGCCGTGATGGACCATTTGCTCAGTCTGGAGTCCGACAAACTGCCCGCCTGGGACTCTCTGGCGCAGGCCATTGAACTGGAGCCGTGGGCACACGAGTTGGCTGTATTGCTGCGCAAACAACCCAAGGGGGACTGGTTTCTGGTCGTCGCCAGTGCCTTGGAATACATGTGCATCCGCCACGAACGCCCCCAGGCAGCGGCGGGCGCTGCTGGAGAGGAAGAAGAGAAAGACACCGACGACGGCGTGGAAGACCGTGACCACGAAACCGGCGAGCCCGAAGACGAGGAGTTGCGCGAAGAGCGTGAACGCGACGAAGCGGGCGCCGAATGGCTGGTGGAGCAAGGTTTTGACCGCAAAGATCACGCATGAATCAACTCGCGCTCATTGCAAAAACCCAAAGCCTGATTGCCGCTGGTGACATCGTGGCAGCCGAAGCGGCCCTGGTGGAACTGGCTGATACCGAAGGTGACCGTGCCCTGGTTGCGGTGTTGGAGCAATTGCCACCCAAGGACGTGCTGGCAGTGATCCGCGAGTATGACAACTCGCGCGAATCCGTTGTCAACCTGCTGGTCACGCCAGAGATTTTTGCGCGTGCCGTGGTCATTGAAAAACAATACAAGGACCTCAGCCATACCCATTTGCGCGGCATGATGAACTCGGTCATTTTCCGCGAAGACGCCGATCCCATTGCTTTTTTAACCGCTATCGGAGACCTGGAAGGGGGGAGCGAAGCTCTGGCCGATTATTTCGCGGAAAAATGGAGCCGCGTCGAAGCCTTTGCCCGCAGCGGCACGTTTGATTCGGTGGAAGACGACGGTGACATTCTGTCGGAAACAGCCCTGCTGGGTTCGGCCTATGTGGGCCCCAAAGTCGAGCTGGACGAAGTGTCCGACCAGGACTGGATGCAACTGGCCTGGTTGCTGCGCCACGAATGCCCGGACCTGTTTGTCGAAACCCTGCTGGTGCTGCGTGCCAAGGCGCGCGCGCATGATCGGGAGCAAGAACTTGAAGAAGACGCCCCGGAAGACGATGGCAAGATCGAGTCCAGCGACACCGACCGTGGCCGCTCAACCCCCGCCGCACGGGAAGACGACGAAGAATCCGCAATCTGATGTCCCAGGACACTGCCCCCCTTGCCGTCTCGCTCTTCGACAGGCGGCCTTTTTTTGAAAAGGCGCTGGTGTATGGCGTGGAAAACGGCATTCTCACGCAAGCCCATCTGGATGCCATCTGCAACGATGCACCCAAGGGGATCGTGCAGATTGCGCGCTATTTTGGCCGCCCGATGCTGCGGCCCGAACTGGAAAAGGCCAAGGACCGCATGGTCAATCTGGTCAGCCTGCATCTGGAGAGCAGCAGCGGCGGCGACTTGCGGCAAGCGGCCAATTTGCTACGTGACCATTCGTTCCTCTCCCGCTCCAAAGCTGGCTCCGACATGCTCAAGGCCATGCTGGCCCTGCCGGACCACAGCCACTTTGGCATGCAAAACAGCGTCGGTTTTAATGAAGAGCAGATTCCCTTGCTCGACAAATGGTCCTTGCGCAGCTTGGCTGAATACCAAAGCGAGCTGGCCCGGCGCCAGCAGATCGCTGCGGTGGTTCAGCCAGCCCGGTGGTTTGCCCAGGTGCTGGGGCTGGATGAAGACGAATTGGTGGCCGCCGACGTCGAGGCCGAGGCCGTCATCCGCACCGGACTGCTGACGCTGGCCTGCGGGCGCAAGCAGATGCCAGACTGGGTGGTGTTTGAGAAAATGGTGCTGGCGCTGCGCAAAAAGTACGCCGCCAAGGCCGGTGCAATGCCCGGTATCCCTATGCCCAAGGGTATGCCGGAAGCGTTCAAGGAGGTGGTGCAGCCGCTGCTGCAATCGGTGCTGGACGATCTGCCCAGGATACTGGACGACAGCTTGCCGGTGCGCAAGCTGTTCCACGCAACGCCCATGTTCATGGGACGCTATTTCTGGCTCGAAGACGCCTTGAGCGAAGTTGATCACTTTGACCGCAGCGCCTCCAACGCCTGGAACAAGCTGACTGGCGAACGCAACGACGACGCCTCCTTGCTGACGCTGTTTTTATGCGTGGCAGCCAGCAGCACACCCAAAACCTCCCTGACGGAAAATGCCGCCAAGACCCTGGTACGCAAGATACAAAAGTCGGGCTTGCAGTCCGGGCTGGTGGAGCAATTCATCGCGGAAAACGCGCCGACACTGCATTGCAGCGATTACACCGATTTGTGGCATTCCTTCATCGAAGATGCACGACCCACCCTGCTCAGTGACCACGCTTACGCGCTCCAGGATGCGCTGGCATTGTTGCGGCGCGAATGCCAGATCGTTTCCTGACCCAACTCACGTAAAACCTTATGCCAATGACAACACACCTGACCCGGCTACTCGTCCTCCTCCTGGCGCTTGGCACATCCGTGTTCAGCGGCTGCTCAAAGAAAGATGCTCCTGACGCCACCAAATCGGCCAAATCGGTCAAAAGCGAAAACATCGCGCTGCCAGCCATCGAGGCCCAGGCCAAAGGCTTTTCGGTAGGCGCGATGATGAGCCAGCAGGTGGCCTATGTGTTTTTTGACCCCCAATGCCCGCACTGCGGCCATTTGTGGAACGCATCGCGGCCATTGCACAGCAAACTCCGGTTCGTATGGATTCCCGTGGCCTGGATCAACGCGGCAAGCTTGACCCAGGGGGCCGCCCTTCTGACCGCCGCCGATCCGTTGGCGCGCATGACCGAACATGAAACCGCGCTTCTGGCTGGAAGCGGTGGCATTTCGGCATCTGCCAGCGTTGCACCAGCCATCGAGCAATCCATCCAGGCCAATACCAAGCTGCTCAACAGTTTTGGCGCAGAGTCCGTCCCCTTTATCGTCGCCAAGCACGCTGCAAGCGGCCAGACCATTCATCACCAGGGGGCGTTGACCACTGCGGCACTGGCCAGCTTTCTGGGAATCGACGCTGCGCAGTAAAGCGCGGGTGTAATCACATGGAATCACGCCAGTTTCATATCACCCGTGATATGAAAAACACCCAAGACGCACTCCAGGTGCACCCGCCGAGCCTGTGTGGCACGTTTTTAGCGTCGATTTGGCCTAAATTTAGCATCAAATCAGCCTGTATCCCCCGAGGGACAAGCGGGGACAGCTACTAAATACGTAGTAACTGATGTATCAGGGTTTTTCCCGCCGCAGTGCCGGGAACAGAATAATGTCCCGGATACTCGCGCTATCGGTCAGCAGCATCATCAGACGGTCAATGCCGATGCCGCAGCCGCCGGTGGGCGGCATGCCGTATTCCAGGGCGCACACGAAATCGTGGTCATAAAACATGGCCTCGTCGTCGCCGCCGTCTTTTGCCGTCACCTGGGACTGGAAGCGCGCGGCCTGGTCCTCGGCATCGTTGAGTTCCGAAAAGCCGTTGCCAAACTCGCGGCCTGTGATGTACAGCTCGAAGCGTTCGGTCACCTCCGGGTTGGTGTCGCTGGCCCTGGCCAGGGGTGAAATCTCGACCGGATGCTGGCAGATAAAGGTGGGCTGCCAGAGTTTTTCCTCCACGGTTTCCTCAAAATACATCACTTGCAAACTGGCCAGGCTGCGGCTGGACAGCTGGTGTTTGGCCTCACTCAGCCCCAGCTTGCGCAGGGCGTGGATCAGCCACTGGGCATCCTGCACATGCGCACCCGCGCCGGTGTGCTTGGCAATGGCTTCCACAATCGTCAGCCGCTCGAAAGGTTTTTCCAGGTCCACGTGCTTGCCGCCGTACTCCAATTGCAGGCTGCCCGTGGCCTGCAGGGCAGCGTCGCGCACCAGGCTTTCCGTGAAATCCATCAGGTCCTGATAATTCCAGTACGCGGCATAGAACTCCATCATGGTGAATTCGGGGTTATGGCGCACCGAGATGCCTTCGTTGCGAAAATTGCGGTTGATCTCGAACACCCGGTCAAAGCCGCCCACAATCAGGCGTTTGAGGAATAACTCCGGGGCAATGCGCAGGTACATGGACTGGTCGAGCGCGTTGTGGTGCGTCGAAAATGGCCGGGCGTTGGCGCCACCCGGAATGGTCTGCAACATGGGCGTTTCCACTTCCAGAAAGCCGTGTTGCACCATGAACGCACGCATGGCGGCCACGGCCTTGCTGCGCGCCACAAAACGCCTGCGCGTCGTCTCGTCCATCATGAGATCCAGGTAGCGCTGGCGGTATTTCATTTCCTGGTCCGCAATGCCATGGAATTTATCCGGCATGGGGCGCAAACTCTTGGTCAGCAAACGCACATGGGTGGCGTGAATGGACAGCTCGCCGGTGCGCGTCTTGAACACCGTGCCTTCGGCTGCCACGATGTCCCCCAGGTCCCAATGTTTGAAGGCCGTATAAAGCTCCTCGCCCACATCGTCTTTTTTGACATACACCTGGATACGCCCGCCGGTCTCGCCCAGGGAAGCGTCTTGCAGCGTGCAAAAACTCGCCTTGCCCATGACGCGCTTGAGCATCATGCGCCCGGCGATCTTGACCCCCACCGCCAGGGTGTCCAGCTCCTCCGCCGTCTTGGCATCGTAGGCCGCAAACAGTTCACCGGCCTGGTGCGTGGGTTTGAAATCGTTGGGGAAGGCAACGCCTTGTCCCTGGGCTTGCTGCTGGCGCAAGGCCTTGAGTTTTTCCCGGCGCTCTTGCATGAGTTGGTTTTCGTCGACGGGGAGGGCGGCAGCGTTCAGTTGATCAGACATATGATAAAGAGGGTGTTGGGAGGGCAATGGCAATATCCGGGGAAGCTATGATGGCGGGCTAACTGCACACATACACCATGCTCTACCAAATTGTCTCACTTCTTCTGAATGTGGCCGCCGGCCTGGTCAGCGGCACCTGCTTGCTGCGGTTGTACATGCAATACCTGCGGATTCCGATGTCGGCCCGCTCGGGCAACCCCATCGGGCAATTTGTCTTCGCCCTGACCGACTGGCTGGTGCTGCCCTTGCGCCGGGTGGTGCCCGCACTGGGGCGCTGGGACATGGCCAGTCTGGTGGCTGCCTTCTTGATTCAATTGCTCCTGTACCTGGTTTTATGGACCCTTTCCGGCATGGTCGAGCAGTTTGCCACGATAGCCGTGCTGGCGATCTTCGGCTTGGCCCGTATGGCGATTTCCGGGCTGACCGTTCTGGTCATTGTCTACGCCGTGCTGTCCTGGGTACAAACCCGCTCGGCCATATCGGACCTGCTGGAGCGCCTGATCATTCCGCTGCTCGGCCCGATTCGCGGCGTCGTCCCTTTGATAGGCGGCGTTGACCTGTCGCCACTGGTTTTACTGCTGCTGTTGCAGATCGCCGACATTGTGCTGGTTTCGATTCAGACCCAGGTGCTGGTCCTGGTTTTCAGATGACTGTCAGATAACGGCATCCGCCGGTTGGCGCTGCAACAGCGCCAGCGTGTTGGCCACGGTTTTACGCAATTCACGCCGGTCGCAGATGAAATCAACCGCGCCTTTGGAGAGCAGGAATTCCGAGCGCTGAAACCCTTCGGGCAAGGTGACGCGTACCGTGGACTCGATCACCCGAGGCCCGGCAAAACCAATCAGGGCCTTGGGCTCGGCGATCACCACATCTCCCAAAAAGGCAAAACCGGCGCTGACGCCCCCCATGGTCGGGTCGGTCAGGACGCTGATGTAAGGCAACTTCTTTTTTGCCAGGCGGGTGAGCGCCGCATTGGTCTTGGCCATCTGCATCAGACTCAGCAGTCCCTCTTGCATGCGCGCACCACCCGTGGCAGTAAAGCACAGAAATGGAATTTTTTGCTCGATGGCGGTTTCCACCCCGCGCACAAAACGCTCGCCCACCACGGAACCCATGCTGCCGCCCATGAATTCAAATTCAAAGCAGGCCGCCACCAGGCTGATACCGTGCACCGCCCCGGCCATCACCACCAGCGCGTCCGTTTCGCCCGTCGCCTCCAGCGCTTCCTGCAAACGCTCGGGGTATTTGCGGCTGTCCTTGAATTTCAGCGGATCAATCGGCAACACTTCCTGCCCGATTTCAACCCGGCCTTCGTTGTCCAGAAACCGATTCAGCCGTGCACGTGCGCCAATACGGTGGTGGTGGCCGCAACTGGGACACACGTTCTGGTTCTGCTCCAGATCGGTCTTGTACAAGACGGTGTCGCAACCGGGACATTTGATCCACAAGCCTTCCGGCATGCTGCGACGGTCTGAGCGATCCGTTTGCTGAATGCGCGGGGGCAACAGTTTTTCCAGCCAACTCATCGTTGATTCCTTGTGATCCTGATCCTGAGATGGAGCGTACATCTACCCAGGCTGGTTTTCCGGGGCAGGATTTTCCTGGTTGGGCCGGTCATTGCTCTCACCATGGGCTTTGCGCTCGCTCTTTTCCTTGAGTTTTTCTTCTTTCTTGCGCTTTTTTGCCAGTTCTTTCTGGCGCTTTTCATATCCGTAATTTGGTGTTGCCACTGTGTACCTTCTAAAGTTCGCAATACTGTACCACCAAGCGCAGGGGCAAATCCCGGTCTGGAACCGTGACATTCCCACGCACGGCACCTGGAATTTATGAAAAATCAGCCTATAGCGCTTGTGAACGCTTGTGGATAGAGCGGGAGCAGCTATCAAATTGCTAACGTTTCCACTTGGGGCCATGTCAGTGGCCATGACCGGGATTATGGTGTGAGCGTGCGAACAACCATACTGGAAGCTGCTGCGTGGGTAAGTCGGTCATCGTTCGTCCAGAACTCCGTGCATGCGTGGTGTTGTGCACATGCAAGATGCAGCGCATCCGGTGTTTTGAGTCTGTGTTGAACCCGCAAGCGTAAGGCGGACTCAAATACGGCATTGCCGATAGGCAGCCATTGCTGCGCGGCTATGAAGTCCTCGTAATCCGCTATCAGCGCTGCATTGGCATCCATCATGGGCTTGACCAATACTTCCATTCGCACCAGTGGCGAAAGACAAAGTGTCACAGCCATGTTGTTGGCGAGAAGTTTGCGTATGCGCGCGCTGAAAGGGGGGACATCCTCCAGCAGATAGATCAGGCAACAGGTATCCAGATAGGCCATGCGCATGGTCAATCGCGCCAGTCATTGCGTAGAGCGGCGATACGTTTCTGGACTTCCTCTGGGTCGCTGACGGGACGTTGCGCATAACGTGGTGATGCCAGCAGTGCCAGCGCGCGGGCCGCGCTGTATTGACCTGCATCTTGTTGTGCGGGCGCAATGGCCTGGTCAGGCTGGAGCAAGGTCAGCAAAGCGCGTCCGACCGGCTCAAAAGGAAGCGGCTCCAGTGGATGAATACATCCCCGTGCATCAATTTCGACTTCAATGGTTTGCAACATGGTCAACCTCGCTGATGGTTGGTAGATGGTAGGGCACATCGGCGCGCTTGTTATGCCATTTTTGAACAATGGGCAGCTTGTGCCAGGGCAATGGGGATATGTCAATGGCCATGGTCGGGATTGTAAGAAACCAGCGAATTTTGCAAAAATCAGCCAAGTATTCGCTAAAATACGCCCAAAAGTGACCAATTTAGGCTTGAAATGAGCATTATTCGTACAACGGTTGACGATAAATTGTTTGATTCCGCAAGTGACATCTTATCCGCTCTGGGGCTGGACATGAATGGCGCGGTACGCATGTTTCTTCAGGGGGTGGTGCTGCACAACGGTATTCCCTTTGAGCTGCGCCTGAGCGACGAGCAAGTCCAGGCCATGCGCTTGCGCAAGCAAACCAACCGCCAAGCCAAACAGGAGGCCCGCGAAATCGCCAAGGACGGCGGCCCCGCACATGCCAGTGTGCAGGACATGCTGGCAGAAATGAATAAGGATCAAGCCTGATGGCTGGCAAGAAAGGGGACAGGCTGCGCACCATCGCCTATACCAAGACTTTCAAGAAAGACTACCAGCGCATGGCCGCTGCGGGCCGATACGACATGACGCTGGTGTCCACTGTCGGTGGACTGCTCATCGCCCACACGCCGCAACAGATGCTGCAAGAGCAGTGGCGCGATCACGCTTTGACGGCAGATGACGAATGGGACGATGGCGACCGCGATATACACCTGGGAGGGGATTTCCTGCTGATTTACCGCATTGATCCGCATCCCGAGGACAAAGGCATGGATATCATCATCTTCAAACGCCTGGGTACGCATAGTGAGTTGTTCGGATGATTTGCCCCTATCACCCGCGCTGGAGTGCGCGGGGTCTGCCAAGGCGGTTTGCAAGGAAATCACCCGGATGGCGCATGTACTACGTGCAACACGGTGATGTGTTGATCGTGATGCTCGGTGGTGGCGACAAATCCGCCCAGCAATCCGACATTGAAGCGGCAATTGCGCTGTCCAGGACATTGGAGGAGTGAATGACCATGACCAAGATTTCTGAACTTGCAACGTTCGACATTACCGAAATGCTACAAACTGATCAGGACATTGCCGAATACCTGACGGTGGTGATTGAAGATGGCGACCCGGCCATGCTCGCGTTGACGCTGGGTGACATTGCCCGCGCTCGTGGAATGACCGAGATTGCAAAGGCCAGCGGGATAGGCCGCGAAGCCCTGTACAAGGCGTTGCGCCCCAATTCTCAGCCCCGTTTTGACACCATTGCCCGCGTGTGTGCAGCGCTGGGAGTCAAGCTGGTGGTACAGGTGGCAAACGCCAAATAGACCACTAGCGCCCGTACGGTGTGCGTTTGCAGCTATTCAAACCCGACCACGTTGCGCCTGGCGAGGCTGAATTCCACGCCAATCAGGTGGATGGGCTGTCCCCATGGTGCGGTACTTGTCGGCATACGCATCAAATCAGCCTGTACCGCATGACTGACAAGCGGGGACAGCTACCAACTTAGGAGCATTTCCCCTGACGCCGCAGGTATTGAAGTGTTGTCGCCATTTTCATTTCCCCTCAAATATTTTGGGCTCATATTGGGTTTTGAGGTCATCACAATGGATGAGAAAAGGATCGGTTGCAATGCCCTTCGTCATAGTATTGTGACGGAGGGCCACTGCCATGTTTCATATCCAGGAGTTGATGGACGATGAGAAGTGTTACGAAAA
>JAYRRD010000193.1:0-19780 GCA_041910275.1 Rhodoferax sp.
CACCTGCGTGCCTTGCTGCAATACGTTTTGTTTGAAAGCTGGCAGGAGTTGTTTGACCTCATGCTCGAAGCACTCAAACCTGCAGCACCCAAGCGCAAAGCACCCCCGGCTACAGGGTAAAGTCAAATTTGGAATTGCTGGAATCTGCTGTGAGGTAGTGTCGCTACAAATCGATCAGAGGGAGCATTATGCGCTTCAAAGTAACTGCATCAGAAGGGCAAACTTCGACCAGATGTCTGATGGTACCAAAGGGGACGGTTGGTAGTTACAAAATGACAAAGAACAACGGGACCAAGGCACAGAGAACAACAAAAACTTTCTCTATCGTTCCGACCTTCTGAAAGAGTTTTATTGCCACCATAGAAATCACCACAGCTATCCCCTGCATGGCAACCAATTCAACGGGAGTGCCTCCGTGGAAGTAATTGCCAGCATTGGTGAGAAGCAAAACCAGATGGAAAGCGATAGCCGCCACATAGTAGGCCGTCTTGATAAGTTGATTGCCGACCATATTCGTTTCCCGCACTGGCATGGGTTTTTATCAACATGCCGATTTTTCAGGCAGTCCGTGCGTATTCCGATCCAACGTGACCAGCGATTCCGATGAACGTGACCAATGCTGTTGGTCACGGTTATCGGCAATGGATAGCATTTGTGTGCGTGGGGCCTCTCAGTAGCGCGGCTGGTGGCGGCGCAAAGTTTCCTGGACGGATGCGCTCAGGGCGAAACCGGCGCCGAATTTTTGCTCCAGCTCTGCCGCGCGCGCGGCAAAGGCTGCTATGTCCATGCCGTAGATGAACTGCATGGCCCCGCCGGTCCAGGCCGGAAAGCCGATGCCGAATATCGAACCGATATTGGCCTCGTGCACCGAGGTCAAGACGTTCTCGTCCAGGCAGCGTGCCGTCTCGATGGCCTGGCGGTAGAGCAGACGATCCTTGAGGTCAGTGATGCTCCATGGCACATCGGGCTTTTCGAACAAGGACTTCAGACGCGGCCACAGGAATTTTCTGGCGCCCTTTTCATTGGGATATTCATAAAAACCGCCACCGCCGACACGGCCAGGCCGCTGGTGCGTGCGCACCATTGCTGCAATCAGCTCCTCGGCGGGAGTCACTACGTAGGGTTTGCCTTCGGCCTCGCAATCGGCGCGCGTCTGCTCCAGGATGTGCAGGGTGAGCGTCAGCGTGGTTTCATCCTGCACGGCCAGAGGCCCCACCGGCATGCCGCACTGTAGCCCGGCGTTTTCGATGGCTGCCGCAGGGATTCCCTCGCCCAGCATGCTGACCCCCTCCAGAATGAAGGTGGAATACACACGGCTGGTGAAAAACCCGCGTGCATCGTTGACCACGATGGGAATCTTGCCAATGGCCTGCACGTAGTCGTAGGCACGCGCCACGGTTTCGTCGCTGGTCTGCGCGCCACGGATCAGCTCGACCAGCTTCATCTTGTCCACCGGGCTGAAAAAATGGATGCCGATGAACTTCTCGGGCGCAACACTGGCGCGCGCCAGGCTGCTGATGGGCAGCGTCGAGGTGTTGGACGCGAAAAAGCCCCCGGCAGCCAGCATCGGTTCGGACTCTTGCGTCACGCGCGCCTTGAGTTCGCGGTTTTCAAATACGGCTTCGATGATGAGTTCGCAGTCTTTCAGGTCGGCGACCGCATCCGTTGCCACAATGCGGTCCAGCAGTTGTTGTTGCTCTTGTGCCGTCATGCGGCCCTTGGCCACCCTGCCCTGCGCGAGTTTGGCGCTGTAGCTTTTTCCCTGCTCGGCCTTATCCTGGCTTACGTCCTTGAGCACTGTGGAGATGCCCTTGCTGGCCTGTGCCCAGGCGATGCCCGCGCCCATCATGCCAGCACCCAGCACGCCGACCTTGGTCGGTTTGAAGCGTGGCACGGCTGCGGGACGCGATTGGCCGCTCTTGATGGCGTTGAGATTGAAGAAAAAGGTGTTGACCATGGCATGGGCATTGGTGCCGACCATGAGTCTGGCCAGCGCGCGGCTTTCCAGGCGCAGCGCGGTGTCGATGTCCACCTGCAAGCCCTCGACCATGCAGGCCATGATCGCCTCGGGTGCCGGGTACAGGCCACGGGTCTGTTTTTGCAGCATGGCAGGCGCCACCATCAGCATGCCCGCAACGGCAGGCGAGGACGGCAAGCCGCCGGGAACCTTGTAGCCCTTGGCCTCCCAGGGGTGCTGCGCCTGCGGGTTGGCCGCAATCCAGGCCAGCGCACGCGCGCGCATTTCGGCGTGTGCGTTCTCGCCGGGCGCCACCAGTTCATGCACCAGTCCCAGTTGCATGGCTTCGGACGGAGAAAACAGTTTGCCTTCGACCAGATACGGCTGCGCGCCCATAAGCCCCAGGTGGCGCGCCATCTTGGTCACGCCCCCTGCGCCGGGCAAGAGTCCCAGCGTGACCTCGGGCAGGCCAAACTGGGTTTTTGCTGAGTCGATGGCGATGCGGTAATGCCCGACCAATGCCACCTCCCAGCCGCCGCCCAGCGCCGTGCCATTGAGCAGGCTGACCACCGGCTTGCCCAGGGTTTCGAGCGTGCGAAAGTGCTTCTTGAAACGTTCCAGCTCGGTGTACAGCGTGCCGCCATCTGCGGGTGTGAGCTGCATCATGGCCTTGAGATCAGCGCCAGCAAAAAACGTGGCCTTGGCCGATGCCAGCACGATGCCCTGGATGGCGTTCTGGTCCTGCAGAACCTGCGCCGTCACCGCGCCCATATCGTTTTGCCATTGCAGGCTCATGGTGTTGACGGGTGCATCGGGATTGTCGAAGGTGATGGTGGCAATGCCGTCGGCCAGGGTGTACTGAATGGTTTTCATGGTTTTCACGGTTCAGATCCTTTCGACAATCGTGGCAATGCCCATACCGCCGCCCACGCACAGGGTGGCCAAACCGTAGCGCAGCTGGCGCCGATGCAGCTCGTCAATCAATGTGCCCAGAATCATGGCGCCGGTGGCACCCAGTGGATGGCCCAGCGCGATGGCGCCGCCATTGACGTTGACCCTGTCGTGCGGCACGCCCATTTCCTGCATGAAGCGCAGCACCACGGCGGCAAAGGCTTCATTGACTTCAAACAGGTCAATCTGCTCGATGCTCAGGTTCGCCTTGGCCAGCGCCTTGCGCGTGGCCGGCATGGGGCCGGTCAGCATGATGGTCGGGTCGGCGCCGCTTAAAGCCGTTGCAACGATGCGCGCGCGCGGCGTGAGCTGGTGCCGTTTGGCGGCGGCTTCGGAGCCGATCAACACGGCGGCGGCGCCATCGACAATGCCCGAGGAATTGCCCGCGTGGTGCAGATGGTGGATGCGCTCCACTTGTGGGTAGCGGGTGAGCGCCATCTGGTCAAAACCCATGCTGCCCATTTGCTCGAACGAAGGTTTCAGCGCAGCCAGTCCTTCCAGCGTGGTCTGCGGCTTGATGAATTCGTCGCGCGCCAGAATCACCTGCCCCAGGGCGTCCTTGACCGGCATGACCGAGGCATCAAAATACCCTGCGGCCTGCGCTGCCGCCGCGCGCCGCTGCGAGGCCAGCGCAAACGCATCCAGATCGTTGCGCGTAAAACCGGCAAGCGTGGCAATCAGATCGGCGCCGATGCCCTGCGGCACAAAAGCGGTGTGTGTATTGGTTTCGGGGTCCAGCGCCCAGGCACCGCCGTCGGAGCCTATGGGCACACGGCTCATGCTCTCCACCCCACCGGCAACGACCAGATCCTCCCAGCCGGAACGCACTTTTTGCGCCGCCAGATTGACCGCCTCCAGACCGGAGGCACAAAAGCGGTTGATCTGCAGCCCGGCGCACCGAAAATCCCAGCCCGCCCTGAGTGCGGCCACCTTGGGCAATACCGCACCCTGATCGCCCACCGGCGAAACGACACCCATCACCACATCGTCCACCTGCGCGGTGTCAAACGGGTTGCGTTGTTGTAAATCAGTCAACAGTCCAGCGAGCAGCGTAACGGGCTTGACCTCGTACAAACTGCCGTCTTTCTTACCTTTGCCACGCGGCGTGCGGATGGCATCGAACACAAATGCTTCGGTCATGGCCAAAAGCTCCTGGGAATGTGAGGGTTGGGGGGAGTGCGCAGAGTATATGGCATATTACCAAGCAAATGCTTTGTAAAACTAAACCAAAAAAACAGGAGAAGCGCAAGATAGTGTTGTTGTTAAACTCCGTTGCCAGGTGGATTACGCGGTTTTCCTGCTTTTCGCCTGCACCTACCAAAACCTCTTCCAAAGGAGACACACCATGAAACATTTATTTACTGCCGTTGTAATGGCACTATCCCTGCAAACTGCTTCGGCCATTGAGGTCGAGGGCGTCAAGTTTGATGACAAGGCCAAGCTGGGCACTGCGGACCTGGTCATCAATGGCACAGGCGTTCGCTCCAAGTTTGGCAAACGCTATGTCGCTGTGCTTTATGTAGGCGCAAAATCCTCCGATCCCAAAACCGTCATCGAATCCAAAGGCCCCAAGCGTGTGGTGTTGCACCTGCTCAAGGATGGGGATGGCAAGACTTTTGCCAAGGCATTTGGCAACGGAATCAAAGACAACGCCGGTTCTGGCCTGGCGGCCATTCAGGATAAGGTCAATGCGTTTTCTGACATCATGATGAGCCTGGGTGATGTCAAGGCCGGAACGGTGATCACGATAGACTTTGTTCCCGAAAAAGGCACGCAAGTCAATGTCAACGGCAAGCCACAGGGCAAGGAAATTGCCGGTGAAGATTTCTTCAAGGCCTTGCTCAAGGTTTGGCTTGGCGACGATCCCGTGCAGGATGACCTGAAAGCCGGACTGCTGGGCAAGTCCTGAAATATTGTTCCATAGCGTAGCGGCTACGTGCACAGTAGCCGTTACGAAACAGGTTGCCTGCAGCAGCAACCACGTCCTCGCCCCTGGCGGCAGTCCCCGGTTTCCTGAATGGCGCCGCATGCGTTGTTTATACTGCCTTGCACTTTGCCCTGATTACCGGAGAACCCCTGCATGACCATCCCGAACGCCGAATATGTCGAAAACCTGACCTATGCCGAACTCAGCGTGGGGCAAAGCGCGCGCATGTTGCGCACCTTGACCACAAACGATATCCAGGCTTTCGCAGCCGTATCGGGCGATACCAACCCGACGCATCTGGATGTCGAATACGCCAATGAAACCGTTTTTCATGGTGTGGTGGCGCACAGCATGTGGGTTGGCTCGCTCATTTCAGCGCTGCTGGGTACGCAGTTTCCCGGCTCGGGCACGGTCTACCTGGAGCAAAACCTGCGGTTTATCCAGCCGGTGCGTGTGGGCGACACGCTGGCGGTCACTGTGGTCATCACACGCAAGGACGATGTCCGCCAGACCGTGGATCTCGATTGCCAGGTTATCAACCAAAAGGCACAGCTTGTGCTCCAGGGGACGGCACGCATTCTGGCACCAACGCAGAAAGTGCGCCTGCCCAAGGTAAACGCGCCCCACATCCAATTGTTCGACCCGGAAGCCCGTTTCAACGACTTGCTGGCGCTGGGCCAGGACCTGGAGCCGGTGCGCTGCGCGGTGGTGCACCCGTGTGATATCGGATCACTCACCGGCGCCATTGACTCGGCGCGTCATGGCCTGATTACTCCGGTGTTGATAGGCCCGGAAATCCGTATCCTGCATCTTGCAAAAGAGGCCGGGCTGAATCTGGCAGGAATTGAAATCATCTCCGAGCCACACAGCAACGCTGCAGCCGAACGGGCGGCGGACATGGCCGCTGCGGGCGAGGTCGAGGTGCTGATGAAAGGCAGCCTGCACACCGACGAGTTGATTCATGAAGTGCTCAAGCGCCCTGCCCTGCGCACGGGCCGGCGCATGTCGCACGTGTTCCGTTTTGACGTACCGCTGTACAACAAGCCCTTGCTGATCACCGACGCCGCACTGAACATCACCCCCAATCTTGCGGAAAAAGTGGACATCATTCAAAACGCCATCGACTTTGCCCGCATCATGGGCGTCGAGTGCCCCAAGGTCGCCATCCTGGCCGCTGTGGAAACGGTCAACCCCACCATGCCCTCCACCGTCGATGCCGCCGCACTGTGCAAGATGGCGCAGCGCGGCCAGATCACCGGCGGCATTCTGGATGGTCCCCTGGCCTTCGACAATGCAATTTCCAGCCACGCAGCCGAGATCAAGAAAATCAAATCCGCCGTGGCCGGGCACGCCGATATTCTGGCCGTACCCGACCTGGAAAGCGGCAACATGCTGGCCAAACAACTGGAGTACCTGGCTGGCGCCTCCGGCTCGGGTCTGGTCCTGGGTGCGCGCATTCCCATCGCCCTGACCAGCCGCTCCGACGGACCAAGGAACCGCGTTGCTTCGGCGCTGCTGGCCAAACTGGCCGCGCATAACGCACGGCGTGACCGTGCGCGCGTGGTCTGGAAAAACCCCACCTGATCCTGATTCTCATACCGTTCACACCATGGCCATTCTTGCTGTCAACGCGGGCTCCTCCACGCTTAAATTTTCATTGCATCCACTGCAAGCAGGACAGGTGCAAAGCAGTCTTTTGACCGGCAATATTCAAGGGCTGGAGCCCGGTGGCAGCCCCGAGATGGGTTGGACCTTTGAAGGCCAGGCACAACAGCGTGCGCTGCCCCGTGGTTTGGCGGACCCGTTTCCCCATGCGCTGGAGAGTCTGCGTGCCTTGCTGGCCACGACCGCCGGGGTGCCAGGCATTGAAGCCGTGGCGCACCGCGTGGTGCATGGTGGGCAGACCTTTCGCACCAGCGTCATCGTGACCGACGCCATATTGGCTCAACTGGATGCGCTCAACTCTCTGGCGCCGCTGCACCAACCCCACAACCTCGAAGGCATACGCGCCTTCAAGGCCGCTTTCCCGCAACTGCCGCAGATCGCCTGCTTCGACACGGCTTTTCATGCCACGCTGGCCGAAGTGGATTACAGCTTCGCCTTGCCGCAAGCGCTTGCCGCGCAGGGGGTACGCCGCTATGGTTTTCACGGACTGTCGTACCAGTTCATCATGGATACCTTGCTGCGCGACAGCCAGCGTGCGCGCGCTCGGGTGCTGATGGCGCACCTGGGCAATGGCGCCAGCCTGTGTGCGGCGCTGGATGGGCGCAGCGTTGCGACCACCATGGGTTTTTCTGCACTCGATGGCCTGGTGATGGGCACACGTACCGGGACACTGGACCCTGGCGTGCTGCTGTATCTGCTGGAACAGGGCTGGGACCATGGCCGTTTGCAAACGCTGCTGTACAAACAAAGCGGCTTGCTTGGCGTTTCCAGCATTTCCGCCGACATGCGCCGCTTGCGCCAGGACGGCAGCGCAGCGGCGTGCAAGGCGATTGACCTGTTCACGCACCGGGTGGTGCGCGAGTCCGGCGCGCTAACCGCCTGCCTGGGTGGCCTGGATGTGCTGGCCTTCAGCGGTGGCATTGGCGAACACGATACCGTACTGCGCTCCGAGGTCTGCGCGCGTCTGGCATACCTGGGCGTCAAGCTGGACGAAGCACGCAACCAGCAGGCGCAAGGCACATCCGTGCTGGCGATTCACGCACCCGACAGCCAGATCGAAGTCTGGGTCGTTCCCACCGATGAAGGCCGCGTTGCAGCACGCGAGGCAGCAGCGCTGCTGTCGCCGCCAGCAAGCTGATGTGACCCATGGTCCTGCACTGCATTCAACGTGGGCTGTATGGCTTGCTTGCAGGGTGGGGGGTATTGTGGTGCCTGCTATTGCAAGCACCATTGGCCATTGCAGGTATTGCAAATATTGCAGAGCCAGCTTGCGATGCGTGCAGGTTTCAGATCAACCAGCTCGATAAGCCTTTCAAGTTGACAGGGACCTGGCTGTTTACCCGTGAGGATAGACCTGAAAACAAAGACCTTGCATTGGATACCCGGACATGGCAACTCGTGCGGGCTCCAGGTCCGTGGAAGGGAGTCTATCCGGACAAGCAGGATTTTCGCGTTGGCTGGTACCGTGGGAGTTTGCATTTCGCCCCGTCCCTGATGGGCCAGGAAGTCGTCTTGCTGGTCGATCCCTTCATGGCGCGGGTAAATGCCTATGTTGACGGTGTAGAAATATTCCGTCGCCCAGGAAATATCAATATCGAGCGCTATTACGCAGTACAACCTATTCCGCTGCGTTTCACCGTCACCCGCCCGATACACCAATTTGCCTTGCGCGTGGAAACGCCCTTGATGAACGGTATCTACCAACTCCCGTTCGAGTTGCGCCGCTACGATCCGCACGACAGTGGCCTGGTATGGCAGCAGTTTCTCGGTGGTGAACTGCGCCTGGTTTCAGCCACTGTGGCGTTTGCGTTTGGTCTGTTTTTCCTGCTGGTTTTTCGCAAGGCACGCCACGGCCTGTACCGGCTTGCTGCCTTGAGCAGTTTGAGCATCGTGCCGTTTTTCATCATGCCGACCGATTTTCTCTTGCGCCTCTACCCGCCGGAGAATTTGCTGGTACTGCATTACCTGGGCTTGAGTTTTGGTTATTTTCTGTACCTGTTCAGCCAATATTTCCACCGTTTTACGCCACGCATCAACTGGATAATTGGCATCTTGTTTGCCGGTGCCTACTCGGCGATGGTTTCCACGCTGACCTGGCCGAATCTGGAACTGTTCCAGGCCATGCGCAGCCTGCTGTTTTTGTTGATGCTGCTCAGCGGCCTTGGCGCCACCTACATGTGGATGTATGCCACCATCAACAGGAAACCGGGTGCAGGCATCCTGCTGGTGGGCATGTTGATCTATCTGGCTGGCGGCATCAACGATTTGTTGCTGGCGCTTGGCGTGATTGACTCGGTACAGATAGAGCCACTGGGCATGCTGTTTCTGATGACCACCATGCTGATGGTGGCAAGCAATATTTTTGGCAATACCTTTCGCCATAACCAACACCTGGTTGTCAACCTCACCAGCTTGAATGACCATCTCGAAGAAATAGTGGACGAACGCACCGAGGAGTTGGCCCGGCTCAATGAAGAATTGAATGCCACCAACCAGCAGTTGCGCGAATCGCTTGAGGAACTCGAAGCGACCAAAGACGATCTGGTACGCAGTGAAAAGCTCGCAGCGCTAGGTTCTCTGGTGGCCGGTGTGGCACACGAACTCAACACGCCCATCGGCAACGGTTTGATGGCCAGCACGACGCTGGCCGACCATCTCAAGGTTTTTCAGATGGATATGGCCGAGAAGGGTTTGCGGCGCAGCAAGTTTGAAACCTTTCTTGATTCCGTCAAAACCGCCGTTGATATTTCAATCCGCAGCCTGCGCCGCAGCGCCGAACTGGTTACCAGTTTCAAACAACTCGCCGTTGACCGCACCAGCGCCAACCGGCGCCGGTTCAAACCCGGCGAAGTGATAGACGACGTGCTGTGCGTGCTGCGGCCCACCCTGAACCGCACGCCCTACCAGATCGAAACCGCCATCCATTGCGATCAAACCATGGACAGCTTTCCTGGCGCCCTGGGGCAGGTTCTGACCAACCTGATCAATAACGCCGTCATTCATGGCTTCGATGGACGCGCGCATGGCCTGATCCAGATTCTGCTGAATCCGGCAGCACCCGGTTACATCGAACTGCGCATCCGGGACGACGGTGTCGGCATCCCGTCAGCCAGTTTGCCGCGCATTTTCGACCCCTTTTTCACAACCAAACTGGGACAAGGGGGCTCTGGCCTGGGTTTGCACATTTGTTATAGCGCAGTCACACAGATTCTGGGAGGCACCCTCACGGTCAGCAGTGCGCCTGGCAGCGGAACCGAATTCACTGCCACCATCCCTTTGGTTGCGCCAGCAGCACAAACCGAAGGGGAAGCACAATCACACGCACAGGGCAGATAAACAGGATGGGCACATCACCAGGCGTTTCTGCACATCATTTGCGTGGCATCTTGCAGGAGATATTTGGTTATACGCAATTTCGCGGCGCGCAACAGGCCATCGTTGAACACGTCAGCGGTGGTGGCGATGCCCTGGTACTGATGCCTACAGGTGGTGGCAAATCACTGTGCTACCAGATACCCGCCATTGCCCGCCAACGCCAAGGCTATGGTGTCAGCATTGTTATCTCGCCCCTGATTGCCCTGATGCACGACCAGGTGGGTGCACTGCTTGAGGCTGGCGTATCGGCAGCATTTTTAAACTCGACCCAAACTCCCGAAGAGTCCTATGGCGTCGAAAAAAACCTGCATACCGGTGCGATCACCCTGCTGTACGCAGCGCCCGAGCGCGTGACCACACCGCGTTTTTTGGGCTTGCTGGATGCCCTGTATGCACGCGGCAAGTTGAGTCTGTTTGCCATTGATGAAGCGCACTGCGTCAGCCAGTGGGGCCATGATTTCCGGCCAGAATACCGTGCGCTTACCGTGTTGCACGAACGTTTTGCCACCGTTCCACGCATAGCCCTGACAGCCACCGCCGATGCACTCACCCGCGCCGACATGCTGGAGCGTTTGCAGCTGCAAGACGCACGCGCATTTGTGAGCAGCGTGGATCGGCCCAATATCCGTTACACCATCGTCGAAAAGAAACGCGATGCCACACAGCAACTGCTGCGCTTCATTCAAGGTGGGCATGTGGGCGATGCGGGTATCGTGTATTGCCAGTCACGCAAACGGGTGGAAGATGTGGCGCAACTATTGGCCAACGCCGGTATTCACGCCCTGCCCTACCACGCTGGTCTGGACAGCCGTGTGCGCCAGGAGCACCAGAACCGTTTCTTGCGTGAAGAAGGCGTGGTCATGGTGGCCACTATCGCGTTTGGCATGGGTATCGACAAACCCGATGTGCGTTTTGTGGCGCACATTGACATGCCGAAAAATATCGAAAGCTATTACCAGGAAACAGGCCGTGCCGGACGCGACGGCCTGCACGCCCACGCCTGGATGGCCTACGGTTTGCAAGACGTTGTGAACCAACGCCGCATGATCGACGAAAGCCCGGCGGCCGAAGAATTCAAGCAGGCCTTGCGCGGCAAACTCGATGCCTTGCTGAGTCTGGCCGAAGCCACCGATTGCCGCCGCCAGCGCCTGCTGGCCTATTTTGACGAAGAGTCGGACGATAAGGGTAGTAAATGCAATTGCAAGAATTGTGACAACTGTCTGGAACCTCCCGCAGTCTGGGACGGAAGTGATGCGGCACGCAAGCTGCTCAGTACCATCTACCGCATCCATCAATCGAGCGGAATGGCCTTTGGTGCGGGCCACGTGATGGACATTGTGCGCGGCAAAACCACCGAGAAGGTCACCCAGCACGGCCACACCGCCCTGAGTACTTTTGGCATCGGCGCTGATTTCAGCGAACTGCAATTGCGTGGCGTACTGCGTCAGCTCATCGGCATGGGCGCAGTTGCCGTGGACACGCAAGCCTACAACACCTTGAAACTGACGCCCAAGTCGCGCCCGGTGCTGCGCGGGGAAGTGCCGGTGCGCCTGCGTGCGTCGGTGTCAACCCCAGGCGGCTCAAAAAACAAAAAACACCAAGGGGCTGGCCCTGCGGCCATCAAGGCACCGCTGGCGCTGGATGCCGCCGCACTGGAACGCTACGCGGCACTCAAGGTCTGGCGTGCCAGCATTGCACGCGAACACAATCTGCCCGCTTACATCATTTTCCACGACGCAACGCTGGCAACCATCGCCAAACGCGCACCACGCTCACTGGATGATTTGATGGACATCAGCGGCATCGGCAGCAGAAAACTCGAAGCCTATGGACAGGATGTGCTGCGCATCATGGGACAGCACTGATTGACAGAAATTACAAAAATGCAGCTCATGCTGCCGCATGGTGGCGGAAGCAATTCTCGTAGGACATGGCGGCACCAGACATCGTGTTTTGCAAGCGCGCAATGGCACGGCTGTGGCGCATGCCGTTGTTGGCATCGTCCATATGCTGGCGATGGTGTTGCAGCAGTGATTGCAGCTTGGCACGGCACGCATCCAGCACACCCGCAAAATTCAACGCAATATAGGCTGAATGGTCGGCGTGCGTCTGACGGTATTCATCGGACCAATAATCAAAGAGTTGCCATTGGTATGTACCCTTCTCAGGCACCTTGATAAGTTCTTTTTGCATGATCATCAACTCAAAAATAATAAAAAAACCGGGGCATTCAAACCGATGCGTTCCCATCGCAGGTACACGGTCAGGAACAACATCCGCGTGCAGCATATGACGCGCAAAGCCCCGGATTGGTTGACAAGCAATGAAAAACAAAAAACATGGCCTGCAAAAAGACTATTGCAAAAACCCCATGGAACGTCCCGTACGTACCTCGGGTTTGATACGGTGTTCGGCTTCCAGTTGCTCCAGAAATTCATCTGGCGCCAGTTGCGTGGCAAGAATCAGCGCCTGGCGTTTGACCGCAGCAAAGTCGCCCAGACACAGTTGTTCCATGGCCATAAGGCGCGTTTGCAAGTCGGATGTGAACAAGCTGGCGTTGCCCGCACAAACCTCGGTAATGAACACGCGCTCACGTTGTGCGCGGTTCAGCGCTTTGAATTCGATCTTGAAAGTAAAGCGACGCAAGGCCGCCGGGTCCATGGACTCCAGCAAATTGGTCGTGCAAATGAAAATGCCATGAAAACGTTCCATGCCCTGGAGCATTTCATTGACCTCGCTGATCTCATGGTTGCGTTGCGCACCACGGCGATCCAACAAGAAACTGTCGGCTTCGTCGAGCAGCAAAATCGCATTTTCAAGCTCGGCCTCCCGAAACATGGCTGCCATGTTGTTTTCGGTTTCGCCAACGTATTTACCCATCAGATCACTGGCTTGCCGGATGAAAAGGGGCTGCGCCAAGGTGCTGGCAATATGCTCGGCCAGCGCTGTTTTTCCAGTTCCAGGCGGTCCGTAAAAGCACAATGTGCCGTGACCAGATGATTGCAGTGCCTGCACCACGCGCGCAATCTCAAAACGGCTGTGCACATTGAGCAAGGTCGGATCGTAGTGGCTCAGAGCCGTTTGGCGCGTTGCAGCCATCGGTCTGTTCCCCAAAGCCAAATCTGCATTCCTGAGTTGTCGCGCTATCAGCGTCTGGATTTGTTCCGACTGATCCGATTGATCCGAATGTTCACTGTTCATGCAAGCCAGTTCGGCAAAACGTACTGCGGTGCGAATCTGTGCTGGTGTGAGCTCCTTGCGGCTGGAGAGTTGCGTGACGAACGCTTCCGACACCGCATGCCCGGCCAGTGACTTGCGCACCAGTTCCTCGCGTGCACCCGGTGGTGGTGATTTAAGCTCCAGATGGTAAGCAAAGCGGCGGCGGAAAGCCGGATCAATCTGCTCGACATGGTTGGTGATCCAGATGGTGGGGACTGCGTTGGATTCCAGTACCTGATTGACCCAGGCCTTGCCGCTGACGCTGCCGCTGGAGCCTGCCGTCGCCTCGGCCCTTGTCATCCAATGGGCGACCTCACGTGTCATGGGCGGAAACACATCCTCGACCTCATCAAATAGCAATGCAGCCTGGGCGCTATTTTTCAGAAAAACCTGTGCGATTTGCAATGAACGGTAGCGGTCACGGCCACTGAGTGAATTGCCATCGCGGTCCGCATACTCGACCTCGAACAACTCCAATCCGGCGCTCTGGGACACCACCTTGGCAAGCTCGGTTTTGCCGGTCCCCGGCGGACCATAGAGAAGAACGTTGATACCCACCTCCTGCCGCGCCACGGCATTTGCCAGCAAGGTACAAAGCACCCTGGCATCGTCAGCCACAAAGGCAAAATCAGGCAAGGACAAGGTGCTCTTGCTTGACAAGCGGGTGAATACCGCCATCAACTCTGACTGGTCACGGTAAGGGCGCATCAGCACCGGCGGCAATTTTTCGCTGACTTTCATCAAGTCAGCCAGATCGGTAATGTTGTGTTCCGAAATCAGATTTTCAACCAGACCGATACGCTCCAGCCGCGAGCCGGCACGCAAAGCCTCCGCCACCTGTTCGGGCTTGACCCCTGCCACCTCGGCAATCGCTGCGTAGGCTTCGGATGCGTTGTTGACTTTGAATTCGACCAGGATGCTGCGCATGTCGCGTTGGTAACGCGCCAGTGTTCCATAAAACAACAAAGCACGTTCGGCCTTGTTGAGTTGCAACAATCCGGCCAGGGCGTTGATGTTTTTCTCGACCAGCGTGGACTGGCGTTTGAGCGAATGGCTCAACCATTCTCCCGTCACGGTCAACACCGAAATCAGGTCTTTGGGATGGTCCTTGGCGTATTCATCCAGAAAGAAGTACAGCGTTGCCTCATCATAAACACCACGCCAGACACCGTGGCGCTCCAGAAAATCAGAAGGATTCAGTGCCTCATGGCCACGCCATAGCTCGTTATTCACGCAACGGTGCGCCAAAAACTCACGCAAACGCCCCAGCACCGACAGCGGCCAGACCAGATGCCGCCCTGCCAGACTGACGATACCATCAATACCGTTGCGCACATTGAACCCCGCACCCTGGCGCGCAGCCAGGGTGAGAACAAAATGCGAGCACATCAAATCCAGCACGGGCGCCTCCAACAGGCCCGGTGAGGGAATCCAATGCCCACCCAATGGGGGGGATAGCGAACGCTTGGCCATCAACTGCCTCCAGCTCAATAACATTCCGGGTTGACCATACCGTATCCTGTGGCTAGATGGAAGTCTCTAGTGTTGAATTTTTCCAAAATCCGAGCACAATTGCCCCATGTTGGGCTGCAACGACAACATCGGATTGCCGCGCATTCGGATCGTATGATCCATCGAAGGAGACAACATGAAAACAAAACAACTGCGGACAATCGCACTGGCCAGCCTGCTGGCCGTCATGCCCTTTGCCACAACACAAGCCGAAGAGTACTTTGAACGCTACGGTCTGACGTCGGCGTCGCCTAGTGTTGATCTGGGCATCCAGCCTCTGGCCTATCCAGCAGCCGTCGTCGCCTCGGCCATGCGCCATGACCGATTGTTGAAGCGCGCACTGGGCGAGGGCAAACTGGATGTCAAAACCCACGCCTTCGTGCGGGGGGCCGATATGCTGCCCCTGCTCGCCGACCAGCGTCTGGAAGGCGGAGTTTTTGGCAACATGCCAACGATTCTGTCGTCCTCGCATGGCAAGGTATGGATTGCCGGACTGCTCGAACAGACATCCACCGGTGTGGTGGCCAAGGAAGATACCGGTATTCAGGAGCTGGTCGACAAGCGTGTCGGCTATGTTCCGGCATCAACGGCCTACAACACCTTGCTACAGGGCTTGTCGTCCGCCGGCTTGAACGAAAATCAGCTCACGCTGGTCAGCATGCGGATTGACGAGATGCCTGATGCACTCGAACGCGGCACCATTGACGCCTTTGCCGGCTGGGACCCGGCAACCTCCATTGCACTGCGCAACAACCCGAAAAACCGCGTGATTTCCCGCAGCCTGAGCATGGACTTTTTCGTTCTGGAGCGCGAATTTGTCAAACGCGCGCCCGAAGCGGCGCACCATGTGGTGGCTTCCCTCGTGCGCGCCGTCGAATGGCTGCGCCGTTCGCAACGCAACCTCGACAAGGCCATCCACTGGGCCATGGCAGACGCCCGTGCGTTCTCTGGCAAACCCGAGTCCTTGTCGATGGCCGAAATTGCCACGATTACACGGCGCGACCTGTTGAATATCCCTTCCGCGCCAGCCATCGTCTTCAACCCCAGCCAGCCACCGCTCAAACGCGAGTTCGATTTTCTGCTCAAGCAAGGCAAGCTTCCGGCCACAGCCAAGTGGGAAGAAATCGAAAATTCCTTTCGTTACGACGGCATGGCCAAAGTTTTGGCGGAGTCGCGCAAATACCAGACCAATAGCTTCGATTACGAAGACTAGCCAACGAACCATTCATGAAAGTGCGCTTTTCAGCCAGGATTGCCGCTTGCTTTTGTTTACTCTTTCTGGCTGCCATGGGCTGCTTGTTCGCCATGTGGTACATCGGTCAACCACAGATCGGTCTGGTCGGCGCCAAAGAACAACGCCTGAGCGAAACCATACACAACCTCGAAATCAAGGCCGACTTCAAACGCGCCATGATTTCCAGTCGCATACAAGAGAGTCGCGGCGATGTCATGCTTATCGCCGAAAACATGCTGCTCACGCAATATCTGGAACAAGGCAAGCAAACCTCCTTGCGCCTGGAGTTTGCCCGGATGGTCGATTTGTTTCAACGCGCCTATCCTGACCGCTACCAGCGACTGGATATCGTTGCCCCAAACGGCACATCGTTTCTGGCCAGCAGCAAGACCGACGACAAAGAAGACGCATTCCATGACATGGAACTGATCCGCAGGGCAAGCCAGTCAGGCGCTCGTGAGCTGGTCGAACAAGTGCAGAGCAAGGACGGGCCGACTGTCGCCATCGTCCGACAGATGTTTACCTCCGGCGATGAGGACTTGGCCAGCGACAAGTTGATCGGTATTGTTATCGTGCTGCTGGAACCGGAACAACTTGTCAGGGAGAACATCGGAGAAGAAATTGTCGGCAACCAAGGTAAGACCCTGCTTTTTGACCCCCAAAACACCGTACTGGCACGCTGGCCACCGAGTGACTTGCCAGAAGCTGTCTTACATACGCCGATGAAAAAGATCAACGAGGGATTTGAAGGCACCTTGATCGAAACCGACAGCCACGGTAGGGAGTGGGTCGTCGTTTACCGCTATTTGCAACTGAATGGCACGCAGGGCTGGAAGTTGGTGCATCTGGTCAGCAAGGAAGCCGCACTGGGCAACTTGCTTGACAGTGTCAACCGCCTGATTCTTGCGGGTCTGCTGTCAACACTGATTGCGCTGGTCGTTATCACACTGCTCTCACGCCAACTCACCCGACCGCTGCAAGCGCTTGCGCAGACCGCCACACAGCTCGGTACGGGCGATCTTTCCGTACGGGTCGTCAGCGGCAAGTTCGAGTCAATGGAGGTTGCTGATCTTGCCAGGGCCTTCAACAACATGGCGCAGAGCATTCAACACGCCCACGAGACACTCGAAACCAGGGTGAAGGAGCGCACCAACGCGCTGCAATTATCGGAAGCTCGTTACCGCACGCTGTTCGAGTCGACAGCCGATGCCATCATGATTCTTGACCAGAATGGTTTTCTTGACTGCAACCCGGCGACCTTGAAGATTTTTGACGCCAGTCGGCGCGAGGACATTCTTGCGCGACATCCATCGGAACTGTCGCCACCCACCCAGCCCAACGGTGCAGACTCGCGCAGCGAGGCCAATTGCCGAATCGAAACGGCACTGGCCGAAGGTTCACTCCGATTCGAGTGGCTGCACCGCCGCCGCAACAGCGGCGAAGTGTTTTTTGCCGAAGTCCTGTTAAGCCGCCTGGAGATCGAAGGCCGGATGATCCTCCAGGCTACCGTACGCGACATCAGCGAGCGCAAGCGCGTCGAGAGAGAAATTCTGATCACCCGAAGCCAATTACAAGCCACGCTCGATGCGATTCCCGATCTGCTGTTCGAGGTCGGCTTGCAGGGGAGAATTTACGACTATCGCAGCCCCCATGCCGACTTGCTGTCCGTGCCGCCCGATATTTTTCTGGGCAAGACATTTGCAGATATTTTGCCACCCGAGGCGGCGCAACAGTGCCAATCGGCCATCGCCGAAGCGGTCAAACTGGGGGCATCCTTTGGCAAGCAATACATGATCAAGTTGCCTGTCGGCGAGCTCTGGTTCGAGGCATCAGTCGCACCCAAGTCCGAAATCGATGGCCAGGAAAAACGTTTCATTTTCCTCGCCAGGGACATCACCGCACGCAAGGACATCGAGCGGCAGTTGCACGAGCAGAACGAACATCTGGAAGAATTGATAAGCAAACGCACGGTCGAGCTGTCCGAGTCTCTGGAAGCCGCCGAGGCCGCCAACCGTGCCAAGAGCGTCTTTCTCGCCAACATGAGCCACGAACTGCGTACGCCGATGAATTCCATTCTCGGATTTTCCCAACTCATGGAGCATGACCATCGCCTGGGAGAAGATAATCGGATCAAGCTGGGAATCATCAATCGTGCAGGCCGACACCTGCTGGCCCTGATCAATGACGTTCTGGATATTTCGCGTATCGAAGCCGGTCGTGTCACGATTCAGCGCCAGGCCTTCGATCTGCATGGCATGCTCAACGGCATCGAAGAAATGAACCGCCCGCGTGCCCAGGCCAAGGGTCTGACTTTTCAGATCGACTACGCCCCGGACCTGCCGATGTTTGTCAACGGCGACGAACAACATCTGCGGCAAATACTGATTAATTTGCTGGGCAACGCGATCAAGTTCACGGAACAAGGCAGTGTCCGGCTTCAGGTTCATACGCGCAACGGCGAAATCGTGTTCTCGGTTCTCGACACCGGACCGGGTATAACACCCGACGACAGAACCAGGGTTTTCGATGCTTTTTACCAGACACAAATCGGGCGCTTGAAGGGAGAAGGAACCGGCCTGGGACTCTCCATCAGCCGTGAATACGCACGGCTGATGGGTGGAAGTATCGATCTGCACAGCCAGATGGGCCAGGGCAGCGTCTTCACCTTGCGTGTTCCACTGCCCAAAGCCGAAACGGCACAACAAAAAATCCCGCCCCGGCGTATTGTTGGTCTCGAAGCAGGCCAGGAAGATTTGCGCGTGTTGGTCGTCGATGACCAAGCCGACAATCGTGAACTGCTACGCTTCATGCTGGAAGACGTCGGCTTCACGGTCCGTTTGGCAGATAACGGCCAGGCCGCCATCGAGGCATTCCAGACGTGGCAACCCATATTCATCTGGATGGATATGCGCATGCCCGTGCTCGATGGCTATCAGACGACGAAACAGATACGCGCACTGCCTGGCGGCAAACACGTGAAGATCGTCGCCCTGACAGCCAGCGTTTTTGAACAAGACAGGCGCGAAGTTCTCGCTGCGGGCTGCGATGATCTGGTGAGCAAACCGTTTGAAGAAGCAAAAATATTTGCCGTCATGTGTGATCAACTCGGTGTGCGCTACCGCCATGAAAATTCAGCCATGACAAAGGCGATACCGGCTGAACCATTGGAAAACATCGACCTTTCATGCTTGCAACCAGATATTGTCGACAAACTGCAAACGGCTGCGGAAGAACTGGATATTGAAAAAATCCAGGCAATCGCCGACCAGCTTGCGCCCATGCACCCCCACATCGCCCAGGCGCTCAACGGTCTCATAAAGAACTTCGACCTGCACAAGATCGCCGACCTGTGCAGACGTGCATGACATCGCTACGTTTTTGGAAGCTTCTCCCGCTTGATCCATGGGCGCTCTGGCTTGTTTTGGCATGCAAAAACGGCCCCTGGCGTGCCATCGCAGCTGGTTTGGGCCGAATCTGGGTGGGTTTTGGTGGACTTTGGTGCTGAAAAGGCATTTTTCAAGGCACAAATTGCCTTGCAGGCCTTATGGGACAAGCGGGAGCAGCTATGTAAAGTAGAGCAGTTGGCGCGCTCAAATACGAACTGCGTGAGGAATCAGATCATCGCGCGCGGTGGTCAATGGCTGGCAAACACCTGCGCCAGATCGGATGCGTCCACGCTGCGGTCAAACCAGGCCTCAATCTGCTGCACGCTGGCAGCATCAATTTGTGCCGATACCTCGACGGGCAAGGGGCCAAAGCGGCGCGTCAGCAGACGGCGCAGCATGTCGGCTTCGGCTTTCAACATGCCCTGCTGCAGCCACTGCTGGGTCCAGCTTTCCACGCGCTCGCTGATCATGTGATGTGCCTCCGGTAAGTCTTCGAACTCCATTATCTCGCCTTCGGGCGCAAAGCGGCGCAGCACCAGGCGGCGTACCCATAC
>JAYRRD010000194.1:0-3444 GCA_041910275.1 Rhodoferax sp.
CCCCCGCGGTCGACAGTGCTTTGAGATGCGAAACGGAGTGATATAGAATTGGTCCGGCAGTGGGGGGGTAGCTCAGCTGGGAGAGCGCCGCGTTCGCAATGCGGAGGTCGGGAGTTCGATCCTCCTCCTCTCCACCATTTACCAAAATCCCAACCCTTATCGGTTGGGATTTTTTTTGCCCGTTCCCCCAGTGTTGGAGCGGTTTCGGGCTTTGGCCTCGTGAGCGCCAGCCCCTCACTCGGCCCTGTCTCGGCGTGTTTTTGGCCTCTCTGTCTCTGTTTTTCTCTGCCAGCCTCGTGAGCGTTCACTGCCCAACATCCAACAACGACGCGGGTTTGCGTGTGATTGGTTTGATTTGGCCCCTGCTGTCTCGGTCAAGAACCGAGATCGGAGAATGCGCAAGCGCTGGCTCGTGCGTGACGGCCAAAGCCGGATGCTTACCAGCTACAGCAGATTGGGCCGGTCACACGCGGCTGGAGGATGCGAGACGACTTTGCGTAGGTCGCGCCGGAAATTATGAAAACTTCGATGATCGCTGGGCGACTTGGCTACCGTCAGCGTCCGCTGCCCATCAGGATGGGTTAGTCGCCCATGTTTGCCTCCCCGTCGAAAGCTCCAGCCTTGCCGAATCAGATCGCATATCACGCGGTTGATGTCTTTGTTTGAACAGTACTTCATACGCGGACGCCATCCTTGACTTGGGCATAGCGTGCACTGAATCGATCAGAATCAAAGCTCATCTGGGAAAAGGCTGTCGCTGCTCCGACTTCCAGAATCGGCTGACTATAGACATAGCCTTGCCCCGCAATCAGCGGGCTGTTTTGAAAAAAACGCCCATGGGGGTCGATCATCAGGTAGGACTCGTGCATGTCCTGGTTGTCCTCGGCGCAGAGGATTTGTTCAAAAGCACGATGGCGGGCAACGAAGGCTGCAAATTGCTCATCGCTGACAGCAAGATGATGATTTACCACCGGAAGCATTCGCAGAACCTTCCACTTGTCCGGTGCCATGCACTGAATCAAAACGCTGAGGTCTTCGTCATGGTTCAGCTGATTGACCACGGTGTTGAGCTTGATGCGCAGGCCGGGGTTGGACTGGCGGGCGCTCCCCAGATTGCTCGCCAGCTCCCTCATATCCAACAATCGGCCACGACGATCCACACGTCCAATGGCATGATTGGTCTCCGGGTACGCCGAATCGATACTGACACCCAGCCAAGACAACTGAGGAGCCAATCGACGCAGCAAATTCTCGTCCAGTTGGCTGCCGTTGGTGATCATCGATACTTCAAAGCCTTGCTTTCGGGCGTGGCTGATGATGGCCGGTAACTTTCCCGCATGTAGCAATGGCTCGCCGCCTGCCAGATTGAGCCGCACGGAGCTCCAGGCAAGTCGACTGGCTAATGGGTTCTTGGGGCTATCTGGCCGGAAAAACTGATGTAACTCACTTAGTAGCGCTGCCGTTCGCTCTGAATCGTGAATCAGCTCACGCCGACAAGCAGATTCATCCCAATTGGCATAGCAGTAGCGGCAGCGGTAGTTACAGGCTTCAGTGAGGTGCCAGTTGAGCACCAGCGTGGTGGGTTCTTGCATTGATCGGACCCCGTGGTTGTGGAGTCGCGAGGATGCTGGGGGCGCAGCAAGAACACTATGAAGTAACCTGTACCCCCCTTCTCAAAGGCTTGCAACAGGGGGGTACAAGAGATTTCAGTGACCCGATGATCAGTGCTCGGAAGAATAGCTGCAACCGTAACAACACCAAGGATAGATGCTGTGAGCACATTGCCACTTATTGAAGCCGTTCTGCTGGAAATTCACCAAAGCTTTGGTGGTAACGCGTATCCAACAAACAAGAAGAACAAGTTTGCAACAGGACAAAACAGCCTGGATGCCCACAAGGTCATGGGTGAAGAAGTTCTTCTGGCCATTTTCGAGGCCATGGATATGGACCCTCTGGCACAATTCGACGCCACCAATAATCTGATGGAGTTGGCCAAGGCCTACAAATCCATCGAATTGAAAACCTGGACTTTCGCCGCAGATCAGCGCCAGATTCTTTGGTCGTTGCTGGGCCATTTTTTCATCCCCGGCTTGGCACGTCGTGTGGCCTTCTGGAGCCTTGGACAGGCACTGGACAAGGGGATGCCCGGTGGGCGTTTCTGGTATCTGCCGGAGCCTCGCGATGAGGATGGCAAATCGAGCCTGTATTTGCCAGTGGCTCAGGTCGTGGACTGGCTACTCGATTTGCTTGGGATGCCTCTTGAGCAGGTCGCTGATCTGCGCAGTGGTGCCACTGACGGCATTCACGAAGGGCTGCGGCGTTCGTTGTACAACTGGCGCAATGACACCCCAATTCGACTCGACAGTATCCAGAAGTATTTCCCGGACAATGCGGAATTGGTGTTCAAAGGGATCCCTGAGCACCACAAGACGTGGATGCTCGAAAACGGCGAATGGCGGGCGATGGCCGAAGGCAAAACGGCAGGTTTCCACCTGTCGTCGCTGTACAGCCCGGTGGGCTGGCGTAGTTGGCGCGAGATCGCCGCCGCGTGGGAAGCCGCCATCAACAAGGAATCGGGATCGGCCGCCGCCATCAAGACCTTCAAGAACACCGAGCTGGGCGAAACCTGGGTCGAGGAAGGTGAAGCACCCGACTGGCAACGGCTGGTCGAGCGGCGCGAGGACTACCGGATCGGCAGCGTGCCTGCCGGTGGCCTGCTGCTGGTCGGCGGGGCCGACGTGCAGAAGGATCGCATCGAAGCCTCGGTCTGGGCCTTCGGGCGTGGCAAGGAATGCTGGCTGATCGAGCACCGCGTGTTGATGGGTGACACGGCGCGCGATGCCGTGTGGAAACGTCTCGCTGAAATGCTCGCCGAATCCTGGACGCATGCCTCGGGCGCAGCGCTTCCTCTGGCGCGCTTTGCGCTAGACACCGGCTTTGCCACGCAGGAAGCCTACGCCTTCGTGCGCGCCTGCCGTGACAGCCGTGTCATGGCGGTCAAAGGCGTGGCACGCGGCGCGGCGCTGATCGGTACGCCAACGGCAGTGGACATGAGCCAAGGCGGCAAGAAACTGCGCCGGGGCACCAAGGTGTTCGCGGTGGCGGGCGGCATCGCCAAGCTGGAGTTCTACAACAACCTGCGCAAGAACGCCGACGTTGAGGACGATGGGCTCACGATCCGTTACCCCACCGGCTTCGTGCATCTGCCCAAGATCGACGCCGAGTTCATCCAGCAACTCTGCGCCGAGCAACTGATCACCCGCCGCGACCGCAACGGCTATCCGGTGCGCGAGTGGCAAAAGATGCGCGAGCGCAACGAGGCACTGGACTGCTACGTCTACGCCCGCGCCGCTGCATCGGCGGCGGGGCTGGATCGCTTCGAGGAACGCCACTGGCGCGAACTGGAGCGGCAACTGGGGATGGCCAGTCCGCCATCCGAAACCA
>JAYRRD010000195.1:0-44419 GCA_041910275.1 Rhodoferax sp.
AGAACTCACCGACGCACATTTTTGCCATCCAGAAACTGGAGCGAAGATGATCTACGAGTTGCTCTGAACGACCCGAAAGTGCAATTAGCCATTTCCGGTTTGCGCCGCGAAATTGGGGTCGGGATCAGGAAATCTGAATTTGGTATCAAATCAGCCTCTAGCCGCCATGGGACAAGCGGGGACAGCTACTAAAAACGTAGTAAAAAGAACCTGACCCCAGAGCGCCCACGGGGGCCGCCCCTACGGACATCACATCCGATAAGGCGACTTCATTCAGCCCTTTGACAAGTGTCCAGTGCACACATATTATGTGCACCTATCCAAAGTTCAGGGAACTGGCATGAACATCACACTATCGGTGGACGAACAGGTGGCGCAGCGGGCACGCGAGGCAGCGCAGAAAATGGGCAAGAGCCTGAATCAGGTGGTGCGTGATTACCTGGAGCAATTGGCAGGAAGCGCGTACCGGGAGCAGCAATGGCAACAACTTGAAGCGCGCTGCATGCAATCACACGCCACATTGGGCAATTGGCGCTTCAACCGTGACGAGGCGAATGAACGTTGATGGCTGGACGTATTTTTATCGACACCAATATTCTGATTTACGCAGAAGCGGTTGATGCGCCAGTCAAACAGCAAGTGGCATTGGCATTGCTCAAACAGCACTTCCTGGCCGCCACGGGCGTGCTGTCAACCCAGGTATTGCAGGAATACTGCAATGTTGCCCTCAAAAAACTGCGTCTGCCAATGCCGCATATTCGGGCGCAACTGGACGTGTATGAACAGTTTGAGGTGGTTCAGATCACGCCAGCCATCATCCGCCGGGGTCTGGATTTGCACCAGACGCGTAGCGTTGCGTTTTACGATGCCCTGATACTTGCCAGCGCCCATGTTGCCGGTTGTGGTGCGGTTTTGAGCGAAGACCTGAATACCGGCGAATGCGTGGATGGTGTGCAGATCGTGAATCCGTTTGCCTGATGTACCATGCCGAGCACACCTCGAAAGCTGCGGCAGCACTTTTGTAGCGTTTACACCAAATGGCAGAAACAAACGAACCGATACGGCGACTTCAGGCAAAATCCCGGCAGTTATCAGCCATTTACGGCATGGAAACGCACACGTTTCTTAATGCCATGCCGCATAATTTCCCTTTTCTTTCAAGCAGTTGAAAACCATGCCCCACAAAAACAAAGTGAAAAACAAAGTCAAACCCCGCATGCACCGCGCGTTGGCGCAGCTTGCCATGCTGGGCATCGGCCTGGCACCCGCCACCGAACTCCTGGCGCAAGGTGCGGGCGGCGAGTCGAATCTCAAGATATCCGGTTATATCGGGCTGGTGGCCGGGCGGGTGCTCAGTGGCACGCTCAATGCCGACTACGTTGGCCCCGACACCATCAAGCACATCGGTTGCCCGTGTTATGTGGCCGACTGGAGCAACGGCGGGGTGTATGGCAACGAGTATTCGATGCTGCCGGAATCGCGCGCCGGTATCCAGTTGCAATACGCCCTGGGTCCGCGCACCGGACTGACTGCGCAGCTGGTCAGCCGGGGCACCAACGGAATGCCGGATGTGGCCTGGGCTTATGGCAGCCACAAATTCAATGAAAATTTTGAGGTGCAGGTCGGGCGCAAGCGCATCCCGCTCTACTACTACTCCGATTTTCAGGATATTGGCGTGTCGTACCCGTGGGTAACGCCGCCGCCGGAACTCTACGGCTGGGATGCGACCAACTACAACGGCGCCAGCCTGCGCTACAACCGCAACATGGGCAACACCAACCTGAGCGCCAGCGTGTTTGGCGGGCGCGAGCACGTGAACGAATCGCCGTACCAGAAGCTCTACTATCCGGCAGGCTCCACCGACGTGCAATGGAACAACCTGATGGGCGCCGATGTAGAGGCCAACAATGGCCCCCTGACTGTGCGCGCAGTGTTCATGCAGGCCGACGTGAAGACCATCAACAAGCACCCGGCCAATCTGGTGGACGACACCGCCGCCTTGCAAGCCTACGGTGTGGCGATCAACCTGGACTTTGACAGCTGGTTCATGCTGTCCGAGGTCACCCAACTCACACGCGACCACACCCTGAGCCAGTACAAGGTCACGGCCCCTGCCATGACCATCGGCGCGGGCCTGCGCCTGGGCAAGTGGACGCCGTTTATCAATTTTGCCAAGTACACCGAAGAAACCACGGACCTGTCGCAATACGCACCGGGCTCCTACAAGCGCGCCTCCGTCACGTTGCGCTACGACCTGGACGCCAGCAGCGCCATCAAGGGCCAGTTTGACAAGAACTTCGACACGACCAACAACTTTGGTGGTGACACCGCCGTGTTTCGCGTCAGCTACGACCGCGTGTTTTGATTGACCGTACCTGCACAACGAATATGAAACATCTTACGAAAACACTCGTGTTCGCCGTGGGTACGCTGCTGGCCCAGGCGGGAGCGGCGCAAGTCGCCGTGGTGGTGGGCGCCAATAGCGCCGCCACAGCACTGACGACAGAACAGGCAGCGGGACTCTTCCTGGGCAAATCGGAGCAACTGCCCGGCGTGGGCGTGGCGCTGCTGCTGGACCAGCCCGAATCTGCGCCGGTGCGCGAAGCGTTCTATACCAAGGTGACGGGAAAATCCGCCTCACAGGTCAAGTCAGCCTGGTCACGGCTGATGTTTTCCGGCAAGGCCTCACCGCCCAGGGAAATCGCCAACTCGGCGGCTGTGAAAAAAATGGTCGCATCCAACCCCAACACCGTGGGTTATATCGAAAAAAGTGCGGTCGATTCCTCCGTCAAGGTTTTATTAAGCGTTGACTGACGATACTTTGCAACGACACCTTGGCAATGAAATTTCGTTTGAAGATATGGCTACTGCCCCTGTGCGTCGGGGCAGCCTTGGGTGTTGCGCTCATTCTGGGCTTGGTCAACGGTATCCAGAACAATCGCAACCTGGAACTGCTGCAAACCGTCGAAACCCCACTGCTGGAATATTTGTTCGAAGCCGAGCGCGGCGTGCACCAGTTGCAGGCCGATTTTCAGGCAGCGGCCTCCGAGGACGACGCTGACCGATTGAAAGACGCGCAAGCCACAGCCGATACGATACGCACATCCTTGACCCAGGCGCGCCAGCTCGACGGCAAAGCGGAGCTGGTGGGACATTTGAGCCAGGCTTTTGAAGCGTATCAGGCCGCAGCACTGGCGGCCACACAGGCCTTGTTGAAGAAAAACATGGACCCTGAACTGCTCAAACGCATGGCTAGCGCGCAAAAGGAGTTGGCGCAGCAAACGCAAACTGCGCGCCAGCAGGCCCGTACCTCGCTCGATACCCGTTTTGCTGCGCTCGCCAAGGCCCAACGTGACAGCCTGGTCACCAACGCCGTCACTGGCCTTCTGATCGTGCTGGGACTGGGTATTGGCTCCTGGGCCATCATCAGTTCGGTCTGGAAAGACCTGGGGATAGAGCCGGACGAGGCCGCAACCCTGGTGCAGCACGTGGGCGGAGGCGATCTGCGCATGCAGCTGGACACGCGGCCTGGCGACACCCGCAGCCTCGTGGCCAATCTCCAGTCCATGCAAAACAATCTGGTGCATGTGGTGCGCAGCATCCGCCAGGGAGCCGACGCCATGGCAAGCGCGACCAACGAGATTGCCTCCGAAAATCTGGAACTGTCCGCGCGCGCCGAACAACAGGCCGCCGCATTGGCAGAAACGGCTGCGGCGATGGAAGAATTGGCTTCAACCGTCAAGAAGAACCACGAAAACAGCAAACAGGCCAACCAGTTGGCGGAATCGGCCTCCAGCATCGCGCTCAAGGGCGGTGCGGTTGTCACGCAGGTGGTGCAGACGATGGAGCAGATCAACGCTTCATCGGCCCGGATTTCCGACATCATCGGCGTGATTGATGGCATCGCCTTTCAGACCAATATCCTGGCACTCAATGCTGCTGTCGAGGCGGCGCGCGCCGGCGAGCAGGGCCGGGGCTTTGCCGTGGTCGCCAGCGAAGTGCGCAGCCTGGCCGGGCGATCCGCTGCCGCAGCCAGGGAAATCAAGACGCTGATCGGCAATTCCGTCGATAGCGTGAACGCTGGCAGCAAACTGGTACAGCAAGCCGGCAGCACCATGGAAGAGATTGTGGCCAGCGTGCACCATGTGGCCAATATCATGGTGTCCATCTCCAACGCCAGCACCGAGCAGGCCACAGGCATCGACCAGGTTCAGCACGCCATTTCTGAAATGGACCAGGCCACGCAGCGCAATGCCGACCTCGTACACAAGTCCGCCGCAGCGACACAAGCACTCAAGAACCAGGCCGATGCGATGGTGGAAACGGTGCACGTTTTCCGGCTGGGGTGATGCCGGGATGATTTTCAGGGAGAAGAAAAATGCCGCACCTCGTTGTCAAGATGTGTTGCGCCTTGCTGGCGCTGGTGTGCCTGCACGCGCAAGCCTTCCAGATCATCAGCTTCTCGCCGCAAAACGAAGTGGCGCAGGTGCGCCAGGTGCTGGTCAAGTTTGACGACAGCGCCATCAACTTTGGCGATCCCAAGGCCGAAGCGCCCTTGAGCCTGAGTTGTAGCGACGCCCAAGCCACCAAGGGTTCGGGGCGCTGGGTCACGGACCGCAGCTGGGCCTTTGAGTTTGAGAGCGACCTGCCACCGGGAATCCGTTGCAGCGCCCAGATCAAGCCAGGGTATAAATCAGCCGCTGGCGCACAGCTGACGAGCGGGAGCAGCTATAAATTCAATACTGGCGGCCCCTTCGTGCGCACACTGCGCCCCTACCCGCACAGCCGCATTGACGAAGAGCAGTTTTTCACCCTGCAGCTCAACGGGGCGGCCACACCGGAGAGCGTACAGGCCAACGTCTGGTGCTCGGTCGAAGGCCTGGGCGAGCGCGTGGCCGTCCGCCTGATTGAAGGCAAGGAGCGCGCCGCCTTGCTCAAGGCACAGGGACTGGAGTCCGCCGCTGCCAAAGACCCCTTGAGCGTTGTCACCCTGGCTTGCAACCGCCGCCTCACACCCGCAGCCAAGGTGCAGCTGGTATACGGCCAGGGGGTAAGCACCGCCAGCGGTATCGCCAATGCGGTGGAAAAACGCTTTGACTTTCGGGTACGCGAACCCTTTGCCGCCACCTTCAGCTGCGAGCGCGAGAACGCGCAAAGCGCCTGCCTGCCGATCCGGCCCATGCGTCTGAGCTTCAACGCGCCGGTGTCGGCCAAACTGCTGGCCGGCATCCGGCTCACGTCGGACAAACAAACCTATAAACCCACGCCAGACAAAGACGAAGATGCATCCGGCGAAGACGAGCATGTGCGCGACAACGTGGCCTTCAACGCCATCTTTCCCGAACAAACCAGCTTCACGCTGGAGCTGCCCAAGGGCTTTCAGGACGCATCGGGGCGCAGTCTGCGCAATGCCGACAGTTTTCCGCTCAAAGTCACGACCGGCCCCATGCCGCCGCTGGCCAAGTTTGCCGCCGCACCCTTTGGCGTGGTGGAACGTCTGGCCGAACCCGGTGGCGTGGCGTTGCTGCCGGTCACTTTGCGCAATGTGGAGCCGCTCCTGGTCATGCAGGGTTTACACGTGGCGCACCAGGGGCAGGCCAAGGGACAGGTGAGCACCCTGACACCAGGCAGTGATGCAGAAATCATCGACTGGTTTTTGAAAGTGCAGCGTTTTGATGCCTTTCACGTAGCGCGCGACCGGGCAGCGCGCGAGGTCAAAATGCCCCTGCCCAAGGCACTGGAGTCCCATGGGCGCGACTGGGTGCAGTCGCGCATGATCTCCTTGCTGCACGGCCAAAAGGGGATCAAAGCCCTGGAGCTGCCCCAGCCGAGCCAAGGCGACCCGCGTCCGTTTGAGGTCGTGGGCATTCCTTTGCCGCCAGGCTTTCACGTCGTCGAAATTGCATCACAGAAGCTAGGAACCTCGTTGCTGGATGAACGCCACGGAAGCAAACGTACCATGTACGTGCGCACGTCCGCTTTGGTGACCAATCTGGGCGTGCACTTCAAATTGGGACGCGAAAACGCGCTGGCCTGGGTAACCACGCTGGACAAGGGCGCACCAGTTGCCGGTGCCACGGTGCGCGTGTCCGATTGCAAAGGCCGCGAAGTCGGTATAGCCAAGACCGATGCGCAGGGCATTGCCCGTTTTGACGGCATTGCGCCCCAAGCCCCCAGTTGCGGCGGTGGTGATGACGAGGGTTACAGCCAAGTCACCCAGGCTTATTTTGTCAGCGCCCGTGCGCAGCAGCCCGCCGGGGATGCAGGCACGAACATGGTCGAGGATATGGCTTTCACCTGGAGCGACTGGAATCGGGGCATCGAGCCCTGGCGCTTTCACGTCCCCACCAGCAACGCGGTACAAGCCGATGCGCGCGCCCACACCATCCTGGACCGCACGCTGTTGCGTGTGGGCGAAACCGTTTCCATGAAACATATTCTGCGCAGCGAAACGCGCCAGGGCTTTGGCTTGCCGCCCACCCAGCCCGACACCCTGGTCGTCACGCACATCGGCAGCGGCCAGCAGTACACACAGCCACTGCACTGGCGCAAGACGGCCACCGGGGGTTTGAGTGCTGAGAGCACATTTGCCATTCCCCCAGCGGCCAAACTGGGGGCCTACAACATCGAACTGCGCGGCAATGACAGCGAGAACGGTTTCTATACTGGCGCGTTCCGGGTCGAGGAGTTTCGTCTGCCCGTGCTGGAAGGCCGCGTCACGCCGGTGGAGAAAAAGGCCTTGGTCAAGATACAGACCTTGCCGCTGGACGTGCAGGTCAACTATGTGTCCGGTGGCGGGGCTGCCAATCTGCCGGTGCGCGTCTCGGCGCTGGTGCGCGGCAAGTATCTGCATTTCGACGATTATTCCGAATTCAATTTCCAGGCACCACGTGGCGCGCAGGATGAACGCAACGAAAGCGAAGAAGACAGCGAAGCCTCTGCCGACACGCGCGTGATTGCCGACAAGCTGCCCCTCACGCTGGACAAAAGCGGTGCAGGCAGAGTAACAGTGGAAAAAGTGCCCACCAGCCGCCAGCCCCAGGAACTGCTGCTGGAAGCCAGCTATTCCGACCCGAATGGTGAAGTGCAGACCATCCGCAGCACACAAACCCTGTGGCCCGCTGGCGTGGTGGCGGGTATCAAGACCGAAGGCTGGGTGTCGAGCAGCCAGAAAATCAGATTTCAGGCGCTGGCGCTGGACTTAAGTGGCAAGCCGCTGGCCGGTGTGCCGCTGAACGTCAAGGCCAGCGCCCGCATCGTGACCACCACACGCAAACGCATGGTCGGCGGCTTTTATACCTACGACAACAAGACCAACATCAAGGATTTGGGTACCGTGTGCAGCGGCACCAGCGACACGCGCGGCCTGCTGCTGTGCGAGACCGCACTGAAAGAATCGGGGCAGGTTGAACTGGTGGTCAGCGCCCAGGACAAGGCGGGTAACAGCATCCAGGCCGGAGCCTCCGTTTACGTCACCAAACAAGGCGAGCTTTGGTTTGGCGGCGAAAACCATGACCGTATCGACTTGCTGCCGGAGAAAAAGAACTACCAGCCGGGCGAGACTGCGCGCTTTCAGGTGCGCATGCCGTTTCGCTTTGCCACCGCACTGGTGGCGGTGGAGCGCGAAGGCATCATCCATACCGAAGTGGTGCAACTCAACGGGCAAGACCCGACCATCCAGCTGAAAATCCAGGACAGTTGGGGTCCAAATGTTTACGTCAGCGTGCTGGCGCTGCGTGGACGCCTGCGCGAAGTGCCGTGGTACAGCTTCTTCACCTGGGGCTACAAGGCGCCGCGCGAGTGGTGGACGGCATTTTGGTACGAGGGCCGCGAATACGTGGCACCCACCGCCCTGGTTGACCTGAGCAAACCGGCCTTTCGCCTGGGTGTAGCCGAAATCCGTGTGGGTACCCAGGCGCACCAACTGGCTGTCAGCGTCAAGACCGACAAGGAATCCTACCCCGTGCGTGGCCAGGCCAAGGCGACCATCACGGTCAAGCTGCCCAATGGCCAGCCCGCAGCGCAAGCCGAAGTGGCGCTGGCCGCAGTCGATCAGGCACTTTTGGAACTGATGCCCAACAGCAGCTGGAATCTGCTGGAAGCCATGCTGCAACGCCGCTCCTGGGGCGTGGAAACCTCCACCGCGCAGATGGAAATCATTGGCCGACGCCACTATGGCCGCAAGGCCGTTCCTGCCGGTGGTGGCGGCGGCAAAAGCCCGACCCGTGAACTGCTCGACACCCTGCTGCTATGGAATCCGGCCATCCAACTCGATGCCAATGGCCAGGCGACGGTGACCGTGCCACTCAACGACGCCCTCACCAGTTTCAAGATTGTGGCCGTGGCCGATGCCGCCACCGGATTGTTCGGCACGGGCACCACGACGATCAGCACCGCGCAAGACCTGCAAATCATCAGCGGTCTGCCGCCCCTGGTGCGCGAGGACGACCAGTACCGCGCCCAGTTCACGCTGCGCAATACCACCAAACAGGCCATGAAGGTCGTGGTCACGCCACGCGCTACGCTCCTGACGCTGGAGCCGCAGACGGTCGATGTCCCGGCAGGCGAAGCGCGCGAAGTGGCCTGGAACATCACCGCACCGGCGCAACCCCGCACCGATATCCTCCTCTGGGAGATTGACGCCAAGGATAGCTTGGGCAACGCACGCGATGCACTCAAGGTCAGCCAGCGCATCATCCCCGCCGTGCCCCTGACGGTGCAACAAGCCACGCTGGTGCAAGTGGATGGCAGCTTCAGCCTGGATGTCAAAGCGCCTGCCGACGCCTTGCCGGGCCGGAGTGGACTCAAACTGGCCTTGCAACCCAGACTGGCCGAAGGACTGCCAGGGGTGCGCGACTGGTTTGCCAATTACCCCTTTTCCTGTCTGGAACAAAAAACCAGCAAGGCCGTGGGTTTGCGTGACACCAAGCTGTGGCAGACCGTGGTGGCACAAATTCCCAGCTACCTGGATGCCGACGGTCTGGCCAACTACTTCCCGCCACGTGCAGGCGACGATAACCACGGCAGCGACACCTTGACGGCCTACCTGCTGGCAGCCACACATGAAGCGGCCAGTATCAACCCGGTCTTTGCCCTGGGCGACGAAGTGCGCGCCCCGATGGAGCGTGGCCTGATGGCGTTTGTGGAAGGCCGCATCCAGCGCAGTTTCTGGAGTCCGCGCGGTGACCTGGACGTGCGCAAACTCGCCGCACTCGAAGCCCTGTCACGTTATGGCAAGGCGCAAGCGCGCATGCTGGGCTCCATCACCATCGCCCCGAACCAGTGGCCCACCCACGCGGTGATCGACTGGCTCAATATCCTCAAGCGCGTACCCGATATACCCGAGCGCGCACAGCGCCTGACCGAAGCCGCGCAGATTCTGCGCAGCCGCATCAGTTACCAGGGCACAAAAATGGTCTTCAGCAGCGAACGCGACGATTACTGGTGGTGGTTGATGCAAAACGGCGACGCCAACACCGCACGGCTGCTGCTTGCCGTTCTGGATGACCCCGCCTGGGCCGACGACATGGGCCGCCTGGCCAACGGTTTTATTGCCCGCCAGCAAAACGGCGCCTGGCACACCACCACGGCCAACCTGTGGGGCGGCCTGGCGCTGGAGAAATTCTCCGCCAAACTGGAAGCTACGCCCGTTGCCGGCACCACCAAAGCCACCATGGGCAGCGCTGCTGCCAGCGTGGACTGGAGCCGCGTGGAGCGCATCAAGACCACCGACGCCTCGGGCGCAGCGCACCAGACCACCGCATTCGGCGCCCCCGCAGCTCCTGGCAACCTGCGCAACAACAGCATGCTCCTGCCCTGGGGAAATGCATCATCCAAGGAAAACCTGAACGTGACACACCAAGGCACAGGCAAACCCTGGCTCACGCTGCAATCGCTTGCGGCCATTGTGCTCAAGGAGCCATTCAATGCGGGATACGCTATCAAGAAGACGGTGACCGCAGTGGAGCAAGCCAACAAGAGTCTGCCAGCCAATACCTACAGCCGGGGTGACGTGCTGCGCATTGCCCTGGAGATCAACGCCAGCGCCGACATGAGCTGGGCCGTCGTCACCGACCCGGTGCCCGGCGGTGCGACCATTCTGGGCAGCGGATTGGGGCGTGACAGCGAGATTGCCACCCGCACCGAGCGCAAGTCAGGCGATGCCTGGTCCGCGTTTGAAGAACGCAGCTTCGCGTCCTTTCGCAGCTACTACGAGCTCTTGCCCAAGGGTGTGGCCAGGATGGAATACACCATTCGCCTGAACAACGTCGGCGACTTCGCCTTGCCGCCTTCGCGTGTGGAGGCCATGTACGCACCCGAAATGTTTGGCGAAATACCCAACGCGCGCATCAGGGTTGTGTCGGCACCGTAAAACCACCCGTTTCCAGATCGACACGGGTGCGATTCCATGTGGCGTCTTGGCTCTGGTTACTACCTTTTCAGTAGCTGTCCCCGCTTGTCCCACGGCGCCCAGAGGCTGATTTGATGCCCTATTTGAGGCCAAATTGAGGCTAAAAACGTGCCACGGAGGCTTTCGGGGAGTACCTGTAGTGCGGTTTTGGTGTTTTTCATATCACGGGTGATATGAAACTTGTTTGATTGTGTGATTCACCGTGTGGCGACAATCCAGAAGATTGTGAATCCTACGAGGATTATTACCATATGTGCTCCCACTACCAAAGCATCCAGGAATACGAACGCTACCGCCGCCAGTTCGGGGTGGAGCCGCCACCCGAGCTGGGTGATCCAGGCAGCAAATACGATGTCTGGCCGGGGTATGGCGCAAGCTTCATCCGCCGCCATCCACACGCTGATGCGGGTGACGCTGCCGTGCCGCTGCGCGAGGCAGTGTCCGGCCAGTTCGGCTTGATTCCGCATTGGTCACGCGATGCCACCATCGGGCGGCGCACCTACAACGCGCGCAGCGAAACCGTGGCAGAAAAACCCAGTTTCCGGGATGCCTGGAAAAATGCCCAGCATTGCATCATCCCGGTGGATGCTTTTTTCGAGCCTGACTGGCGCAGCGGCAAGGCCGTTGCCACGCGCATTGCCTCTGCCGATGGGCTGCCGTTGGGAATAGCAGGGCTGTGGGCCTTGTGGCGCTCGCCCAAAGGGCCGGTGTATAGTTTCACCATGCTGACAATCAACGCCGATGGGCACGATCTGATGTGCCAGTTTCACAAGCCGGCGGATGAAAAACGCATGGTCGTGATTCTGCCGCCCGACGATTACGACCCCTGGTTGCACGCAAAGCCTGCACACCGCATGGATTTCATGCGTCCCTACCCGGCACAGTGGCTGCGTGCCAGCGTCGATGCCCCGGCACAGCAATCGCTTTTACTCTGACCCTGTGCCCCTGTGCAATGACCACACCTGACATTCACGATCTCGTCTACGTACCGCCAACGCCTGGGCCGCTCACTGCCTTTGCCGGGTCGGATGCCAATACCGACACCAGCGACGCTGTCGGGGACATGTTCGACGACCTCATCGGTCCAGACGAAGAGCTTCGGCCCGGTTGGTTCGACATCGCCCTGGTTGTGATCGGTGCTGTCTTGTTGGCACTGGCCATGGTCGGCGAAGTCGGGACTGGCTGGCAGGTGGCGGGCGCTTGTACCTTGGCGCTCGGCCTGGTGTTGCCACTGCGTGCGGCTGTTGCGTACCTCAAGCGCCGCAGGTCGAACCAGCGCGCCAACGCGGCGCTGGCAAGGGGCAGCGCCTTGAACGTTTCCCACGATGCAACGGAACAACTGGCAGAGGCTTATGCCCAGGCGCTGGAAATTCGCGAACAGTATCTGGGCAAAGACATCAGCGACGCGGCGCACGCGGCGGTCCTGGAGGTGTCGGTCCTGCTGCGCGGACGCACGCCGTGCACGCCGACCGAGCTGGCGTACGTGCGCGAACGTGTCACGATGATCAGCAGGCTGGTCTCGAAAGTCAAACAGCAGCGTAGCGCGCAGCGGCAGGAAACATCGGTGGCTGCGGTCCAGGCCCGTGAGCACGCGGTTCGTGCGGTGCAGGAAGTGGAAGCGTTCGCAGCGGACAGTGCATTGCATCGGATGCGCGCGCTGGATCAGGCGCTGAATGAAATTCCGCTCGAAAGTCCGCAGAAGTGAACGAGGAGGAGGCGGAGGAGACAGCGGACGACGATCCGGTACGGGGCCGCGCCGCAAGGCGATTGCCCTCCAACCCGGTGGCGCGCGTCCTGATCGTGCCCTTGATTCCGTTTGTTTTTACCTGGGAGCTGCTGCACGCACTGGTCACACGCGGCATCCCTGCCCTTGGTCGGGCACTGCTGGCGCTTGGCAGATGGTCACTGGTTCCCTTGCAAGCCCTTTGGGACATTGGCGCGGCAATCGTCAGGGTGTTTTGGAGCGGTCTTCGCGCCCTGGGACTGCGTGTCTGGTTCACCACGCGGCTTGTCATACTGCTGGTCTGGAGACCGCTTCGTGCCATGCTGATTGCGTTGCGCGCAGTGGCTGTGCGGCTCGGCATGGCCGTACGCGCCCTCGCCCGCACGGTCTGGCAAGGCGTGCGCGCCTGCGGCATGGTGCTCAAGGCCTTTGCTGTGCGTATCTTCGTCTCGATCCGGGCTGCGACCAAGGTGCTGCTACGCCTGCTCAAGGAGTTCGGTCTGGCGGTGGCCGCATTGCTCAAACGCATGTACGTGGCACTGCGACACGTCGTCAGCCTGGCAGTTCGATGGCTGCTTGCGGTCTGTCGTCGCGCGGCTGCCTTGCTGCGTGCGCTGCTGACGCCGGTACTGCGCGGGCTGGCGTTGGCCGGGGACTGGGTCTGGCGCATTGTCTCGGCGCTGGTATCGACCTGTGCGGGTGCCGTGTGGCGCCTGGGTGCTGCCCTGGGTTTGCGTCTGCTGCTGCTGGGCAAATCGGTCTGGTCCATCGCATCGTTGTTGATCCGAACCATGGGTCAGGTCATGGATCAGGTGTGTGCGTGGATAGCTTCCGGTGCCATCCAGCTGATGCGCACACTCGCCCGTGGCCTTGAGCAAATCCTGCGGCCACTGATGCAATGCATGGTGCAGGCGATGCGCATTGTGGGCACGTGGTGGACGTTCCTGAGTCGCTGGTGCTGGAGACGGATGGTGGCTATCGCCAGCATGGCGGGTAGGCTATTCGCTCCCCTTGCGCAAGGCGTGGCAATGCTGGGACGGTGGACCGGCAATTTGCTTTCAGCGCTCGCACACGTCTGCGCGGTTGCCGTACGGCGCTTGGGTTCGGCGCTGAAGCTGCGCCTGCTGCTGCTGGTGGAGTCGGCCTGGTTAAGCGCATCGTTCCTGGTCCGAACGACGGGCAAAATGCTCCGGTGGCTGGCCCTTGGAGCGCTCAAACTGGTACGCGCCGTTGCACGAGCCATTGCGCGCGGCGTGGGGCGAATCCTGTCAATCCTGTTATCACTGCTGCGACCACTGCTGCGTTTGGTTGCGCGGGCCGCAGCCCGTGCCATGGCTTTTGTCCGGGCCGTGATTCTCGGGACATTTCGATTCTTCACCGGGATTGCCAGGGCGGCGTTCGATGCATTGAAGTGGGCATTGCGCGGCACGCGCTCGGCTGTGATGGCGCTCGGACATGCGTTGCGGCAAGTCCATCTGTCGGTCGTCGAAACCCTGCGCGCAGTGCGCTCCACGATCAGTAGCAAGGACACCAAATGACGAGCGCATGGGCATCGAAAGCGTACAGAGGCTGGCATGCGCGCATGCCACACGATGATTCAACCAGGAAACACCGATAACATGAACCCAGTCGTCACCCCAGAGGCCGCCCCAGTGGCGCCCGCACAACAAGCCATCAGCCGCTGGCAGGCATTCGCCTTCTGGCTCAAGCTGGGTTTCATCAGTTTCGGCGGGCCAGCCGGGCAAATTGCAATCATGCACCAGGAGCTGGTCGAGAACCGGCGCTGGATTTCCGAACGCCGCTTCCTGCATGCGCTGAACTACTGCATGGTGCTGCCCGGCCCTGAAGCACAGCAGCTGGCAACCTACATCGGCTGGCTGATGCACCGGACATGGGGCGGCATTGTCGCCGGAGCATTGTTTGTGTTGCCATCGCTGTTGATTCTGATCGCGCTGTCGTGGGTGTACATCGCCTTCGGTGACATGCCGCTGGTTGCGGGCTTGTTCTACGGCATCAAACCGGCCGTGACGGCCATCGTGGCACAGGCGGCGCACCGCATTGGCTCGCGCGCGCTCAAGAACAACTGGCTATGGGGTATTGCCGGCGCCTCATTCATCGCCATCTTTGCGCTGAACATCCCGTTTCCTACCATCGTTGCGGCAGCGGCATTGATTGGCTACGTGGGTGGCCGGATCGCCCCCGAAACATTCAAGGTCGCAGGAGGACATGGCAAGGCCGACAAGTCTTTTGGCCCCGCCATCATTGACGACGACACACCGACACCGGAGCATGCGAAATTCCGCTGGGTGCGCCTGTTGCAAGTCCTCGTGATCGGTGCCTTGCTGTGGGCGGTGCCGATGGGGTTGCTGGCCATGGTGTACGGCTGGAACCACACGCTGACGCAGATGGGCTGGTTTTTCACCAAGGCTGCGTTGCTGACTTTCGGCGGCGCTTATGCCGTGCTGCCGTATGTGTACCAAGGGGCTGTGGGCCACTATGGCTGGCTCACAGCACCGCAGATGATGGATGGCCTTGCCCTGGGGGAAACAACGCCGGGTCCGCTCATCATGGTGGTAGCCTTTGTCGGTTTCGTTGGCGCTTATGTCAAGGCACTGTTCGGCCCGGATGCCCTGTTTCTGGCCGGGGCTGTGGCTGCCAGCATGGTGACGTGGTTCACCTTCTTGCCGTCGTTCCTGTTCATCATGGCGGGAGGCCCGCTGGTGGAAAGCTCCCATGACGACCTCACGTTTACCGCCCCCCTGACCGCCATCACAGCCGCCGTGGTGGGTGTGATTCTGAACCTGGCATTGTTCTTCGGTTACCACGTCCTTTGGCCCCAGGGATTCACCGGCAGCTTCGACTGGGTATCGGCTTTGATCGCACTCGGTGCAGCGGTGGCTTTGTTCCGCTTCAAAAGCAATGTGATCCATGTCATCGCCGCGTGCGCGGTTCTTGGCCTGCTACTCAGCCCCTGGAACACGCTCTCATAAACAGTTTGGTAGTATGTGCCCCATTGTTGGTCTACTTCAGGAGCGAAATATGGGACACATGGAACATTCATCATTAACCAAGCGGGCGCTTGCGCTGTTGGTGCTCGGCGCGGCAAGCGTTGGCTCTGTGGCGACGGCTGCGCCTGCAGCGTCTGGGGAGCCACCGGCTGCGGTGGTGGATGGCGTTGTCATGCCGGCATGGCTGGAGCGCGCGGGCAAGCGCCAGCCCATTGCTCCGGGCACAGTCTTGCAAGAGCGCGACCGCATCGAAACCGGCGCCAATGCGCGCATTCTCTTGACATTGCCGGAGGGCAGCAAAATCAAGCTGGGTGAAAAGGCACAGCTGGGTTTTGATGCGCTCATGGCCAAGCGCGAAGGAGACACGGGAAATATCTTCCTGAAATCGGCACTGCGTGTGGCCACCGGCGCATTTCGTTTCACGACGAACGCACTGGCCGGTGTGACGAGCCGCCGTGACGTGGACATCCGCCTGGCGACCGTGACTGCGGGTATTCGGGGCACCGACCTGTGGGGCAAGCAAGGCGGTGACAAGGAAATCGTGTGTTTGCTCGAAGGTAAGATCGAAGTCGCGCGCGACCCGGTTGCTGGCCAGAGCAGCGAGTCGATCACCATGGACCAACCCCTGCAGTTCTACATAGCGCCCAAGGACCAGCCGGCATTGCCCATAGCCAGGGTGCCGGATGACAAACTGGCCGAGTGGGCCGCCGAGACCGAGATTGCCCGCGATGCCGGTGGCGCCAGTCTGGACGGCCAGTGGAAAATCAGCTTCGATAAGCAAACCAAATTTTCAACCGCCATTGCACTGTACGAAGAGCTGCGCAAACAAGGCTACGCCGTGCAGTTTCACCCGGACAGGCTCAATGGCAAGCGTATCTTCCGGGTTGAATTGGGCAATTTGTCCAGCGAAGGCGATGCCCGCGCGCTGGCGGCAAAGTTGAGCGCAAGCACCAAGGCAATCACCAGTGCTCCCAGCGTCAGTCGCTAGGTTTTCAAAGCTTTTGATGGGGTGTACGGGATGGGGTTTTTCAGGAATAGCCGCATCGGCACCCGGCTGGTGGTGCTGCTGGCGACGGTCATCAGCTTGCTGGTAGCCGTTGCATGGATTGGTCTGTCCAACCTTGCTGTCATGGTCGGGATGCATGAAGAAACCAATATCCACACGATTGTGCCCAATGAACAGCTTTCCGCCCTGAGCAACGACTTTGCCGAGATGCGCTCACACGTGCTGCTGGCCCTGCAGCACGCCCCGGACAGCCCGTTTCGCGCCATGCACAACCACCCGGCAAGCCTGCATACGGGAATCATCGACCAGCGGCTGGAAAACAGCGAAACCGTCTGGAAGCGGTTTTCCGCGCGTGCACTGGACGAAGGCGACGAAACCCGCATGGTTGCGGCTGTGGATACGGCGCGCAAGCTGCTGATCGCCGAGGGCATGCGCCCGGCCCTGAACGCGCTGCAAAAGGAGGGGTTTCATGAGGCCAACCTGCTGCTGCTCAAGCAAATCAATCCGCACCAGAACGCCTTCAACAAGGCTGCCGGCGAGCTGACGCTGTTTTATGAAAATGAACGCAAGCAGATTGGCGCGCAGTCCGGGCAGCGCTACGCCTTGGCGCGGGCCTGGATCATCGGCTCCGGCACGGCAGCCGTGCTGCTCGCGGTTGTTTTTGGCCTGCTACTGGTGCGCTCCATCACACGGCCACTGGCCGAGGTGGTGGATGTGGCAACCCGGCTGGCCGAGGGGGATTTGAATATCCGTTGTGCAGCCGATGGACGCGACGAAATATCCGATCTCACGCGCGCCATGCAGCAGATGATCGACCGGCTGTCGCAGGTGATGTCCGAAACACAGGCTGTCGTCAGCTCTGCCGCCGCTGGCGATCTGGCCAAGCGCATCGACTTGCACGACAAGCATGGTTTTTCGCATGAACTGGGCACCAGCGTCAACCTGCTGGCCCAGACCAGCGCCACTGTCATGGGCGATGTGGGCAATGCGCTCAAGGCCATGTCCGTTGGCGACCTGAGCCGGCGCGTGGAAGGCAACTTCAAGGGAGAATTCCACACGATCAAGCAAAATCTGAACGACTGCCTTGAAGCCACCAGGCAGCAGGTTCATGCGGCCCAGGCGATTGCGATGGGTGATTTGACCGTCCAGGTCACGGTGCGTAGCGAAGCCGATGCCATGGCCAAGAGTCTGATTGCGGTCATCAAGGCCGTCAATGCCCTGGTGACGGATGCCAATACGATAGCGCAGGCCGCAGTTCAGGGGCGCATCGAGGCCCGTATCGACACCCTTGAGCACCAGGGAGACTACCGCAAACTGGCGCAAGGTTTGAACGCGGTGATGCTGGCCGTGGGCACACCCGTGCGGGAACTGCAATCCGTACTCAGCGCCATGGAAGCTGGCGATCTGACACTTGCCATGCAGAATGACTACGATGGTGCCTGGGATGCACTGAAGTCCGCCACCAACAACATGCTCAGGAAGCTGGTGCAGGTGGTCAGCGATGTCAACAACGGTGCGCACGCACTGGCAGGGGCCTCGGACGAGCTGAGTGCAACCGCACAATCCTTGTCGCAAGCGGCCAGTGAGCAAGCAGCCGGCGTTGAAGAGACCAGTGCGTCGATTGAGCAGATGGCCTCTTCCATTGCCCACAACACCGAAAACGCCAAGATGACCGAAGGCATGGCCAGCAAGGCGGCCAAGGATGCGGTCGAAGGTGGCGCGTCGGTGAATGCCACGGTAGCGGCCATGCAACAGATTGCCACAAAAATCAGCATCATTGACGATATCGCAGCGCAGACCAACCTCCTGGCGCTCAATGCGGCCATTGAGGCGGCGCGCGCCGGTGAGCACGGCAAGGGTTTTGCCGTGGTGGCGGCTGAGGTGCGTAAACTGGCAGAGCGCAGCCAGATTGCGGCGCAGGAAATCGGTCAGTTGGCTACCAGCAGCGTTGATCTGGCGGAAAAAACCGGCAAACTGCTGGAAAAAATGGTGCCAAGTATTCGCAAAACGGCCGATCTGGTGCAGGAGATTGCCGCCGCATCGTCAGAACAATCCATAGGCGCGGGACAAATCAACTCGGTGGTCAACCAGTTGAGCCAGACGACGCAGCAAAACGCATCCAGCGCTGAAGAGCTGACCGCCACTGCGGAGGAAATGAGCGGCCAGGCCGAGCAGTTGCAGCAGACGATGGCGTTCTTCAAACTGTGAATGGCTCCATCGTACCGCTGCAACTGAAGAAGGAAGCTCCTAATGGCCATGCCAGGACGTTTGCAACACATCAAGCTCAAGGGCTTTCGCTCCATCCGCGATTTGGATTTGGCGCTTTTGCCGCTGAATATATTGATCGGCTCCAACGGTGCGGGCAAATCCAACTTCATCAGTTTTTTCAAATTCATGAACAAGCTGCTGGAAAAAGAATTGCAATTGCATGTGCGTACCCAGTTGAACGGAGCCAGCCGCACCTTGTTTTTTGGTCGCAAGACAACGGAAAAACTCTGGCTCGATTTGCATTTCAGCCCCAATGGATACATGGCGGAATTGGTTCCAACCACGGATGACACCCTGGTTTTTTCCAAAGAATACGCACTTTTTTACGGGGACGAAATCGGCTACAAGGGGGGCACCAAGACGCATGCGTTGGCAACTGCTGGCGCACTCGAATCCGCTCTGCCAAAACCGGGAACATACACCCCCCCTGAGCATATATCCGATATATCCGGCTACCTGCAGGACTGGAAGGTTTACCACTTCCACGATACCAGTGATACCGCCAAAGTAAAAGCGGCCTACAGCATTCATGCCAATGACCGGCTGATGGCGCAGGGTGACAACCTGGCGGCGTTTTTGTATGGCATCCGGGAGAGTGTCGCCTTTGCGCGCATCGTGCGCACCATCCAACGGGTTGCACCGTATTTTCAGGACTTCATTTTTCAGCCTGAAGCCAATGACCTGATTCGCTTACGTTGGAAACACAAAGGCAGCGAGGATTATTTTGATGCCACCATGCTGTCAGACGGCACCCTGCGCTTTATCTGCCTGGCAACCCTGCTGCTTCAGCCCAACCTGCCCAGCATTATTTTGTTAGATGAGCCTGAACTGGGCTTGCACCCGTTTGCCATGCAATTGTTGGCGGCATTGATGCGATCCGCCAGTGAAAAAACCCAGATCATTGCATCTACCCAATCTGTGACGCTGGCCAACCAATTTGGCTGGCGAGACCTGGTGGTGGTGGACCAAATCGACAATGCATCGGTGTTTCGCCGTCTGCAAGAGGCCGAAGTGACCGAATGGCTCCAATCCTACAGACTGGGGGATGTGTGGGAGATGAATGTGTTGGGGGGAACGCCTGAATGACCCGTCTTGGCATCAGCGTAGAGGGCGCAACAGAACGTGAATTTGTGAACCGTGTTTTGCGAACGCATTTGGCTGGGTACGGACTCACGGTTACTGCCATTGATCTGCGCGGCGATGTCAGTCTGGACAAGATTCGTAGCGTGTTGCCAGCCTTGCTGGGTAGCTTTCAAATGGTTTCAACCTTTTACGACTTTTATGGTTTCAAGAGCCGTGACACGCGCAACATCGAGCAGTTGGAAGCGGCCATTGGGATGCTGGTGGATGATGAAAGACGCGAACGGCTTATTCCGTATGTACAGCGTTATGAGTTTGAAGCCTTGCTCTTTGGGGTGCCCGAGCAGGTGGTTAACCTCATGGGCGGTTCTGCGGGGCAACTGGAAGCAATGCAACAGGCCGTGCGCCGGGCGGGCTCACCAGAACTGGTCAACGACAGCTTTGAGACCAGTCCCTCCCATCGCATAAGAAAGCAATTTGTGGGGTATGACAAAAAACTGCATGGCCCTGAAATTCTGGTTCTGGCTGGACTTGCCGCCATTCGCAAAGAGTGCCAGCGTTTTGACGCTTGGGTGACAAAACTGGAACAACTGAACCCATCACCATGACCGAAGACCAACGCGAACAAGAAACGCTTTTTTTGACGAAGTTGACGAGCCTTGACCCCGGCACTGGCTCCACAGTTAGGGCTGCTTGGTTCCCCACCTGACCCGGTTGGCCGCTTTACCATGCGGGAAGGCCCGTCGGGGGCTATTCTAGGCGATATTCAGATGTGCTCAGAAAGCCTCTGTACGCCGCAGCAGCCAATCCAGCGCATCGCCACTGAGCAAGGGGCTCAGGCGTTCGCGCACGCTGGCGTGGTAGTGGTTGAGCCAGGCGATTTCCTGGGCGTCGAGCATGCTGCGCTCAATGCAGCGCAGGTCAATGGGGCACAGGGTCACAGTTTCAAATTGCAGCATCTGGCCAAAGGCACCGCTCTCGGGGGTGGGTGCGGGCACGGTGAGGGCCAGGTTTTCGATGCGCACGCCCCATTGGCCCTCGCGGTACACACCGGGCTCGATGGATGTGAGCATGCCAGGCTGCATGGCGTGGTGTTTTTCGGGTGTGGCCTGGCTGAAGCTTTGCGGGCCTTCGTGTACGTTGAGGTAATAGCCCACACCGTGGCCGGTGCCGTGACCGTAGTCCAGACCTTGTGCCCACAGCGGCGCGCGGGCGATGGCGTCCAGCATGGGCGAGAGCGTGCCCAGCGGGAAGCGGGTATGGCTCAGGGCCAGCATGCCCTTGAGGACGGCGGTGTAATCGCGCCGCTGTGCGTCGCTGGGCTCGCCAATGGCCCAGGTGCGGGTGATGTCGGTGGTGCCCCCCAGGTAGTGGCCGCCGGAATCAATCAACAGCAGACCGTTGCCCGCAATGGTGGCGTACGCGGATTCGGTGGCGCAGTAGTGGGGCAGCGCGCCATTGGCATTAAAACCGGCAATGACCGGAAAACTCAATCCCATGAAGTCCTTGCGTCTCGCGCGTGCGGCGTTCAAATGCTCGGCCACATCGAGTTCGGTCACGGTTTGCTGCGCTGCCAGAGCATGCTCGAACCAGGCGTAAAACTCGCACATGGCAGCGCCATCTTCCTGCATGGCCTGGCGGATAAAGCGGGCTTGCGCGCCATCCTTGCGGCTCTTGAGCAAGGTGCAGGGGTTGGTGGTTTCGACGACCACGACCTCGGTTGAAAGGTTCTGGCGCAGGCCGAAGGTGACGCGGCGCGGGTCCATCAGCACGCGGCTTCCTGCCGGAATGTCCACCAGCGCTTGCTTTGCTGCGGCGTAGTCGTGCACGGTGATGCCATCTTCGGCCAGCTTGGCTGCCAGCTCCGTGCTGATTTTTCCTGGGGATATAAACAGCATACCAGACTCGGCACCGAGCAGAACATGCGCCAGAAAGACCGGGTTGTAGGGCACGTCGTTGCCGCGCAGATTGAGCATCCAGGCGATGTCGTCCACAGCCGAAATGAAATGCTGCGTGCAGGCGTCTTGTGCCATGGCCGCGCGCACCTGGGCCAGTTTTTCTGCGCGGGTTTGGGTGGCAAAGGGCTGCGGGTGTTCCAGCACGGCGGCTTGCGGCAGGGCGGGACGATCACTCCAGACCGTGTTGAAGAGGTCCACATCGGTGCGCAGGGTGATGTTGGCGGCGGTGAGTGCCGCGCGCAGGGTTTTTTCGGCGGACAGCCCCAGGGTCTGGCCATCCACCAGGACGCAAGCGCCCGATGGCAGGTGGCGGGCCAGCCAGTCGTTGTGCGGGGAAGTGGCACTGCCCGTGACCTTTTCCAGCACGATGCCGCTGCCTTGCAGTTGCGTGTGCGCCTGCGTCCAGTAGCGGCTGTCGGTAAACAAGACGGCGCAATTGTGGGTCACTACCAGCGTGCCCGCCGAGCCGGTGAATCCGCTGGCCCATTGCCGTGCCTGCCAACGCTCGGGCAGGTATTCTGACAAATGGGGATCGGAAGACGGTACCAGGAGCGCTTGTGCCTGATGGTCTTGCAAGTCGGCGCGGATGCGTGCCAGGCGCGCAATGACGGGATTAACAGAATTTGCAGGTGTTTTATCCATGGGGCATAGGTGAAAAAGATGCGTGCCGGATTATGCGGCCTGCGCCTTTTGGCGGGATAGAATGCCTTTTTGCCCCTTTTTGCTCCTTTTTTGCTGATTGTGGGGCGTGGCTTGAAACGTGGAATTGAAACGTGGAAATATCCTATGCGGACACCTGAATTGTTGACCACCGCCTTGGCGGCTTTGACTTTTGCTTTAACCTTTGTAACCGGCAGCGCGATGGCGGAAAGTAGATCAGGACGCGAGGTGGTGGAAACCACGTGTGCCGCCTGCCATGCCAGCGGCAAGGACGGCGCGCCTTTGATTGGCGATCTGGCGGCCTGGACCAAGCGTGCCCAGAACGGGTTTGAAAAACTCATGGTGCACGCCATTGTCGGAACCGGCAAGATGCCCGCCCACGGGGGGCAATCCAATCTCTCCGACCTGGAAATCAGCCGCGCCATCGCCTTCATGTCCAGCGGTGGCCGTGCGGCAGACCCCAAAAAACCCTATGCATCCCCCGCAACAGGCACGGGTGAACAACTGGTGCAAAGCCACTGCGTCAAGTGCCATGGTACGGGCGTTGACGGCGCACCACGCACGGACCAGTTTGAAGACTGGAAGCCACGTCTGGCCAAGGGCGTGGAGGCGCTGGTGCAAAGTGCCATCAGCGGCCACAAGGGCATGCCCGCCCGTGCGGGACTGGCCAACCTGAGCGACACCGATCTGCGCAACGCGGTAACCTACATGGTTATTCAAAGCGCAGCGTACAAAGCCAAGTAGGCCATTTTGAAATAGTTGTATGGGTTCGCACGCTCCCCTGATTATTGACATTGCCGGTCTGCGCCTGAACAAACGGGATCGCCAGCGCCTCAAACACCCCCTGGTTGGCGGCTTGATCCTGTTCGCGCGCAACTGGCAGGACCGGGAGCAACTCAGCGCACTGTGCCGCTCCATCAAGAAGTTGCGCGCGGATTTGCTGATTTGCGTGGACCACGAAGGGGGGCGCGTACAACGCTTCAAAACCGATGGCTTTACCCACCTGCCGCCTATGCGCTCCCTGGGTACGATGTGGATGGATGAAAAGAAAGCCAGGAAGGCCAAGAAGGACAGCAAGGACAAGAAAGCCGGTCCGCTGGACGCATCCAACGTGGCCAGCGCCTGCGGCTATGTGCTGGGGGCCGAGCTGCGCGCCTGTGGTGTGGATTTGAGCTTCACCCCGGTGCTGGACCTGGATTATGGTGCCAGCAGTGTCATTGGCGACCGGGCCTTTGCCCAGGACCCGCGTGTGGTGGCCTTGCTGGCCAAGAGCCTGATGCACGGCCTACTGCTGGGTGGCATGGCCAATTGTGGCAAGCATTTTCCTGGGCACGGCTTTGTCCCGGCGGATTCGCACACCGACATCCCAGTGGACGAACGCAGCCTCAAGGCCATTTTGACCGACGATGCCGCTCCTTACCGCTGGTTGAGCACCGTCTTGCGCAGCGTCATGCCCGCACATGTGATTTATCCCAGGGTGGATGCGCGTCCAGCTGGGTTTTCCCACATCTGGCTGCAGGATATTTTGCGCACGCAACTGGGTTTTGGCGGCGCCATTTTCAGCGACGATCTGAGCATGGCGGGTGCACGTTTGCTGGATGGCCAGGAGCTTACCTACACCCAGGCGGCTGTGGCTGCGCTCAATGCGGGCTGCGACATGGTGTTGCTGTGCAACCAGTCCATCGACAAGGGCGGCGCGGATGGGACCAATCCCATTGATGCGCTGATTGCCGGTTTGAGCGAAGCACTGACCCGAGGACAATGGCAGGCCAACCCTGCCAGCGAGGCCCGCCGACAAGCCTTGCTACCCCTGGCACCAGCCCCGAATTGGGAGGATCTCATGGTGCAGCCAGCCTATCTGCATGCCCTGGCCTGTATCGCCACCTGACTTCTGCGTCCGCTGCGTGGCCTGGTGGCCCCTGGTGTTTGCCGGGGTGATACTGGGATTGCAGTGGATTTCGGGCTCAAGCACAGCCGGGCATTTTGTGCGCCCCGGCTACGCAGCAGGCGATTGGTGGCTGCTTTTCAGCGCGCAATGGCTGCACCTCCATGCCTGGCACGCCGCCATAAATGCCGTTGCCATGCTCGCCCTGCCCCTGGTTTTCGGTACTTTGGTGCCTGTGCGTTGGCAGTGGGCTGCGTTGCTGGGCGGCTATATCGGGGTGGCCTGGGTGCTGGCGCTGGATATGCATTGCATGCACTATGCCGGAGCCTCGGGTGCCTTGCATGGCCTGCTGGCGGGCAATATTGCCTATCTGTTGTGCACTGCCCAGGGCAACCCGCGTGTTGTGGGAATGGGCTGGGCATTGCTGCTGGGCCTTGTGCTCAAGCTGTTGCTGCAACGGGCATCGGGATCGGCAGAACAGCTCATCTACTACCCGGCGCATGAGGCGGGCGCATCAGGGGGCATCGTTATGGTCTTGTTGTTGCACCGCTTTGCCAGGCTTGCCAGGCACCAATCGGCGTAGCCATGCCGTGGCCAGGAGCACGAGCATACCGGCCAGCATATCCAGGCCATCAAGCGCGCCGCCACCACCGCCACTGGCCGCAGCCGGGCTTTCGGGAGCGGCGGGAGCCGTGGGAGTTGTTGATGGCAACAAGGTTTGCACCGCATTGAAGGCATCGAGCAGACCGGCGCCGCAGTCACCACGCCTGCTGCAGCGCGTTCCTGGCGGATGGGGCCTGGCGGAACGGGTCAGAATGCTTTCCACCTCATCTGGGGTGATACCAGGCTTGATCTGGTATAGCAAGGCGGCAACGCCGGACACGTGGGGGGCGGCATGGCTGGTGCCGCTTGTGTGGTCGTAACTGTCTTTGGCGGGTATGGTGACGCCGGTATTGCTGGTGGAATAAATGCTTTCGCCAGGAGCGCTGAGGGTGGTGCCTGCGCCGATGTTGGCCCAGGGGCTGTTGGTGCCCGTGTGGCCATGCGCGGTGACTGCCAGCACGCCGGAGCAGTTGGCCGGTTGCGTGATGCTGGTCTGGTAATCATTGCCGGTCGATGCCACGACCACACTGCCCGCGCGCCGTGCCGCCGTGATGGCTTCCTGGTAGGTGAGAGAGCAGGCACCGTCACGGCCAAAACTCAGGTTGATGACCTTGGCAACATTCGGGTTGCGCGCCACACCCGGAACGTCCAGCCCTGCGGCCCATTGCAGACCCGCAGCAGTGTCGGAGCTGAAACCACCGCACACCCCCAGCACCCGCACGGGCAGGATTCTGGCGCCATAGGCAACGCCGATGATGCCGGTACTGTTGTTACCCACAGCGCCAAGGATTCCGGCGATGTGCGTGCCATGCCAGGACGAGTTCCCGATAGCGCATTCGTCGCTGTAGTCATTCCAGTCGCCAGGATCGAGCGCATCGCCGTCGCGGCCATCGCCGTCGTTGGCGGTGCGAAATGTTCCCAAGTCATCAAGGCTGATGAAGTCGTAGCCGGGAACGATGTTGGGTACCAGATCGGCATGCGGACGGTAGCCGGTATCGAGCACCGCCACCGTCACACGGGCGCCGTTCAGCGGCAGTCCGGCCACCGAGCGGTCCCAGGCATTGGGCAAATTGGCGCCACCGGCTTCTTGCACAGGGGATTTCAGGTTCCATTGCTGCGCGGCGTACGCGCTGTCGTTGGGGACAAAATGGGGATACACCCGTTCATCCACTTCGGCATACTCCACCTGCGGGTCTTGCGCTATTTTTCGCGCCAGCGCACTGAGATCGCCATGACTGAAACGCTGGCGCGTCACGGCCACATGGGTGTGGGGTGAAACCGATTTCAGATACTGCAATGGAGATGAGGAGTCGGCGTTCAAGGCCTGGATACGTTCCCGGTAGGAAGCCAGACCCTGCGGCTGGTCCTTGTTGCTGGCACTTGGTTTGAGCTTGATGATGAGCCGGTTCGAGTGCGCCAGCGCATCGTCCAGTCGGGCGGGCGTTGTGGCCTGCGCCCAAGCCGCAGGCGACGCAGCGCCCAGCAGCGCAATGCATACCAGGCCGTGCAGTGTTTTTTCTGCGCTGGTCATGGCTGTTTTAGCTGTTTGGCTGCTCCACGCCTTTGAACACAGCTTCCATCGGTATCGCAAGGTCGATGCTGCTCAAGGTGAGTGCGCCTGCTTTCGTCTGGTCCACCAACCGCCAGGCACCATCTTCGGCCAGCGTGAACACTTCTATCCGCCGGTCTGAGGGATCGATCAACGCATACTCCCGCAATGAGGGCCGCGAGCGATAGAGGTAGAACTTGTCGCGTTGGCCATAGGCCTTGGTGGACGGCGACAGCACCTCGATGATGAGCTTGGGATCGGTTATGACTTGCTCGTCACCCGCTTCGGCTTTGCCGCACGTCACCACCACATCGGGATACAGGATTCCTTCAGCAATCTGTACTTTCATGCTCCCGGTGAATGCCTGGCAACCAGTGCCGTCCAAATGGTCAGCGATGCGGCTTCCAAGGTTCATGATGACCCGATTGTGGCGTGCAGTACCGCCAACCATCGCGAAGACATCGCCACGGTAGAACTCATGGCGGTCAGGCTGATGCTCTTCCCAAGCCGTGAACTCGGCCAGGGTCATCTTTGCAAGCGGCAGGCCCATTCGGTTGTTTCCATTCTTGCCAAGATTGCCCGCTGCGCTTATTTTGCGCGCGCCGACGGCTGGCGTTTGCCCCGTGGCCGCCTCAGTCCCGATGCCTTGGCCAGCTCCTCCAGCGCCTGGTTCAGGAATTCGGCAATCCGTTCGAGGTCCGGTATGGTCTGGCGGCAGGCCAGCAAGGTGAAGTCGAGTGAATCGACATAGCTGCTGACCGTGAAATTCAGCGCCTGGCGTTCAAAAAGCAGGTTTATCGGATAAAGACTTTCCATCTCGGCGCCGCACAGGTACAGCTTTTTATCCGAGGCCTGCAAATTGGAGATGACCATGTTGAACGCCGTGGGCAGGACTTTGTTGATCTTGAGCATCTGCCCCAGGAAGAACGGTGCGCCAATCATCAATGTGAAAGTTTCGATGGCCGGTTTGGACATGTGCCTAAGCTGCTCCTTGCCGTTGGCCGTGGAGGTGTGGATGTGTTGCAGCCGGGTAAGCGGGTCTTCCAGATGCGTGCCCATATTGCACAGCAACGACGTAATGGCATTGCCCTGCGAACTGCCGCTTTTGGCACGCAGCGACACCGGCAGGCAGCTGATGAGCGATTTTTCCGGCAGATTGTTGTGCAGGAGAAAGTACGAACGCAGCGCGCCCGAACAGCACGCCAGCACCACGTCGTTGATCGTGGCACCGTGCGCCTTGCTGATCGCCTTGAAATCCTTCAGCGCAAAAGAACGCACGATGATGCTGCGCTGGTTGCTGATGGGGGTGTTGATCGGGAACACGGGTGCGGTGTACCAGACCGGCACAACCGATGGATCGGCCGGATCGGCATGCCACAGTTGCAGCCCCACATCCTTGAAGGCCTTGGCCAGTTCGGGCATGGTTTTGGCCTGCGTCTGCAAGAAGTTGGCCACTTGCGCCAGGCGCGCCGTCAGCCCTTTGGAGGAGGTTGCCGATGCCTGGCGTCTGATGCTGCGCAAAGGTGCAATCGTATCCGCTTGCGGGTCTAGACTCATAAGGGATTTCATCGCGTTCATGGCCGCTATGCCGTCCATGATGGAATGGTGTACCTTGAAATACAAGGCGAAGCGATTTCCTTCCACGCCTTCAATGAGCCGGAACTCCCACAGCGGATGGTCGCGGAGCAAGAGTTTGCCGTGCATCTCTGCGATCAATTCACATAACTGCGTCAGGCTGCCGGGTTGTGGCAAGGCCATACGGCGCATGTGGTAATCCAGGTCCAGATGGGTCTCTGGCACCAGGCCAGGAACACCTGCATTCAGAAAAGTGGTCTGCAAGCGCTGGTTGAAGGGCGGGGTTGCGGCAAACCAGCTGCGCAAATTGCCAAGCACGTTCTCAAAGTAGGTTTGCGGCGCAACGCCTTCGGGGATTTTGTGGATTGTCAAACCACCGACGTGTGTGGGCGTAGTGGCTTTTTCCGCTTGCAAAAATCCATTGTCTGCCAAACTTAATTTTTTCATCTCCATCCTCTCCATCCTTTTGCATGTTGTAGGGCGGCAAGGATAATACCCCTGGAATGCCTGCCTGAAGGAACATGGCGATGCAGAAAATCAGCTCTCCTTCAAAAATAATGCCATGGCAGCATCAACCAGCTCCTGGGGCGTTGCGCTCTTTTTGGGGTCAAACCATTGCACCGACCAGTTCAGCGCACCCAGGATGAGCAAGCGCGCCAGGCGCACCGGCGCGCGCAACTCGCCACTGGCGTGCAAATCCAGCAGCACCTGGGTCCACAACGCCTCGTATTCGTCAATCAGCTGCGCCATCAGTTTGCGCTGGCGCAGTTGCAAGGCGCGCGACTCGTACAGCATGACCGGAACAAAGTCGTTGCCCGGACCCAGCAAGACCTCAAAATGCACCTGAATCAGGACGCGCAGGCGCTGCGCTGCACCGAGTTCCGCATAACCGGGCGCCTGGACGGCGGCTTTCTGCCGGGCCAGCGCCGCATGCATGCCCTCTTCCATCACGGCGTATAACAAGGCATCCTTGCTCTTGAAATGGTAGAACGGCGAGCCACTTTGCATGCCCGCAGCAGCGGCTATGTCGCGGGTGCTGGTCGCAGCAAAGCCTTTGCGCCGGAATAACTGTGCTGCGGCTGCCAGCAAGGGTTGGCGGCGGTTGCCGTCGTCGCGCTCCACTGCGGTCTTGCGTGGCCGTCCGCGCGGGCGCTTGGGTGGATTTTCTGCGTCCATGAATGCTACCCAGCGGCGTTCACACATGCAACATCAACGCGCATCGACACTCTCCACTTCCACATTCCACTGGCTATCCTCGTTGATCGACTTGACGATCAACCCGACGGACGGAGCAAACCAGCGTGTCGATTTCTTCTTACCGTTGATGAAGATGATCCCGGCATCCCACTTGTCCACACACTCGATGCGAAACGCCTGAAGCTTGCCCGCCTTCACCGCCACATCCTCCAGCGCCACGGCCTCGCAGGACACATCGCCGGTCCACTTTTTCGAACCCTCTTCGCCGCTGTATTTGCCCGTCCATTTTTTGCCGACGAACAAGGGGAAGGACACATCGGGGTAAAACGGTGTGAACCTGGCAACGGTCTCGCCTTTTTCGTTGACCGACTTGATGGGATTGCCGCCATCCGCCGTCACGTGCATGGTGTTGCCGCCACACGTGCTGACAATCTCGCCGTTCTTATTGGCCTCCTTGACTTCCCAACGGTTGCATTTCAACAAAAACACCCCGTTGACGTAGGAAAAGTGCGCCCCTGGTTTGGCGTCCGGGTATTTTTCAACCCGTTGCACCGGGCTTTGCGCCAGGGCAGAGTGGCAAAAGGCAGCTGCCGAGGCGAGAACCAGCAGAGCGATGGGGTTGGCGGAGTTTACGGTCTTCATTTTTTCATCCTTGTTGCGTATGGGAATCGGGGTTTGGCACCAGTCGGCGCAGGGTTGCGGCAAGCTGTGCTGCGTCAAAAGGTTTGCCCACGTGCGCGTCCATTCCGGCATCCATACTGGCTTGCCGGTCGGACTCCATCACATTGGCGGTCATGGCAATAATGGGCAGTTGCCGCAGGCCCAACTCGTTGCGGATCAGCCGCGTGGCCGTCAGGCCGTCCATCACCGGCATCTGGATGTCCATGAGCACGGCGTCCACACGCCCCGCATGCGCGCGCAGGAAATCCAGCGCCAGTTGCCCGTTTTCCGCATGGAACACCACCGCCCCCCGGCCTTGCAGCGTGTGCATGGCCACCATGGCATTGATGGCGTTGTCTTCCACCAGCAGCACACGAAGCCCCTCCAGCGCGCGTTTGGGCACCTCGGTGGACGCCGGGGTCTGCGGTGCAGCGGCCACGCCAAACGGCAGCTCCACCGCAAAAGTGGAACCCTGGCCTGGTGTGGACTGCACGCTCAGGCGACCGCCCATCAGCTCGGTCAGCCGACGCGCGATCACCAGCCCCAGCCCCGTGCCGCCAAACCGGCGCGTGGTGGACTCGTCCGCCTGCATGAAGGGTTGAAACAGCCGCGCCCGCTGCTCGGCACTCATGCCAATGCCGGTATCTATCACCGAAAACACGAGCCAGTGCCGCTCGTCGTCCTCGCGCGGTGGCGTTGGTTCCACACGCAACGTCACCTGGCCTTGCTGGGTGAATTTGACCGCATTGGAGAGCAGATTGTTGAGCACCTGGCCCAGGCGCAGCGCGTCGCCCAGCAGCCAGGGCGGCAGCCGGTCTTCCTGTTGCAGAACGAACAGCACACCCTTGTCGTCGGCCAGCTTCCCGAACAAGGCCTTGGCGTTTTGCAGCACCTGCGCCAGCGCAAAGGGTGCTTGCGCAATGCTGAGTTTGCCCGCATCCATCTTGGACAAATCCAGGATGTCGTTGACGATGCCCAGCAGGGACTGTGCCGAGGCATAGCTCTCGTTGAGCAGTTTGCGCACCTCGCCTGGCAACTCGGATTCCAGCGCCAGCCGGGTCAATCCCAGCACGCCGTTCATGGGCGTGCGGATCTCATGGGACATATTGGCCAGGAACATGGATTTGGTCTGATTGGCCTGGTTGGCCTCATCCCGCGCGAGCAATGCTTCGCGCTCGGCCAGCTTGAGGCGGCGCTCGCTTTGCTCCAGCTCATGTTGCACCCGCACCGACACCAACAGCGGCAGGCATGAGACCATGAAAAAATTCAGCACCAGCGCCAGCGCGTAAGACAGCACGTACACCGTGTTGAGCAGCTGGTCGCGTGACAAAGCATCATCCGGCGCGCGCCAGAAAATCACCCCCCTGGCCAGCAGCATGCAACTGGCCAGCACAATGACGATTCCCATCGTATAGGCCAGCCGCCGCTCGGTGCGCAAGGCCGCATTGTCTGCCAGGCGCGCCGCCCAGGCCGACACCAACAGCTCCCGCGCCCCCAGCAAGGCAATGGCCGACAGCGACAGTGACGAGAGCACGATGCGCGGCTCAATGGACGGCGTAGCGTACGTAAACCAGGCAAAACCCGCAGCCGTGGCCACCAGCAAGGGCGCCATCCAGATTCTGGTGACACGCTTGCCGAAAAACAGCCGATAGCCCATCCACAGCTCATATTGCGCGGCCAGCAAGAGCACGTTCGCCAGGACGATGGACAACAGGTCAGGAATCACCCCTCGCAAGGCCATCAGCAAGAAGGCCACCGCATTGAACGTCACTCCCCGGACCCATGCCCGGGTGGCATCCACATCGAACGAAAACCGCTCCATGAAGCGCAGCACCAGTGGCAGCAACAAGCTGGTCACCATGGAGAGGATGTTGAGCGTTTTGATGTCAAGCATGGCGCCGCGCACCCAACAACTCAAGGGATAGAAATTTCAACCGCATGGATCAAAGTATGGCACAGCTGGAGCGTGCGGGAGTGTGCCATGGCGCGGCGTGCGGATCAGCTTTATGTCGCATCTCCCTTTGGCGCATGGATGATCCTGTGCCGAAACTCCACGCATTCGGCGCAGATCCTCACCTTGTAGCCGTCGAACATCGCACGCCGATCAGCAGGGTCTCCACCGCAGAACGAGCATTGCGCAGTGTCATCACCCCACGGTGGAGGCTTGCGCATTCCATCTGGAAACTCCCACTTCGCTGCGTCAGGTTCCACACCATCGACAACCTTGATCCGTACCTCGTCACCGATTTGCAGCTGCGGCGTTTCCCACATGAGTTCCTTTGCGTCCATTCCTTTGCGCCAGACCACGCACATGACGTTGAGAAAGCTCTGCGCCTGCTCCCGATGAAACAAGACCTCGGTGTCCAGCATGAGTGCGTCAGGATGGCCTGCCACGCACAAGAACTCCCCGTTAACCCATACCTCGAAACAGACCACAGTGCCTCCCAGGTTATCAAGCCAGCCCGGTTGCTGCGGTTGCTGGTGTTATTGCATGCGTGCATGACGCGGCTGAAAAGTGTATCCCACCGAATTCCCGTGGGTTGCGCGGGTGGAGTGCGGCAGAGTGGCTATGCAGCTGTACCAGTCTTACAGCAAAATCCATAGCTGCACCCGCACGCTGGACAAGCGCTAGCGCCCGTTTTGGCACCGATTTCTACCCGCACGCCGCCTGCAGCAGCAGGAAATCACCACCCATCGGGGCGTGGTACAGGGCTTTTTGGGGACGTTTTACACGGCGTTTTGGCCTGTAGACCTTGTGGGATGAGCGGGTACAGCTTCTGAATTTGTAGCGTTGGCGTGCGGATCAGTTTCTGGACATTACACTGTAGGCCATGTCCTCCCACACCAACCAATCGCCTACCGTCCTTCGCGCCGCCCGCGACTTCGCGCATCGGGTGGCCGCTACGTGGCCTATGCGCGCAGCCGTGCTGTTTGGCAGTCAGGCGCAGGGCGGCGCTTCTGCCGGGAGCGACACGGATGTGGCCGTACTGCTCAGTGGCGAGCCAGGTGACTTTGTGGCCACCAAGCTGGCCTTGGACGATGTGGCCTACGACGTGCTGCTGGACTCCGGTGTTCGCATCCAACCCCTGCCCATCTGGGAACCGGAATGGGCGCACCCGGAGCGCTACAGCAACCCGCGATTGCTGGAAAACATTGCCCGCGAAGGCGTGGCGCTGTGACTGTGCAAGATCGCATGGCCAAAGCAAACCGCGCAATTGTGCCAACGTCACTACAAAATCCGTAGCTACTCCCGCTCATTGGACAAGCGTTAGCGCCCGTTTTGGCACCGTTTCCCGCCCGTGCGCCGCCCGCAGTAGCAGGAAATCACTGCCCATCGGGGCGTGGTGCGGGCTTTTTGGGGGTGTTTTACACGGTGATTTGGCCTGTATGCCTTACAGGACAAGCGGGAGAAGCTTCTGAATTTATAGCATTGGCGTGGGATGAATTGAACTCGCCCAGCATTTTTTCGAAAAGCGTTTCCAGCAAGGCTCCCGCCTCCATGTCGATCAGGATGTTGGCATCACTGATGAGCAAGCGCATCCAGCGACTCCAGCTGGCGTTCCTTGTGGAAGCGCATCATCGGGATGCCCAGCAGTTCGGCTGCCTTGCCCTCCGCGATGTACTGCTCGGCCAACGCGCGGTACACCAGCTGGTCGAACAGCCGTGGATGCTCCTGCGGCAGCGGATCTCCTGGCTCGTTCTTGCGCCAGCCCTTGGCAGAAAACCGCCGGAACATCGTCTGGTGCGTGGTCTCGGTGACCACGCCACACTGCCTGGCGCGTTGCAGCCATCCGCCCATCGACAGGCCGAATTCGTGCTTGAGCACATGGAGTTCCTGCCATTCCAGTGCGTGCCGCTGCTGCCCCAGCAACTGATGGACCGCAGCGCGGGGTGCCAGGAATGCCCCGGCGAATCGGTCGCAGGCCTTCTCCTCGTTGATGCCGTCGGCAAGCCGCCCTTCAAGCAGCAGATGCCCCAGCTCGTGCGCCAGCGTAAACCGTTGCCGGTCACCGGGCCAGCGCCTGGAGACAGCCACGATGGGATACTCCCGGCCATCACCCGTGCGCGCCTTGGCAGTCAAGCCGGAAAAGCCAGGGTTCTCCTCGTCAACCACGATGACGAGCAGGCCCAGCCCTTCGAGGGTGTCGGTCAGGTCGGCAATCGGGTGCATGCCCAGTTGCCATTCCGTGCGCACCTGATCCGAGAATGCCTCGATCCCATCCAGTGCATGGATGTGTTCGGGCAGCCCGGCTGGAGGCGCAAACGCCAACAGGGGCGACTCCGGGAAGGCGCCGAGCAACTCCACGCGCTTTTCCACCAGTTCGACCACCTTGATCTTCAGCGCATCCTGCGCCGTTTTGCCAAAGCTTGCGGTCTTGCGAAACTCGGGCTGCAGCAGCTCGACTGTGTGCGTGCGAAAGAAATATTCGGACCGGACAGCGCAGGCCTGCGCCAGCTTGAGGAGCTGCGCGGACGACGGGGTCAGCAGACCCTTTTCATACTTCTGGATGGCAGTGTGGGAAACCCCCGCCTTGTCGCCCAAGGCCTCCAGCGTCAGCCCTGCCGCCAGCCGTGCCTGACGAATGCGATCTGCGATCATGGCGCATCCTCCTGAAGTTGGGTTTAAAAGTTGTTTAAGTCTAGCAAATATTTAAACCCGAAAGGAAGCCGAACCGTACACCAATCACCGGGACACACGCAGCCCCCGCTTGCTGCACAATGGCACACTTCAGGACTTCGGGCTCTTCGAACTCTTTTGGCACCATCAACCATGACAAAACCTTGTTATCACGCCATGGCGGTGGCAGATGTCATCGCCGAGCTGCGCACCAGGCTTGAAACCGGACTGTCCAGCGACGACGCCCGCGTTCGGCTTGCCAGGTACGGACCGAATGTGCTCCCCAAGGCCAGGGGCGACACCGCCTGGACGCTGCTGTGGCGGCAGATCAACTCCCCGCTGATCTGGGTTCTGGTCGCTTCAGGCTTCGTCGCCATGCTGGTCGATCCGGGCGATGGCATCAAGAACGGTCTGGTCATCCTGGGCGTTGTGGTGCTCAACACCCTCATCGGTTTCGTCCAGGAATTCAAGGCGGGCAAGGCGATTGAGGCACTGGGCCAGATGGTGCCCGAAAACGCCACCGTCCTGCGTGACGGCAAGAAGGCCACCGTGGCCGGAGCCGACCTCGTACCCGGCGACGTGGTCCTGTTGGCGTCGGGTGACAAGGTTCCCGCAGACATGCGACTCGCAGCGGCCAGGACGCTCAAGATTGAAGAGGCGGCCATCACGGGCGAATCCGTCCCGGCGGAAAAGGACACCGCCGCCTCGGCAGTGAACGCCGGCATTGGCGACCGATCCGGCATGGTGTTCGGTGGCACCCTGGTGACCTATGGCACGGCCACCGCCGTCGTCTGCGGCACCGGCGCGGCGACCGAGCTGGGGCGCATCTCGACCATGCTCAAGGAGGCCACCAGTTTGCATACCCCGCTGACCAAGGCGCTGCAAAGCATAGGCAAGTACATCACCATCGGCATCGCCGTGATCGCGGCCATCATGCTGGTCGTAGGCATCTGGCGCACCATGGCCGAGACCGGCGTTGCATTCCTGCCGGCGCTGCGCGAGACCGTGATTTTCGCCATTGCCTTGGCCGTCGGCGCGATCCCCGAAGGCCTGCCCGCCATCGTCACCATCGCGCTCGCCATTGGTGTGCAGCGCATGGCCGCGCGGCGCGCCGTCGTTCGCAAGCTACCGGCTGTCGAAACGCTCGGTTCGACCACCACCATTTGCTCCGACAAGACCGGCACGCTGACCCGCAACGAAATGACCGTGCAGGCCCTTTGGACGCCGCGTGGCAGCTACGCCATCACGGGCGTCGGCTACGAACCTGCCGGGCAGATCAGGAACTCCGTCGGCGCCGACCTCGGCGGCAAGGTCCCGACCGATGTGCACGATCTGCTGCTGGCCGGGGCGCTGTGCAACGACGCGACCCTGGTGCATGAAGGCGGCACGTACCAGATAACCGGCGACCCGACCGAAGCGGCGCTGGTGGTCTCAGCGGAGAAGATCGGCTTGGCGGTGGAGGCTGTGCGCCGTGACCACGTCCGGCTCGACGCGATTCCCTTCGAGTCGGAAAACCAGTTCATGGCCACGCTGCACCAGTATCCCGGAGCCGGCCCAAGGATCATCCTCAAGGGCGCGCCGGAAGTGATTCTGCAACGCTGCGAGGGCATTGACCCAGTCGCCGTACTGGCAGAAGTCTCGCGGCTGGCGGGGCAGGGCATGCGCGTACTTGCCATCGCGGCCAGGCCAAGGGTGCAGAGCGGGCACTTGCAGATGTCCGACACGGCGGGCGGGCTCACGCTGCTGGGGCTGCAAGGGATGATCGATCCGCCGCGCAGCGAGGCCATCGAGGCCATCAAGGCATGCCATGCAGCCGGCATCACCGTCAAGATGATCACCGGCGACCACAAGGAAACCGCGCAGGCCATCGGCGCGCAGCTCAACATTCTCACCGATGCCCAGGTCGTCACCGGCGCACAGCTCGCCGAGATGGACGACGCGCAGATGCAGCAGGTGGTGCGCACGACCAACGTTTTCGCCCGTGTCGCACCCGAGCACAAACTCAGGCTCGTCAAGGCCTTGCAGGCCAACCATCAGGTCGTGGCCATGACCGGCGACGGGGTCAACGACGCGCCGGCGCTCAAGCAGAGCAACATCGGGGTGGCCATGGGCATCACCGGCACTGCGGTCTCCAAGGAGGCGGCAGACATCGTGCTGATGGACGACAACTTCGCGTCCATCGCCGCCGCAGTCGAGGAAGGCCGCCGCGTCTATGACAACCTCATCAAATCGCTCGTTTTCGTCTTGCCGACCAACCTCGGCCTAGCGATGATCCTGATGGCGGCGGTCATCTTCTTCCCGTTCCTGCTCAATCCCGCGACTGGTCTGAAGGAGCTGTTGCTGCCGATGGCGCCGACACAGTTGTTGTGGATCAACCTGGTGGCGACGGTTGCACTGGCGCTGCCGCTGGCGTTTGAAGCCAAGGAGCCCAATGTCATGCGACGCCCGCCTCGCAGCCCGGACGCACCCGTTTTATCAGGCTTCGTGGTCATGCGGACGTTTGTCGCGGCCACATTGATGACGGTCGGGGCTGTCGGGCTGTTCCTGTGGGAATACCACGCGAGCGGCGAGACGGTGGAAGCTATGGAAAAAGGGCAGACGATGGCCGTGACGACGGTCATCCTGTTCCAGGTTTTCTACGTCCTCAACTGCCGCAGCCTCAAGGGGTCGCTGCTGTCCATCGGGCTGTCGAGCAACAAGACCGTGTTCGTCGGCATTGCCGCGCTGCTGCTACTACAGCTTGGCTTCATCTACCTGCCATTCATGAACGTGGTCTTTGGCTCGCTGCCACTGAGCGCCAAAGACCTGGCTGTGGCAACCGTGGTTGGCATGATCATCCTGCCGGTGATCAGCGTCGAAAAGCTGCTGCACCACAGGCTCGAAGCACACCGTTCCTGAAAATATCCACCAGCACTACTGCAAAATCAATAGCTGCTCCCGCACGCTGGACAAGCGCTGGCGCCCGTTTTGGCACCGTTTTTTGCCCGTGCGCCGCCCGTAGCGCAGGGAATCACCGCCCGTCGGGGCGTGGCGCGGGCTTTTTTGGAGTTTTTTACACGGTGTTTTAGCCTGTGGACCTTACAGGACAAGCGGGAACAGCTTCTGAATTTGTAGCATTTGCACAGGGCATCGGCTGGTGGCGGTTGGGGCACAATGGCGCACTTTGAGACTTCGGACTCTTCTGACTGCTTTGACGCCATGACAAAACCTTGCATCCTCATCACCGGCTGCTCCAGCGGCATTGGCGCGGCGCTGGCGCGTGCGTTCCACCAGCGCGGTGCGGTGGTCTATGCCACGGCGCGCCGCCTGGATAGCCTTGCCGCCTTGGCCCAGCTTGGGCTGCGCACCCTGGAACTGGATGTGAATGACGACGCCAGCATCGCCCAGGCCCTGGATGTCGTGCGCCAGGAGCAGGGGTGCTTGCATATGCTGGTGAACAACGCCGGGTATTCGCAGGTAGGGGCCATTCTGGACCTGGAGCGCGAGCACCTGCGTCGCCAGTTTGAAACCAATACCATCGCGCCCTTTGCCGTCACACGCGCAGCCTTGCCCTTGCTGCTGGCGGCCAGGGAACGGCCCTCGGTACCCGCCGCAGGGCCGACGGTGGTCAACATCGGCAGCATCGTTGGCCTGTTCTCGACGCCATTCGCAGGCGCGTACTGCGCCAGCAAGGCAGCGTTGCATGCCCTGAGCGATGCCCTGCGCATGGAGGTCGCTCCGCTGGGGGTGCGGGTGGTCACCGTCCAGCCGGGAGCCGTGCTCTCCAGCTTTGGCGAGCACGCGAGCGCATTGCTGCATTTGCCCGAAAACTCGCGCTACCAGGCTGTGGCCGCTGGCATCCACGCCCGCGCCCAGGCCAGCCAGATGGGTGGGATGCCCGCAGATCGGTTTGTTCAGCCTGTGGTCAAGGCATTGCTCTGTGCCAACCCGTGTGCGGTCATATGCGGCGGCACAGGCAGCACGGTACTCCCACTGCTCAAGCGCTGGCTGCCCTTGCGGCTCTTTGACGCCCTGCTCTCCAAACGTTTTGGCCTTGCGGATTGGAAGCCGTAAAGTCGTGAGCCTTACATCGACTTGAACAGGTGGGCATACAGCCGGCTGACGGGCAGCTTCTCGGAACGGCTGCGCAGCACCACGTGCATCTTGCCAGCTTCGTCGCGCAGCACACGGGCGATCTCCCTGGCCTGCACCACCGTTCCCCGGTGAATCTGCCAGAACTGTTGCGCGTCCAGGCGCGGCAACAGCTCCTTGAGCGGCGTGCGGATCAGGTACTCGTGGTCCGCGCTGAGTACGCGCACGTATTTGTCGGCGGCTTCAAAATACACCACGTCCTGCAACGCCACCATGTGAATCGCCGCGCCCACGCTGACTTGCAGCATTGTCAGCGGCTCCAGCGCCGCAGGCGCGCCGGTCTCCAGCGCACCACGCGCCAGCAAGCCGCGCAGCTGTGCCAGGGTGGCTTCAAAATCAGTAGCTGCTTGCGCGCGCTGGGTGAGCGTTTGCTGGAGTTTTTCCACGGTTTTCTGCAAGCGCGCCGCCTGCACCGGCTTGAGCAGGTAATCCACCGCCTGGGCCTCGAACGCCTGCACGGCGTACTGGTCGTAGGCCGTGACAAACACCAGCGCCGGAAAATGGCATTCAGCGGGCCAGGCCTCGGCCAGCTCGGTCGCAGCCTCCAGCCCCGTCATTCCCGGCATGCGGATGTCAAAAAACAGCACGTCCGGTCGCAGTTCCAGCGCCTGCCGCAGCGCAGAGATGCCGTCGCCCACAGTAGCCACCACGCGCAGCGCGGGCCAGGCGCGCTGCAATTCGATGTGCAGCGCCTGCGCCAGCAAGGGCTCGTCTTCGGCAATCAGGGCGGTGGGGGAGATGGCGTTCACTTCAAGATACCCGGTCTCTTCCCGGACCATGGTTGTGCCTTTTCCAATTGGCCGGCAAGCCGCAACAACTTGGCCTCACCACCATAACGGCCAATAAACTGGACGCCACAGGGCAGCCCATCCTTTGACCAATAGAGGGGCACAGACATGGCAGGCTGTCCGGTGATATTGGCAATCAGGGTGAACGGCATCTGGCTTTTCATGATGCTGTGAACCAGATCGTCCAATATCGCGTACGTTGACTTGTCGCTGCTCAAGAGCACCTTGCCGGCAAATGAAGAGATCAACTTCATGGACAACAGGTCTTTAATGCCGGGTTTTTGGGAGCCGACCCGAACGGGTGGCTCGCCCAGGGTCGGCGTAAGAAGCATGTCATAGGTACTGAGCATACGATCCATGATTTGCCCGAACTGCCGCCATTTGCGCTTGGCTTTGACGAAATCCAGTGCCTTGAGTTGCCGACCTATGCTGTACAGCGCCAGATTCGGCAATTCCAGCTTATTTCTCACCGAGGCCATTCCGTAGGTCTGAACCAGACCGTCAACGAGTGCGGCTTCGTTACCGATGGTGACGATGCTCCAGTTCAAGGCAGCGTCCTCTTCCTGATAATCCGGGGCGACTTCTTCAACGGTATGCCCCAGACTTTCGAGCAATCTGCATGCCTGTTCCACCGCCTTTTTGCACTCTGGATGCACCTCCCGCCCATATGCCGGTCGCGTATGGAAAGCAATGCGCAGCTTTCCCGGCTCCATGCTGACTTCATCGAGAAACGGCCTTTCCTTATCAAAAATCCCGTACGGGGCGCCATCTTCAAAACCCGAGATGGCATCCAGCATGGCGGCACAATCGCGGACCGAGCGCGAAATCACATGGCTATGGGACATGCCATCCCATTCTTCATCAAAGTCAGGGCCTATCGGATTACGGCCCCGGCTTGGTTTCAGGCCGAACAAACCACAATACGATGACGGCACACGAATGGAGCCACCTTCATCCGTCGCGGAGGCAAAAGGAACGATGCCTGCGGCTATGGCTGCGGCAGAACCGCCACTGGATCCTCCGCACGAATAATCCAGGTTCCAGGGATTGCGTGTGGGGCCGAATGCTTCAGGCTCCGTAACGTATGCCAGTTTGAACTCCGGGGTATTGGTCTTGCCAAGAATGACCAGGCCCGCTTTTTTGAAGCGGCTGACTATCTCTGCATCGTATTGGGGTACAAAATTTTTGAGCAATGCGCAGCCCGAACCCATGGCAAAGCCCTTCAGGGCATGGTGCACATCTTTCAATAGAAAAGGAACGCCGCCAAATGGCGCATCCTTCTTCGGATGTCTGGCCTCTTCCTTTGCAAAATCGTACATCCTTGTGATGATCGCATTCAGTTTTGGGTTGAGTTTTTCAGCACGACGAATAGCCTCCTCACAAAGCTCCATGCTGCTGACATCCCCATCCTTGATCAGCTTGGCCAGACCAATACCGTCATATTGATCGTAATCAGGCAATGAAGCCATGGTGATACCTCCTTATGGATATGGTCGGATATGGTCGCTGGTGCTATCGCGTGCGCGAATTGCCCGGATGAGTGTAGTCCAGGCCAGCGGGAAATCGCCTCAAAAGCGAACCCTATAACCAAAGGCCAAGAAGTCCTCTCCATTGGCACCGTAGTTGTTCAGCAGGTCATAAACAGCGCAACGGTGGTGCAGGCGCACAAAAACTTCTCTCGATTTGTCTTTGGGGTGTGAGAACGCCAACTCGATCATTAAAAAATTCAACGTCTGGCTACCTTTGCCTTCGGGGCCTGGCTCCAGCGCGCTGACCTTGGACGTGTAGGAATAACCCAGTGGACCCAAACGCAAATCGGTTTGCAGCGTGTCCTTCCACGGAAAACTGCTCCAGCGCAGAACCGGGGCAAAAGCAATTTCGGTGAGCGAATCCATGCCAAATTGCTGACCAATCATGGCATCGAGTTCCAGTGTCATGGGTAGCGACTCTGACCGCCACAGCGTCTTGGTGCCCGTGAGCGCCAGCATGTGGTGATGCATGAAGTTGGCTCTGCCCTGCGTAAGTCCCGCAGGTTCGGTATCGTAATACTTGCCACCGTAGACTCCCAGGCTCCAATCCGGCTCTTTGCCGTTTGCATGCTGAGGGGCCGATACCAGCACCAACAACACCAGCAGCACCAGCAGCATGGCAAACGCCGAAAAAGAAGTGTGCGTTCGGCGTGAAAGAGAGCATGTATCGGTAAATTTCATCGCTGATTGTCTCCGTGTGCACGGCGCATCGACACGCGCCTATTCTTTCGCAGGGCCGATACAGTGTCAATTGGCCCGGTGTCATGAAAAATACATCGAGGCCACTCAAGAGATTGGAAATACAGGAAATTCAACGCCAACGCTAGTCCCACCAGCGGGTACAGCTACCAATTTCAGAGTACCTGCCGCGCCATACAACGTGGCCAGACGCTCGCGCACCTGGGTCAGGCCAAAGCCGTTGTGGTCTGCTTACACGTGATCGCCCTTCCAGAGCAGGGCCGCAGTGGCCATCAGGCCGCCGTCGCTGGGGTGCAGGTTGGTGCTGGCGGCGAGGGCGTCCGCTTGCCATGCCAGGTTACCGGCAACAGCCGCAGCCGGAACGCCAAAGCCTGCCAGGGTGGTCAAGGTGCTCAAGACTTTGGGTGAGGGTTTCTTTAATTCACCGGGCCAAGATCACTGCAGCAGCGCCACATATTCGGGCCGCTTGTTAGCCAACACTTTGAAGCTTAGTAAAAGGTGCGCAAGCTCAGTGTCGGTGATGCCATACAGACCCGCCACCAGTTTGTCATTTTCCGCGCGCAGTTGGTCTTGCGCTTTAGCAGTTCTGGGCAAGTCGCCCCGCTGGACGTCAAACAGCGGTGCGAGTTCGGCAAAATCGTCCCAAGCTTTGGGAATTGGCGTAGCCAAGGTCAGCAACAGCGCATTTTTGGCCAACTGGGCATAAACCGGGTTGTTACGGATTTCGTCGTCGCTGGGTTGCGGCATGGGCAAGCGGTAAAGGTAGGTTTTGTTGGCATGAATTTGAATCATGAAACGCGCCAGCCAATCCACGGGCAAGCTGTTGAACCACGCCATTGCAAACAGCAATCGCAAGGGGGACACCATTTGCGTTGTGACACCGCAGCCTGCTTCCCTTACATAGTTTTTGGGAATGTTGATATGAAGGGTGTTGCCGCCACCACAGTTCTTGGGCAACAGTCCAAATATCAAGGTGCGCTCGTCTGTGTCACGGGCAATATCCCGAAATACAAGGCGGATAAATTCGCGGTCATAACGAATGAAGTGTTCGTACTTGTTAGCCTCCGTTTTGGGAACATTCAAATCTTGCGCCATGCGGTGCAGCTCTTTGCTCTTCATTCGCTCATCAAAAGCACTAACGTCTAGCCAGTATTGCGCTCTGTTGAAGGTGTGACTGTATTGCCAGACCATCTTGCCCTCATACAAAGGCAATAGGGCCGGAGCCTCCTTTTCGATGAAGAGGTCTTTGTCGTTCGTCATGTGTAATTCACTTCGGAAATCCAGCCATTCTGGCGAGAGCGGTCTATAGGCCGCATAGCACTTTTGCAGGATCGGTAGGTCCTTTGCGTTGCGCAACTCCATCAGCGCCCAGTACTTGGGTGAAAGCGTTTTGAGTGTATCAACCGGGTACGGCACATGGCGTGCGGGGTCGTTCAGTTCCGCCGCATCAAGCACATAAAAAGCAGAGTCGATGATGCCCGCATCCAAGCTTTCGGGCGGGGTATTGACCACTTGCATCAATGCAAATTTGTAACTTCGATGAACGTCCGGAAATATTCCCTTGTTGTTCTCAAAGCTCCAGAAAAACGGCATCTGGCAGCGGGTAAAGATGTGCTTTCGCAGAACAGTGGAGCCTTCTTCAAACATCAGCGCGCTGGGCAGCACATAGTTCAGGCTGCCACCCTCGGCCAGCAGTCCCAGGTTGCGCTCAACAAACAGGCGAAACAAGTTGCCGTCACCCGCGCCCTTGTTAAGCGGCGAGGCGGCCGCGTAGTAATCGTTCGCCACTTCCATCTCCCGTTTGGCCGTGGCATAGGCAGTGGCAATATGCACGCTCTCCAGCAGGCGCTTTTGCACGGCTGCTTTCTCCGTGTTTTTCAGGCTGCGGTAATTGCTGTGGTATTGCGGGAAAAAGTCGGCATCAGAGAACTTGGTTTTGTCCCACGGCGGATTGCCCACAATGATGTCAAACCCGCGCTTGCCGCGAGAAAAGGCCTCGGGGAAGGCCACTTCAAAGTGGAAGAAGTGGTATTTGGCCGCGTAAGCCTCCACCTGTTTGAGCGCCATGCTCTTTTTACGCGCGTCATCAAACAACTGTGTGATGATATCGGGTGTTTTCTTCAGGGCTTCCCACGCCTTGGGGTCGCCTTCAGCCAGCATGGCGCGCCCGGTGCAAATAAAGCTCAGAGCACGCGACAACAGGTTGAGTTTGGGCGCAATGGTGTTTTTCCACAGCGCTTTGGATTGCTCCACCTCTTGCGCGGTGGTGTCGCGCATAGCGTCGAGTTCGTGCATGACGCCTCGCAACTCGTCAAAACGTGTACCCAAGTTTTCGACAAACATATCGTCTTGTGCCACCTCTACCGCGTTGTACGCAATAAAGTCTTGCACGCTAGCGCCCATGAGCGAGTTACCGTGCTGCACATGGTGCTCAATAAAGGAGAGCGGCGTTCCAAAAATAAAGCTATCCATCCACAGCGAAAGCCGCGCCAGCTCTACCGCAAAGGGGTTGAGGTCCACCCCATAAATGCAGCGTTTGAGCAAGGCGCGTTTGAGTATCTGCGCGTCTTCGGGCACATAGTCCAGATTCAAAAACTGGAGTTGCTCGGTAATCTTGGCACGCTCCTCAGCCACCAACTGCTGCAAAACCGTGTCTTCGTCCAGGCGGGCCAAGGCAAGGTCGGTCAGATAGCCCAAAGCCTCCACCAAAAAATGGCCACTGCCACAGGCGTTGTCCAAAATTCTCAAGTCCATGAACGCACGGCCATCGGTTGCGTCACCGGTCTGGGCCGACTTGATGGCGCGGTCTACGCTGGCTTTGACAAGTGGCTGTGAGAGCACCGGTTCGGTGTAGTAGCTGGCGGTGGTTTTGCGCGAATTGCTGGCGCTCTTGAGAAACACCTCGCCTTTTTTTACGCTGATTTCACGCAGCGGCACTGGTTCAGTTGGATGGGATGCTAAAGAGGAGGTTGTTTTTCCAGAAAACTTCAGCAATTTGCGTATGAAGCAACTGACTGGAGGATTCTTGGATCATGGAAGTATTCAAGCCAACTTGTCCGTTTTGTTCTTGC
>JAYRRD010000196.1:0-13024 GCA_041910275.1 Rhodoferax sp.
TAAATATGACCTGGTTCAGCTTCGGATAATCTTCCCCCTTATTGATCTGTGCGGTGTAGGCTTTTGCCGTGTAATACAGCGCACGTTTGTCAAAAAAGGGATGGTCTCTGACCTGCATTTCCACAATAAAGGTCACACCACGGTGATCGACCGCCTTGATATCCAGAATGGTTTCCTTGAGCAGCGGCAAATCCGGCGCTTGCCAGGGATTTTTGAGCGTTACTTCCCGGATGCGTTTCTCGCCTTGCAAATCCAGCACGGCATTGAGAAAACCAATCAAAATCTCTTTGTGCGCCTCGTTGCCAAAGACCTTTTTGAAAGCTATGTCGGTTTTGACATCAACAAATCGCATGGAAAAACTCCTTTTGGCAGTGTTTCATGGTGCCAATCCTTCTATCTCTTCCCGGCTCAACCCGGTGGTTTGCATGATGACTTCCAGCGCGATACCCGCAGCCTTCATGTTGCGCGCAACTTTGGTCACCCCCTTGATTTCACCCTTGATCTCGCCCTCTATCTGGCCTGCAATCTTGCCCTTATCGTACTTTTCTTCCAGGCTATAGCGGTCGGCTGCATCACGGATTTGCCAATACTCATAAATATCCAGTTCTTCCTGGCTCCAGGTATTCATGGTGGCTTGCGTATAGGCTTCCTTCAGTTCGGGAATATCTTGCGCGCTCTTCGGAATCATGCTCAGGTTGCTGGCGTTCTTTATGAAATATATCCACTTTTCAATAATGCTTTCCAGCTCGTCTTCCTGTTTGTTGAATTTCTTCAATTCAATGAAGTTGAATTCAAAATCACGCAGTTCCTGCTTCAGAGTTTCCTTGTTCAATATCAGATGGCGAGTCAAATAATGCTCACTGTCAAATGAGTTGAAACCAAGGATGCCGATAAATATGACCTGGTTCAGCTTCGGATAATCTTCCCCCTTATTGATCTGTGCGGTGTAGGCTTTTGCCGTGTAATACAGGGCACGTTTGTCAAAAAATGGATGGTCTCTTACCTGCATTTCCACAATAAAGGTCACACCACGGTGATCGACTGCCTTGATGTCCAGAATGGTTTCCTTGAGCAGCGGTAAGTCCGGCGCTTGCCAGGGATTCTTGAGCGTTACTTCCCGGATGCGTTTCTCGCCTTGCAAGTCCAGCACGGCATTGAGAAAACCGATCAGAATCTCTTTGTGCGCCTCGTTGCCAAAGACCTTTTTGAAAGCTATGTCGGTTTTGACATCAACAAATCGCATGTGAAAACTCCTTTGCTTAACTCCTTGAAACCGGGCAGCATTTTTGCTCTCTGGTACGCTATTCTGGCCATGCTAGCACACAGGAACACGGGCAAGAAGTACTACAAAATTCGTAGCTGACCCCGCTCTATCCATAAGCCTTTCCGGCTGATTTGCCCAAAAGTTTTAGAGAGCGATTTCAAACCGAGCCGTCAAAGTGCCCGTCTGGACGTCTGGACACTGCGTCTATGGGATGGTGCTGCACGAATCCAAGAATGCTTTCAGGCTGCAAGCCTTATGGGACAAGCGGGAACAGCTATTTTTCCATGAGCATGGATGCTACCCACGTCGGCCCTGGCCGATGTCCTTCAGGTGTTTGCATCCGGTCAGCGCCATGGTCATCTCCAACTCATCGCGCAACAGACGGATCACGTGGGCAACACCCATGGCGCCGTTGGCAGCCAGCCCCCACACATAAGGACGGCCCAGCAATACCGCCGATGCGCCATGGGCCAGTGCCACGAACACATCGCGCCCGGTACGCACACCGCTGTCCAGCAAAACGGGAACGCGGTCGCCCACACGTGTGGCAATCGCCTGCAGGGCATCCAGGCTGGTGGGTGTTCCTTGGAGGACACGGCCACCGTGGTTGGAGACAACAACGGCGTCGCACCCCGCAGCGATGGCCGAATCGGCATCATCCGGGTGCAGCAGGCCTTTGAGCAGCAAGGGCAAGGGGGTTTGCTGGCGCAGCCAGGCAAGGTCATCCCAGGTGGGTGCCTGCGCCATCCATCCATCGAATACCGTGCCTGCGCCAACCGGACTTACATCCGGCTCTTCCAGATTGACCGCAAAAACCTCCTTGGGCAACTGAAAACGGGCGACTTTGACCGGCGCGTCCACCGTGAACACCACCGCCGAGCAACCCGCGTGCATGGCACGTTCCAATAGACGCAAGGTACGCCCGCGTTCACCCTGCCAGTACAACTGGAACCATGCCCCCCGGCTACCCTCCGAATTGGCCGCCTCGGCGATGGCCTCCAGCGGCTGGCTGGCCAGGCTGCTGATGAGAAACGGTGCACCTTGCGCGTTGGCGGCCAGTGCACTGGCGATTTCGCCGTCGGGATGGAAAAGGCGCTGGTAGGCTATCGGGGCCAGCACAACCGGATGGTCCAGCGTTTGCCCGAACAGCGTAAGCCGGGTATCGCCACCGCCCACACTGCGCAGTGGCCGTGGCACCAGGCGGCATGCGCGCAGGGCTCGCGCATTGTCCTCGCTGTCACCCTCGCTGAGGTATTCCCAGATGGCTGGCTCCAGTCTTGCGCGCGCCAGCGCCGCGTAGTCCTGTACATCAACGCCCATCACGTTCCTTAATTTTCGGCCCAGCGCCGCAGGAGGTTGTGGTACGTGCCGGTGAGTTGCACCACGGGCGGAGTTTCCCCCAGCTCGCTGCGCAACTTCAGCAACGCCATGTCCATGTCGTACAGCAAGCGGCGCTGGCCCGGATCGCGCACCATGCTTTGCAGGAACATGAAGCACGCAATCCGCTCCCCGCGTGTGACCGGCGTGACGGCATGGATGGAGGAAGACGGATACACCACCAGACTGCCCGCCTGGAGCTTGACGCCGTGCGTGCCGAAGCTGTCCTCAATCGTCAGGACACCGCCGTCGTAGTCCTGTGGGTCGGATAAAAACAAGGTTGCGGAAACATCGGCGCGCACATAGGTGCCCGGCTGCTGCGGCACCAGACGCATGGCGTTGTCCGTGTGGAATCCGTAGGCATTGCTGGCACCGCTGTAACGGTTAAAAAAGGGCGGCAGGATTTTCAATGGCAATGCCGCTGTGAAAAACACCGGCGAGCGCTGCAGCGCATTCAGCACCAGATGGCGCAGTGCAGGAAGGTGCGGCGCATCCTCGGGCAGCTGCTGGTTGTTTTTAACCTGTGCCGCCTGGATGCCCGCTGTCAACTGCCCGCTGGCCCACTGTGACTGCTGTATCAGGCTGTGGACGGTATCCAGTTCATCGTCAGAAAGTATGTCGTCAATCGTGATGAGCATGGTTTAGCTTTTCTTTGTCAGAATTTGTATTCGGCAGTCAAAGTCGTGGTGCGCCGCGTGCCGGGGACGGTAAACCCGCCGTTGTCGTACACCGCGTCGTAGTACAACTGGTCAAACAGGTTTTTGACGTTCATGCGCACCGTCCATTTCGCGTGCTCGTACGCCACCATCGCGTCCCAGCGGGCGTAAACGGGCGCTGTATTGGGGGTGTAGGCGCCATTCAGGGTGGGAACAGCGCCCGCTCCGCTCGGATTCACCGCTTGGCGCTCACCCTTGGCCTCGACGCCGCCGCCAATCTTCCAGTGGCTGTCGAGTTGGTACGTTGTCCAGAGATTGACGGTATAAGGCGGCGTATTGCGCGCGTTCTTGCCCACGTATTCCGGGTTGGCCAGGGTGATGGCTCCTGTGCTTGCATTCACGTTTTCAGCGACTTCCAGAATCCTTGCATCCATCAGCGACAGGCCGGCAAAAACTTCCCAGTGTGCATTGATGCGCCCGGCGGCTTCAAGCTCTATGCCCTTGGTGCGCCGCTTTTTGGTCAGAATGGCCGAGGTGGATTCCAGATCGGCATTGCGTTCCCAGTTCTTGCTTGCCTGGTACACGGCAGCGCGCAAGGCCAGGTCGCCATCCATCAGCAGCCACTTGGCCCCCAGCTCCACCACATCGCTGCGCTCCGCTGGCAATGGCGCTACGGTGAGTTGGTAGAGGTCCGCTGTGGGGCTGAACGAATTGCTCCATGCCACGTAATAGTGGGTCTCGTCGGAAGGGTGGTAGGACAAGGCTGTGCGGTAGCTGTTTTCTCCGTATTGCAGCTTGGGCGAGGTGGCGCTGCTGTAGGTGGCATCCATCTGGTCCCGGCGCAGGCCCATGGTCGCTTTCCACATCGGGATGAACTCCACCGTGTCCTGGGCATAGACCGCGTAGGAATTGCTGGTAAAGCTGGTCGGAATGCCCGCCACCGCTTCCTGATGGGGCCGAAAGTCGGGTGCCGCCGTGGTGCCGAAGTTTTGCAGTCCCTTGCGGTAGCTGTCCTCCCGGAGGTACTCCATGCCCGCCAGCACCTCGTGCTTCATGCCAGAGGCCTGAAACTTTGTGTTGTAGTCGGATTGCAGGGTTGCTGTTTTGTAATTGGAGGTGCGCGTCTGGTTGCCGCCAACGCCGCCCAGGGCATCCGGCGCAGACGTCAGATTGGGCGTTTTGGCCCAGTAGCTGCGGTCGTAGTCGGCAAAACGCAATTGTGTGCGAATCTGGCTCTGCGGCGATAAGCGGTAGGAATGGACCAGCGTTGCCATCTCGGTATCACTCTTGTCGAATGTGCGCGCATTGCCCCAGTAATACTTGGGGGGAAGAATACTGCCGGGCGCTCGGGTCGATGCGTCAAACGAAATGCCATAGTCCGGGTTGTCGTTGGTTTGCAAACGGTAGTAATTGAGCCAGAACTGGTGATCGGACTGCTGGTTCAAACCCAGGCTCACCGCCAGGCCTTTGCGGTGAATCTCCGGCTCGGTTCCCGTGGTTGGATTGCTGCGCCAACTGCCCTCATCGCGTTGCATGGCGTTGATGCGCAAGGCCGTGCCTGCATTCAGGGGTTTGTTCAGGTCCGCTGTTGCTTCGCGGTAGCCGTCCGTGCCCACGCTGCCGGTCAACTTGTATTGCTCGTCAAAGCGCATGGGGGTCTTGCTGACCTGATTGATGACGCCACCGGCCTGGCCACGTCCGAACAGCATGGCGCCAGCGCCACGCAGCACATCGACTTGCTCCAGGTTGAAGGTCTCGCGGTTGTACTGTGCCGTATCCCGGATACCGTCCAGGTACATGTCCCCAAAGGTATAAAAACCGCGCAGGTTCATGTTGTCCCCGGAGCGCCCACCTTCGGCTGCGTTGAAAGACAGCCCGGAGACATTGCGTAGCGCTTCCTTCAGTGACCCCACGTGTTGCTGCTCCATCAATGTTTTGGTGATGGTGGTCACGGCTTGCGGCACCTCATGCGGGTCTTGCAGCACCTTGCCGACGCGGGTGGCGGTGGCGCGCAGTCCATCGGGTTTGTCTGCTGCTGCCTGCACATGGATAGCCGGTAATTCCCTGGCGCCGTCGCCCTGCACTGCCTGGGCCTGTGCAGGCTGCGATAAGGTAGAGAAACCGGCAAGCATGAAAGCCCCCAGGGGCAACAAACCCGTTCCCCCCGCATGTTTGGCGGCAGTTGCGTTTTCAAAGGAGATGAAATTTGGATGGATCATGGTTTGGTAGGTTCCGTTATAAAGCCAATGCGCACCACTCCAGCACGCGCGGCGTCCGACATGAGCTGTGCGACTTTTTCATAAGGCGTTGTGCGTTCGGCGCGAATATGCAGTTCGGGCTGGGGTTGCAATGCGGCTGCCGCGCGCAGACGTTCCTGCAAACCCGCCGCATCCACCATCTGGCCATTCCAGTACAGCAGGCCTGCGGCATCCACGGAAAGCTGCACGTTTTCCGGTTTGGTCACGTTGGGGGAGGACGAGGCTTTGGGCAACTCCACCTTGACGGCGTGCGTCAGCAATGGTGCGGTGACCAGAAAAATCACCAGCAGAACCAGCATGACATCAATCAGCGGCACCATGTTGATTTCGGCCAGCGGCGCATTGTCTTCGCTGGTATCCATGCTGCCAAAGCTCATGATGCAGCACTTTCGCTTGGCATATGGCCCTGCGCCCGCACCAGGGTGATCACCTTGTCACTGGTGGCGCGCGCATCACCGCGCAAGGGTGAGGCCTTGATGCCGGTTGCCAGAAAATTGTGCACGTCATAGGCAAACGAGTTCAGCTGGCTCAGGGTGTTGCGCGTGGAGCGTGCAAAGCTGTTGTACGCAATGGCTGCGGGAATGGCGACGGCCAGGCCAATCCCGGTCATGATGAGTGCTTCGCCCACCGGGCCGGCCACCTTGTCAAGGCTTGCCTGGCCCGAAAGGCCAATGGCCATCAGGGCGTGGTAAATGCCCCATACGGTGCCCAATAATCCGACAAACGGCGCGCTGGAAGCAACCGTCGCCAAAAAGGTCTGACCGAATTCCAGACGCCCTTTGTCTTCCTCAATGGCGCGGCGCAGCGCGCGCGTCAACATCTCGTCCGGGGCGCCTGCGTTGATGAGGCTGGGCGCTTCATTCCTGCGGCTCAAGTGGTCGATGGCGGTAAAGCCGTGGTGCAGCAGGTGGGAAAAAGGCTCGGGGGTTCCCGTGCTGCGAATCTCCTTGGCAACGGCCTCCAGATTGGGCGCATCCCAGAACACGCGGAGGAAGCGTTGGCTCTGGCGCTGGGTGCGCACGATATGCACGCCCTTGGTCACGATCAGATACCAGCTCACGACCGACCCCAGAAGAAGCAATCCCAACACCAGGCGTGCCACGCCATCGGTATGTTCCAGAAAATGGGCGAACCCAAGCGTTTCGTTCATAGCACCTTACCCTTTCAAACTAAAAACAATCGGCACCAGCACCCAGGCGCCCACCGCAACGCTGCCTTGCTTGGCCGGAACAAACTTCCAGCGGCTCACCGCAGAGATGGCGGATTTATCCAGCCGCTCGAAATCCGAACTTTTGTGTATTTCCACCTGGCTTGCCAGGCCCGAAGGCTCCACATACACCTTGAGGACCACTTTGCCCTCTTCGCCTGCACGTCTGGACAATGGTGGATAGGCCGGTGCCGGGTTTTGCAGGTAGTCGGCATCGAACCGGGGCTGGCTTGGTTCCACCGCCGCTGGCGTCGGCGCCGATGGAGGCGCGGATACAACGGTTTTTTCTGCCTTTGGCACCGCACCCGTGGCGCTGGCAAGGGGACTTTCGGTCGCCAGAACTGGTGTTTCAGCCGATGTCCGCTGCAGGGTGCGTTCGGGCGCAGCCGTTTGCGGTTTGGCTGGCGTAACTGCGGGTGCAGGCTTGAGCGGCTTTGGTGGCTTGATTTCCGGACTTTTCGGCGCTTCGGTATTGGCGGGTATCACGTCCACCATCAGCGCACTTGCAGGAACTTGTGGCGCAACGGTGCGCAACGACGCCAACGCCACCAGCCCGCCCAGATGCACCAGAACCACCAGGCCCAGCGAGGCTGGAGACAGGCGCGGCCTATGCGCGTGCAGCCGCACCATACCGGGTCACCGTTGTGAGAGTTTGCATACCTTGCGTGCATTCGTAATGAGAATAGCTCTCATTGTACATGAGAATTAATCTCAACAACATTGGCGATGCCGCACGACCGTCGTCGCCTGGTCCTCATGTATCCCCCAAAAAAGGCAAGGTCAAGGCATTCACCGTGTTACGTGTTGGCACACTGTTTGCTAGAGTCTTTGCCACAGGTCACAACGATATGGCCTGATCGTCACTCTAGGAAATCTCGATGAATGATTCATGGACACTCAAAAAGAAACTTGTCATCACGTTCGCCGTGGTTCTTGTGGTCTCGGGCGCGTTGCTCAGTTTTGCACTGATCAACACCCACAAATTGATTGATGCGGTAGGCTGGAACACGCACACCTACAAGGTGATGAAAGCGTCTGACAACATGCTGCTCAATATGGTCAATATCGAAACCGGGTTGCGTGGCTTCGTTGCCGGTGGTGACGAAAAGTTTCTTGCGCCGTTCAAACAGGGCCAGCAAGACTTCAAAACCGCATTTGATGAGGCAAAGAAGTTGACATCGGACAACCCCGCCCAACAGGCCCGCCTGGACAAGCTGATGGCCAACCACCTGCAATTCATGGAAGTGGCCAACGCTTTGAGCACCCTGCGCCGCGATGCCACAGCGGGCAAGGTGTCAGTGGGAGACTTGCTCAAAGAGTTTAGCGCCGGTAAGGACAAGGCGGCGATGGACGCCTTTCGCAGTGGCGTGGCCGAGTTTCACGACGTTGAAAGTAATCTGCTGGTCAGCCGCTCCGATGGACTGGTATCCGCTGCTTCGTTCACCACAGGCATCCTGGAGCTGGGTGGCCTGGGTTTGTGTGTTCTCACTGTTTTTCTGGGTTTTGCACTCGCGCGCAGCCTGTTTAGCCAACTCGGGGGTGAGCCCGCAGTGGCATTGGGCTGTGTGAACGCCGTAGCCAAGGGCGACCTCACGGTAGACATTCCGCAGCAGCCGGGCGACAGCACCAGTTTGATGGCTGCATTGTCGGAAATGCGTGACAGCCTGTCCCGCGTGGTGACCGAGGTTCGCTCTGGTTCCGAAGGCGTTGCCACCGCAAGCGCCGAGATCGCCCAGGGCAACAACGATTTGTCCGCCCGCACCGAGCAGCAAGCCAGCGCACTGGAAGAAACGGCGGCCAGCATGGAAGAACTCAGCTCCACCGTCAAACAAAACGCAGACAGCGCCCGCGAGGCCAACCAGCTTGCCATGAATGCGTCCATCGTGGCTGGTCAAGGCGGGGAAGTGGTGGGCCAGGTGGTCGAGACCATGAAAGGCATCAACGATTCGAGCCGCAAAATCAGCGACATCATCAGCGTGATTGACGGCATCGCCTTCCAGACCAACATCCTGGCGCTCAATGCGGCGGTCGAGGCAGCGCGTGCAGGTGAGCAGGGTCGCGGATTTGCCGTGGTCGCCACCGAGGTGCGCTCGCTGGCTGGACGCTCGGCTGAGGCAGCCAAGGAAATCAAAAGCCTGATCAGCGCCAGCGTGGAGCGGGTAGAGCAAGGGACGGCCCTCGTGGACAAGGCAGGCGCGACCATGTCCGAGGTGGTGAGCAGCATCAAGCGGGTGACGGACATCATGGGTGAAATCAGTTCTGCCAGCAACGAGCAGGCAACAGGCGTGGCGCAAGTCGGCGAGGCCGTGGCGCAGATGGACCAAAGCACCCAGCAAAATGCCGCATTGGTCGAGCAAATGGCGGCTGCCGCCAGCAGTCTCAAATCACAGTCGGATGAGCTGGTGCGGGTGGTTGCGGTGTTCAATCTGGGGGGGCATAGTGCCCAACACGGCATGGCACTGCGCCCAGCAACCGTGCGCGCGCCGATGTCCCATGCAAAAATCCACAAAAACCCTGAGCGGCGCTCGCTGCCGTCCCCCGCAAGACAGCTGTCAATCTAACTTTCATGGTCTGACATCCACCCCGAATCATGAAACCGTTCAACCACCGCGCCTTCGAGCCCTTCGACTCCGCTCAGGGCACGCGAAACCGAGGGATACGTGCCCTGAGCGGAGTCGAAGGGAGCGGGGTCGAAGGGAGCGAAGTCGAAGGGCTTGGCGTTTCACGTTAATTCAGCCTGGACATGCCCATCACCATAGCCGCGCGCGCCGGTCGCAAGATTGAGCTGTCAATGGTTTGAGGCTTAAGTGCCAAAAATGCCTGTAATGCCCGTGCAGCGAGCGGGTGCAGCTATTTTTTCATGAGCATTGACGCCACCCACGCCTGCCCCAGCGCCAGCCCGCCATCGCCCGGCGGAGCCTGACGGGCTTCGAGGACCGTCAGATTAGCGGCAAGCAACGCCGAACGCAGTGCCTGCATCAAAATCCCGTTCATGGCGCAGCCGCCACCGATGGCGATTCTGGTCAGACCCTGTTGCTGTGCCGCGCTTATCAGCCAGTGCATCAGGCCGTGCGCCACGGTGGCGTGGAACAGTGCTGCGCCATAGGCTGCATCCGCGCAGTCGCACAGGTGCACGAGCAGAGGCAGGAAATCCGGGCCGCCTGGCTGCCAACGCACGCCGTGCGCCAGGGGTTCCACCGGGCCGTGCTGCGCTGCCAGGCTTTCCAGCTCCATCGCCGCCTGGCCTTCGTACTGCGCCACGGCGCGCAGGCCCAGCAAGGCGGCGGCGGCGTCGAAGATGCGGCCCAGGCTGCTGGAGAACGGGGCGTTGAAGCCGCGCTCCAGCATGCCCAGCAGGGGAGCGGCCTGGTAGCCGGTGCCGGGATAGCGCTGCGCCAGCCATTGCGCTGCTCGTGCGCCCTGCCCTGCCCGGTGTAAAGCCGACACGGCCATGCGCCAGGGCTCGCGCGCGGCCCGCTCGCCGCCGGGCAGTTGCAGGGGCTGCACATGGCCTATGCGATCACAGTGCACGCCCTGCACGCGCAGCAGCTCACCGCCCCACAGCCCGCCGTCGCTGCCCAGGCCGACGCCATCCATGGCCAGGCCCAGCACCGGCTCGTTCGCGTCAAGACCGTGTTCTGCGCAGATGGCGGCAATGTGCGCGTGGTGGTGGGCAACGGCGTATGCGGGCACATCCCATTGGGCGGCAAGCTGCATGGCCAGATGGGTCGAGGCGTAATCGGGATGGAGGTCGTGGGCAATGGCCTTGGGCCGCACGTCGAGTATGGCCAGCAGGTGCGTCACCGTTTCTTCGAGAAAGCCGATGGACGCGGCGTTGTCCAGGCTGCCAATGTGCTGCGACAGATACGCCTGGGCGCCGGTTGCCACGCAGACGGTGTTTTTCAGATGCGCACCCAGCGCCAGCACCGTAGGGCCGCTGTGTGCCAGGGCCATTGGCAAGGGCGTATAGCCACGCGCACGGCGGATAAAGCCAGCAGACCTGCGCACGGAGTCGTCACAGCGCGTGACGATGGCGCGGTTGTGCAGCAGATAGGCATCCGCTATACCGCCCAGCCGCGCCAGGACTTCGGTGTTGTCGATCACCAGCGGCTCGCCATGCGGGTTGGCGCTGCTCATCACCAGCAAGAGGGGGTGTGGTGCGTCTAGCCAATCCGTCCCGGCAGGCCGCTGCGCCGCTTCGTGCCACAACAGGTATTGCAGCGGCGTGGAAGGCAACATCACGCCCAGCCAGGCCAGGTCCGAGGCGATGCCGGGCAGCTCGACATCCGTTTTGCGGCACAGCACGATGGGTGCGGCTGGGCTTTGCAAGGCTTGCAGTTCCTGCGTACCGATCAGTGCATACTCGGCCAGCGAGGCTGCGTTCAGCGCCATGACGGCCAGGGGCTTTGCTTCGCGCTGCTTGCGCGCGCGCAACTGCGCTACAGCGTCGGCGTTGCGCGCATCGCAGGCCAAATGAAAGCCCCCCAGCGACTTGATGGCCACGATATGGCCGGTTTGCAACAGGCGCAGGGTTGCGGTGATAGGGTCTTCGCTATCTTCGTTACCTTCGTTGACCACCGAGCCCTGGGAATCAAGCAGTTGCAGCTGCGGGCCACAGGCTGGACAGCAGGTGGTTTCGGCGTGAAAGCGCCGGTCAGCGGGGTTGCGGTACTCCCGTTCACACGCCGGGCATAGGGCAAAAGGCGCCAGGCTGGTCTGTGTACGGTCATAAGGGATGCTGCGGCTCACTGTAAAGCGCGGCCCGCAATGGGTGCAGGTGGTAAACACATAGCGCCAGCGCCGGTTGGCGGGGTCAAAAATGTCATGCAGGCAATCCGTACAGACAGCAGCATCGGGACCTATGGCCGTTGCCACGGCGCCTGGGACGCTCTCCAGAATGGAAAAGCCGACAAGGTTTTCTGCGCCAACCGCAGGGCTGTCGAGCGTCTCGATGGCGTCGATACGGGCTAGGCGTGGCGCTTCCAGGGGCAAGCGGGCTAAAAAGGCATCCAGCGCAGCGCCAGAGGCGGCAATCGTTACGCCCGCGCCGTCGTTGCGCACCCAGCCATTGAGTCCCAGTTCCGTGGCCAGCCGCCAGACATAGGGGCGAAAGCCGACTCCCTGCACCAGGCCGCGCACGCGCAAGGTGGGCACGTCACGCGCCTTGCTCGCACCAACGCGCCCACATATCGACCAGTGCCTGCTCAACCGCGTGCTTATACTGGCCAGGGTCGTCTTGTATGCCTTCCATGCGGGGACGCAGGCTCTGGCGCAGTGCGTTCAGGGCCGGCAGGTCTTGCGCCCAGCGCAGCACGATGTCCACATAGTCCTGCTCATCACGCGCTACGAACTGGGATAAATCGAACCGCGCCATGATCGCAGCCCCCAGACGTGCAACGGTGCGGTCACCACGGAGTGTGACCACCGGCACCCCCATCCATAAGCCAAACATCGACGCAGTGGCGCCGTTGTAAGGGAAAGTGTCGAGCAACAGATCGGTCTGGCCGGACAGCTTCAGAATTTGCGCCAGATTGATCCTGGTGTGCAGCACCAGGCGCTCTGCGCCGATGCCGTGTTGCGCGAATAACCCCAGCAGCCAGTCCTGCGTGCTCTGGTTGCCCGCGTTGCCCAGCAGCAGACGCGCCTGTGGCAGCGCCAACAGGATGCGTGACCAGGTCGCAACCACCTTCTCGTTCAGTTTTGCCATGTTGCTCAGACAGGCGATGGTAAATACCGAGGAGGTCAAAGCGGGCAAAAGGGAAACGGGGGGACTTTCACTCGATGTTCAAGTTTTTGATGGCTGACTTTTCGGATCGACTCTCTTGATGCGTTTTCAAGCCGCTGCAGAAGCTGGCATGCCTGCCTTTGGAGATGTAATTCTTGAAACAGCACGATGACGCAGCGAAGGAGTTGACTCCTGTCGGCCGAGATTTCGGGTGTTCATGTGTTTTTTCGATGGTGCCAGTGCAAACAGCTCCTTGATTTTTTCACTGAGTTGCTCAAGCAGGCACTGGTTCAGTTGGATGGGATGCTAAAGAGGAGGTTGTTTTTTCAGGAAATTTCAGCAATTTGCGTATGAAGCAACTGACTGGAGGATTCTTGGATCATGGAAGTACTCAAACCAACTTGTCCGTTTTGTTCTTGCAATGAGACGAAGCGCCATACATGCTACGAGACCCAGCACCACGGAAAGAGAGAGATATTTCGATGTGTTGATTGTGGGCAGTATTTTTCCAAGACCTTTAACACCTTCTTGGCTGGA
>JAYRRD010000197.1:0-25965 GCA_041910275.1 Rhodoferax sp.
AGGTCACGGGCAAACTGCACCGACACATAGCCATTGCCTTCAAAGTCCTTGGGCAGGGTGATTTTTTGCACCGAAGCCGTGTCCTTGGCCATGAACCACTTGTGCGTGAACACCTTGTCGCGCTCGATGGTGATCAGACCCGCTCCGGCGTAGGGCGCACGGATGCTGATTTCGATTTCCTCACCGGGCTCGTAGTCCTTTTTATTCAGCGCCATCTGCAACTCGGCATTGCGGTCCAGCGAGCGCGACACGTTGCCGGTACCCACCACACTGTAGTTCACGCGCGACAACTCCAGACCGCTGGCATCGCGCACGGCGTAGGCAAAGTTGCCCGGTGTCTGCGTCGCCAGCATGAGGTTGGTGCCATGGGCGGCAATGGTGTTGTGTGGCGAGCAGGGGAAGCTATGTTTTTGGGAGTATGCTGGGAACTTCAAACCAGACGGGGCAACTCGGTGCGGGAGCCCGACTCCGGTACAGTGCCGCCACCCAGCTGTGTACTCCGAACGGTCACCGTAGGGCGGCTTGCCTGGCAATCGTCAGGATAGGGCGCGTCGGCGAATTTCTCCGCTTACCCGAAAAACTGCGGTAATCGCGTTTTCCAATCGGGCATCAAGACCAGTTCGCATTCGACGCTGGTACCATCCTCAACGACCAATTCCAGTTCGCCGACACGTGCCGAGGGTTCGATGGCATACGCATCGCTCATCAACTGCAATACCGCTTTTTTATATTCGGTATCGTCGTTCCCGGCCAAATGCTTTCCTTTCATTTCGAGCACAACCAAGCGGTCATGGGGTTCGCCACCCGGCGCGCCAGCCATTGACGCGAAAATGAAATCCGGGTAGATTTTTTCGCGTCGCCAACCCTGCAACGCGTAATCCGAGCGGGCAACGTTGCGATGCCACCATTTGAGTGCCGATTCGCCATCCAGGTACACCGCAATCTCCCGCTCATCCTGGCTCGAAAAATCGCCGCGATAGATCGGACGAAACAGGCTTTTATCACAACCAAACTGTTCAGCGGTCAGTGGCTCAAACGTCTCCGTCTTGAAAGGCATGCGCCAGTTATGCCGGTCGGTGCGCAAACGGAACTGGATTCGCCCAGCAACAACTTCGGCGCGAAAATGGGCTTCGGCACGTTGGTTGCGTTGCGCTTCGAGCCACATGCGTAACTCTTCAACGATCAAACCTGCATGCTCGGCCAGCTTTTCCGGGGTGAAGCCGCGCGCGGTCAGTCCGGCGCACAGATTGCCCACGATTGATCTGGCAATCCACGCATTCGGCACGATGTCGCTCACCATTCGGGCGGCATAAACGGTGTCGAACACCCGTTGCTCCATTGATTGCTCTCCCAACTCGGCAACGATCAACTCGTCGCCCGAATCAGCCAATCGAATCCGACGCATTTGATGCTCGGCGCTGGATAGATTGACCGGGATTCGCGCAACCAGAGGCGACACGTCAATACCGGACCAGTCGAGCGCGAATAGCACATCCTCTTCGTAATCGAGGGGACGAACCTGACCGTCGGTAACGCGCAGCACCAGTGGCAAATAAATCTCCGTGTTGGCAAAGTTCGGACGACGCGGCACGGCGCGAGGTCCGACCGGGGCGTTGGGGTCGGTGGTCCGTATTTCACTGACCAGATCACCCATGCCGTCGTCTTCCAATCCCTGCTTGATCGCCGACACCACATCCGCCGTGTTCGCGTGGTGCGTGATGACATAACTCTCGTCCAGCGGGGCAATGCCGGTTTTACTGGCATGCGGCTGGCGCAAAATGCGCCCGATCAGTTGCGTCATGGCCCGCAAATTGGAACTGGCGGATAGCGCGCACAGCACATAGGCAAAGGGGCAATCCCAGCCCTCTTGCAAAGCCTGCTTGGTGATAATGACGCGCACCCGGTTGGTAGCGCTCATCAGATCCTGATTTTCGGGCGTGGCCAAGTCGTTGGTATCAGCCGTCTTGATGGCAATTTCAACCTCATCCAGCCCGGCGACGTTGATGAGCCATTCTTTGGCATCAAGCGCGTGAATATGGTTGCCGTCGCGCTGGTCACTGCCGGTGCGTTCGACCTGCACCAGCAGAATCGGTCGAATGGTGGTGCCAGTGTTGGCATGCAGCGTTCGCGCCGACGCATCCAGGTCGCGCAGACGGCCTAGCGCGGCCGCCAGTGTGGTACGCCAGTCACTGCCACTGCGCGGATCGAGATTCAGCGGCATCTTGATCATGCCTTCCCGATCCAGGTCGATGCCTTTGACTTCGACCAGTACATTGGCGTATCGGCCAGGCTTCGGCTTCTTGCCGCTGGTCGGGGCAACGTCCTTTGGCGTGGCGGTCAGCTCCAGGACAAAACAGGGGTTGAAGCCATACAGCGTTGAAAATGCAAGTTCGGAAACGGCCTTGTGTCCCTCGTCCATGACCACGACCGGGCGAATGAGGCGCAGCGCATTGCCCAGTGAATCCTTGACTTGCGGCCACGGGTAGCTTGATCCGGCCAAGTCGTAAATGTCGAGGTTGCGGGTTGCCGCGAGCGCGGCTGCGTGGGCTTCCTGCTCGCCTTCCGGGGGGAAGAAGCCATGCACATCGCCCCGGTCGCGGAACATCTTGAGCGAATCCTTGTTCTCACGGTTACCCGCTTGCAGCATCAACAACATCACGCACAGGTGGCTATCGACATCGCGCGCGTCCAGCTGGTCAGACTTTTCCAACAGGCGAACCGCGTTGCCGGACAACACATCGAGCATTTGCCGGTAGGGGTGCTGACGGTCGGTCAGCTGCCGCTTCGTCTGCGCGTAGATGGCCTCATTGGGCACGATCCATAGCACAAAGCCTTTATTGCGACCAAGATACTGGCCAAAAATCTTCGAGAGCGCGGCTACCGCCAGAAAGGTCTTGCCACCGCCTGTCGGCACCTTGAAAACAATATTCGGCACCGCCCGACCAATGCCGTCCTGCCGTGTGGAACACGGAACGGCGAGGCGAGACTCCGGCAGCTTGCCGTTGGCGCGCAGCGCTTCCCAGCTCTTCAAGGGGAAATCGGGCACTGGACGCATCAGATCCGGGTCAGTTTCTTTGGCATTGGCGGCGATGATTTTGTCCGCCTTTAGCTTCTGCCCGGACAACTCCGTCAGATAATCGTTCAGCCGCGCCAGCACACGGTTCTGGTAGTCGAGTTCGCGCAAGGCCATTTCAGCGGCGCTCCACGCGGTACAGTGCCCACGGCAGTGGCGAAAACTCGACCAGAAGACCCGCGTCGCTCAACATTTTTTGTGAGACGAACTTGACCGGCGCAAACACCAGATGCTTTTTGCCCGGCTTGCTTTGCGACAGCGCCCGGGCCTTGTCCAACGTCAGCGCCGCATCGCGGGACGTCAGGAAATCCATATCCGGTTTGTAAATCAACCAGACATGGAAAGCCGACGATTCACCCAAATAGCCGCAGCCGTCCTGTTCAAATACCTGGATGGGATCAATGGCCTCGTTGGTGGCCATGTGAAAGAGCAACGCGCCAAGCTGCGCAAAGCTCGGCAGTGCGTCACCGGTCAGCATGCGGTCCAGATCGACCGCTTCGCCCAGCGTGCAGTAGGTGAAACTGCCGCCCAAGCCGTCCACCCGTTCGGCGATGGACTTCACGCCTTCCACCAGTAATTCGCCGTCCTTGAGCTTCTTTTCGATTCGGTCAAAGCGATAGTCTTCAAGGTTTTCGAGGCTGGCTATCTGGTCGAGCAGTTTGTGCGCCTTCTTCAGGTCGCTGAACGTAAGGGATTGTTGCAGCAGCGTTTCGCGCTGTGTTCCCTTGAAAGCGTAGCCGTTGATCACGCGCCGAATGCGCTCGGCCGTAATGTTGTCGGCGTAGCTCTCACATTCAACGAGAATGAATTTCCTATTGCAATCGTCCCTTGCATTGGCTGCAACGACTGCATGCGCAGTGGTACCAGAACCTGCAAACGAATCTAATATCAATCCGTCGTCAGGACAGGCCAATTCCAATATCCCTGCGATAAGTTTCACGGGCTTAGGCGTATCAAAAACCGAGTCACCGAAAATTCTCTTGATCTCTTCCGACGCTTGATGCGTGTGACCAAATTCGTCATGCCTCAGCAATGTGCTGATTGGCCGCTCGGCCTCCCCTTTGAAATATTGCTTTACCCATGCCTCCCAGAGCCCCTGTTCGTTCTTGCAGAACAGAACCTTCGATGGATTCTTATCTTTTTCTACGAGATAAGTTGCTTCTTCCCAGCGCCACGTTCCCTCTCTGCCATCTGGACGAATCGGATATATTTTGGTTCCATCAGGGGCTTCAATCGCATAAAAGGTATTGGGCCGATCTGTGCGAAGGGAGTTGGATCCCTCCTTGCGTAATGTCCGTAACCGTGCCTTACGATTCGTCTCGGGTTCGACGTAAGTAAATTGCCGAACATTTTGTTCCGCAATTTGCGTTGCAAGAAATACCTCCGCCTTATTTTTCGCATACACAATCACTTGATCGAAGTCGGTGCTGAATCCCTTTGCATCCATGCGCGGGCTATACACTTTTTCCCACGCCATGTGTGCAAGAAAGTTCTTCTCTCCAAAAACTTCGTCCAGCATTTGCCGAGCTCGAAATGCTTCATTGTGATCCAGGGTTATCCAGATGCTGCCCGCATCGCCCAACAGTTCATGCAATAGCCGCAAACGCGGCCACATCATGGCGCACCACTTGTCGTGCCGCAGGCCGTCTTCGATGCCGACCGGGTTTTCGTTCAGCCACTGCTGCATCATCGGGCTGTTCACGTTGTCGTTGTAGCACCAGCCTTCGTTGCCAGTGTTGTAGGGCGGGTCGATGAAGATGCAATCGACCTTACCGGCGTACATGGGCAACAGGGACTTGAGCGCGTGCAGGTTATCGCCGTGGATGATGAGACTGCCATCGAGGCGCGGTTCGCCCACGGACTTGGCGGCATCAGGCACCAAAGGGCGGTGCGGCACAGCCAGATGGTGGTTGTAGACGAATTCCTTACCCTTGAAATTCAGTTCTGGCATTGGGTTCTCCTTGCAAAGCGAGACTCGCCGGGGCGCTGATCGTATCACGGCGTTCGAGGTGCAAGAGCTTGAAGCCATTTTGGCGTGCAGCCCCCGTATGACGAGCGGGGACAGCTATGCCTTTTGGAGTATTTCTGCCACCTCACTTCCCCGCCGACTTGACCACGAATGTACCCGCTGCCGAGCGCCCGAAAATGCGGCGCTCGTACATGGCTTCGGCATAAGCCGCAGGAACGACAAATTCACCGACATTGGTGGCACGCACCTTGTAGCTCACCTCGGTCATCTGGCTTTGCACACCACCGTAGAACACCACCCTATCCTCCCGGATGTCGGCGTATTCGATGTTCCAGCTGCTCGCACCCCCTAAGCGGCGGCGCCAGATGGGCATATCGGGCGCATCATCGTCCTTGGGGGCTGAGAGCACCGGCTCCAGTCCACCGGGCAGCACGTCCACCAGGGCCACTTGCGGTACGTCGCTGCGGGAGGTGGAGCGCACCCGCACGCGCGCGGTCAGTTCGTCGCCCACGGCGGCCTCGGACACCACGTTGCCTTTCGCATCCAGAAACTCGTGGATGATTTCCAGCCCTTTGCCTGCTTCCTGCGTGGGTAAGCTGCGCTCGTAGCCGGACTCGGCCCAGGCGTAAAAGAGGGGTAGTTCACCGCCGTTTTTCAACCTCAGACGGGTGCTGTCCAGCGGCACTGCCAGCTTGGCCAGCGCCAGTTGCCGGGGCAGCTCCAGCGCCTTGGCCACGCCGGCGGCATTGACCGCACTCATGGTTACATTGCCCGCAGCGGACTTGGCCGCCGCGCTGGCATAGGCATCAATGGCGAGCAACATGCGCGCGGCCGAGAGGCTTTGGTAGTAGTTGTCGCGGATGGCGCTGGCGATGCGGCTCCAGTAGTCCATGGGCAGCACCTTGATCTGCGCCGGGAAGTGCAAGGCCAGCAGCTGCACCGTGGTGGACTGGTGCACCAGGGGGTCGTAGTAATAGGTCCAATACCAGTTCTTCCACGGATCGGTATTGGCCAGCAGTTCCTTGAGCGCCGGTTGCAGCAGTTCCTGCGCTTGTTTTTCCTGCTTGAGCAGCTGAAAGCTGGCCGCCAGATAGACTGCACCCAGATCATGGCGCAGCGCTTCGCGTTGGCGCAGGGTCTCGTGCAGATTGGTCAGCGCTGCCGTGGTCACCACGCCCTGGCGCGTGAGCAAATAGGCGGCCTGGGCCTGGGTACGCCAGTTGGTATCCTGGCTGGTGGCCTCGGCAATGCGCGTTTGCAGGTAGACATTGGCGCGCTGGAGCAGGTCGTTGGGAACGGCGAATTTACGGTCCCTGGCCTCCACCAGCAGATTGACCACGTAGGTGGTGGCAAACAGGTCAGAGGGTCCGCCCGGCCACATGGCAACGCCACCATCGGCACTCTGGCGTGCGCGCACCTGCGCCAGGTAGCGCTCCAGCGTCTTTCTGGCGTCCGGTGCCTTGGTGCCTTGCTGGCTCATCTTTTGCAGTTGTTCGGCAACCCCAGGCTGCGCTGCCAGCAGCACAGCGGGAAAGGTCTGGCTGGTGATTTGCTCGGTGCAGCCGTGCGGGTAGACCTCCAGGTACTGCATCAAACCCGAGGAAAAAGCCCAGGGTGAGGACGACAGCGCGGCTTCGCTGCGCTGGAACTGGGGGTACATATCGGCCTGCGACTTGATTTCGGCATCACCCCGGAACATGCCGGTCTGCACCAGCGTGACAAAGGCGGATGCCGGGCGCACGCTCACATCAGTGGACAGACGGGCTTTGGCCGCACCCACCTGGGCGGTGAAGACGACGCTGGCCGAGCCCAGCACCGCCTGCGCACCGGGCTTGGCGCGCACACGGAACCGGGTCGCCACTTCGGAGCGTTCTGTCACCTTGAGTTGCTGCGTTGCATCTCCTACCACCTCCAGGCCCTTTGATACGGTGAGTGCCAGCGCCAAGGGGGCATCCTTGCCCGAGCCCTTGGCGTTATTGGCCACTCCCACGCCAATTTCCACTTCATCACCCGGCGTGATCGCCACCGGCACATTGGGCAGCAGCACGATGTCGCCCCGCACCACGGTCTGCTGGGTGGCCGCTGCCACCGTATCGTCGTTGATGGTGACGGCCATCACGCGCAGGCTGCCGTTGAAGCTCTCCGGCACGGTGTAGCTGAATTCGCGGCTGCCGTTGACATCAACCACGCCCGACCAGAACGCCACCGGCGGATCGGTGCGGCGCTTGAAAGGGTTGAGGTGTTTGCCCAACAAGCCTTCGGCATCACCACCAGGAGCGGCTTGCATCAGCTTTTTGAATTCGGGCAGGATCAGGTCCAGCGTCTGCTGGGTGCTGACCTCCAGCGCCCTTTTCTGGAAAAAGAACTTCAGCGGGTCAGGCGCCTGGTAGCGCGCCACTTGCAAAATACCTTCATCCACGGCAAACAGCACGGCGCGGCTGGGCACTTTGGATTCCAGCTTGAATGTGGCGGTCTGTCCCGGTTTGATGAGTGCGGGTGCTTGCAGTGTCATCGGGTTGGTGCGCTTGTCCAGGCTGGTGGCAAACGGCACCACGCCGTAGCTCATGGGGCTCATGTAGATTTCATTCGAGCCCAGGTCACGGGCAAACTGCACCGACACATAGCCATTGCCTTCAAAGTCCTTGGGCAGGGTGATGTTTTGCACCGAAGACGTGTCCTTGGCCATGAACCACTTGTGCGTGAACACCTTGTCCCGTTCGATGGTGATCAGACCCGCACCGGCGTAGGGTGCGCGGATGCTGATTTCGATCTCCTCGCCGGGTTCGTAGTCCTTTTTATTCAGCGCCATCTGCAACTCGGCGTTGCGGTCCAGCGAACGCGACACGTTGCCGGTGCCGACCACGCTGTAGTTCACGCGCGACAGCTCCAGACCGCTGGCATCGCGCACGGCGTAGGCAAAGTTGCCCGGTGTCTGCGTCGCCAGCATGAGGTTGCTGCCATTGGCGGCAATGGTGAACGGCTCTTCCTTGAGCACGCTTTCCTTGGCCCGCGACTCGTATTTGAACAAGCCATTGGGCTGCTTGACCAGCACCGAGACCACCTTGCGCTCGATGCGTGCCAGGCGCAGGTCGCCCACCGCCTTCTTCTTGGCATTCGGGTCGATGGCGATGAAGCTGACGTTGCGCACGCCATTGCGCGCGATGTAGCCCAGGTCACCATCGGCTTTGTTGCCGATCAGATAGGGTCGATCCGACACCAGCGCCGTGGCCTCGGCGGCCACGCTACGCCCGCCTTCGGGCTCAAAAGCCTTGACCAGCACGTGCAACTGGTAGGTGGCCTGCGCGTAGCGCTGCAACCCCAAGTCAAACTCGGCATTGCCCTGGTCATCGCTGCTGCCCTTTTCCAGGTCGTCACGGAAAGTCTCCTTGGCGCGCGCGGGGTCAAAAAAGCTGTAGTCGGGATAGCTGCGAAACGCCGGGAACGTGGGAGCCAGAGTGAGAGACGCATCCACGCGCCGGTTGGGTGCCGGTGTACCAAACAGGTTTTGCACATTGACCCGCGCCTTGAGGTCCTTGGGCGCAATCCAGCCCTCGGGCGCTTCGCTGGAGAGCCTGGCCGAGACCTTCATGCGGTCAGGCAAAAATTCCTGCACTTTCACGCTGACGCTGCCCAGACGCTGCGCCTCGGGCTCGGGCGCGCCGGGCTTGGCCGAACCGGAGTCGCGTGCCACGTTCAGGTTGATGGTGTAGTTGCCCGTGGGCGACACATCCTGCGTGGTGTGCGAAAACTCTGCCATGCCGCTGCTGCCCAGCTTGAGCGTGTCACGCCGGATGGTGAGCCCCCGCGCATCAATCACTTCCACCTCCACCGGCAGGTCGGCGAGCTTTTGCGCCCAGTTGGTGGACTTGGCAACGATGCCGATGTGCATGGTGTCGCCGGGCCGGTAGATGCCACGGTCCGAGAACAGATAGGCCTGAATCTGGTTGGGCAGAGCAGCCAAGCGCACGCCGCCGACATCAAAGCGTGACACATCAAGGTTGCGGTCAGCGCGGTTCAGCGGCAAAAAGCTCAGGTCACCGGCTTTTTTGACCACCAGCACCACCGGCGTCTTGTCGCGCGCCAGCCCCGCCATGCTGGGCAGGCGTGCCTGGCCGGACGTATCGGTTACCTGCGCTGCCAGCACGTTGCCATTGCGCGCCCATATCTCCACCGCAGCGCCCGCCACCGGCTGGCCGTTGGCAATCGACTGCACAAACACATCGCGCGTGCCATCCAGCGCCATCTTCGACACCACGCCCAGATCGGTGACGATCACCAGCCGGCGGTCGCGCATCTGTGCCGGGGGCACGGCCTCGCTGGGGTCTTGCGACTCGCCATCCCCTTCGTAGCCTTCCTCCTGCGGGTAACGCGGTTGATCGGGTTCCATCTCCGCTTGCGGATCGGCGCCATCCTTGGGATCAAAGCCCTGCACCGACACCACAAACACGCCGCGCCGATCCGATGCATCGGCCTTGAGGTACTCGGAGAAATCAATGGTCTCAAAATGCGTTTTGCCGGGCTTGTGTTGGTAGGTCAACTTCTTCTCAAAACGCTCGGTCAGGTTGTCCGGGGTGATGCCGGCATAAAACTCGGGCTTGGTCATGTCGCCCTGCGACTGCGTGACCAAGTGTTGCAATTGCTGCGGCAGCAAGCGGCCAATTTCCAGCCGCACCCCCGGCAGATCGCGCACGATCAGCGGCAGCTTCTTGTCGCCCGACAAGGCCAGCAAGGAGCCCTTGCTCATGATCGCTAGCTCCGGGGCCGAGCGTTTGACCCGGATGATTTCGTCCCGCGTGGTTCCCAACTGGTAGCCGCCCGCCGACTTCAAGCCTTTTTGCATGCGCACCAGCAGATAACGGCCCGGTTCGGTCGCAAACTGGAAGGCGTGGGTTTCGTTCACCTCGCGCTCCACGGGCCGGGGTGTCAGCGCCACCTTCTTGGCCTGCTTCAGCACCGCCTCGTCCACTTCCTGCGGGTCACTCCAGGCGTAGACTTCGTTGCCGTCGTCCCCATTGTTATTCGCCGGGTTTTTCAGGGGCAACAGCCAGGCGCTGGTGGCACGGGCGATTTCCTTTTCATGCACCGCCATACCCATGGTGATTTGCAGCACATTCTCTGGCTCACCACTGTCGGCGGTGACGATCATCTGCTTGAGTTCGGCCACGTCCAGGCTGAAAAGGCCCGGAATCGCCACCGCCTTGGCCATTTCCTGCCCGGTAGCATTGCCGCCGCGCTGCGCCGCTACACCAGCGGCGATTTTCAACACCATGCTGGCGGAAACCTGCGGAATCGGCAGCGGCTCGGAGTGCACCGAAGCACTCAGGCGCAGCTTGTCGTAGGTCACGGTAAATTTCAGCCCGTTTGCCCCGTTTACCGATTTGGCAAACACGCCAGAGGCTGCACCGTCGGCCTCCAGACGCAGGCGCTTTTCGAAGGTTTCCGGGTTGACCGGGTGCGAAAACCCGATGTCAAACACCGCCTTGCGCAAGTTCACCTGCACCGGATCCTGGTAAAAGATGGCCTCCTTGAAATTCAGTTCAAAGGCAGGCGATTGGAACGTGAGGGTTCGGTTGTCCACCGACACCTGCGGTGCCAACGCTTTGGCACCTAATGTTACGGTGTAGGTCGCACCAATCGGCCAATCCTGGTCCGGCACAAACTCCAGCCGGTTGACTGCTACCCACGTCCATTTGCCTGCCAGTGCGGGCGACAAACTGACATCCAGCGCCTCCTTGCCCACCCGCGCCAAAGGCGCTGCCGAAGCGGAGAAATTCAGCACCACCGGGCGCGGCTTGGCGTCCCCCTCGTACGGCGTGCGCTCGGGGCCGGATACGGTGATGCCCGCAACCCGGATCGGGGCGGCAACAGTGGCAACATCCGGCTTCGCCCCGCTGAAGGTCTGCCAGTTCCACCAATTCTTCCAGCCGCCCTGTGGGGGATGCGTGGCCCCCCAGGCACCGCCCAATGCCAGCACAACCGCCAGCGCGCCCCAGGCCGCGTGGTCCTGCACCCAGTCCCAAAGCGGCGCCAGCCGCTCGCGCAACCACTGCAACCAGCCGGGTTCCTGCCAGTCCAGCGAGCCCAGCAGCAGATTGGCCAGACCCGCAATCGGCATCCACACAAACCCCAGGACAAGCCAGAGCCAGGCGGCTGCGTGTCGGACTTTTTCGTGCAGGTTTTCCATGGAACTAGCCCTCAAGACAGTCTGGAGACGATGAATGCAATGCCAGTAGCCCAGCAAGCCCAGATGAGCAAAGCCAGTGCGCGCGTCTTTGCATCGTCGCGCGATGGCGGCACGGTAGACAACGGCAAGCTCTTATCCCCATGCAGCATGGGCGCGACCAGATTGTCCTTGTGCCACAGGCGGTGGTACAGGATGGCAGCAAGGTGCAATGCCACCAATGCAATCAGCACCAGCTTGCCCACTTTGGCGTGGTACCAGGTGGCCAGTTGCACCACTGCATTCGGGATGTGCGCCACCAAAGGGCCGGAGGCGGCAATTTCATCATCACTGCAAAGGCCGCTGGCGACTTGGGCCAATAAAACCGCCAGCATGGCCAGCACCGAATAGCCACCCAGCGGATTGTGGCCGGGCGTGGGAGCGTGCGGACCTTTTCCACGTGCATACAGCCAGGCTTGCCAGGGGGAAACAACAAATGCGCCAAAGCGCGACCACTGGCCGCCGACGAACCCCCAGACCACTCGGAACAACAACAGGCTCAGTACCGCAAAACCCATGTAAAAATGCCACTGCATGGCATCGCCACCCACTTGTCCGCTGACGACCAGACCGCACACCAGCGCCACCAATAGCCAGTGAAACAGCCTGGTTGGCAAATCCCAGATTCTTACCTTGTACATAAAAAAACCTTTCACCTTTCGAACAGCGGATCGTACCCGAGCCTGCGTACTCGCTGAAAATTTGCCATACTCAGCGCGTGTGCCGGGCTAAACCGCGCCACCTATGTAGAACTTTTCATCTCAACTTGTCACCATGAAATCCATGAAATTTACAAAATCCACAAAATCCATTTGCTCCATGAAATCTGTCGCTGCCTGCGCTGCGGCCTGCGCCACCCTCGTGCTGACCGCACCGGCCCATGCGCAATTTGCCAAACCCGAAGACGCCATCAAGTACCGCAAGAGTGCGCTCTTTGTGATGCAGCAGAATTTCAGCCGCGTGGGCGCCATGGCCCAGGGCAAGGCGCCATTTGATGCCAAGGTGGCTGCCGAAAGCGCGGCGGTGGCGGAATATATGTCCAAGCTGCCCTGGGCGGCTTTTGGCGAAGGCACCGGACAAGGCGACACCAAGGCCAAGGCCGAAATCTGGGCTGACAAGGCCAAGTTCAACAACTATGCCGAAAAAATGCAAGCCGAGCTGACCAAACTCAGCGCCGCCGCAAAAACCGGCAACCTGGACAACATCAAGGCCGCCTTCGGCCCGGCGGGCAGCGCATGCAAGGCGTGCCACGAGGATTTCCGCAAGGACTGATGCGCCACTTCAACATTTCGCTATTTCGCTATTGAATAAAGAGCTGCACCCGCTCGTCCAGCAAGCGCTGCAAGCCGATTTCATACCTGAAAAACATCAAAAAAAGCGCAGCAGATCGGGCTGCGTGCGGCGCAATGCCCGATACAGGCGGGTGCAGGGCTGCTGTAGCACCGTTTTTATAGGCCAAATCAGCCTGTGGCGCTTATGGGACGAGCGGGATCAGCTATTAAAAACAGAGCGAGCAACACAAACACCTATCGGTGCATTTGGCCTGCGTGGCGGAAAAGACACTTGAGACGCTCAGGATGGGTGGCTTGCTGCGCCATCAGGTCTTTACACATAGCCCCAATGTCGTAATTGAACTGCCGTGCGTATTCGTCGCGCAGTGCGCGGGTCTCTGAAACAACAGGGTCTTGCCACATGATGGCTTTAAAGTTCGCCTTCCGAAATACCAGCAACTTTCATGAAGTGCTTGAGTAAACCAAGTTTCATATCTTCGTTGCCATGTATAGGCAACGATATTCTGGCCGTACTTTCAGGCTTCATGTACACATGATGACTACCATTAACTCGAACCAATTTCCAGCCTCGACTTTCAAGAAGCTTCGCAAAAGTCTTTCCCGAAATAGATTTCAAACCGCAAGCTCCAGTACTCTGTCTTTTTCGGAGATTTCGATTTGTTCCAAATCAACCGATAGGCAAGCTTCAACAGCCTCATATAAATTAGAAATCAGTTCTTCAAAAGTATTTCCTTGGGTAGCACAGCCCAATATTGCCGGAACCTCTGCCCAATAACCACCTTCTTCAGCCTCATGAATGATTACCTTAAGTTTCATAGCGTTACTTCACTTTTTTGACTATCACATAATAAAGGGGGGCTGAACAAATGGGTCTTCCCGTTTGTTCTATATCGTTGAGTTAACCGGCTCGCCGGGGCAAGGCGCCCTGGCCAGATGGCGGAAAATAAGCCTGCGACCCGTCACCAGACCGGGGCGCCCTGCCTCGGCGTGTCCGGTTGAACAACATGTCAGGCCGCACTGTCGCCAAGGCTAGCCAAAGCGTTTGGCCAGCTTGGGGTACAAGTGGTCGAGATCCTCTTCAGTCCATCTGTCACCTACTGGCCCGTCCGATTGAACACCTGCGGGATTGGCTGGAAACGCCGAGTACTCAAGTCCCGTCTTCCTGCACCAAGCGTCAACACCGACGGACTGCCATCCTTCGACTTGACAGTCGACATCCGCGTCTCCATCTTTGATGAGCGATGCGAGTTTGTCGGGATTGGCCATAGCTGCACTGAACGTCTTCTCGCCGCGCGAGATGAGCCAGCCCCTGAAGTAGTCGAAGCTGTCGTCGGAGCAACCGCCTCCGATCACATACGCTGCTCCCCACAAGGGCCACGTGTAAGAGGCCCGAAAGTGGGAGTTGAAAATGTTCTGAAACTCGACTATTTCATCCGCAGAAAGGTCGTCCAGCAGAGATCCAAGTTCTTCAAGTTGCTGATCAGTGTCTCCTTCGGCTGCCCGGCGAGACTTGTCGATGAGTTTCCAGAACGAGGTGGTGTCCATTGAGTTGCCTATGAGCTGAACGGGGTTGGGTGGTGCGGCCTAAACCGATTTTCAGGTACGCGGCGTGGGGCGCGATTAATAACTGGACGAGAAGAGTTTTTTTCCCACTCGATTAAATCAGCAACAATAGCCGCCAAATCATAATTGAATCGGGCAGCATGAGCCTGCCTATGCGCTCTTACTTCTTCGACGATGGGATCATCAATCATTGTCAACTACTCCTAGTTCTTCGGGGGAACAGAGAATGGGGCAGATGTAGCCGTTTGCTCAATAGTCAGATAACGAGGCCACCGGGACCAGTTTTCCTGGGAACCTTCGCCCCACATTCCGGACACGGCCACCGGCACTATAGCCCAAGCGTTGAAGCGGCTTACCTGTACTGCGTGAAATTTTTTGTTTGCTGGGGTATGGGCACGGCCCGGCGGACAGCGCAAGCAAGGCTTGCCACGAGGATTTCCGCAAGGACTGATGCGCCACTTCAATATTTCGCTATTTCGCTATTGAATAAAGAGCTTTCCCCGCTCGTCCAGCAAGCGCTGTATGCCGATTTCATACCTGAAAAACGCCGCAAAAAGTGCAGCAGATCGGTGTGCGTGCGGCGCAATGCCCGATACAAGCGGGTGCAGGGCTGCCGTGGCACGGTTTTTATAGGCTAAATCAGCCTTTAGCGCTTATGGGACGTGCGGGGAGAGCTATTAAGATGAGAGCGCTCTAAAACAGCTCGCTGTGCGTTCCCGTCCTGATGAGCTTGAGCGTCCCGGTTCTGACAGAGCCTTCCTTGTCGTAGATGAGTAGCCAGTCTGGCTCGATGTGGCATTCCCGCACACCTGCGTACACACCGGACAGTCCGTGGTCGCGGTGCATTTTCTCAAGTGGACGATCATTCATCAGATCCTTGACAATCGCACGCATCTTCTCCCAGTCGTACTGCCCTGTTTCCTTGAGCGCCCTGGGCATACGTGCCAAGTTCAGAGATCGTCAAGAGTGACGTTTGTCACTTTGCCAGACTTTGCAGCCCTGATGGCGGCCAAGGTGGTGGGGTTTGGACGTGGCACGTCCATGGGTAGACCACCCTTCTCCACGACACCACGCAGAAACAAACGGATGGCCGTGCTCACGTCCAGGCCTGCGGCCTTGAGCACTGCAGCAGCCTCACGCTTGAGCTCTGGTTCAACCCTGGAACGAACTTCGACGGTAAGCATGGAGCACTCCCTCATAAACGGCTACATTGTAGCGCTGCCATCGCACTGGAACGAAGATGATGAATATAGAAAATACAGCTAGAACTCTTATGGAACGTGCGGTAGAAGCTCTTAAAAATAGAGCAAACAATACAAACACCCATCGGTGTATTTTGAATCACCCGCATGTTTGTCACTTCAGGTGCCGGGATTGGGATGCTGCAAATCCATCGGTAAAGCCGATGGTGATGCGGCCATCGTCCCACTCGACCACCGGACGTTTGATGATGCTGGAGTGGTTCAGTGCCACCACGCGGGCACTGGTGGCATCCACGACCGATGCCTTGACGGTGTCATCCAGCGCGCGCCAGGCCGTACCCTTGCGGTTGATCACCACCTCCCAGCCGAGGGACGCCAGCCAGGCGTCCAGCCGTGCAGCAGGAACCCCCTGTTTCTTGAAATCATGAAACACATAGTCCTGGCCCTGCTGGGTCAGCCAGGCGCGGGCTTTCTTGACCGTATCGCAGTTGGGAATACCGTAGAGTGTGGGCATTTTGATATAAATCCGGCGGTATGGCTTATGGAACGAGCGGGAGCAGCTATTTATTCAATAGTGAAACCTAGCCCTTGCGCAAGGCGTTGGCCATAGCGCTCAGGGCATCGGCGAGCCGGTTGGCGGTTTCTGGCGGTGGCAGGGGCAGCTTGAGGCTGCGCACGCCAGTCTGCGGGTCTTTGGCGATCCACGGGTGGGACGCAGTGTTGGCAGCGTTGCCATCATCGGGGGTGGCCAGTGCCGCAAGAAACTGCATGCCGACTTGCAACAGCGCCGACCAGGGTTCTGCCGGATTTTGCTGCGACGCTGCCGCACCAGAGTGTGCCACCGCATCGGGCTGCAGGGCATCGGCTGTATCCATCGGTGTGGGTACGGAGTCGCTGGCAGAAGCCGCATCCCCAGCCCTGGTGTCCGCTTGTGCCGCTTGTACTGCGGCCTGTGCTGCCTGTGCCTCTTCGGCTGGCATGGCTTCGCCTTCGCCCATTTGTCCGGTGACTTTTTCCACGTCCTTCATGAAGCGGTTCAGGCGTGAGCCGCCCAGCGAAATCTCGCCAGTCCCTCCGTCCAGAATGCCGGCAGACAGCGAACGTTTGAAGGCCAGCACCGACAGCATGCCTTCTTCGATGGAGCCTTTGGATACGAAGTTGACGATCTGCACGGGCTGCTTTTGCCCCATGCGGTGGATGCGGGCGATGCGCTGTTCCAGAATGGCCGGGTTCCAGGGCAGGTCCATGTTGATGAGGGTCGAGGCATGCTGCAAGTTGAGCCCGGTGCTGCCGGCATCGGTGGACAGAAACACCCGACAATCCGGGTCTTCCCGAAAGCGATCCACCAGCGCCGGGCGTTTTTCAGAGGGAACACCGCCATGAAAGCTGACGTAACCAATACCGCGTGCGTCCAGACGGCGGATCAGGATGTCGTGTGTGCGCGTCCATTGGCTGAACACCACCACCTTGGCGGCGGGTTGCGCCACCAGCCCTTCAAACAGGATGGCGGCTTCGTCGGCCTTGACGCCGTGGTCGGTTTCCTGGTCCAGCAAGTAGGTGCTGTTGCATACCATGCGCATGTTTTGCAGCGCACACGTCAGGCGGCGCTGGTCCTGGTCAGACAAGAACTTCATCTTGCGCCAGCGGTGCACGATCTTGGCCACAACGTCGGCATTTTCCTCGTGGTGCAAGGCCTGTGCTTCGGTCATGGGCACCAGCAGCGTCTGGTCGCTACGGCTGGGCAGTTGCAGCAAGACCTCGGACTTGCGCCGACGGATCATGACGGGCGCCAGCGTCTGGCCGATTTTGTCCAGGCCCACATAGCCCGTCACGCGCCCGCCCTCGTCGCGTTGCTGGTGTTCGTGCAACAGCTTCCAGGTGGGGCCGAGCCGGTGTTGGTCAACAAACTGGACGATGGAAATCAGCTCTTCCAGTTTGTTTTCCAAGGGCGTGCCGGTCAGGACGATGGCGTAAGGGCTGTCGATGCGTTTGAGCGCACGCGCGGCGATGGTGTTCCAGTTCTTGACGCGCTGCGCCTCGTCCACAATCACCACATCCGGCGCCCAATTGGCAATCAGGTCGAGGTCCGAGCGCAGCTTTTCGTAGTTGGTGATCTTGCAAAAATCCTCTTCGGCGTATTCCTTCTGGCGTTGCACGCGCCCACCGGCGAGCACGCGCGCCTGGTGGCCGGAAAAGCGCGCAATCTCGCTTTGCCATTGGTATTTGAGCGAAGTCGGGCAAACCACCAGCACTTTGGACACGCCAAAATGCCGCGCCAGAATCTCGGTGGCAGCAATGGCCTGAATGGTTTTTCCCAGTCCCATTTCGTCGCCAATCAAGGCACGTCCAGCCCGCACGGCAAACAGGGCGCCTTCCATCTGGTAGGGATACAACGCAACCTTGAGCAGTTTGGCCAACTGCGTGCTGGCAGCGCCCTTGGGATAGAGCGTGTCGAGCATGCGCGCACGCTGCTTGGCATCACGGCAACTGGCGACAAAATCCAGTGCGGCATCGAAGGCGCGCAATTCGTGGGTGCTACTGGCTACGCGCGTCAGAAACGGCTCCAATGCATCGAAGCGCTCCGGTGGCAATACCCAGCCATTCCCGGCGTCGAACAACTCGCTTGCAGCTTGCAAAACCTCGGGCGGGCAATCGGTGCCGGGACGGAAATGGATGGTGCGCCCCGTGTCGTAGCGCAGGTAAAGCTCGGAATACACCGGCTGGTAGCCGCGCGCAAACGCCGACTTGGCGCCGCGTTTTTGTTCCAGTTGTGCCAGGGTGAATTCGATGTGCTTGCAGGTTCCCAGTTCGTTGGTGGCAAAGTCCGGGCAGTCGCAATGGTTGTCGCCCGGTTGCAGGCCACGGATGACGACGCGGTAGCGGCTTTTGGACTCGGGATTGCTGATGGCAAACTCCGAAAAGAACGGCTGGCCACCGATGTTTTCAAAACCGAAGGTCTGCGCCCGGCCAAACTGCCGCCGCAAAGCGCGTTGCCAGTCGATGGGCGTCAGATTGGGCGGCGCTTGCAGGCGTGACAGCTTGACTTCCTTGACTGGTTTGGCAACTTTGGCAGCTTTGGTTTGGGTTTTCATGCAATGCTCTTTCGGAATTCAGACGGTGGATTGTGCCAAAGTGCCAAGCTGTGGGTTGCGCGACAATCCGTGGCACGATGAATACACCAACAACCTTTGAAACCCTTAAAACCCTCGAAGACTGGCTGGCGCACTGCGAGCGCTTGCATCCCACCACCATCGAACTGGGGCTGGAGCGCGTGCGCCGCGTGGCCAGGCGCATGCAGATCGGCTTCGATTGCCCGGTGATTACCGTTGCGGGCACCAACGGCAAAGGATCAACATGCGCCATGCTGGAAGCCATCCTGCTGCAAGCGGGCTATCGCACCGGCGTCTATACCTCGCCGCATCTGGTGCGTTTTGAAGAGCGCTTGCGGCTGTCGGGCGAGCCGGTGGATGCTGCAAACTTGATAGCTTCCTTCGCTCGTGTGGAGAGCGCAAGGGTCGAAAATGGCCGTGAAGTTTCATTGACCTATTTTGAATTCTCCACGCTGGTGATCCTGGAGGTGATGGCGCACAGCAATCTGGATGTGGTGATTCTGGAAGTGGGTTTGGGGGGGCGGCTGGATGCCGTCAACATCATTGACCCGGATTGCGCCATCATCACCAGCATTGATCTGGACCACATGGATCTGCTGGGCCAGGACCGTGAACGCATCGGATTCGAAAAAGCAGGCATCATGCGCACCGGACGCCCGGTGGTGGTCAGCGACCCGATGCCGCCGCAAAGCGTGCTGGACCGGGCGCTGGAGGTGGGGGCCGATCTGTGGCGGCTGGGGGTGGATTTCCATTTTTCGGGGGATAAACAGCAGTGGGCATGGTCCACAGCCCCCAAGCGGGACGCACGGCGTTATAGCGGGTTGGCGTATCCCGCGCTACGTGGCGCCAACCAGTTGCTCAATGCCTCGGGGGTGCTGGCTGCGCTGGCTGCGCTGCGCGCGCGTTTGCCCGTCACGGCCCAGGCGGTGCGCAATGGCTTGGCGCTGGTCGAGCTGCCGGGGCGCTTTCAGATCGTTGCCGGTCAGCCGACATTGGTGTTGGATGTGGCACACAACCCGCATGCGGTGGCTACGCTTGCGGCCAATCTGGACGCCATGGGCTTCTTTGCCAACACCCACGCCGTCATGGGCGCCATGGCTGACAAGGACCTGGACCGCATGTTTGCAACGCTCGCGCCCCTGGTGGAACACTGGTACTTCACCGATTTGCCCCTTGCGCGTGCTGCCAGCGCCGCTGCGTTGCAGGCCCGTTGGCGCGCACAAAACACACGCAACGGCGTTTGCGCCCGCACATTCGGCGACCCGCAGGAGGCTTTGCTGGCGGCGCTGGCTAGCGCCGACCCCGCTGATAGAATCGTGGTCTTTGGATCGTTCCATACCGTGGGCGGCGTTCTGCAACACGGCCTGCCACGGCTGCACGCCAAGCACCTGAACTCCTGATCGACTCTTACCCCATTCATGGCTTTTTTCAAATTTCGCAAAGACAGCGATGAGCGTCCCGCGCCGACGAAGGTTCCCGAGAGTGTGGAGGTCATGCGCAAGCGCGCCAGACATCGTCTGATTGGTTCCGCGCTGCTGGTGTTGCTGGGGGTCGTCGGTTTCCCCCTGCTGTTTGACAACCAGCCCAGACCGATTGCCGTCGATATCCCGATAGAAATTCCCGACAGAAACCAGGTCAAGCCCTTGGCGAACGTGGCTTCGGCGGCCTCGTCACCCGCTTCGGCGACGGTTGTTGCTTCGGAATCGGAGATCGAGTTCATAGAGCCGCCGACCAAACCCAAGGCGTCCGCGCCCCAGCCGGTTTCGCCTGTGCCTGCGCCTGTTCCCGCTGTCCCGGCTCCCGCCAAACTTGCTGTGGCACCACCGGCCAAGGTGCCTGCATCTGCACCGACTGCACCCAAGGCAGCTGCGCCTGTGAAGGCAAACGCCACGCCAGCGGCCCCCATCAAGACGGCGGCTGCGTCCACTGCCCCGGTTGCACCCGTCAAGACGGCAACTGCGCCGCCGGTTGCCAAACCGGTCGAGCCCGCACGGCGCAGCGTTGATGACGGCGCCAAGGCGCAGGCCTTGCTGGAAGGCAAAGAAGTCGGCAAAGAGGTGGTTAAGGATGTAGCCAAGGAGGCAGCCAAAGAGGCGCAAAAGCCTGTTGCCGCAGGGCGCTTTGTGGTGCAGATCGGCGCTTTTTCGGATGCGTCCAAGGCGCACGAAGCGCGCCTGAAACTGGAGCGCTCCGGTCTGAAAACCTATACCCAGGTGCTGCCCGCCAAGGATGGCGTGGAAGGAAAGCGTATCCGGGTGCGTATCGGGCCGTTTGCCTCCAAGGCGGAAGCGGATGCGACGGTGCAGAAAATCAAGAAACTGGATTTGCCAGCGGGAATTTTCGAACTCTGAACGCCCTGAACGCACATAATGCCCACGCTGGATTGGATATTTTTGGCGCTGTTGCTGGGCTCCCTGCTGGTAGGCGCCTGGCGTGGACTGGTCTACGAAATACTGGCCTTGCTCAACTGGATTGCAGCCTTTATGCTGGCGAAGTGGTTTGCGCCCGTGGCTGCCAGACAGCTGCCACTGGGCGATGCGACCGAGATCGTGCGCTACGCTGCGGGTTTTGTGCTGGTTTTTGTGCTGTCCCTGTTTGCAGGCGGTTTGCTGGCTTTTTTGATGCGCAAGTTGATGGTTGCCGTGGGTTTGCGTCCGGTGGACAGGGCGCTGGGGGCGGTTTTTGGTCTGGTGCGCGGTGGTGTTGTGTTGCTGGTGCTGGTCGTTCTTGTCGGCATGACGCCTTGGCACCGGAGCAAGGGGTGGCAGGATTCCGTGGGTACCTCCTTGGCCACCGGGGTCTTGCGGGGGATGAAGCCTGTGTTGCCGCAGGATTTTGCAAAATATCTACCGGAGTGACGGTTTGAATAGGGGTCAATATCTATGTGCGGAATAGTGGGCGTTGTCAGCCATGAACCGGTCAACCAGTTGATCTACGATTCCTTGCTGCTGTTGCAGCACCGTGGCCAGGACGCGGCGGGCATCGTGACGCAGCAGGGGCACAAGTTTTTCATGCACAAGGCCAAGGGCATGGTGCGCGATGTGTTCCGAACCCGCAACATGCGCTCCCTGCCGGGCAACTGCGGCCTGGGGCAGGTGCGTTACCCGACGGCGGGCAATGCCTACAGCGAAGAAGAGGCACAACCGTTTTATGTGAACGCGCCTTTTGGCATCGTGCTGGTGCACAACGGCAATCTGACCAATGCGCAGGCGCTCAAGAGCGAACTCTTCAACACCGACCATCGCCATATCAACACCGAAAGTGACTCGGAAGTCTTGCTCAACGTGCTGGCGCACGAACTGGAAAAAACCACACGCGGCTTACCCGCGCTCAAACCCCAGGACGTATTCACCGCCGTGCGCAACGTGCATCTGCGCGTGCGGGGATCGTATGCCGTGATTGCCTTGATTGCCGGGCACGGCATCCTGGCCTTCCGGGACCCGTTTGGCATTCGCCCGCTGTGTATGGGCAGCTGCGAGGGCAGCACCATGGTTGCCAGCGAATCGGTGGTGCTCGAAGGCACGGGCTACCATCTGGAGCGCAACATCGCACCGGGCGAGGCAGTGTTTATCGGCCTGGATGGCTCGGTGCAGGCACAGCAGTGCGCCGACAATCCCCGGTTGAATCCCTGCATTTTTGAATTCGTCTATCTGGCCCGCCCGGACTCGGTCATGGACAATATTTCGGTCTACCAGGCGCGCCTGAACCTGGGCGAGACCCTGGCCAAGCGCGTGATTTCCACGGTACCGCCGAACGAGATTGACGTCGTTATCCCCATCCCCGAATCGAGCCGCCCCAGCGCAGCGCAATTGGCGCAGCTATTGGGTCTTCCGTACCGCGAAGGCTTCGTGAAAAACCGTTATGTAGGCCGTACCTTCATCATGCCGGGGCAGTCGGTGCGCAAGAAATCGGTGCGGCAAAAACTCAATGCCATCAGCAGCGAGTTCAAGGGGCGCAATGTGCTTCTGGTCGATGACTCGATTGTGCGTGGAACCACTTCGAAAGAAATCGTGCAGATGGCGCGCGATGCCGGCGCGCGCAAGGTGTATCTGGCCAGTGCCGCGCCGCCCGTGCGCTACCCCAATGTGTACGGCATTGACATGCCCACCAGCAGCGAACTGGTGGCGCACAAGCGCACGGTCGCGCAAATTTCGGAACTCATCGGTTGCGATGCACTGATTTATCAGGATGTCGATGCCATGAAAAAAGCCATTGGCGCACTCAACCCTCGGATCAGCGGCTTTGATGCCTCCTGCTTTGACGGCATTTATGTGACGGGTGACATCAACGCCGACGATATTGACCGGATCAACGCCCACCGCGTGGGCGCCGACGAAAGCCAGGACGAAACTTCCCGTCTTGCACTGCCCAATCCGGCGGATTAAAGTGTGATTGCAGACGTTACCGACATGGAGCAAGAGCATGAACCAATTACCTGAAAACTTGCATCCGCAAACCCTGGCCGTACGTGCAGCCATTGCCAAAAGCCAATACGGCGAAAATTCCGAAGCACTCTACCTGACCAGCAGTTTTGTCCAGCCCAACGCCGAAACGGCGGCACGCCGCTTTGCGATGGAAGAGGACGGCTACACCTACACGCGCGTTGGCAATCCGACGGTCAACAGCATGGAGCTGCGTCTGGCGGCGCTGGAGGGTACTGAAGCCGCGATTGCCACCTCTACCGGCATGGCAGCCATCCTGTTGCTCGGTATGGGGCTGCTCAAACATGGCGACCATGTAGTGTGTTCGCAGTCGGTGTTTGGCTCGACTATCCGGCTGTTTGCGGGTGAGTTTGCCAAGTTCGGTATTCAAACCAGCTTTGTTGCACAAACCGATCTGGCGCAGTGGACGGCTGCGATCCGGCCCAATACCAAACTGTTGTTTGCCGAAACACCAACCAACCCCTTGACCGAAATTTGCGATATCCAGGCCCTGGCCGACCTGGCGCACAACGCCGGTGCCATGTTGGCGGTGGATAACTGTTTTTGCAGCCCGATCTTGCAGCAGCCCAAACGCTTTGGCGCCGATTTCATCATCCACTCCGGCACCAAGTACCTCGACGGACAGGGGCGCGTCATGGCGGGTGCCATCTGCTGCAGCCAGCAACACGTTGACGAATTGTTTTTGCCCATCACGCGCACTGCGGGCATGGTGCTGTCGCCCTTCAACGCCTGGGTGGTGCTCAAAGGCATGGAAACACTGGCCATTCGCATGCAGGCCCAAAGCACGTGCGCATTGGCGCTGGCGCAGTGGCTGGAAGAGCACCCCAAGGTCCAGCGGGTGCACTACCCCGGTTTACCCAGCCATCCACAGCATGCGCTGGCCATGCGCCAGCAGTCGGCCAGCGGCAAGGGCGTGGGTGCGGCCATCGTTGCCTTTGCGGTGCATGGCTCGCACGCCGCCGAGTTGCGGCGCAAGGCGTTTGCGGCGATTGATGCCGTGCGTGTGTGCTCCATCACCACCAACCTGGGCGACACCAAGACCACCATCAGCCACCCCGCCAGTACCTCGCACGGGCGTCTGAGCGAAGACCAGCGCCAGGCCGCTGGCATCGGCCAGGGGTTGATCCGCCTGGCGGTTGGCCTGGAACATATTGATGATTTGAAGGCCGATCTGGCCCATGCTCTGGACTCTGTGTCATGACACAACAAACACAAAAAATACGTACCCGCTTCGCTCCCTCGCCCACCGGCTTTATTCACCTGGGCAATATCCGTTCAGCCCTGTACCCCTGGGCTTTTGCCCGCGCCAATGGCGGCGCATTCATTTTGCGCATTGAAGACACGGACCTTGAGCGTTCCACGCAAGCCGCCGTGGACGTGATCCTTGAAAGCATGGTCTGGCTGGGGCTGGACTACGACGAAGGCCCGTACTACCAGATGCAGCGCATGGCGCGCTACAAGGAAGTGTTGGCGGACATGGTGGCCGCAGGTTTGGTGTACCCCTGCTATATGGGCGTTGCCGAACTCGATGCCTTGCGCGAGCGGCAAATGGCGGCCAAGGAAAAACCGCGTTACGACGGCACCTGGCGGCCAGAGCCTGGCAAGGTGCTGCCGGCCATTCCCGATGGCGTGCAACCCGTGCTGCGTTTCAGGAATCCGGTTGGCGGTCTGGTTGCGTGGGACGACAAGGTCAAAGGGCATATTGCCATCGCCAATGACGAGCTCGATGACCTGGTCATTGCCCGGCCCGACGGTACGCCCACCTACAATTTTTGCGTTGTCGTGGACGATATGGACATGGGCATCACCCATGTGATCCGTGGCGATGACCATGTGAACAACACCCCCAGGCAGATCAATATCTTTCGTGCTTTGGGCCAGGAGCCGCCGGTCTACGCCCATTTGCCCACCGTGCTCAACGAGCAGGGCGAAAAGATGAGCAAGCGCAATGGCGCCAAACCCGTCACGCAATACGCTGCCGAGGGGTTTTTGCCCGATGCCATGGTGAACTATCTGGCCCGCCTGGGCTGGAGCCACGGTGACGAAGAAATTTTCAGCCGCGAACAATTTTTGCAGTGGTTCAACCTGGACCATCTGGGGCGTAGCGCCGCACAGTTTGATGAAGCCAAGCTGCGTTGGGTCAATGCCCAGCATCTCAAGGCCCTGGCGGGTGAGGCGCTGGCACCACTGGTGCAAAACATTTTGCACCAGCGTGGCCTGACGCCCGACGCCCGCCTGGCGCCTTTGTGTGATCTGTTCAAGGACCGTTGCGATACCACGGTTGCATTGGCCGATTGGGTCGCACGCTTTTATGCCCCGGTGCAGCCATCCGCCGAATTGCTGGCGCAGCACGTAACCGAAGCCGTGCGGCCCGCGCTACGTCTGCTGGCCGAAAAGCTGGCAACATGCGACTGGGACAAGGCGGGCATTGCCAACGCCATCAAGGACGTATTGGCAGCTACCAAGCTGAAAATGCCCCAACTGGCGATGCCTGTGCGTGTGCTGGTTGTGGGCACGCCCCAGACACCTTCGCTGGACGCAGTGCTGGCCTTGTGCCAACGTGAAAAAGTAATGAACCAGCTCGTTTTGGCGGAAAATAGTACGCTATAATGCGAGGCTCAGGATTTGCAGCGGCTCCTCATAAGGGGGCTATGCAAGAGGTTTTGGGGGTATAGCTCAGCTGGGAGAGCGCTTGCATGGCATGCAAGAGGTCAGCGGTTCGATCCCGCTTACCTCCACCAGGTTTTGTTAGAATAGGTTACGCGTTGTTTCATAGGTTTTGACCCCATCGTCTAGAGGCCTAGGACATCACCCTTTCACGGTGAGTACCGGGGTTCGAATCCCCGTGGGGTCGCCAAGTTTGTAGCACTTGGACACACGCAAGGTGTCAAAGCTATCTACCAGGAGTGGTAGTTCAGTTGGTCAGAATACCGGCCTGTCACGCCGGGGGTCGCGGGTTCGAGCCCCGTCCACTCCGCCAAATACCCCTGTCAAGGGGTATTTTTTCGTCTCAACTTTCCCAAATTCCCACAACGCGCCCTGTGGGGTAGGTTCCATGTCGTATCATTGCGTATCACCTGAGCGCAAACCCTGA
>JAYRRD010000198.1:0-30653 GCA_041910275.1 Rhodoferax sp.
CGTAACACTTCTCATCGTCCATCAACTCCTGGATATGAAACATGGCAGTGGCCCTCCGTCACAATACTATGACGAAGGGCATTGCAACCGATCCTTTTCTCATCCATTGTGATGACCTCAAAACCCAATATGAGCCAAGAACAAAACCAAGCCTGACCGCCTGGCCGAGTTGGCCCAGTGGGATGACGCCACGTTTTTGAACAAGGCCAAGCTGGCGGTACGTGGAGCAGTCACCAATGCGGCGCTGTTGTTGCTGGGGCGCGAAGAGGCTTCGTCGCTGCTGGCGCCAGCTGTGGCGCGCATCAGCTGGATTTTGAAGAACGAGCGCAACGAAGAGCTGGACTACGAACACTTCGGCCCACCGCTGCTGCTGAACGTGAACAAGGTGCTGGCCCGTATCCGTAACCTGACGGTGCGCGAGTTGCCAGACGGCACGTTGTTTCCGGTGGAACTGACGCAGTACGACCCCTGGGTGATTCGTGAGGCCTTGCACAACTGCATTGCCCACCAGGACTACGGCTTGCGTGGTCGTATTCAGGTGGTGGAGACACCGCAGGCGCTGCTGCTTACCAATGTGGGTGGCTTTTTACCGGGGCGGGTGGAGACGGTGATTGACCAGGACGCGCCGCTGGAAATTTACCGCAACCCCTACTTGGCCGAGGCGATGGTGAACCTGAATATGATTGACACCCAGGGCGGTGGCATCAAGCGCATGTTCCAGACGCAGCGACGGCGATTCTTCCCCATGCCAGATTACGACCTGACCCAGCCCGAGCGGGTGATGGTGACGCTGCGCGGGCGCATTTTGGATGTGCGCTACACCCGGCTGCTGATGGCACAGGGTGAGTTGGACTTGGGCACCATCATGCTACTGGACAAGGTACAGAAGGGGCAACGGATTGACGCTGTCGAGGCCAAACGGCTGAAGGCAGCCAGATTGGTGGAGGGGCGTTACCCGAACTTGTTGGTCGCAGGAAGTGTGGCGGCCACCACGGGTGACAAGGCGCAGCACATTCGTAACCGTGGTTTTGATAACCGCTACTACCGTGACCTGATTGTGGACTTGGTGCGCGAGCATCAGCCAGTGTCGCGGGAGGACATTGATAAGCTGCTTTTGAGTAAGCTGCCGGATGTGCTGACAGCACAACAGAAAAGCAATCGTGTTCACAATTTGCTTTTCTCGCTGTCAGGTAAACGCATCCGAAACGCCGGAACCCGTCAGGACTCCCAGTGGGTATTGATAGATTCATTGATTTCCGATCCAGCTATCAAAGGGAGTCATTAGGTTATTTTTTATTTCCAATAAAAATCAAACACTTACGCTTTGCTAGTTGGCGTAGTGGGCCTTTGTTAAGCAAAGCCATGCAAACACGGTAGGGACATAGCGCGAACAACGCGAACGCCAGGCAGCTGCGTCTTTTGGTTGGCGTTAGCGGTGTTAGCGGTGTTAGCGACCCTCATCAATCGTAAACACACTGACCAGTTCCGCCAGTTTCTCCGCCTGGGTGCGCAGGGCATTGGCGGCGGCGGATGCCTGCTCGACCAGGGCGGCGTTTTGCTGGGTGACACCATCCATTTCGCTGATCGCCTTATTCACCTGCTCGATCCCCACGGTTTGCTCCGCGCTGGCCGCGTTGATCTCGGCCATGATGCCGCTTACCCGTTGGATGCTTTCCACCACCTGCGTCATCGTATCGCCAGCTTGGCTCACCATGTCGCCGCCGCGTTCGACCTGGTGCACAGAGTCGTTGATCAGTCCCTTGATTTCCTTTGCAGCCTCGGCACTGCGTTGCGCAAGGCTGCGCACCTCCGAGGCAACCACCGCAAACCCCCGTCCCTGTTCGCCCGCGCGCGCGGCCTCGACCGCCGCATTCAGGGCCAGAATATTGGTCTGAAACGCAATGCCATCAATCACACTGATGATTTCGACGATTTTCCGGGACGAGTTGTTGATGGCATGCATCATCTGTACCACGCCTTGTACCGCTTCACCGCCCTGAACCGCCACCTGGGATGCCGACTGCGCCAACTCATCAGCCCGGTGGGCGCTCTCCGCGTTTTGCTTGACGGTTGCCGTCAGTTCCTCCGTAGTGGATGCCGTCTGTTGCAGTGCGCTGGCTTGCTGTTCGGTGCGGGACGACAGATCGTCATTGCCGCTGCTGATCTGCTGCGCCGCAGTGGCGATGGTTTGGGCACCATGGCGTATCTGGCCGACGGTATGCGCAAGATTGTGGTTCATGGTGGCCAGCTCCCGCATCAACTGGCCGATTTCGTCTGTACTACGGGCCTCGATGCGGCTGGTCATATCGCCCTGGGCGACATGCCTGGCAATCTGCACCGCATATCGCAAGGGTCGGGTGATGCCCAAGGTAATCGAGCGTGCCAGCAGCACGCCCAGAACCAGCGCCACAGCACCAATGCCAAATGTCAGAAACTGCAAATGGCGTCCGGAAGCTTCTGCGGCCTCCAGCACGGCGCGCTCTTCGGCCTTATACAAATCCACCAATTGGTTGATTTCCTTGAGCATCTGGCGGTAAATCGGGTCGGTGCGCTCGGAAATGACCTGTGCCACCCTTTCACTGTCAAAGGCCAGTGCGTAGAAAATGGCATCGGAAACGGGTTTTTCCAATTCCTTGTCCAAACGGGCAATATTGTCAAAGACCCGCTGCGCCTGCGGCGAAACACCCATCGCCATCAAGGCATCGCGTGCATTCAGAAAGTTCTTCCGATGCAGCTGCAAGTTGCCTTCTTCCTTGTTCATCGCAGCCGGATCAGTGTAAAGCCCGATGCTGCGGATGGACACCACACCTTCGAGCTGTTCACTCTTCATGGTGGTCGTGAGCGCAATCTTGGCATTGGCAAGCGCTACACCCTTGAGCAAGGTATCCCGGTTCTTGCTGCCAATCAGGCTGTCGGCGCCCAAAACCGCCAGCAACATCAGCAGTAACACACCAAAACCCAGACCCAGACGCTGCCCTATGCTGTTGCCAAAATGAACCGAATGCGCCATATCCGAACCTGCCTTTGCTTGAAATTCCTTACGCTGCAATGCTTACTTATAAATACCGACACCAATGAGCACATCCCCTACGGCTTCCACGTAGGTCGATTTGTCCTCCACCGCCTTGGTCACGGCATTGGGCCACTTGTAATCCACCCAGCCACGGCCCTTGGTCTTGGCCACTTCGATGAACTTCTTGACGATGTAGACGTTGTTGACGTCCTTGATTTCCAGCAGGTTCTTGCCAATGAGTTTGGGATTGTTGCCGTGCGCACGGTTATTGCCTTCCATGTCGTAGACCATGACGTACAAGTCACCCTTGACGAACTGGCCGTTGGGATCGCTGAAAGCAGCAAAGGCCTTTTCGCGCCCATTCGCCCCCATATACGCCACCGCACTCTTGACCATGGCCACCGCCTGCTCCGGCGTGCTGCGTTCAACAGCCCCGAGCGGCAATACCACCGCCATCAGAAATGAAACCAGAATGGCCTTGAAAAAATTGCGCATGGATACACCTCATGAAGTTTGAAACAGGGTTTGAAACACGTACTGCCGCGGCCTTGGTCAGCTTGTACGCCAGACGTTGATGCCGACAGCCACGGGCATTTTTGCACAAACCCAAACAATGCCCACGTTGGCGCAGGGGTGCCATTAAGAAAACCCTAAGCAAGGTTTGGCATCCTTGCGACCAAGGAGTTACTTATGCACTACATCACCCCCGACCTACCCCCTTCACCCTCTTTACCCTCTTGTCGCTTTGTGCGGGCCTTTGGCTTGGCACTGGCCTGCGCAGCGCTTATGCCGCTGGCCCATGCGGCCAGTCCTGCGGAATTGTTGGCAAACTATGCTGCACAGGCCAAAGCTGCCGGAGTTGCGGCGCGTGGCCAGCAATTCTTCAATAGTACCCACGGCAAGGAGTGGCGTTGCACTTCCTGTCACGGAACGGAGCCCACGCAGACGGGCAAACATGCCGCCACCGGCAAGCCTATCGGTGCACTGGCCCCGGCATTCAACGCAGAACGCTTCACCGATGCAGCGAAAACCGAAAAGTGGTTCCGCCGCAATTGCAACGATGTGGCCGGACGCGAGTGCACGGCTGCAGAAAAAGCCGACATTCTCAGCTGGTTGCTGGCACTCAAACCCTAGGAGACCGTATGCTCCGTTCCATCCGCATACCCCACAGGCGCATCGCTCTATGGGCTCTTGCCGCCTGCACCTCGGGCGCCATGGCTGATGACCATGGCCACACGATGGTCCGCCTGTTGCCCAAATACCAGCAGGAGTGTGGCTCTTGCCATACCGCTTATTCACCCGCATTGCTGCCCGCAGCTTCCTGGGGCCGCATCATGGGCAATCTGTCGCAGCATTTTGGCTCGGATGCATCGCTGGACGCCACCACTTTGAAAGAACTCTCTGCCTGGCTCAACGCCCACGCCGGAGGCTACAAACGAAGACACGAAGAACCGCCCCAGGACCGCATCACCCGCAGCGCCTGGTTTGTGCGCGAGCACGACGAGGTATCTGCCGCCACCTGGAAACTCGCCGCAGTCAAAAGTGCCGCCAACTGCGGCGCCTGCCATACCCAAGCCGATACAGGAGACTTCCGTGAACGCAACATCCGCATCCCGCGCTAAAACGACAGACATGACAGACATGGCCACGATTCTGGTCTGGGACGTGCCGGTGCGCGTCTTTCACTGGTTGATGGTGTTGTGCTTTGCTGGCGCCTACGCCACGGCGGAAAGCGAGTCCTGGAGGTTGGTGCATGTGACGCTGGGCTACAGCATGGCGGGCCTGGTGATCTTCCGTCTGATGTGGGGATTGCTGGGCACGCGCTACGCCCGTTTTACATCCTTTGTACGCTCCCCACAAGCCATCATCCGCTACCTTGGAACGCTGCTGCGGGGCAGACCCGAGCACCATACCGGACACAATCCAGCCGGGGCGCTGGCCATCGTGGGCATGCTGGTCCTGGGTCTTGCCATTTCCGCCTCGGGCTGGGCCACGTACAACGATCTGGGTGGACACTGGGGCGAAGAACTGCACGAGGTTCTGGCCAATGGCATGCTGTTGCTGGTTGGCGTGCACATTGCCGCCGTGTTTGTATCGGGCTGGCTGCATGGTGAGAATCTGGTGCGCGCCATGCTGAACGGACGCAAACATGGCGAACCCGGACAGGGCATTCGCAGCACGTGGTGGCCGCTGGGCCTGCTGTTGCTGGTTGCGGTGCTGGGCTTTTGGGGGCTGCAATGGTACGGAGCACCCGTGGCGGGAGCACAATAAGCGCCATGCGTATTTTGCTGGTTGAAGACGATTCCTTACTGGGCGATGGCCTGCGCGCCGGTCTGCGCCAGCTCGGTTTCCAGGTGGACTGGGTGCGCGACGGCGAGGCCGCCGAGCGCGAACTGCGTGCCCAGCCGTATGCAGCAGCAGTGCTCGATCTGGGGCTGCCACGCAAGGATGGATTGGCCGTACTGGCGGAGATGCGCCAATCAAACATCACCACGCCGGTACTGGTGCTGACGGCACGCGACACGGTTCCCGAGCGCATTCGCGGACTCGATAGCGGCGCCGACGATTACGTGGTCAAACCCGTGGATTTGCACGAACTGGCCGCCCGTTTGCGTGCACTGGTGCGCCGCGCGCATGGGCAGTTGCAGGAGTGCCTGAGCGCCCAGGATGTGGTGCTGGACCCAGCGGCACGCACGGTACACAAGGCTGGTCAGCCGGTGGTTCTTTCGACCCGTGAATTTGATCTGTTGCAAGCCTTCTTACTCAGCGCCGGGCGCGTGCTTTCGCGTGAACACCTGGAACAGCAGCTCTACAGCTGGGGCCAGGAAGTGGAAAGCAACACCATCGAGGTGCATGTGCACAATCTGCGCAAAAAACTGGGCAATACCCTGATTCACACCGTGCGTGGCGTGGGCTATATGCTGCTGCGCGATGCGCCTGCGCCATGACATCGGCACGGCACTCCTTGCAACGCCGCTTGCTATGGCTGGTGCTGGGTGCGGTCGTCAGCGTGTGGCTGCTTGCCTCGGCACTCACCTGGCGGGATGTGCGCCACGAACTCGATGAGTTGCTGGATGGCCACCTGGCGCAAGCTGCCGCAGTGCTGGTGGTGCAACAGGCCGACGACGATATGGGAGAAGAAGGCCACGGCGTAGATGCGCCCTCCTTACACCGCTACGCACCCAAGGTGGCGTTTCAGGTGTTTCACGCCGGGCGTCTGGTGCTGCGTTCCGCCAACGCACCCACAACCCCGATGGCCAGCGCCGAAAAAATGGGGGTTGTTGGTTTTGACACGGTGCGCATCGCCGACCGTGACTGGCGCGTGTTCTCCGCACGGGGTGCCGAGTCCGACATCCTGGTGTACGTGGGTGAGGAAATGCGCTCGCGCACCCGCATTCTGTGGGCGGTTCTGCACAGCACCCTGTTGCCCATGGCCTTGGCTTTGCCCGTGCTGGCGCTGATTCTGTGGTGGGCCATTCACTCCGGTTTGGCACCCATGCGCCAGATGGGCCACACGCTGGTGCAGCGTCGGCCCGATGCGCTGGAGCCTTTGGTGCTGGATAACGCGCCTGCGGAGATTGCGCCAATGGTCGAAGCACTCAATGGACTGTTTACACGCATCACCGCCTTACTGGAATCCGAACGGCGCTTTACCGCCGATGCCTCCCATGAGCTGCGCACGCCGATTGCGGCCATCCGTGCCCAGGCGCAGGTTGCCCTGGCCGAAACCGATGACACGCTGCGCCGCCATGCCCTGCAAAACACAATTGCGGGTTGTGACCGTGCCACACATCTGGTGGAGCAGTTGCTGACGCTCTCCCGACTGGACGCATCGACACGGCCAGCCATGGCCGAATTGAACCTTGCGGAACTGGCTCGGCAAGTGCTGGCCGAAGAGGCGGCCAAGGCCATTGGCAAGGGGCAATTGCTTGCATTGGAGGCACCCCCATCCCACGACGTGACCATGACAGGCAATGCCGCACTGCTGGCGGTACTGATCCGCAACCTGCTGGACAACGCGCTGCGCTACAGCCCCGCAGGAGCGCGTATCCAGGTGGCGGTGCAGCAATGCGACGGGCATATGGAGTTGCGCGTCGAAGACAGTGGGCCGGGCATGTCCGAGGTCGATTGTCAGCGCCTGGGTGAACGATTCTTTCGGGTGACAGGCAGTGACCAGGATGGCAGTGGCCTGGGCTGGTCCATCGTGCAGCGCATTGCCGCCGTGCATGGTCTCACGCTGCACGTGGGGCGATCCGGTGAGCTGGGAGGGCTGGCGGTGCGTGTGACAACCAGTTATATTTCAATATAACTTACCCTATCCCGAAGAACACCATGCATACCACCAACCTGCGCAAAGTCGGCGGCTCGATCATGCTGACGGTACCGCCAACGTTTCTCGATCAACTGCATCTGCAAGCCGGTGCGACCGTCGGACTGGCTATTGATCACGGCTGTCTGGTGGTCAACCCCAACCCACGGCCACGCTATACGCTGGCGGAGTTGCTGGCTGCTTCAGACTATTCGCAGCCACACACTCCCGAAGAACGTGAATGGGTTGATGCACCCACCGTCGGCGGCGAGTTGCTGTGAAGAGCGCCCATTCACTGGCGCACCACGTCCGCCCCCACTGGTGGTTTGAACTGGAAATGGCTGGGGTCAGGAGCTTGCGGCACAAAGCCGGAAAAACGCAGGCTGGACTTCTGGCCGAAGGTGTCGAGAATTTCCAGCGCGGCAAGTTCGCCCGCGCGCAGGCCCACACGCACGCTGTGCAAAGGGCTGTCCTTGGCTTTCGGGGTTGCCAGAACCCATTCCATACCTTCCTGGTCAACCTGGGCGCTCAGGGTGAAATCGGCTTGCAGGGCCGTCAAGTCGGTGGCGGAGGCGATCAGCGCCGCCGGGGTGCTGGCCAGTGCCTGGGCCTGTTTGCGCGCGGTGACCTGATTGAGGTCCACGTCGTAGAGCCACAGCGTCTGGCCGTCGGCAACGATGGTTTGTGCAAACGGTTTCTGGTAGTCAAAGCGAAAACGCCCAGGGCGGATGAAGGCAAAGTGTCCGCTGGATGTCTTGGCGCGCGCAGACTGGCCGTCGCGGGCCGGTGCGGTGACAACCTGGGTGAAATCAGCGTGCGCGGCCTTGGTGCTCCTGATAAAGCTTTCCAGGCCATTCAGGCCATCTGCGCTTGTGGATAGAGCGGACGCAGCTATTAAAAAAGAAGTAAGTTGTTTGAATTGCATGGTCGGCATCCTTATTCGGGGCGCGGGGGCACCAGGATGTCGCGCTGGCCGCTGGTGCTCAAGGAACCAACCAGTCCCGCTTTTTCCATGTCTTCCAGCAAACGTGCCGCACGGTTGTAGCCGATCTTGAGGTGGCGCTGCACCAGAGAAATGCTGGCCTTGCGGTTTTTCAACACAATTTCCACCGCTTGGTCATACATCGGGTCTTTCTCACCGCCGGTATCGCCGCCGCCTGGCGCTGCTTCGGCATTGTCATCCACAGTGCCGCCTTCGAGCACCCCTTCGATGTAATCGGGCTCGCCCTGGGTTTTCAGGTACGCCACGACGCGGTGCACTTCGTCGTCGCTGACAAAGGCGCCATGCACCCGGATCGGCAGGCCGGTGCCGCTGGGCATATAGAGCATGTCGCCCATGCCCAGCAGCGCCTCGGCACCCATCTGGTCCAGGATGGTGCGGCTGTCTATCTTGCTGCTGACCTGAAACGCCACACGGATCGGGATATTGGCCTTGATGAGGCCGGTAATCACATCCACGCTGGGGCGCTGCGTCGCCAGGATCAGGTGAATACCCGCCGCACGCGCCTTTTGTGCCAGGCGGGCGATCAACTCTTCGATCTTCTTGCCAATCACCATCATCAGATCGGCCAGCTCGTCGATGATCACCACGATATGCGGCATGCGGTCCAGCGGCTCGGGTTCTTCGGGTGTGAGGCTGAAGGGGTTATAGATAAACTCGTTGCGCGCGCGCGCCTCGTCCATCTTGGCGTTGTAGCCCGCCAGATTGCGCACGCCCAGTTTACTGAGCAGCTTGTAGCGCCGCTCCATTTCGGCCACACACCAGGTCAGACCGTTGGCAGCCTGCTTCATATCGGTCACCACCGGCGCGATCAGGTGCGGAATGCCTTCGTAGAACGACATTTCCAGCATCTTCGGGTCAATCATCAACAAGCGCACGTCACGGGCTTCGGCTTTGTAGAGCAGGCTCAGGATCATGGCATTGATACCCACCGATTTGCCCGAGCCGGTGGTGCCAGCCACCAACACGTGCGGCATTTTGGCCAGGTCCGCCACAATCGGGTTGCCCACGATGTCCTTGCCCATTCCCACCGTCAGCAGCGACTGGGCGTCAGCGTAGACCTTGGAGCCCAGTATTTCGGTGAGCTTGATGGTCTGGCGTTTGGCGTTAGGCAACTCCAATGCCATGATGTTCTTGCCCGGAATGGTTTCAACCACCCGGATGGACACCAGGCTCAAGGAGCGCGCCAGATCCTTGGCCAGGCCCACGATCTGCGAGCCCTTGACGCCTGTGGCGGGCTCGATTTCATAGCGCGTGATGACCGGGCCGGGCTGGGCTGCCACCACGCTCACCTGCACGCCAAAGTCCTTGAGTTTTTTCTCGATCAATCGGCTGGTCATTTCCAGCGTTTCGGGCGACACGGTTTCCTGGCGGATCAGGGCACCATCAAGCAACTCGATCTGCGGCAGTTTGGTATTGCTGGTATCGGACTTGACAGACGATGCGGGCTTGGGCGGCTTATGGGGCACAGCGCTGGGCGGGGGGGTGGCGGTCTGCACAGGCCGTGCTGCCACCACAGGCTTGGGCTGTGGTGGTGCCACAGGGGATAGCACATGCGGCGGCATGTCTTCATCATCCAGCGCAAACGCGCGCTCAACCAATGGTGCTGGTGCTGGTGGTGCGTCCGGTTCTTCGTGCACCATATGTGCCACGCTGTGCTCGGCAAGCTCCTCGCGCTCTTCGCGTTCTTCCAGAATGATTTCTTCACGTTCGCGCGCAGCACGCTGCCCGAGTTGCATGTCCTGGGCACGCTCGTATCGGGCGCGCAGCCATTGCACCAATGCCTCCAGCTTGGCACCGACACGTTCGGCCATATGCATCCAGGAAAAACCGAATACCAGCGCAGCGCCGATGACACCCAGTGCAATCGACACCAGCCCGGAACCGGCAAAGCCCAACCATTTGACGCTCAAAGGTCCGAGCAGATACCCCAGCGCCCCGCCACTATGGTCCGGCAGACGGGACTCCAGGCTATAAAGCCGGGTCCACTCCAATGCGGTGCTGGCACATAAGAGCATGCCCAAACCCAGCCAGAACGCCCAACGGCGCGGCACCGCATGTGCCAACTCATCACCGCGCAGACGATTGGCCAAAAGCGCCAACCACACCCGCACGCTGACCGCAACACACCACCAGACCGAGAAGCCCAGTAAAAAATAACTGACATCGGCCATCCAGGCACCCAGGCGCCCAGCCCGGTTGACAGTGTGCAATCCACTGCCGGATGTGGACCAGGCGGCATCTTGCTGTGAATAGCTCAAAAGCGCTATCAACCACAAGGTCAACAGGACAAAGCCGACAATCAGACTGATTTCGCTGGCAAAGCGGTTCATACCTATTGGGGCAGGCTCGCGGGTATCCGCTGAAGAATCAAGAGTTTTGAGAGAGTACGTCATTACGTGCGGCCGCCATCGACGGCGGACCTGATGTCAAAATAAACCGATATAAACCAATGGTGTTTGTCAACGCGGCTGTGCGCGGCGTTCGCGAATGCGCAGCACGCCCGTGAGGGGGTCCAATACGCCCTGCTCCTCAAAATCCTTCATGACACGACTGACCATTTCCCGTGAGGCTCCCACCATTTTGGCAATGTCCTGGCGCGAAATCTTGTCGCGAATCACCATATCTCCATTCCCGTTTGGAGTAGCCAACTGTTTCAAGAGTTCTGCCACGCGCGTATACACACTTGCCAAAGCCAAAGACCCGATTTTATGATCGGCATTGCGCAAACGTTTGACCAGTCCGCGCATGACAGCTAAGGATAACTCGGCATTTTCGTGCAGGCAACGGACAAAATCGTCGCGTCCCAGTATCAGTACGTCCATGGCGACCTCGGCATAAACGGTCGCCGAGTGGGCTTCGTGATCCAGCAGGCTCATCTCGCCCACATAATCCCCGGTGTGCAAAATCGCCAGAATCACCTCTCGCCCATTGTCATCCGCCATGACTACGTGCGCCCGACCGGACAGGATGATGTACAGCGCATTGGAGATTTCCCCTGCCGCGATCAGCGTTGAGCCTTTCTTGAAGCGGCCCTTGGTAACCGCTCCGGCCAGCGACTGCGCCTGCACCGGTGTCAATGCGGCAAACAAAGGTACCCGGCGGATTAAATCCTGATTACTCAACATTGACATTTATTCACTCCTCTTCACGTCCCATAAAGGACGTAGCTGATTTCTTACAATCCGAACGCCCACGTTCGGGATATTTATCGGCTCGCAAACCTGTTTGTAGATTAACGCAGCTTGAATATTTGCGCCCAGCCCCGAACTGTACACGGGCCGACTCACACCATTTATTCATAAAGGCTATACCATGTCCGCCCCCCACCACGCCAAAGTCCTGATTCTGGGTTCCGGTCCTGCCGGTTATACCGCAGCAGTCTATGCCGCACGCGCCAATCTCGCGCCGGTGCTGATTACCGGTACAGCCCAGGGCGGGCAGTTGATGACCACCACCGAGGTGGACAACTGGCCCGCTGACGTGCACGGCGTACAAGGCCCCGAACTGATGCAACGATTTTTGCAACACGCCGAGCGTTTCAAGACAGAAATCATCTTTGACCAGATCAGCCGTGTGGAATTGGGACAGCGGCCCTTCACGCTCGAGGGCGACAATGGCACCTACACCTGCGATGCGCTGATCATTGCCACCGGCGCATCCGCCAAATACCTCGGTTTGCCCAGCGAGACGACCTTTATGGGGCGCGGCGTTTCGGGTTGCGCCACCTGCGACGGATTTTTCTACCGCGACCAGGTGTGCTGCGTGGTCGGCGGTGGCAATACCGCCGTGGAAGAAGCGCTCTACCTGTCCAACATCGCCCGCAAGGTCATCGTTGTACACCGGCGTGACAAATTCCGTGCCGAACCGATCCTGGTTGACAAAATGATGGAAAAAGTGGCCGCCGGAAAAATTGAACTCAAAACCTTCCACACGCTGGAAGAAGTGCTGGGCGACGCTTCGGGGGTCACGGGCATCCGCGTGAAAAATGTTCACACTGGCAGCATGGAAGACATCGTGCTGACCGGCTGTTTCATCGCCATCGGTCACGCACCCAACACCGAAATCTTCCAGGGACAACTGGAAATGGAAAACGGCTACATCGTCACCCAGGGCGGGCTCAAGGGCTTTGCCACGCAGACCAGCGTACCCGGTGTCTTTGCTGCGGGCGACGTGCAGGACCACGTGTACCGCCAGGCCATCACCAGTGCGGGCACGGGTTGCATGGCCGCGCTGGATGCACAGCGCTTCCTGGAGCAAACCCAGACCGCCAGCACCAACGCATGAACCTGCCATGGAAGCAGGAAAACAGCGCATTGTGGTGGGTTTGAGCGGGGGCGTGGACTCTGCCGTGACGGCTTACCTGCTCAAGGCGCAAGGGCATGAGGTCGTTGGCATTTTCATGAAAAACTGGGAAGATGACGACGACAGCGCCTACTGCTCCTCGAACCTTGATTTTGTCGATGCCGCTGCCGTGGCCGACGTCATCGGCATTGAACTGGAACACGTCAATTTTGCCACCGCCTACAAGGAGCGGGTGTTTGCCGAATTCCTGCATGAATACCAGGCCGGGCGCACGCCCAACCCGGACGTGCTGTGCAATGCGGAAATCAAATTCAAGGCATTTCTGGACCATGCCATGCGCCTGGGCGCCGAAAAAATTGCCACGGGGCACTACGCCAGGGTGAGCGTTCACCCCACCGCAGGGAATTACCAACTCAAAAAAGGACTTGACCCGTCCAAGGACCAAAGCTATTTTCTGCACCGCCTGAACCAGGAGCAGCTTGCCAAGGCGCTATTTCCCATCGGGCATCTGCACAAAACAGAGGTGCGGCGCATTGCCGAGGAAATCAAATTGCCCAATGCCCGCAAGAAAGACTCCACCGGCATCTGCTTTATCGGCGAGCGGCCTTTCAGGGAGTTTCTGAACCGTTACATCGCCAGGGAGCCAGGAGCCATCAAGGATGACCGGGGCCGGACCATTGGCGAACACGTGGGCCTGAGTTTTTACACCCTGGGACAACGCCAGGGCCTGGGCATTGGCGGGCTCAAGACGCAGGGCGCCGCCAGAGGTGGCGGCACACACGCACCCTGGTTTGTCGCGCGCAAGGACATGGCAAGCAATACGCTGTGGGTGGTGCAAGGGCATGAACACCCCTGGCTGCAATCCTTGTCGCTGCACGCCCAGGACGCAAGCTGGATTGCCGGAGTGCACCCAGGCGATGGTGCCCTGGCAGCAAAAACCCGTTACCGGCAAAGCGATGCACCCTGCCAACTGCTCCACGCCAGCGCGCACAGTTTTGATCTGCAATTTACCCTGGCTCAATGGGCGGTGACTCCGGGACAGTCAGCGGTGTTGTACGCTGACGATGTATGCCTGGGCGGCGGTGTGATTACTGCGCACACGCCGCTATAGAACCGCAACCTCGGCAATCGCATTGGCCATGTACTCGATTTTGTGCTGCATGTCCGCCTCGGTATCGGCATAGAGCCGGGCGATGCTCTGAAACACATCCTGTTTTTCGATGAACGCATCAACGACATCCGGGTCAAAGTGTTTCCCGCGTTCGCTCAGAATAATCTCCACCGCCTTGCCATGTGACACGCCATCCTTGTACACCTTGCTGCTGATGAGTGCATCGTACACATCCGCAATGGCAAGGATGCGCGCCGATACCGGAATGGCCGTGCCAGCGAGCCCCTGCGGATAACCGCTTCCATCCCATTTTTCCTGGTGGGACAGCACCAGTTCCTTGGCAATGGTCAGCAGCGGAGAAGAATGCCCCAGCATGATCTCGGCACGTTCGATGGCCGCATGCCCGATGGTGGTGTGCGAGCGCATGATGGCCAACTCCTCCGGGCTGAGTCGCCCCGGTTTGAGCAAAATGCGGTCCGGGATACCCATTGACCCCATGTCATACAAAGGCACACTGCTGTGCAATGTTTCGATATACGCCGGGGTCAGATACTCGGCATAGATGACATCGTTGCGCAGTGCCTCGGTCAAGGCCAGCACGTAGTGCTGCACACGCAGGATGTGGCTTTCCGAGTCGGCATCACGCTGCTCGGCAAGGGTGGCCAAGGCAAACACCAGAACCTTTTGTGCATGCTGTATCTGGGCTGCGTCACTGCCGGCAAAGGTGGACGGGGGATCAATAGGTTGCATGGTCAATCTCCTTGGGATGCAATCGGGGGTATCAGAGGTGCCTGATACAACCATACCATTTTGCCATCCGTTGCCTTGAAATGGGCATATGCCTGCAAACTTGTCGCTTCAAACTCCAGGCTTACCAACCAGGCACCGGGACGCAATTCGGCACGCGCCTTGTCCGCAGCACGCTGCATGCTCTCCGGCCTTTGAAACAGATAGACCATGGCATAGCCGGACCAATCCGCCTGCCAGATGTCTGCATGGCGTATGTGCGCCCATGGACAGCGTAGCGCGCACAGCCAGCGCAGCAGCCAGCTCCACTCCAGCCCATGCAGGCTAGCCTGGGGGTAGGCACGGCGCAAGGCGGTCAAACCATGCCCCAGGCCGCAGCCGGCGTCCAACACACGCGCGCCAGCGGGCAAGGCTGCGTAATAGGGCAGCGCATCCAGCGCGCACCGGGGCGTTGGAAACAGCGGTGCATCGCGCCAGGCATTGACCGGATACACCAGCAGCAAGACGCCCAAGGGCAACAACCAGACCCAGGCCTGCGTGGCCGTCAACCCGAAAGCGGGTTGGGTCAATACCAGCGACAAAGGGAAACCCAGCGCAATCAGCACCCGCCGCCACCAGGAGTCGCCCCATAGGCTCAAGAGCACGCCCAGCGCGGCGGCGGCACCCATGGCGACGGTGATTGAAGCGCCCTGCCCCCGCATCAATTTGAACACCACCCACGCCGCCACCCAGCTCAGGATGGCGGGCAATGGCCAGCGCCGTAGAAGGGATTGCAAAAAGCGCAAGAATCGCAAGATCAGCGCTCGCCCCCCGGCGCCAGACGTTCAATCAAGCCATTGAGCTCGTCCAGCGAGCCGAACTGGATCACCACTTCGCCCATTTCTTCCATACGGCCTTCACGCTTCACCCGTTTCTTGACCTGGATGGCAACTTGCGCCATGAGCCGGTCGGACAACTCTTCTTCCACGCGCAGGATGTCACGCGACTTTTCAATTTGCGGCTTGGCCACAGGCTCGGCTGCGGTGCTGGTCAATTTCTTGACCAGACTCTCCGCCTCACGCACCGACATCTTCTTGGCGACCATTTGCGTGGCCGCTGCGATCTGGGTCGCCCCTTCCAGGGCCAGCAGCGCGCGTGCGTGCCCCATATCCAGGTCCCCTGCCATCAACATGGCTTGCACCGCTTCCGTCAAATTCAGCAAGCGCAACAGATTGCTGGCCGCGCTGCGCGAGCGGCCAATGGCTTGTGCCGCCGTTTCATGGGTCAAACCAAACTCTTTGATCAGCCGCTGCAAGCCTTGCGCTTCTTCCAATGGGTTGAGATCCTCGCGCTGCATGTTCTCAATCAGCGACATGGCCGCAGCGGTCTCATCGGGTACATCGCGCACCAGCACCGGCACGCTGTTCAATCCCGCCAGCTTGCCCGCGCGCACGCGGCGCTCCCCGGCAATGATCTCGTACTTGCCCGCATTGTTGCCCTTGAGCAGATGGCGTACCAGGATGGGTTGCATGATGCCCTGCGCCTTGATGCTTTCGGCCAATTCATACAGCGCGCCTTCGTCCATGCGGATGCGTGGCTGGTACTGGCCTGGCACCAGCACATCCAGCGCCAGGGTGCTGGGTACGTTGGCATTGGCATTGGCGTTGGGTTCTGACGCACCGGCAACAGCCCTGCCCTCCTGCACCTTGGGGCCTAGCAATGCCTCCAGCCCCATGCCTAATCCCTTGGGTTTTTTTGTGACCATGACGACTTTCTAAGCTGGTTAATCTGGTTACATGGACTGGATGCGTTGCACCATTTCCTGCGCGAATGCCACATACGCCTGCGCACCCTTGGACGATGGATCGAACACGACGCCGGGCAGGCCATAACTGGGGGCTTCGGCCAGACGCACATTGCGCGGGATCACGGCGTCAAACACCTTATCGCCAAAATGCGCCTTGAGCTGGTCACTCACCTGCTGCTGCAAGGTGATGCGTGGATCAAACATGACGCGCAGCAAGCCGATAATTTGCAGGTCATTGTTCAAATTGGCCTTGACCTGCCGGATGGTATTCACCAGGTCGGTCAAGCCTTCCAGGGCAAAGTATTCACACTGCATGGGCACAATGACGCCGTGGGCGCTGCACAAACCATTCAGTGTCAACATGGACAAACTCGGCGGACAATCAATCAGCACAAAGTCATAGTCCGCACCAGCCGCTGCAAGCGCCTGACGCAAGCGTGTTTCGCGGCGCTCCACATCCACCAGCTCCACCTCGGCACCCGCCAGGTCCCGGTTGGAGCCAATCACGTCATAGCTGCAACCACCGTTCTTGAGCTTTTCACTTTGCACACGGATTTCTGCAATCGACGCCGATTCGAGCAATACGTCGTACAGGGTGCGTTGCAAGGTACGCTTATCCACACCGGAGCCGGTGGTGGCATTGCCCTGGGGGTCCAGGTCAATCAGCAAAACCCGTTGCCCCACTTTGGCCAAGCCCGCCGCAAGATTGACAGCGGTCGTGGTTTTGCCAACACCACCCTTTTGATTGGCAACACAGAATATTTTGGCCATATCGAATAAAGTAAATAAAAAGATGAACGCCGGGCGCCATTTGTTTCACGTGAAACAAATTCAAGCAGCACGGCACGGTGCCATTTACCCGAGTTTACGTTGATCCGGCACGCGACCCTGGCGCCGACGCATCCATACTAGGCAACGTTCAGCCGAAAAATCGGGAATTTGCAATTGTTCCACGTGAAACACTTCCACAAATTCCGGCAAAACAGCAATTTCATCCGCCGGATATTTCCCTTTCATGGCCATCCAGACACCCTGCGCCGACAGTGCGGACTCCGACCAGCGGCAAAAATCCTGCAACGCAGCAAAGGCACGCGAAGTGATGACGTCGTATTGCTCCGCCAAGGATTCGACACGCGCGTGTATCCCCTGCAAGTTAGGGATGCGCAAGCTGCTGGCCGCTTGCTGAATAAACGCCGCTTTCTTGGCCACCGTATCCACGCAATGCACCATGATGCCGGGACAACAAATGGCGATCACCACTCCAGGCAAGCCCGCCCCCGAACCCACATCCAGCAAGCGCAAGGGATGCGTCTGCCGATCTCCTGTGGTTTGCAAATAATTTTGCAAAGGACCAATGACCGCCAGGCAATCCAACAGATGGTGCGTCAGCATCTCCTGTGGGTCACGCACAGCAGTCAGGTTGTAGACCTTGTTCCATTTTTGCAGCAGCTCCAGATAATCCAACAAACACTGCAACTGCGCACCATCGAGCGTGCAATTCAAGTCAGCCGCCCCCTGGCGCAGCTTCGTCTCCAAAGCGTGCATCAGCCACCCTCCTGCGTAGCGTCATGCCCGAAGCCGTGAAACCGCCCGCGCTTCAAATGAATCAGCAACAAGGAAATCGCTGCCGGTGTAATGCCCGAAATGCGCGATGCCTGGCCCAGCGTTTCCGGGCGCTGTTGGTTGAGGCGCTGCCTGGCTTCGATGCTCATGGCGGACACCTGCATGTAATCCAGGTCCGGCGGCAGACGCAGGTTTTCGTAATGCGCTACGCGCAACACCTCATCTTTTTGGCGTTCGATATACCCGGAATACTTGGCAGCAATCTCCACCTGCTCCACCACGGCAGCCACAAATGCATCCGGGCACGATGTTTCACGTGAAACATCCAGATGCAAAGGCAGTTCGGGACTGGCATAACGGCCACCGTCGAGCGACATCAAGTCGGCATATGACACATCGGGGCGGCGCAACAAATCACTCAAACGGTATTCATGCTCCAACGCCCGCCCCAGCACCCGCTCGGCCTCAGCCGCTGCCAAGTTCTTGGGACTCACCCAGATCGTGCGCAAACGCTCTGTTTCACGTGAAACAGTGTCCCGCTTGCGGCAAAACTTCTCCCAGTGCACATCGTCTACCAAACCCAGCTGGCGGCCCACTTCGGTCAGGCGCGCATCGGCATTGTCTTCCCGCAATTGCAGGCGGAACTCGGCCCGGCTGGTAAACATGCGATAAGGCTCGGTCACGCCCTTGGTAATCAGATCATCCACCAGCACCCCCAGATACGCCTGATCGCGCCCTGGAACCCAACGCTCGAACGTGGCGGCCGCCGGAGCACCCGCCTGCAATGCCGCATTGATGCCTGCGAATAGCCCCTGCGCCGCAGCCTCTTCATATCCCGTGGTGCCGTTGATCTGCCCGGCAAAGAACAACCCCGCAATCTGGCGCGTCTCAAACGTGCTTTTCAGCGCACGCGGATCAAAGTAATCGTATTCAATCGCGTAGCCAGGGCGCAAGATATGCGCGTTCTCCAGGCCCGCCATGGAGCGCACCAGCGCGTATTGAATATCAAAAGGCAAACTGGTACTGATGCCGTTCGGGTAATACTCGTTGGTAGTCAGACCTTCGGGCTCCAGAAAAATCTGGTGGCTGTCCTTGTCGGCAAAGCGGTTGATCTTGTCCTCGACGCTGGGGCAATAGCGCGGCCCGACCCCTTCGATTTTTCCCGTGAACATCGGGCTGCGGTCAAAACCGGAGCGGATGATGGCATGGGTATCCGCATTGGTATGCGTGATCCAGCAGGAAACTTGTTGCGGGTGCATGGCCGCACTGCCACGATAGCTGAACACGGGCATGGTCGGGCTCATGCCTCCCGGCATGCCATCACCCGGCTGCTCCTGGCAGCGGCTGAAGTCGATGCTGCGGCCATCAATGCGTGGCGGCGTGCCAGTCTTCAAACGCCCCTGGGGGAGCTGCAATTCCTTGAGGCGCGCACTCAAGGACACAGCCGGAGGGTCGCCTGCCCTGCCCGCTGCGTAGTTGCTCAAGCCCACATGAATTTTTCCATCCAGGAAAGTGCCCGTTGTGAGCACCACGGTGTTGGAGCGAAACCGCACACCCACCTGGGTCACGGCGCCCACCACCCTGTCGCCCTCGACGATCAGGTCATCGACCGCTTGCTGGAACAAGTACAGATTGGCCTGGTTTTCCAGCGCATGGCGCACAGCCGCCTTGTACAAAATACGGTCCGCCTGCGCGCGCGTCGCACGCACTGCCGGTCCCTTGCTGGAGTTCAGGGTACGGAACTGAATGCCTGCCACATCGGTCGCCAGGGCCATGATGCCGCCAAGCGCGTCCACCTCCTTGACCAGATGGCCCTTGCCAATTCCGCCAATCGAAGGGTTGCAACTCATCTGCCCGAGCGTTTCAATGTTGTGGGTCAGAAGCAAAGTCTTGCAACCCATACGCGCCGCCGCCAGCGCCGCTTCGCAACCCGCGTGGCCGCCACCGACCACGATGACGTCAAAATGTTGTGGATAAAGCATGCCGTCTGTCTAAAAAAGGATGAAGGAATTTGACACAAACTCAGCGATAACGCAGTTTCATGACCAGGATCGCGGCCGTCAAAGACAAGGTAATCACATTGGCAATCACAATCGGCCAGGCACTCAGCAGAATGCCATAGACCAGCCAAAGCGACACCCCGAGGGTAAACACGCTGTACATCCCCAGGGAGATGCCGCGTACATCCTTGGTGCGAAAAGTTTGCACCACCTGGGGTATAAAACTGATGGTGGTCAGGAAAGCGGCACAGTAGCCGATCACGTCCGTTAATTGCATAGTGGAGTTAATGGTTGTTGGCAGCCCATTCGACCAGGGTGTCGATGGCAGGGCGTGCCGCTTTGGCGTTGGGGTGGTTGACAATGGCTACCAATACGTAACGCTTGCCACTGGTGGCATGCACAAAACCGGCCACGGCAAGCACATCGTTCAGGCTGCCGGTTTTCAAATGTGCACTGCCTACAGCGCGCGACTGCACGCGGCGCAAGGTACCATCGACTCCGGAAATGGGCAAGGATGCCATCAATTCCGGCATCAGGGGTGAGGCATACGCCGCTTGCAGCAAGCGCGCCAGGCCCTGGGCGCTGATGCGCTCGATGCGGGACAGGCCCGAACCGTTGTCCAGCACCGGCAGGTCATGCGGGCTGATGCGCTCCTGCCACCAGCGCTGCACCCGCTTGCGTGCGGAGTCAAAGCTGGCAGGACTGGCCGGTGTGTCGGCCATACGCTCCTCGCGCCCCAGTGTCAGGAATACCTGTTGCGCCATGACGTTGTTGCTGTACTTGTTGATGTCGCGCACAATTTCAGCCAGGCTCAATGAGCGCACTTCAAAGAGGGGCTTGCCCGCCAGCACAGCCGATGGCGCCCGCCCGGAACGCACCGCCCCGGTGAGCTTGCCACCCATGCTGCTCCACAAGCCCTGCACCGCGCGGTTGGCATAGCTCACCGGATCGGCATAGGCGACAGGCCACACCCTTTCGCCACAGCTTCCAGGATAGCCACCCATGAAGCGTATTTTGGCCGGATCACTGAAATCCGCCTTGAGCGCAGCGCGGTAATCATCACAAGCACCCGCCAGCAAAGGCACCGAACCTGGCATCTGCACGCCAGCCAACGGCGGATCAAACTGCACACGTACTGCTGCGCTAGCACCACGCTCGGGTGTGAAGGTCATGACCAGCGCCTTGAAATTGAGCAGCAAGGCATCCGGGGCTGCGTTGTAGGGTTTGAGCGGTTCGCCGTCAAACTCGGCAGGGTCCGATCTGCCAAGGTCAAAAGCGCTGTTGTCCAGCACCACATCCCCCGCAATGGTGTGAATACCCACCCCCTGCACCCGGCGCAACAGCAACCACAGACGCTCAAGCACCAGCTTGGGGTCGCCCTGCCCCACGATGTAGAGATTGCCCTGCAGGGTGCCATCGCGCACCACGCCATCGGCAAACACCGGTGTACTCCAGCTGAACGCCGGTCCCAACATGTCCAGGGCCGCGTACGTGGTGACCAGTTTCATGACCGACGCCGGGTTCATGGCCATATTGGCACGATGGCTTACACGCGGCACGCCCTGGCCCTGGGCATCAACGAACAAGACCGCCACCGCATCGCGCGGCACCTTGGCACGCGCCAGCGCGGATTCCACTTCTGCAGGCAGGTTTTGCGCGCTGCTATTGCCAGCTACACCCGACAACAAGGCCAATAAGGCCAGCAAGACCGATACACGCCCAACAGAAAAGAACCGGGGCCAGGGAACAAATGGGTAACGCATCCGCAGATTATCCCGCCTGTCACAAGACCGGAGGCTCATGGGCTCATGAGGCTACGGTAAGCGTGGGGTGTATGCGGGCATGAAAATCAAGGTTTGCTTTTCAACTGTTCCAGCACGGCAAATGGATGCGGTTTTTTTGCATCTGCGGCCTCAAAATCCACATCCGCCACCTGGAGTTTCAGCGGCTGCGGGCAAACCGGGTGTTTGGGAACCAGGGGAGTGGCCAGGAGCAACTCGTCTTCCACCAGTTCCAGCAGATTGAAATCTTTGCTCAGGACCAAAACGTCTTCCTCGGACTCTTCATCTTCGGCTGCGGCCAGTGCTTCGTTGGCGACAAAACGGAAATCGCGGGCAAATTCCACCTCCACATCAACCGGCTCCAGGCAGCGCTGGCATACCAGTGGCAATATGGTCTTGCCTGACAGATGCAGCCAGACCTGCGTAGCGGTTTCGCCCCGTTCGGGGGTGGAGTGCAGCTCTCCTGATGCGGCGAAATGCACTGGCGTTTGTGTTGCTTGGCCATCCACCGTTTCCAGCAGGCGCTCAAAATGTGCCAGCGCTTCCTCCCCAGCCAACTGTCCGGCTGCGTGCGCAAAGGCGTGAATATGCAGATGTTTGGGATCGAATGCGTGTTTCATGGCCGCAGTGTAAGAGAATCCAGGCATGGCAAATACTACTATCCTTCATCGAAAACTCATCCTGGGGTCCAGTTCCGTTTACCGGCGTGAATTGTTGCAGCGTCTGGGCCTTCCCTTTTCCATCGAGTCCCCGCAGGTGGACGAATCAGCCCAGGCGGATGAATCGCCCGTAGCGCTGGCGCAGCGTCTGGCCCTGGCCAAAGCCCGTGAAGTTGCCAGCCGGTTCCCGGATTGCGTGGTGATTGGCAGCGACCAGGTGGCCGACCTGGATGGGCAATCCCTGGGCAAACCCGGTACGCACGAACGTGCTGTGGCGCAATTGCGCCAGATGCGTGGCAAGACCGTGATTTTTCACACCGCCCTGGCGGTCGTCTGTCTGCAAAGCGGCTTTTGCCAGGATGCGGTGGCGCCGGTGCGGGTGAAATTCCGTGATCTGAGCGACGCGGAAATTGAAAACTACCTGCAAGCCGAACCCGCTTACGATTGTGCGGGCAGCGCCAAGAGCGAGGGACTGGGCATTGCCCTGCTGGCGCGCATTGACAGCGACGACCCCACCGCGCTGGTCGGTTTGCCGCTGATACGCTGCAGCCAGATGCTGCGTGCTGCCGGTATTGATCCGCTTGACCCGCTCGCCGCAGGGGGAGCAAGGCCATGAACCCGGAGCAGCCCGGCACGCTGTACTTGGTTCCAGCCCCGTTGGACTTTGGCTGCGAAGCTCAGGCCTCGCTGGATGCGGTCATGCCCAGCCACACCCTGGAAATTGCCGCCACGCTGAAAGTCTGGGTGTGTGAAAACGCGAAATCCACACGTGCGTACCTCAAGCGCATTGGCGAGTTGTACCCTTTGTGCGCCCCCTTGCAGACGATGCAGATGCAGGAGTTGCCGCATGCGGTGCATAAAAAGGGCGACCACCATGGCCAGTTTGACGCCAAACCCTTGTTGCAAGCGGCACTGGCAGGCGAAAACGTGGGGCTGGTCAGCGAAGCCGGCATGCCGGCGATTGCCGATCCGGGAGCTTCCGTGGTGCGTGCCGCGCACGATCTGGGCATTCCGGTGACGCCGCTGGTGGGGCCGGTTTCCCTGGTGCTGGCACTGGCTGCCAGTGGGCTCAACGGCCAGGACTTCGCATTCGTCGGTTACTTGCCCAACACCCCGGCACAGCGGGTGCAGCGTATCCGGGAAATTGAAACGCTGGCTCTGCAATCCGGTCAAACCCAGCTATTCATCGAAACCCCGTACCGCAACGTGGTACTGCTGCAAACGCTGTTGCACACCTTGCAAAACAATACCCGCCTGGCAACCGCCAGCGGGTTGACGCTGCCGCAGGCATGCTGCCACAGCGGTCTTGTCAAAAGCTGGAAGCACAAACCCTGGACTCTGGACAACACCATACCCACGGTGTTTGCGATTGGCCGGTAATTATTGCCCTGCTACCGTTCACCGTCCTAACCCTTCCTGGGTTGGGTGTGATTCAATGTGATGCATTGGTTCATATTACTACGTTTTCAGTAGCTGTCCCCGCTTGTCCCTCGGGGGCTACAGGCTGATTTGATACTGAATTTTGGCTGATTTGAGGCCAAATCGAGGCTAAAAACGTGCCACGGAGGCTTTCGGGGAGCAGTTGTGGTGCGGTTTTGGTGTTTTTAATATCACGGGTGATATGAGAATGGCACGCTCCTACGAAGTTCGCGCCAAAGTGCTCCAGACCTGCGTCAGTCGTCCGACCAGCTCGGCCGGGCGGCGTACCAGCGCAAAGCCCTGGCTGCCAAATACCAGGGGCAGGTAGCTGTGCGCATCCCGGTCTATGGTGACCGCAAAGGGCGTCAGGCCCGCTTCGCGTGCCTCCTGTACGGCGTGCCGCGTGTCCTCCAGGCCATAACGTCCTTCGTACACGTCCAGGTCGTTCGGCTTGCCGTCGGTCAACACCAGCAACAGACGTTGCCGCTCGGCGCGCTGTCCGAGTCGGCGCGTGGCATCGCGTATGGCGGCGCCCATGCGCGTGTAGTAGCCGGGTTTGAGCGCCCCCAGCCGGGCACGCACCGTGTCGTTCCAGTTTTCGCCAAAACCCTTGATATGCTGAATGCGCACATGCTGGCGCCGCACCGAGCTGAAGCCCAGCATTTCAAACGCATCGCCGACCCCACTCAAGGCCTCGCCAAAAACGTACAAGGCTTCCTGGATCACGTCGATCACGCGGGCATCTGCGGTGGCGTAGGCATCGGTGGACAGGGACAGGTCCGCCAGCAGCAAGGTCGCCAGGCTGCGCTCGCCCTTGCAGCGCCGTCGGTAGATGGGAGGGGCGTCGGGTTGTGGCACCCCGCCATGCGCTGCGCAGCGGAAGCGTACCCAGGCGTCCAGGTCGCATTCATCCCCCGATGGCTGCGCGTTTTGCCAGCGTGGTGCCGCACGCAGCACTTCCATGCGCCGGCGCACGCGCCGGGCCGTGGCTTGCAGGGCTGCGGAGGCCTGGTAGGCCGCGCCGGGCCGCGCCACCATGCACTGCAACGCGCAGTGGTCGGGCAGCAGCGTTCCGCGCCGCCAATCCCATTCGGGTGTCTTGACGCCAGCGCCCAGCGGCAGGTCGTCGGCAGCGGCACTGGGCAAGTCCAGGTCAAACCGGATGCGTGCAGCGCTCGTCTTGTCGCCTTTGGCCAGCGACAGGGTATCCATGTCGTCGGCGGCCTCCTGTGCATCGGGATCATCTGCGTCATCGCTGGGGCGGTTGAAGCGGATACGCTGGCTCCAGGTGCGGATGGATTCCAGCTTGGAACTCAGCAGCATCGGGTTGCGTTCGTCCGGCGTTTGTATTTCCTGGGCCTGGCGCCGCAGGGCACTGGAACGAGAGCTGGATGGAGTGCTACGCCCACCGGAGGGCGTTTGCGGATCGCGCATGGCTCCTGGCGCCCAGTCTCCGGCACTGCTTAACCACAGCCAGACGGGCGCCACCTGCTGCGGTTGCACGCATAAGGGCAATAACGACACGTACCCGTTGCCGCGCAGGGCAGCCTGCACTGCGGACTCGTGCTGCAAAGCCGCGCCGCGCAGGCTCGACAGGGCCGGGCGCTGTGCCAGGTGCGCGTCCAGCAGCGCCTGGTAGCGTTGGCGCAGGCCGGGAAAACCTTGCAGTGCGCGTGTCGTGGCGGCGCGGTTGTCGGCGATCCAGTCTTCGCTGGGCTCCAGCACCGCTGCCATGGCCGCCAGCCAGAGATACAGGCTGCGATTGAGATTCTTGTCTGGAAAAACGGCGATTTCTGGCGGCAGGGCCAGGGTTTCCTGGTCGAGCCGGGCTTGCGCTGCGCGCTGGCCGCTGCCAGCCAGACGCTCCAGCCAGCGCCGGGGGCCTTCGTGCCGACTGGCCGCTGCTGCCGCCACACGCACGCCCACCGCACCCCCACCGGCATGAAACAGCATGTGCAGGCTGCGTTGTACTTCGGCCAGTGTGACGCGGCATTCGGGGTGCGAGCGATCCGCCAGGTGGGTGATGGCGCGATGCCACCATTGTCCGACCCATTCTTCCATTAGCGTTTCCCCATCAGCGTTCTTCTTCGCGGCGCTGGCGCAGGGTTTCGCGCACGGCGTCGAGCCCGATGACCCATTGCAGACTGGGGTCGCGCTGCTGGTGTGTTTGCGAAGTTTCACAAGCGCCCAGGCACTGGGCGCACTGCACACAGGAAAACATCATGCGCTTGATGTTGCGCGGTTGCAGCCGCATGGGGCATACGGTGTCGCAGGCGCTGCCCACGGGCGGGTCGCAGGTGCGGCACTCCCGCGCACGGCTGCGCGCGAACGCCACCACCATGCCCTTGTCGTTTGCCATCCAGGCCAGGCTTTGAAAGAAGCCTACGGCACAGCCAAAGCGGCAGAACAGATGGCGTGCGAAAGCAAATTCCAGCGTGAATACCGTTGTGCCAACCAGCAAGAAACGCAACTGGTTGCTGGTGAGGGTTCCGGCAAACAGATTGCCCCAGACCACGGCTGGCGGCAGCAGATACGTCAGCAAGGTAATGGCCCAGGCAAAGCCGAACAGCACGCAGCACAGCAGGAAAACGGGCCAATAGAAAACCTGGGACTGGCGACCGGCGCGTGGCGTGGTGGAGCGGTCCCACAGGCTGAACTTGCCGCAGGCACGGTGCAGCACGTCGTTGAGCAGTTCCACCAGGGAAAAATGCGGGCATAACCAACCGCAGTACAGCCGTCCGTAGCGATAGGCTATTGTCAGAAACAGGGCGATCAGCGCAATGGCGGGTAAAAAACCGCGCAGCAGGATGGAGGCCGCAGTTTCAGCGGCGCTGGCCTGCCCGCGCACAAAGGCATCAATACCCAGTGTCCATTTGAAACCCAAAAACCACAGCTGCGTTTCGTACAGGTCAAAGCGCAGCAGATCAAAGGCCGGAGCGAGTAGAAACAGGACAAAAAAACCGACCTGAAACCAGTGGCGCCGCCGCTGCAAGGGTGCTGTATGGTCAGTCTTCATCGCCTATGACGGCGACCACCACTTCGTCCAGGGCGTTTGCCGTTTCCAGATCGTCGGTCAGGGCGTCAACGATGGCGGCCCGGCAGGCTGCGCGCAGCGGCAGCCCTGATGCGACCAGGCGCGCGGCCATGACCAGCAGCCGGGTGCTGGCCGTTTCTTCCAGGTCGTGCTCGGTCAGGCGGCGCAGCGCCTGTGCCAGGTGTACCAGGCGCGCAGCGACCCCTTCGCTAGCACCGCCTTCGCGCTCCAGAATCCGGCGCTCCACGCTGGCGGGGGGATAGTTCAATGTCAGTGCCGTGAAGCGCTGGCGCGTGCTCGGTTTGAGGCCTTTGAGCAGGTTCTGGTAGCCGGGGTTGTAAGAAATGACCAGCATGAATTCCGGGGGCGCCAGCAGCAATTCCCCGGTGCGCTCCAGTGGCAACTGGCGGCGGTCGTCTGCCAGGGGGTGCAGTACCACCGTGGTGTCCTTGCGCGCCTCGACCACTTCGTCCAGGTACAGAATGGCACCAATGCGCACTGCGCGTGTCAGGGGGCCGTCAGCCCAGACCGTGTCGCCCCGCCCGATCAGGTGGCGTCCGATGAGATCGGCGGCGCTGAGGTCATCGTGGCAGGATACCGTGACCAGGGGGCGTTGCAGGCGCGCCGCCATGTGTTCGACAAAGCGCGTCTTGCCACAGCCGGTCGGCCCCTTGATGAGCAGGGGCAGGCGCTGGCGGTAGCAGTGCGTGAACAGTTCGCACTCGCTACCCTGGGCAACGTAGAAAGGCCTCTCAGGCGGTCTGGAATCGTCCATTGACAGGCTCATCGTCACCGGGGCCGGTGAAGAAACTGCTCAGGTACATCAGCAGGCCCAGCAGGAAGCCCACGCCACCCGAGATGCGGATCCAGTAGAAGAACCGCAGCTGGTCTTGTGTTGCCATGAAGGACATGGCGCCTTCGGTCGGCATGCGTTGCAACCAGATTTGCAGGATACCTGCACCCGTCAATGCCAGCACCATGACCGCCATGCTGATGCTCATGACCCAGAAGCTCCACATTTCCAGCGATTGCGCCCGCTGCGAATTGGCCTGGCGGCCACGCAAGATAGGCATGGCGTAGCTGATCATGGCGATGACCACCAGCACATAGGCGCCATAAAAGGCCAGATGGCCGTGGGCCGCAGTGATCTGGCTGCCGTGGGTGTAGTAGTTCACGGGGCTCAGGGTGTGAATGAAGCCCCACAGACCGGCACCGAGGAAACCGATGACGGCAGTGCCCACGGTCCAGAGCACAGCAGCCTGGTTGGGATGTTCACGGCGGCGGCGCTGCACCATGTTGAAGGCAAACATGGTCATGGCGAAGAAGGGAATCGGCTCCAGTGCGGAGAACACGCTGCCCACCCACTGCCAGTAGCCGGGCAGTCCGATGAAATAGAAGTGATGCCCCGTACCCAGGATGCCGGTCACCAGCGCCAGGGTGATGATGACGTACAGCCACTTGTCGATGATTTCACGGTCCACGCCGGTCGTCTTGACCAGAACAAAAGCCAGCAGCGCACCCAGGATCAATTCCCAGGTGCCTTCCACCCACAGGTGCACCACGAACCACCAGTACATCTTGTCACGCACCAGGTTCGAGGGGTTCACAAAGCTGAACAGGAACATCAGCGCCAATCCCCACAGGCCCATCAGCAACACCAGCGCAATGGCCGTCTTGCGGCCCTTGAGTACGGTCATGCTGATATTGAACAAGAATCCCAGAGCAACGACCACGATGCCGAGTTTGGTCGGCAGCGGCTGCTCAAGAAACTCGCGCCCCATGGTTGCCAGCAGATTGTTACCCGTCATTTCCGCCAATTTGGCGTAAGGCACCAGCAGGTAGCCCAGAATGGTCAGGGCACCGGCCACCAGAAAGACCCAGAACAATAATTTGGCCAGGAACGGGCTGAAGAGTTCGGTTTCACTCTCTTCGGGGATCAGGTAGTAGGCGGCACCCATGAAGCCGAACAGCAGCCACACGATCAGCAGGTTGGTGTGCACCATGCGGGCGATGTTGAACGGAATGGCCGGAAAGAACAGATCACCGTACAGGTATTGCAGGCCAAGCGTGATGCCAAAAATGATCTGCCCGGTGAACAGGCCCAGTGCGGCGATGAAATACGGCTTCGAGACCGCCTGGGAGGAGTATTTGAGGGTTGCGGGTTGCATAGAGTGGATATCCTCGAGGAATGGGGTGGGCAAAAGCGATCAACCCTGAATATTGGGTGGCCACTTCTCGGTATTGATGCCGTTGGTCCACTTCAGGAACTCGACCAGATCATCGAGCTGTTCGTTGGTGAAGTTGAACTGTGGCATCTGCCGCCGCCCCGGTGTGCCGGTAGGCTGCGATTGAATCCAGGCCTTGATGAATTCCGGGCCACGGCGTTTATACACATTGCCGAGTTCCGGCGCGAAGTAGGCGCCTTCACCCAGCAAGGTGTGGCAGCCAATGCAATTGCGCGTTTCCCACAGGTGCTTGCCCCGCACGACAGCCGGGGTAAGCTCGGCCACGTTCGAGCGCTGGGGAATTTTGGATTCCGTGTCCAGAATCAACGCAGCAAATAACAGGATGAAAAAAACTGTGCCCCCGTAAAAGATATTGCGGGCCATCTGGCTGGTGAAGCCTTTGCTCATGTGAACCTCGTTGAAGTTGTATTGCCTGAAAGGAAAAGGGGCCGTTTCTCGGCGGCCCCTTGTACCCTATGCGATGTCAGTAAACGTCGTGCTGGGTGTTGTGTACGTTGAAGTGACCCGTCGGGGTGATCAGGCGTGGGTCCTTGATGACGGTCTTGAGCTTCAGGGTCTTGTCATCCACCACCACCAGGGCACTTTCCTTGTTTTTGGCAGACCAGACCGAGAACCAGACTTCGTCGCCCTTGGCATTGAATTCCGGCTGCACGACGCGCTTGGCACCGTCATCTTTCAAACCAGCCCATTCGGCAATCGGCAATACGGTATACGCCTTGTCCAGATTCTTGATGTCATACACCGCCACCGATTGCGACAGCTTGGGGTCCGGGTTCAGCGGCGTATCCACATACAAATGCGTGGACTTCGGATGGCTCTTGAGGAAGAGGGAACCGCCGCCCTGGCCTTTGAGTGTGCGCACCACGGTCCAGGCCTGCTTCGGATGGCCCTTCGGGTCGGTGCCGATGAGCGAAATGCTCTCGTCACCCAGGTGGCCCGTGGCCCAGACGGGACCAAATTGCGGGTCAACAAAGTTGGCACCACGACCGGGGTGCGGAATCTTGCCCACTTCGATCAGTTTTTCGAGTTTGCCTTCCTTGAGATCAATGGCAGCGATCTTGTTGGACTGGTTGGCTGCGACCATGAAATAGCGATGGCTGGAGTCAAAACCACCATCGTGCAGGAAACGTGCGGTTTCGATTTCTGTGGTCTTGAGCGCCTTCAGATTGGAATAGTCCACCAGCAGGGTCTTGCCGGTTTCCTTCACGTTGACAACGAACTCCGGTTTGAAGTGCGAAGCCAGGATGGAGGCCACACGCGGCTCGGGATGGTATTCCTGGGTATCCACCGTCATGCCGCGCGTACCGACGATTTTCAATGGCTCCAGCGTGTCGCCATTCATGATCGTGTACTGCGGCGGCCAGTAAGAACCGGCAATCGCCAGTTTGTCCTCGTAGCCTTTGAACTTTGAGGTATCCACCGAGCGTGCTTCCAGACCGACACGAATTTCGGCCACGTTGTCGGGTTTTTCCATCCACAAATCGATCATGTTGACCTTGCCGTCGCGCCCGATCACGAACAGGTAGCGCCCCGAAGCCGGGCACTGGTTCAGTTGGATGGGATGCTAAAGAGGAGGTTGTTTTTCCAGAAAACTTCAGCAATTTGCGTATGAAGCAACTGACTGGAGGATTCTTGGATCATGGAAGTATTCAAGCCAACTTGTCCGTTTTGTTCTTGCAA
>JAYRRD010000199.1:0-6543 GCA_041910275.1 Rhodoferax sp.
GCACGACCAGGGTTTTTCCACGGGTAATGCCGGTGTAGATCAGGTTGCGCTTGAGCATCATGAAGTGCTGGGTGCACACCGGTATCACCACCACCGGGTACTCGGAACCCTGGGACTTGTGGATCGTCGTCGCGTAGCACAGCACCAGCTCATCGAGTTCGTCAAACGGGTAGCTGATCTGCCTGGAATCAAACTCGACATGCAGCAAGGCGTCGTCCTTGTCGATGGCGGTCACGAAGCCGATGTCGCCGTTGTAGACATCGCGGTCGTAGTTGTTTTCGATCTGCATGACTTTATCGCCGACACTGAAGCGGTTGCCGAACTTCTCGATGCTGTCCTCTCCTGGAGGATTCAGCGCGGCTTGCAAGGACTGGTTGATGCCGCGCGCGCCAGTGATGCTGCGGTTCATGGGGCACAGCACCTGGATGTCGCGGATCGGATCGACGCCAAACTTTCTGGGCAGGCGGGTCTGCACCAGATCGACCACGGTTTGCACAATCTCCTCCGGCTCCTCGGCGGCGATAAAGTACAGGTCCGAGTTTTCGCCTTTTTCCGGGAAGGTCGGATAGAACCCCTGATTGATCTGGTGGGCACAGCGCACGATCCGGGAGGCGGCGGCCTGGCGGAAAACCTCGGTCAGGCGGATCACGGGCACCGTGCCGGAATCAATCAGATCGCTCAGGAATTGTCCCGGCCCCACGGAGGGCAGCTGGTCCACATCACCCACAAGAATGACGGACGTGGATGAGGGGAGTGCCTTGAGCAGCTGGTTTGCCAGTGGCACATCAACCATCGAGCATTCGTCTGCGACCAGCAGATCGCATGTGAGGGGATTGTTTTCGTTGTGCTTGAACTGGCCATTGTTTGGGTTGACTTCCAGCAGGCGGTGGATGGTTTTGGCTTGCAGTCCGGTGGACTCGCTCAGGCGTTTGGCCGCCCGGCCCGTCGGGGCGCACAGCAAGGGTTTGACGCCCTTGGCCGTCATGATGGTCAGGATGGATTTGACCAAGGTGGTCTTGCCCACACCAGGGCCGCCGGTGATGACCAGAAACTTGGAAGTCAGTGCAAGGCGGATGGCTTGTTGCTGGCTGTCCGCCAGCTGGATGGACAGTTTTTGCTCCACCCAGGGAATGGCCTTGTCAGCGTCAAACGAGGGCAAGGTCGAGGCGTGGATCTTGAGCCGGTGCACTTGGTTGGCAATGGACTGCTCGGCGTGGTACAGCGGAGCCAGGAATACGCAGGGGCGCTCGGCTACGGTGTCGGGATACAGCACCTTGTTTTCAAGTTCTTCGGCGATGGCCTCTTCGATGATGGTTTGCTCGATATCCAGCAACTTGATCGCCAGGCCAACGAGCTCGTCGTAGGGCAGACCGCAATGGCCCTGGGACGAGGCCTCGCTCAGGGCATACGAAACCCCAGCCTGGGCACGCAAGGGAGAATCCTTGGCAATGCCGACTTTCTGGGCGATGGTGTCGGCAGACAAAAAGCCGATGCCACGAATATCCTTTGCCAGGCGGTAGGGGTTGGCGCTGACCGTATCAATGGCGTCCTGGCCGTAGGTCTTGAAGATGCGCACCGCCTTGGAGGTCGATACCCCGTTTGCGTGCAGGAACACCATGATGCTGCGAATGGCCTTCTGGTCCGCCCAACCGGCGGTGATCATTTTCGAGCGCACCACGCCGATGCCTGGAACCTCGCGCAAGCGCTTGGGGTTTTGTTCAATGACCTCGAACACCGTTGCGCCGAAGGCCTGCACCAGCTTGCCAGCGTAGACCGGGCCTATGCCCTTGACCATGCCCGAGCCGAGGTAGCGCTCGATTCCCGTCAGCGTCGTGGGAGCGGAAATCTTGACAAATACGGCGCGGAATTGCCGCCCATGCTCCCGGTCCATCACCCAGTTGCCGCTGGCCGATGCGTACTCTCCGGGAGCCACCGTCGGCGCATGCCCTATCAGCGTGACCAGATCGCGCTCGCCCTTGACCTTGAGGCGCAGCACACAAAAGCCGTTTTCTTCGTTGTGAAACGTGACGCGCTCAACCAGACCGGCCAGACGCTCAAGTCCGGCAGGTGCAGCGGGTGCGGTGGAGGAATCATCGGCGTTCATGGGGCGGTCGTATGCAGCGCAGCGTCCTGGTCCAGCGTGGCGATGCACGCCAGCATCGCATTCCTGCACTGCTCCATGAGTGCCGGTACATCCTCCATCGTCATGCCGGTGGTGGGAATAGCTGGTAAATCCCGGATGATGATTTTGCCGGCATGCAAGCGATTCAATCGCATGGTTCTTCGGTAGGTGTTGATGCACACGGGAACTATCGGGACTCCCGCTGTGATGGCCATCTGGAAAGCACCTTTCTTGAAGGGCAGCAAGCCCTTGCCCAGGTTGCGCGTACCCTCGATGAAAACCCAGATGGATGTATTTTCATGCGCCAAGGTGTTGGTTGTCTTGCGCATGGTCAGCTTGGCTTTTTCTGCATTGCCACGGTCAATCAGCACGTTGCCAGCCAGCCAGTATATTTGCCCAAAGAAAGGAACCCATTTCAGGCTTTCCTTGCCAATCGTTACCGTGCGCCGTGGCACCACGCTACCCAGAATAAACAGATCAAAGTTCGATTGGTGGTTGGCCACAAGCACGCACGGCTGGGTGCGTTCCTTCAATGCCTGCACCTTGAGTTCAGCGTCCAGCCCCAGGATGTGAATGGCGGGAAGCGAATAAACCCGTGCGCACAAACGGGTGTTGTCCGGGTTGAAGGGGCGCAAAAAGACGATGACAAAATTGATGCAACAGGCGATCAGAAAATGTACACCCAGCAAGACCAGTCGAAATATGTGCAGCATCAGGTGTCTTTGTGGTGGGTGACCAGAATATCCCTGGCCATGGCGACCGACATGGATACGATGGCCGGTCCTATGAACAGCCCGACCGGGCCTAAGAGCTGTAGCCCACCGATGAGTCCCATCAGCACCAGAAAAGGGTTGACCTTGACCGCATTGCTGATCAAACCAGGCTTGACCACATTTTCAAAGACCACCCAGACGAGCAGGAGGTCTATCGCCATGATGACGGCGTAGGTGACATCGCCCGAGAAGTACAGGTAGAGCACCGCCGGAAAAATGATGATGGGCATGACCATGGGGATGACCCCCAGCAGCCCGGCAATGAGTCCCAGCAGCAGACCCGACTTCACGCCCGCCAGCACCAGGGGAACGGCAAGCAGCACGCCTTCCACCAGTCCGACCAGAATGACGCCGTTGATGGTTCCGCGCAGCGCCAATATGCCTTTATTGACCACATGGACGCTCTTGTCGCTGAACCAGTGGCCTATTGCCGCCTCGTAGTGGGACTTGATGTAGTGGCCATCCTTGAGCATGAAGTAGAACGAAATCAGCATGCACAGCGCATTGAGCATACCGGAAGACAATTCCAAGGCAGCAGCAGACAGCCAATGGGTCAGCTGGTTGTCACTAACCTGGTTGAGAATGTCCAACAGCCCATCGCTGTGCCCGATATGCTCAACCCAGAGTTCCTTGAGTTTGTCTGCGTAGGGCAAGTGTTCGACAAACGCAGGTACCGGGACGATGCCTTCCTTGTTTTTTGTCAGGTAACTGGAGCCCGCGCGGTAGGCGTCCACCACGTCATACGCCACGTAGGCCAGTGGCAGGACAAAAACCACCGCAAAGAGCACGGAAAACAGCAAGGCCGGATTCTTGACTCTGGAACCAGAGTAATGCAGGCGATGCGTCACCCATTCAAAGAGTGGCCAGAACGAAATCGCAAAAACCGCCCCCCAGACGATTCCGGGCAAAAAGACCTTGAGCATCCAGGCAGTCAGCAGCATGAAGACTGCGGCAAAGGTGAGGTAGCGGTTGGCGTTCATGGACATGAAAAGACGGAGCCGCTGCACGAGTTCGGCGAACCTGTGTGGATTTTATTGGACACAATCCAGACGGTCCGAAAAATGGGCCGAAAATAGACATTTTTGGGAGTTTGATGTGATGTATGTACTAAAGCTGAGTCTGACTTTGTTCGTGGCGGTCTGGCTGGGTGCTTGTGCGAGCAGCAGTCCGGACGTGATCCAGCGCGGCGACGCCCAGCGCCTGTCGCAGGTGGAAGACGGCGTGGTGCTGTCGGTTCGCGCGGTGGTGGTGGACGGCAGCCAGTCGGGCGTTGGTGCGACCGTGGGCGGCGTGGTGGGTGCCGTTGGGGGCTATGGCGCCAGCAGCGTGCAGCGCGAAGGACAACTGATAGGGGTTCTGGCGGGCGTTGCGGGTGCTGCGGCTGGCAATGCCATCGAACGCATGTCCACCCGTGAGGATGCCGTTGAAATCCTGGTCCAGCTCAAGGGTGGTGAGCGCCGTGCCATTGTGCAAGCCAAGGCCACCGAAATTTTCACACCCGGTGATGCCGTCATCCTGATTACCTCGGGCGGCAAGGTGCGCGTCGCCAAAGCGCCCAGATAAGTACCCGGAAGAACCATCCACTTGGACAAAAAGCATTTCAATGCCATAGGCGTTCTTGGCCCATTGCTGGCGGCCATCGTGCTGTGTCTTGGTGGCTGTAGCACGCAACAGGTGGCGCGCCGTGGTCCGGGTTCGTCCGATACCGCTGCCATGGCACCACGGCTTACCCAGCAACAGGCGGATGATGTCAGCCTGTACGCCATCGGCCTGGTGGGCACCCCGTACCGCTACGGGGGCAACACACCTGCCACAGGATTTGATTGCAGTGGCCTGATAAACCACGTTTTCCAGACCAGCGTTGGCATTGCCCCGCCGCGCACGGTAAGCAGGCTGCAGGATTGGGGCTCTCCGATACCCGGCGATAACGCCCGCGCAGGCGATCTGGTTCTTTTTGCCAAAAATGACGTTGCCACCCATGCCGGCATTTATATCGGTGGCAGCCGCTTTGTGCACGCCCCATCAACGGGCGGAGAAGTCCGGCTGGATGACTTGACCTCCAGATACTGGGCAACCCAGCCCGTCATGTTTCGCAGGCCTTGAGGTGGAAGAAGTCCAGAGCAGAAGGGTCCGCGAAAAACTCCAGGCGCTGGCTTGGTGGCTGGATGCATCCATCCGCCTGCCCGGTGGGTTTCGGATTGGCGTGGACGCCGTTCTGGGTCTGGTGCCGTTTCTCGGCGACATACTGGGCTTGTTGATTTCCGGCTACATCGTGGTGCAGGCGGCCCGGCTGCGGGTGCCCCACAGTGTTTTGCTGCGCATGCTGCTGAATGTGGGGGTCGAGGGACTGGTGGGTCAGGCTCCGCTGCTGGGGGATGTGTTTGACGCAACCTGGAAAGCCAATCTGCGCAACGTGCGCCTGCTGGAAGAACATCTGGACCAGCCGACCATCCCAGCGGCTACCCCAACGACCATCACAACGGCTGCCAACTGGCGCTGGTTTGCCGTGGTCGCGTCGCTCTTCGTCCTGTTCATTGCGCTGATGACCATGCTGTCAGCGCTGGCGCTGGGCTGGTTCTGGTATACGATACTACAGAAATAGAAGCGCCTCCCGCTCGTCCCACAAGCGCTGGAGGCTAGTTTGCCTTAAAAAGCTTCAGTCTGCCGCAAAGCAGTAGAACAAGCCCGCGCCGCCGGTTTTGGCCAGGGCCTGTTGGCTGCACCCGACCGTGTTGTGTGAGGAATTCCACGATGTAGACCAAGCGTCCGCAGCCAGGCCGGTGCGGTCATGGTGGCCGGTCATGGCCGAGCCGTCGCCACTCTTTTTCCATTCGCCACAGGTCATATCGGGCATTCCGGTGTTGGAAGAAAATGCCGTGCCATCGACGCGCGAGCCGGTCAGGATGTCGTGCATATTGGGCGTATCGCCCCGGCCCTTGACCAGTTCGCCTTTTTCGTCCAGGGCAGTGGCTTTGGTCAGATTGTTGGCACCGTGCAACTGGTCCACATTGCTGGCGATCAGCGCGCCCTTGGCGTTGAACCACGGGCCTTTGCCGATGCGGTCGCGTGCGTTGACCACCGGCGTTGTGCTGGTCCAGCCGGTGCTGAGGTAGGCGCGCCAGGTGCGCGCACCGGCGCCAACCGCCGATGCCAGTTTCTGGCAATGCGCATCGGCACCCGCCAGACCGCCCAGGTCAGCGCCATTGCCCGGACCCACGCTGGTGATGAAAAACCCCATGGGGCCGGAGGGTGGTGTGTCGGCGTGGGCAAGCAGCGCAGTGGCGGCTGTTACGGCGATGGCAATGAGGCGGGTGGTTTTTTTCATGGGTGTCTCCAGTAGGGGGTTAAAAAGCACGCCTGCGGAACATACCATAACCTTCCATCTGCATGACTTCCTCGTTGTTCTGGTTGAGGAGTTCCCAGCGGCTTTTGACCAGACCCACCTTGGGTTTGCTCTCCATCACGCGGGATTCCAGCACCACTTGGCGCACACGCAGGGTGTCACCAGGGCGCACGGGCTTGAGCCAGCGGATGTTTTCCAGACCGGGCGATCCAAGGCTGGCCGATTCGTTCAGGTACGCGTCGCACATCATGCGCATGGTCATGGCGCATACATGCCAGCCGCTGGCGCACAATCCGCCAAACAGA
>JAYRRD010000200.1:0-3085 GCA_041910275.1 Rhodoferax sp.
CCTACAAAAAGGGCCTGCGCCTTTCCAAGAAGGCCATGCAGGCCGTGGAAGAACGTCTGGTGCGTAATCCTCTATTGCCCAAATGGGACATCCTCATTCGTCCACGGTATATGGGATGAGATTTTGCGGAAATGGCCTTAGTACCGAAGAAGCTGTCGAACAAGGGGAAACCTGCGGAGGCGGTGGAGGAAAGGGGCGTAGCCAAGGGAAACGTCAACGAGAACCCCGCACACCGGACACAGAGCCGGGACAAAGTTGCGTCGAAGGGACTCGAGGGCGTACGTATAGCAGCGAGCCGAGACAAGGATGTGAGATTCACGGCACTGTTACACCACATCACACCAGCGCTACTGGTGCAGAGTTTTTATGCACTGCGCCATGATGCGGCGGCGGGTGTGGATGCGGTGACGTGGCGAGACTACGAGGAAGGACTGCATGAACGCATACAGACGCTGCACCGGAAAATCCACGTGGGTGGATACCGTGCAACACCATCCAGGAGGGTACTCATCCCCAAAGCGGATGGCCGACAACGCGCACTGGGCATAGCCTCGTTAGAGGACAAAGTTGTGCAACAGGCGGTAGTCAGCGTTTTGAGCATGATCTATGAAGAGGACTTTCTTGGATTCTCATATGGATTTCGTCCGGGGCGCAGCCAGCACCAAGCGCTGGATGCGTTGACGGTTGGAATCAAGAGCCAAAGGGTAAACTGGATAGTTGATGCAGACATAGCGGCGTTCTTTGACGAGATCGACCACGACTGGATGCTAAGATTTCTGGAATACCGCATAGCCGATCAGCGCATACTCAGGCTGATTAGCAAATGGCTCAAAGCGGGTGTCATAGAGGACGGACGTAGGGTAGAAGCGACCAAGGGCACACCCCAAGGCGCAGTGATTTCGCCCCTGTTGGCGAACATTTATCTGCACTACGCGCTGGACCTGTGGGCAAGGCAATGGCGAGGCAGACATGCACGGGGCAGTGCCATCATAGTGCGTTACGCAGACGACAGTGTGTTTGGATTCAAGAGCGAAGCAATGGCCAGAAGGTTCCTTGCGGAAATGCAAGAGCGACTGAGCAAATTTGGGTTGACCCTGAATACGACGAAGACGCGGTTGATTGAGTTTGGGCGGTTTGCCGCCATCAATCGCAAACGTCGAGGACAAGGCAAACCAGAAACCTTTGACTTTCTTGGATTCACCCACTGCTGCAGTACAACCAGGCAAGGCAAATTCAAAGTGCTACGCCTGACGGTGAAGAAACGCATGCGCACGAAGATTGCGCAAATCCGGGCAGAACTGATGAAAAGAAGACATCGGCCCATAGCGGAGGTTGGCAGGTGGCTCAACCGTGTGGTGCGGGGATACCTGAACTACCATGCGGTGCCGGGCAACCTACATCGGCTGCGCAGTATGTGCAGCGAAATCGAGCGCGGATGGCTACATGCCTTGAAGCGCAGAAGCCAGCGACCCAAAATGCCATGGACCAGATTCCAGAAAATTGCCAAGCGTTTTATGCCAACCATCCGCAACATACATCCTCACCCTGAAGCACGTTTCTATGCGTCACATACCCAAGGCAGGAGCCGTATGCGGTAATTCTGCACGTACGGATCTGTGCGGGGGGCAGGGGGTAACCTCTGTCCCTACCGCAACTGTTTTTTGCTAGTGCCACCACCGGCGTCGCACGTTGCGGTGCTGTTTCCGATCCTGTTCTGGCCTTCGATGGCAAGGCTTTTGCGAATGCATGTGCACGTTGGCATCCACCACAGTACGACCGACCGATCCACCGTGCTTACCTGTCCGTGCCAGCACCAAAGGTGCGGTTTCATACCAGCCTGGGGCATCGCCCCAGGTAGCGAACCGACCCACCCACCGAAGGAGTGAAGGCCAGATCCGACGCATCCCGGATTGCGAGGTCGGGCATCAATTGCGTGGCATCAGGAACACGATCCGCCACGCAATGGGCCACGCAATGGGCCACCAAATTAGCCATGCGATGAGACGGGCTTTCGACCTGGGGCGTTGCCCCAGGCTGGTATGGCTTCGGGCCTTTGGCCCTCCAATCCTCCGACTCTACGACCCTCCAGGGCGGTCAAGCATTGCAAGACGCAGACGTGCTGCTCTCACAAGAAATGAAACTTCCAAAGACGTGACCAGGTGCCAAACGTTTGAATCCACCAGCCTTGCGCGGCTTTATGCGCAAGGTGGCCCGTTGGGCGGTGCACATCCTATCCGCACCGGAACGCAGTGCGTGCGCCGGTTCAGGCCCAAAACCCAACTGCTCCTTATTCAGGAGCTGTACCCGCTGATTCCATGAGCATTACAGGCCGATTTGGCAGCTAAAAACACCCGGTTATGGCTTGTCACGGCAGGTTTTGACGCCTACAGACGGGTTGGTGCGGCGTTTTGACCGGCTGGGCGGGGCAAAATCCACGGCAAATCGGGCTGTACGCCTTGTGTACCAAGCGGGAACAGCTATGCTTTTTGATGAAACATCCGAGTGCAGGCGTAGGCGCAGGATGCTTGGGACGATCCGTGGCCGGGAATTTTGCGGCTTGCACCGTGGCGCAGGGTTTCAGGCGAAGGGTGGCCAGTCGTTCAGGCTGTCAATTTCTTTCCACGCCCGCACGCAGGCGTTGGTGGCGTCCAGGTCGACAAAGATGGCCGCTTCCGCCCAACGGCGGCGCAGCAGACCGACCAGGGGCTTGCCTTCGTGGTGAATCCACTTGCGCATTTCGCCAGGCACATCGGCCTTCTGGTTGGCGTTGATGCGCGTCAGCAGGGTGGATTTGCCCAGACTGCCAGCCCCCAGGTTGTACGTCCACGAGATCAGGGCTGCGGCCTCGCATTCCAGCAGCGCGACTTTGACGCGCAGTTTGACATCGCGGGCGGCGCCCTCCATGTCGCGTCGCAGCCATTTTTCCGCCTCGGCTTCGGTGATGGGCGGAGTCGCCGGGCTGACCGGATGTCCGTTGGCGTCCACGATGGAGCCATAGCCAATCGTCCAGGTGCCGCCGGGCAATGCGCCATTGTCATCGTACGGAGCGCTGAAAAATCCTTCAATGCGCTTGACCACCGCCGTC
>JAYRRD010000201.1:0-13025 GCA_041910275.1 Rhodoferax sp.
AGTTTTTGTTTGTGCATGTGTAGGCCCTTCTGTGCGGTAAAACGTCTGCCTGCCAGACCAGAAATCTTACCGCTTAGGTGCTTTTTATAGTTCCTGTTCCAGGTCAAATAAAGGGCTCGGGATCAGGAAATCTGAAATTAATCGCCTGGTTTTGCATGCAATCATGCTTATCTGCTCTTCGTTGTCCTCCAGGGGAACATTGAAAAATTAACTTGACTAGTTAAAATTTCAATGATGATAAACCGCCAATCCGAATCCATCGTCCGCCAGAAACTGCTCCAGACTCCCGCCGTGGTGCTGTTGGGACCGCGCCAGGTGGGCAAGACCACGCTGGCCCGCGCTCTTGCCAAGGACTGGCCCGGCGGCGCGATGTACCTGGACCTGGAGCGCCCCTTTGATCGCCTGCGCCTGGAAGATGCCGACACCTACCTGCGCGCCCAGCAGGGCAAACTGGTCATTCTGGACGAGATGCACCGTGCCCCCGGCGTGTTTGAAGTTTTGCGCGGCATCATCGACGACAACCGGCAAGCGGGTGTTCGTAGCGGGCAGTTTTTGTTACTGGGCTCGGCGGCGCCGGACCTGATGCGCCAATCCAGCGAAACCCTGGCCGGGCGCGTGGCCTACCTTGACATCGCCCCGTTCAACGTGGGTGAGGTTGTCGCCGCAGGCATTGCCGACAGCACCCTGTGGCTGCGCGGCGGCTTCCCCGACAGCCTGTTAAGCCCTGACGACACCCGAAGCCTGGACTGGCGGCGCGACTTTATCCGCAGCTACCTGGAGCGCGACGTGCCTATGTTTGCGCCCCGTCTACCCTCGGAGACCATTGGCCGTCTGTGGACCATGCTGGCGCACGGCCAGGGCAGCGTGCTGAACCAGGCGCGCATCGCCAGCGCCCTGGGCGTGGCCAACCCCACCATTGACCGTTACATCGACCTGCTGGTGGACCTGCAACTGGTGCGCCGCCTGCGGCCATGGGGCGGCAATCTGGGCAAACGGCTGGTGAAGTCGCCCAAGGTGTATGTGCGCGACAGCGGCCTGCTGCACGGCTTGCTGGAGTTGGAAACATTGAACGACCTGCTGGGCCACCCGGTGTGCGGCGCAAGTTTCGAGGGCCATTGCATCGAGAATCTGGTCCAGGCCGCTGGCAGTCGCCGTGTTCCCTACTTCTACCGCACGCATGTCGGTGCAGAAATTGATCTGGTGCTGGAAAAGGGCGGCAAGCCCGAGATGGCCATAGAAATCAAGCGCTCCATGGCACCCAGCCCCGAAAAAGGCTTCAGTCTGGCCTGCGACGACCTGCAGATCACACAGCGCTACGTGGTGTACCCAGGGCAGGAGATCATTCCCTTGCGCCATGGCGCGCAGGCGATTGGCTTGCTGGAACTGGCGGAGTTGCTGGCACAGGGTTGAGCGCTCACAAGAAACAAAACTCCCAGGGTCTGGTATCCATGCTTGCGCGCGGGATTGTGGTGCGCAAAAGCTGCAAGAAAGGGTTGATACAGCAGCTTTTCCCACCACCGCAGGGGACGGTGGCGTGCGCGTGCCAGCACCAAAGGTGCGGTTTCATACCAGCCTGGGGCATCGCCCCAGGTATCGGATCGCCTCACCCACCCACCACCAGGGGAATGAAGGCCCGGTTCAACGCATCACCGGATTACGGGGCCGGGCATCAATTTCGTGGCATCACGACACCACGAACATGGTCCGCCACGAAATGGGCCACGAAAAATGCGATGACGGGTTTTCAACCTGGGGCGTTGCCCCAGGCTGGTATGGCTTCGGGCCTTTGGCCCTCCAAAGTGCTCAAACGCTGCAAAACGCAGATGCGCTATCCTCACGGGACAACACCACCACATCAACACCACATCCTGTGCTCTGCTTTCAATAGCTGCTCTCGCTTGTCCTGTAAGCCTTACAAGGCAATTTGTGCCCTGAAAAAGGCCGCTCCAGCGCCAAAATGCACCCCAAACGACCCCAAACAGGGCCGCCACGGCGCGCCAGCAGCCGTTTTCAGGTGCCAAAACAGCCGCAATAATCCATGGGACAAGCGGGAGCAGCTTTTAAAAACATAGCATTCCTTACTTTTGACCATTCATTTGTGTATCCGCAATGGCTTGCTGCAGGCTCTGGTAGTCGCTCAGGCGTGGACCGCCCAGGGCTATGGCCCTGGCGACCGAGGCGGCAGCGGCCTCCCAGGCGCCTTGTTCCAATTGCACCTGCGCCAGGTTGTTCCAGGCGTCGGCGAAATCCGGGTGAATCTGCACTGCCTGCGTATACGCGCTGGCTGCCGCTGCCAGATCGCCCATGGCGTAGGCTGCGTTGCCTGCGCCCAGCAGCAATGCCCGGTGCGTGGGCCAGCGGTGCAGGGCTGCTGCGTAGGCCGTGCGGGCTGGTGCTGGCTGCAAGCGCTCCAGGGCGGCGATGGCCTGGGCGTAGCCGTCGGACTGGGCCGTTGCGGGCACTTGCGCCACGGGCAATGCCACCATGGCCCAGTGGCCGGCGCGCGCCCAGGTGCGCTCGAAGGTGGATAGCGGCATCTCCAGCTGCGCGCTGCGCCCGGAATGCAGCACCAGCTGCTCGCGGGAGCGGTCGTAGCCAATCACCACGGCGTAGTGCCACAGCGGCAGTTCCGAGAGTCCCAGGTTCTGGAATACCAGCACCGGGTTGCCCGCAGCCACCTCGCGCAGTACCGCTGCCACCGAGGGTTGCAGCACGTAGGCGGGCAGGCCGTGGCGTCGGCTGGCGACCAGTAATTCGGTTTGCAGCGTGCCCTGGCGACCGGGTATATATACCTGCGGGGTCAGTTGTTGCGGCTCTACCGCAAGCCCGGCGCTGTGCAGCACCATGGCCAGCGCGGCGGGGCCGCAGGCGTGGTCGTCCTGCGGGAAAAAGGGTACGTTGTTGATCTGTGCCTGTTGCGGCAGATCGTCTGGCCATTGCTGCGACAGTCGTTCCACCTGGGGTGTGGCGCAGCCCGTCAGCCATAGCGCCGCGCAGACACACACAGCCAGGGTGGCGGGCCTCACCGCCGCACGGAGCGGGTGAACGGGAATACCTTGGTCAAGCCCAGAATGTCGGTCACCAGCAGGATGATGAAGACGGTGAACAGCAGGCCCAGCACATCGCCGCCGACGGGAGCCTGGTCAATGCGGCCCGCGAGCTGCGCGACTTCGGCATCCGACATGGCGTTGACGCGCTCCAGGGCGGCGTCGGACTGCACGCCCTGCGCCTGCAAGGCCTGGCGTATGTCGGCGCGCTGCAAGAATGCGTTGACGCGCGCACGCTCAGGCGAGGGGGTGGCGGAGCTTGCGTCCGTCGCCAGCACGGCCTCGGTGGGAACGATACCGGCATGGGCTGTCATGGGCAGGCCCATGGTGGCGCAGGAAACGATCAAGGTGGAGGCAATAAAACGGGTGAAGCGGGTAAAGATGGTCATGGTAGTTTGGTCTTTTCAAAAAGCGACATGTTAGTGCAACCAGGCGCCCGCCCTTGCCATGCCGACGATGCCCACCGCGATCCAGAATGCATTCAGGAGCGTGTAGGCAAAGTCTTTTTTCAACCGGGCGCACCAGGTCAGCAAAATGGCATCCGCCGTGTTGATGACCCACACCAGCATGAAGGGCGTTTGTGGACCCATCCAGCTGACCAGGCTGAAGCTGGCAATGCGCATGAGGACGCCGATCAGCTCCAGTTTCTGGATATGAAGGTAAATAAAGTGGTTCAGTTGGGTGAGCATGGTGGGTATTTTTGGTGTTCGGGCCGCAGCTTGCCGCCATGCCAGCATGGTTTGTGCGTGAAAGTGTGGTATGTTTGACCGGCTAGGGAGCAACACCTAGATTGAATGGGTGGGTATTTTATTGGGTTGAGAGTTGTTGCACGTTAACCGTTCACAGGATGTAAATTCACTATGTCAAATGCAAGCATCATCGGAGCCTACAACACGGAATTTGGCGCTTTCGTCAAGAAGGACAAAACCACGGGCCTGGTCACCGATACCAAGAGTTACTACGATCTGCTGATCGAAGCCGGGCGCGGGGCCATTGCCGATTCGGGCCTTGATCCCAAGGATATTGACGCCGTTTATGTGGGCAGCTGCTCGCCCGGCTCCTTCATCAACCAGGAACACGTGGCACCACTGGCCGCCGAAATCGACCCGGCGCTGCGTTTCAAACCCATGACGCGCTGCGAATGTGCCTGCGCTTCTTCGTCTGTGGCCCTGTACGACGGGCTGTACGCCGTGGAAGCCAACCGCGCCAGGAACGTGCTGGTCATTGGCGTTGAAAAGATGAACCTGCTGCCTACGCCACAGATGACGCATGTGCTGGCCTGCTCTTCGCACTGGCCAACGGAAGGCTCCAAAGGCTGGTCGTTCCCCATGCTGTTTGCCGCCTATGCCAAGGGTTATCAGGCGCATTACGGCCTGTCCAATGCCGATCTGGAAAAAATGCTGTGGACGGCGGGTGCCCTGTGCTACAAAAACGGCGCCGAAAATCCCTTGGCGCACGTCAGGAACGGCCCGCAATCGGTTGAGGAAATCATGAAGCTCAACGAACTCGATGAACGGGGCCGGTGCAAGAACATGATGATTGCCGCGCCGCTGCGCTTGCACGACTGCTCTTTGGTCACCGATGGCGCGGCTGCGCTGGTGCTGACGCATACCAGCCAGGTCAGCAACAAGAAGCGTGCGGTGCAGATCGCCGGCATTGGCCATTCGGTCGAGCGTCTGCCAGAAAATGTCCGTCCCAATATGCACGAATTGATCGCCGGCAAGGACGCGGTTGCCAAGGCGTACAAGGAAGCGGGCATCAGCGCTGCCGATGTGGACTTTGCCGAAGTGCACGACTGCTTCACCATCAACCAGATTCTCAGCACCGAAGCGCTGGGTCTGTCACAGGACGGGCGTGGTGGTTTTGATTACATCGACGGCCGCTTCACGCGCGATGACCGGGTGGCCATCAACCTCTCCGGCGGCCTCAAATCCAAAGGCCATCCGGTGGGTGCTACGGGTGCTTCTATGCATGCCTTGGCCTACAAGCAGCTCATCGGTGAGGCCATTGGCGTAAAGGCCAAGAAAGCCGACGTGGGTGTCGTTTTCAACGTCGGTGGCTCGGCGGTGACCAACTGCGTTACCGTTCTCAAAGCGCCCAAGTGAGAGGTTGCGCCATGACAAGTTTTCGCTACAACGACATGGATTTCACCGTTGAACCCGCAGCAGGGCAGGGCGCCGGTGGACGCTGGGACATCTTCCGCAAAACCCCGCAGGGTACGGCGGTCTGCGTGGCTGCTGGCTTGTTTGCTGGCTTGGCCCAGGACGCTGCAGAAAGCCGGGCGCGCGTGTTGGTGCGCTCCATCTTTCCGGTGGGCATCAAACTGGTCGGGCCGGATACGACCCACCCCAGTTGGGTGGGTGACCTGAAAATCATCGGCCCGGACGTGGGCCACCCCAACTTTATTTACTGGGACAAGGACTCGGCTTCTTTTTCTGCGTAGCCGCTGGGACTATTTTTTGTTTTTTTATCAAGAAGGAAATTGACTATGGAAATCAAGGGAAGTGTTGCCGTCATTACCGGCGGGGGCAATGGAATTGGCGAAGCGGTTGCCAAGTATTTCACGCGCAATGGTGCCAAGGTTGTGATCGTCGATATGGTGCAGGCCAATATCGACCGTGTGGTCAAGGACATCAAGGACATGGGCGGCGAAGTCATCGGCGTGCAGGCCAATGTTTCGAGCGAACAGGATACGGCCAAATTCATAAAGGCCGCAGTCGATGCCTTTGGCCAGATCAATATCGCCGTGGCCTGCGCCGGGATCATCCGCGATGGCACCATGCTGACGCTGGACAAGGAAACCGGCAAGGTCAGCAAGAAAATGGGGCTCGACAAGTGGCAGCCCGTCATCGACGTGAACCTCACGGGCACCTTCCTGACCTTGCGTGACTCGGCGGAGGCGATGGTCAACGGGGGCTGGCCGGGTCTCTTGATCACCATTTCCTCCATCAACAAGGAAGGCCAGGTGGGGCAGTTGAATTACTCCTCGACCAAGGTTGCCGACGCCCTCCTGCCCAAGATCATGGTGGGCGAGTTCCTGCTGCGCGGCATCCGCAATATCCGCTGCGTGGGTATTGCCCCAGGCTATACCGGAACGCCCTTGCTGCTGGGCATGAACCAGGAAGCATTGAAATCCTTGTTGAACGATGTGCATCTGGGCCGCCTGATCGAACCCGAAGAGATTGCCAGCCTGATTGGCCACTGCGTCACAAACGAGGCCATCAACGCCACCACGCTCGAAATCACCGGCGGGCTTTGCTATTCCAAGGGTATTGCCAAGTAATTCAATAATTCCGGGCAGATGTTTCAGCAAAAAAGCCGGATCAACGATCCGGCTTTTTTGTGGGTGTCGCGTACTGTATGCGCGCTTGCGGCGTGTGCCACGTTCTTGCGGCATACTCACCATTTCATTGATTAACAAGAGGCTGGGCACATGCAAAAGCAGTTTGACATCGTCGTTTACGGGGCTACCGGCTTTACGGGCCGTCTGGTTGTCGAGTACCTCATGGCGCGTTATCCGCAGAATGCCGGGACTGCGCCGGTGGTGCGCTGGGCCATGGCAGGGCGCAGCCTGGACAAGCTGCGCGCCGTGCGCGATGAACTTGGTGCGCCGCAGGATACGGCGCTTTTGGTGGTGGACAGCAGCGATGCGGCCAGTCTGAAGGCCATGACCGACGCCACCCGGCTGGTTTTGACGACGGTGGGACCGTACCAGCTCTATGGCAGCGAGCTTGTGGCGGCGTGTGCGGCAAGCGGCACGGATTATGTGGACCTGTGCGGCGAGCCCGCCTGGATGCGCGCCATGATTGATGCCCACGAACAGCAGGCCAAGGCCAGCGGCGCGCGCATTGTGTTCTCCTGCGGCTTTGACTCGATTCCGTTTGACCTGGGGGTTTTGCTGGCGCAGCTGGAAATCAAGAAGCGCTACGGCGTGCCCGCCAACCGCATCCGTGGCCGTGTGCGCCGTATGAAGGGGACTTTTTCGGGCGGAACCTCCGCCAGTTTGCGCGAGACCCTGGTGGCGGCCCGAAACAATCCTGCCGTTCTGGAGCTGCTGCGCAACCCCTTTTCCCTGGTGCCAGGTTTTACCGGACCCGAACAGCCCCTGGGTAACAAGCCCATGCTGGATGAGGCGATTGGCATGTGGGTGGCGCCTTTTGTCATGGCAGCCATCAACACGCGCAATGTACACCGCAGCAATTTCCTGCTGGGCCATCCTTATGGCACAGACTTTGTGTATGACGAAATGATCGTGACCGGCACAGGGCCAAAGGGCGAAGCCATGGCGCAGGCGATTGCCGCTGACCGGTCACTGGGCAGCAAGGAAGGTGGACCCCAGCCGGGGGAGGGGCCATCGCTGGCCGAGCGGGAAGCCGGTTTTTATGATCTGATGTTTCTGGCACAAACTGCCCAAGGGGATTCGTTGACGGTTGGCGTGCAGGGAGACCGCGATCCGGGCTATGGTTCCACCTCCAAAATGGTTACGGAAGCAGCGGTGTGTCTGCTCACACAGGCGCAGGCCACGCCGGGGGGCATCTGGACACCGGCTGCCGCCATGGGGGAAGTCCTGATCCAGCGGCTGGTTGACAATGCGGGACTGCGTTTTTCCGTCGAATCGGCTTGAAATCAGCTTAAAGATCAGCTTAAAGGATATGGTGTTGCATCCATGTTCACCTTCATTTCCAAACTATTCAAAAACCCACCGTCACCTGCAAAAACTGCCGTGCGTGCTGCTGCGCAGGCGACACAGGATATGCATGATGACGACGATGGCATAGAGAGCCTGGCCGTGTTGCGCCAGGCGGTGCTGACGCGGGATAAAAAAGTCGCCGGTTACGAATTTTTTCAGCCCGACGAGGTGAACGCCCAGCAAGCCAGTCCAGAGAATGACCAGTCCTTTCTGGAGTTTATCGAAGCGGTACTCAGCAGCTCCATGCTGGGCAAGCGGCGTGCTTTTGCTGCGGTGGCGGATCACTTGCTGTTCAATCCACGGCTGGAAGAACTGGCGCGCACCGGGGCCATTCCGCTGGTGCGTGTTGATCCCAACGGGGACAAGGTGGCCCAGGTTGGCGAGCGCATGCAGGCCATGCGCCGCGCAGGGCTGGTGCTGGGCCTGGCAGACGCGCGCGTGGCCATTGCGCATCCGGCCATCGGTAGCAGTGTCAGCCTGGGTTTTCTCCCCGTGGACCAGATCATTCCGCCGGATTTGTTGCAAATTGTCCGGCAACTGAAAACCCGCTACCCTGGAATGCAGCTGTGCGCGCGCGGGGTGAACACCTATGAGGAGTTTGAAGTTTGCCGCCGATTGGGCATGCACGGTTTCATCGGTGCCTTTGTCGCCAATCGCCGCGACTGGCAAAACAACAATGTCGATCCCGGCACCTTGCGTCTGTGCAAGCTGCTCAATAGTCTGCGCCAGGGCGCGGAGATGGATGCCATCATTCAGGACATCAAGCTCGACCCCTTGCTGTCCTACCGCATTCTGGGCTACGCCAATTCTGCGGCCATTGGTGCACAGCGCAAGATTTTGTCGATCAAGGACGCGATTTTGCTGATTGGCCGCGAGCCGCTGTTTCGCTGGCTGGTCTTGCTGCTGTGCACGTCCGCCCCCTCCCTGTCCGAAGACGGGGTGTTGCTGGAAAACGCGCTGGCACGGGGACGCATGATGGAGATGCTCGCCAGAAAACTGGCCCTGACGCCGCCCGAGATTTACTTTCTCACCGGCGTGCTCTCGCTGCTGGATGTGATACTGCAACTGCCAGCCAAGACCTTGATTGACGCCCTGGACCTGCCCGAGGAGGTGCGTGCCGCCCTGCTGGAGCGTACCGGCCCCTACGGCCCTCTTTTGCGCTTGGCCGAAGCCAGTGAGCAGGCGCAAACCGAAAACGTCAACAGCTTGTGTACCGAGCTGGGCATCGAGTTGCAGGCATTCAACGACATCCAGAACGAAGCCCTGGCCTGGGCACGCGGGCAAAGTCCGCAAGGCGAGGATACGGGCGAGCTGGTGCCCGAAAAACTTGAGCAAATTGAACAAGCCGAACAAACCGACCAGCACGATCAACCGGATCAACCGGATCAACCCGATATTGTGGTGCCTGAACCTGAAGTTGAACCTGAGCCACCGGATATGGAAAACCAGGAGGTCCAGGAGGTCCAGGAGGTCGAGGATGTACAGGAGGCAGCAATCGAACCTGAGCAGGCCAGTGCGCCACCAGATGATCCGCAGTACGAGGCGGCGCTGCAAGGCGAGCCGGAGGCGCAATGCGCGCTGGGTGCGCGCTATGCCGACGGCGGAGGCGGGGAGCAGGATTTTGCCAAGTCACTGGAGTGGTATACCAAGGCAGCAGAGCAGGGCAATGCCAAGGCGCAGTGGAATGTGGCCATTTTGTACGCACGCGGACCCGGCGGTATCCCGCAGGACATGCAGCAGGCCGTCCAGTGGTGTCAGCAGGCGGCAGACCAGGGGTTTGCTGCGGCGCAGGCCACCTTGGGCTTGATGTATGCCAACGGCCAGGGTGTGGAAAGGGATATGGGCCAGGCACTGGCGTTATTGCAGCAAGCCGCCGATCAGGGGGATACGGAGGCCCAGTACAACCTGGCCATCATGCATGAGCAAGGCCTTCCGACGGGAACAGCCGATCCCAAACAGGCTTTTGTCTGGTTCTCCAAAGCAGCAGAACAAGGTCTGCCAGCCGCGCAGGAGCGGCTGGGGTTGATGTACGCCATGGGGCAAGCGATGGAGCAGGACCTGGTCGAGGCCCACAAATGGTTCTTCATCGCCAACGAGAACCAGCACCCGTCTGCCAAGGCCAATTTGGCGCACTCCCTGACGCTGATGGAGCCAGATCAGGTTACCGAGGCGCAGGAGCGTGCGAAACACTGGATCGAAGCGCGCACACAGGCGCCATCCGATGATTCCTGACCCCAGTGATTGCATAAAAATGCACAGATTTGGTGTGGTGTATGCGCCAATCTTGGTTGGTATGAATATTGCTATAAACAGTCATGAAACTTGCTACACTGATCGGACGCCTTTCTGTTTCGCGCAAACTCTTGTTGATTTATCTGCTCGATTTGACTGCGGTGATATTCATCACGGCCATTCTGATCGAAGAGAAGTTCATAAGTATTGATTTCGCCCGCAAGGAGTTAAGTGGCAATGCCTACATTGCCAGCATTCATGAAGCCTTGGTGGCCACGATTGCGGTTCAGGATGGCCAGGATCCGTCCAGGTTGGCGTCCGTGCGTGACGCAGTGCGCAAGGCCCAGGAGATGCATGGGCAGGACATGGATACACGCGAGCTGGCTGCAAATTTTGAGCAAGCACTGGCAGCAATCGCCACAAGCCACGATAGAAAGGCAGCCAGCCAACAGGCTTTTCTTGCCGGGCGTATCTTGCTGTCGCGCATCGGCGACCAGTCGAACCTGATTCTTGACCCGGACCTTGACAGTTATTACACGATGTCCTTGACGGTGCTGCGCTTTCCCGAGCTGCTGGACCAGTTGAGAAATTACGGCCATGTTTCGGGCAGGGGTGACAGGACTGCCTTTCTGATTGCCCAGGGCAAGCTCGCTGCCTTACAAGAAAGTATAGAACTGGACTATCGCGCGGCGTATGCTGGTAACGCGGCAAAAACCTTGGCCACACAACTCTATCCGACGCAGGAGCGGTTGTTAACCACCTTGCGTGCCTTGTCCCAGGTCAATGAACGGGGGGTTGATGAAATGCTGGCGGTTCGTACCAGAACCCTGGTGGCAGCACAGGAGGCATGGAACGCTACGGCGAACAGCCTGGATGCGTTGTTGCAGGTGAGGGTTGCCCATTTGTTCCAGCGCATGTGGCTGCACCTTGGAATGGCAGCGTCCTTGCTGGTAACCATTTTTCTCCTGGTCTTTCTGGTTGCCCGGCAAATTGCGGTACCACTGCGAAGACTGGCACAGGTAGCGGATCGTGTACAGGAGACCAACGATTACAGTCTGCGGGCCAAATGGGAAAGCGGTGACGAAATCGGCCAGCTGGTGACGGGTTTCAATACCATGCTGGAACGTCTGGACCGTGAGCGCCTGATCCAGCAGGAGCTGACCGCCCAGGCGCGCGCCAGTGCGGCACAGCAGGAATTGCTGGAGGCCATTCCGATTCCGCTGCTGGTGACCAGCGTTCCCGATCACCATTTGTTGCATACCAATACGCCGGCGACGGCCTGGGTGGACCCAGGGCGTGATGATCCGTGGGGCAGCGGGCTGGATCGTGGGACACGTGCGCGCTTTTTTCAGCGTCTGGCCGACGAAGGTGCGGCGCAGGAGTTTGAGGTGCTCTGGAAAGGTGCACAGGGCTCGGCCTGGGCACTGTTATCGGCCAACCGGCTGCGCTACCAGGGGCAGGATGCGGTACTCACCACCTTTACCCCGATCAATGACATCAAACGCCTGGAGGCGCGTTTGCGGCTGTGGGCCACCATCTTTGAGGCGACCTCGGAGAGCATCCTGGTGCTGGATCAAAAGAACACCATCCTGCTCGGCAATGCAGCGCTGGCGCGGGCCACCGAGTATCGCGTGGATGAATTGATCGGACAAAATCCGGATTTTCTGCAAAGACAGGCAACAGGGGGCAGTGAGCACACGGCCAGTTTCGTCCAGCTCGTGGCTGGAAAAGGATCGTGGCAGGGAGAATACTTTCTCAAGAAGAAAAATGGCAGTATTGCGCCGCAATGGCTGGTGCTCAATACTGTTCGTGATGAACAGGGCGACATCAGCCACCTGATTGCGCTGTTCGCGGACATCAGCGAGCGCAAGGAGCAGGAGGAAAAAATCCGCCACCTGGCCCACCACGATGCCTTGACGGGCCTGCCCAATCGATTGCTGTTCGATGAACGCCTGCGCATGTCGCTACAGCAGGCCAGACGCCATCAGGAGCGGGTCGCGCTGCTGTTTATCGACCTGGACCGTTTCAAGAACATCAACGATTCCCTGGGGCACATGGTGGGAGATGGCCTGTTGCGATCCGTGGCGCAGCGTCTGGTGGAGTCCGTGCGTGCCGGTGATACGGTCTGCCGCCAGGGGGGGGATGAGTTTGTCGTGATCCTGAACGCTGTCGAGGATGTGCAGGAAGTAGCCCAGGTGGTCGAACGGCGCCTGATTCCGCATGTCTTGCGCACGCACCATGTCTGTGATGTTGCCCTGCACATCTCCTGCAGCGTGGGCATTGCCATCTACCCGGATGACGCGGAAGATATGGTGGGTCTGATGCGCAATGCGGACGTTGCCATGTACTCGGCAAAGTCCAATGGCCGCAACAACTTCCAGTTCTTCAGCGCCGAAATGAACCGTAACGCGGTTGACCGGCTCAATACCGAAACGCACTTGCTGCAAGCGCTGGAAAACCACGAAATGGAACTGCATGTCCAACCGATCATCGATATCCAGACGGGTCGGGTTGTCTCGGTTGAAGCCCTGCTGCGCTGGTACCAGCCAGACCTGGGCATGATTCCACCGACCAAGTTCATCCCCATAGCCGAGGAAAGTGGTTTGATCCATGATTTAGGCCGCTGGGCTTTGGTCGATGCCTGTCGGCTGCAACAGCGCTGGATGCAGGAAGGATTGACGCGGATACCGATTGCGGTGAACGTCTCGGCGGTGCAGTTTCGCCGTGGTGATTTTGTCGATACCGTACTGACCGTGCTGGCCGAGAGTGGCGTGCCCTCGGATTTCTTGCAGCTGGAACTGACAGAATCGCTGATGATGACCGAAAGCGAACGCAATCTGAGCGACATCCAGCAACTCAAGGAGCTGGGTGTGCGTTTGTCCCTTGATGACTTTGGTACCGGATATTCGAGCCTGAGCTATACCTTGCGCGGTCACAATCTGAGGTTTTGTGATCAACCGAAACCTGGGGTGTGTTAACGTTCGAAACATGGCACCTTGGGTATACGATCCACAGAGTGGCGGGGTCAAAATTCCGCCACGGATATTCGATGAAAT
>JAYRRD010000202.1:0-7449 GCA_041910275.1 Rhodoferax sp.
CAGCCCTGGCTGCCTCGGAGTCAGCGGCAGCCGCTTCCGCCGCAGCCTCGGCAGCCGCCACCGCAGCAGCCATTCAGGCCGAGGAAACGGCAGTGCAAGCCTCGGCTGAGGCTGCACGCGCAACCGAAAGGGCAACCCTCGCTGCTGTGGCGGCGGCAAAAATGGCCAATGAAGCCTTTACGGTTGCAAGAACATTGAAAAAAACAGGCGAATGAATTGCGTTTTTCCACTCATGGGAGAATGTGGCCAGCCCCACGATCCTCGGGGCTATTTTCATTAAAAGGCACGTTGCATATGAAAAAAGCGAAAGAACCGAAAGACGCCATCGCGTTCCAGATCAGGAATCTGGCCCTTGGCCTTGGCTTGGGTCTTGCGGCTTCGGTGGGCCTGGCAGCGGGTACTTTTGACGGACCCTTCGTACATCTTGGTTCGAACCTTGCCAATTCACAAGAAGATGTCTCCAACCTTGTAGGTCCGGGAACGACAACTTTTTCCGCCAAGGCCAGATGGGTGGGGCAGGCTGGAGCCGGTTTTTCGCACGCTTTCGGGCTGTTCAACCTCGCCGCCAGCGCCTATTACGTGCTGGGTGACCAAGACGCGATGGAAGCGGGTTTCAGTACGTCCTACGGAACCAATGCGGCCAACGTGAAGTTGAAAAATACCCGTGGTTTCAGCATCGAGCCAGGTGTTCATCTGAACGAATCGACCCTGATTTACCTGAAACTCGGCTATATTTCCGCGACCCGTACCCTCTACACCAGCCTTTCGGGTTCGCGTGATGACAGTTTCCATGGCAACACGGTCGGCCTGGGGGCGAAGTATGCCTTTACACCGGCGATCTACGGCATCGCCGAGGCGCAGCAGGGCCAGTTTCGGGCACTGACCATGGACGGTGTGGCTGTCAAACCCAACTCGCAAACCATATTCCTTGGCACGGGTTACAAGTTTTAGTCTATGTTTCGTTTATGTTATTGATAGCAATCGTGACAGGAACCCTGCTTGCCGGTATCGGCAGTGTCTGGCTGGCGGCGCTCCTGGGTTTTGGTTTGCTGGCGCGCTACACCCAGCACATGCTCAGTCTGGCAGCCGGCGCGCTCATGGCTACGGCATTCATGCATCTGTTGCCGGAGGCGTTCGAAAGCCAGATCGAAGCGCATGATTTATTTCTGACCCTGCTTGTGGGCCTGGTGTTCTTTTTTCTGCTCGACAAGGCCGAACTCTGGCACCACGGCCACGAACACCACCAGGATGCAGATACGCATACCCATGATGCCCACAACCACCACCAACATGGGCCGCAGTCGGGCAGCTGGGCGGTGCTGGCAGGCGACAGCGTGCATTGTTTTGGTGATGGCATCCTGATTGCCTCGGCATTCATGGCCAATATGCGCCTGGGCGCCATTGCCGCGCTGGCGGTGCTGGCACACGAGGTACCGCACCATATGGGCGATCTGATGGTGCTGCGTAGCGGCACCGATAGCAAGCGCATGGCGCTGGTCAAGGTGTCGCTGGCCGGGGCAGTGACTGCGCTGGGGGGCTTGACTGGCTACTGGCTGGTGGACCAGTTGCATGGCTACCTGCCTTACTTTCTGGTCATCGCCTCCAGCAGCTTTATCTACGTCGCCCTGGCTGACTTGATCCCACAACTGCAAAAACGCCTGAGCCTGGCGCAAACCGTGGCCCAGGTCGCCTGGCTGCTGCTGGGCATGGCATTGGTCATGTTTATCAGCCGCCTGGCGCACGGACATTGACAACCCGTACGGCTATTGGCAGCCGCAACCGTGGCCGCCGCCACCGCAGCCCCCGGTCGGGCGTGTAGCGTGTGCCGACGCTTCAAATGCGGGAAAGAGCACGTTGTTTTCCAGATGGATGTGCTTGATCAGGTCCTCGTTGAGCTGGGCAATGCCGCTGTAGAGTGCGCGCCAGGTATTGCAGGCGCCAGCGGGTGGTGTTGCGTCGTTGGTCAAGGCATTGAGCCGATCCAGCATGCCGCCGTGGTGGATGTGTTCGGCGCGCATCATGCTGATGGGTTGGGTTACGAACGGGTTCCCGCCGGACTTGAGCATCGGAAACAATATCTGCTCTTCCTTCATCATGTGGTCCAGCAGTTCTTGCTGCATGACCTGTAGCAGATCGGCCAAGCCAGTTGGCACGTGCGGGGTATTCTTGTGTACGGTCTCGACGCGCAGTGCCATGCGGATCAGCTCCGGCAGCTGCGCGCGGTGCACGTCGTGGTAGCGCGTCAGGATGTGGTCAATCAGGGCGTTGGGACTGATTTCTTCGGTCGGCACCTCCGGGCGTTTCAGTTTGGCCAATTGCTCCAGTATCTCTGCCAGATCGAGATTTTTATCCTCGGCGGCCTGGCGCAGGCTGATGTTGCCATGGCAACAAAAATCCAGCTTCAATTTCCGGAAAATCGCCGTAGCGCCTGGAAGCTCCACCGCAATACTCCCCAATGTCTGCTGTGCACGGTCAGCAGCGTCAGCAGCGGTGGTGGATTCGAACGACTGTCTTGCATTCATGTGTTGGCCCTTAAAGGTTTTTAAAGATTCATTTGAAGTGAATATTTTACGGTAAAAAATACCGGGGCCGGGTTACAAAGGTGGTCACGACAGGTTCGTCAATCCCGCCTGGAACTTCTCAAACCCGTTTTTACGCAGTTCACACGCCGGGCACGCGCCGCAGCCATACCCCCAGGGGTGGCGATGCTGCCGGTCACCCAGATAGCAGGTGTGGGTATGTTCCACAATCAGGTCCAGCAGTCTTTGCCCGCCGCACAGCGCATCGCGGCGTGAACCAAGGGTGTGGGCCATGGCCCAGGTGGCGGCCTTGTCGATCCACATCAAGGGGGTTTCAAGCAGGAAGCGCTTGTCCATACCCAGGGAGAGTGCCAGTTGCATGGCCTTGATGGTGTCGTCGCGACAATCGGGATAGCCGGAATAATCGGTTTCGCATACGCCGGCGACAATGACCGGCAAGTCGCGCCGATAGGCCACCGCTGCAGCCAAGGTTAAAAACAACAAATTACGTCCTGGGACAAAGGTATTGGGCAGGCCACTGGCTTCCATCTTGAACGCGGTATCCCGCGTCAGGGACGTTTCACTGACGGCGCCCAGAACCGCCAGATCCAGCACATGGTCTTGGGCCAACCTCTCGCCCCAATACGGAAACTGCGTGCGAATTTCCTGCAAGACCACGCGCCGCGCATCCAGTTCGACATGGTGGCGTTGGCGGTAATCAAAGGCAATGGTTTCGACGCGCGCATAGCGCTCAAGCGCGTAGGCCAAGCAGGTGGTGGAATCCTGGCCACCGGAAAAGAGCACGAGGGCGCTGGTGTGCATCGTTGTGGTGCTTATTCCTTAATGCCTTAGGCCTTGCTCGCAACCATATGGATGGTTTGCCCTGATGCATCAATGGTTGCCGACACCATCCATTCCTTGGTATTCCAATGGCACAAGGCCTTGCCGTCGGGAAGTTTTTCGATGCCGGGAACAATCCCGTCGCGCTCCAGGGAGTTGAGCAGGTCGCGCAGTGCTTCTTTTGCTGCGTATGGTAGATCAATGGATGATGGCATGGTGGACATGATACGGTTGGGTACAAAAACAGCATGCAAGGGGACGCATGAGGGACACTTCAGGCGCACCACTTCTGCGGTAGCATAACGGCATTTTCGGCATTTTGAACGACCATTCGACCATTCGTGTCAACTGTATCAACACAAACCATGTCAGACCAAGCTCCAGTTCTCAAATTTTCCTGGTTGCTGGGTCATGAAAGCTACCAGCGTGTCTGTTTGCTCTTCTGGGTCATCACCTCCAGCGCCTACACACTGTTTTTGTTGCTATTGTTTTATTGTGCATCCATCGGTCTGGCTGACATCCGGCATGCGTGGTTTATCCTCATTGTGTCCGTTTGCGGCCTGGGCACTTTTTATACCCTCTTGCGCAGTGGCAGGAGCAAGGACTTTGCCGATCCATCGCTGTCGGTGCAGCAGATGGCCTTTGCCGTGTTCGTTCTGGGCATACTCTACGTGTTGACCCCTGGGCTGCGTGGTGTATTTCTGGTGCAAACACCCGTGGTGCTGGTATTTGGTGCTTTCACACTGACGCCCCGGAACTGCCGCTTGCTCGGTGTTTTTGCGATACTGGTGCAGGCCGTGGCGACGCTGCTGTCTATCTGGCTGAATGTCAGCCAGATCAGTATTGCGCTCGAAGTTGTTTACTTCACCAGCGCTGCGATGGTTTTTGTCATGGCAACCGATATGGCCGGGCGATTGAGTGCGATTCGTGCGCAGTTGCGGGAACAAAAGAAGGAGCTGCAACAAGCACTGGACCAGAATGCTCTCCTGGCACGCCAGGACGAGCTGACCACGCTACCCAACCGCCGCCACGCCATCGAGATGATGGCGTACGAAGAACGCCGGACCAAGCGCGACAAGGTGCGCCCAAGTGTGTGCATGATTGATATTGACCATTTCAAGCGTATCAACGACACCCACGGGCACGCAGCGGGCGACGCCGTACTGCGTCTGCTTGCACGGCATGCGCTGCTTGCACTGCGCAGACCGGACATTCTGGCGCGCTGGGGTGGAGAGGAGTTCATCCTGCTGATGCCGGAAACAACCCTGTCGGAAGCTGCCCACGTGGTCGAGCGTTTGCGCCGAAAGCTGGAGGACATCAGCGTCTGGGAGGAACACCCGGAGCTGCAGGTCACTTTTTCTGCGGGCATTGCCACGTTGGCGGCCAATGAATCCATGCAGGATACGGTTGCGCGCGCCGATGTGGCCCTGTACCGCGCCAAGGAACAGGGGCGCAACCGTACGGTTATTGCCGACTGATCTGACTGATTTGGCGGGTTGAAAAATAATTGCAGGCAGCTGTGGCAAATTTTCTACAGCAATGCTTGAATCGCCCAGTATCATTGGCACATTTGAAACTCCCCTCTAACCTCTTCCTATTGATAGCGTTGGTGCTGCTGGTGTTCAAACCAGCCGCCGCTGTAGTCCATGGTGATGCCAGTTTTCCGGTTTTTGAGGTTTCAACGACGGATTCCGGTCGTATCGAGGTCGGCAGTCGCATGGGGGTTCTGGTGGATACATTCAGAACCATGGGGGAGGAAAATGCCCCCCCGATTGACCAGGAATGGCAGACCATCACACGCAGATCACCCAATTTCGGGTTCACCGACGACGCATATTGGTTCCGCTTTCAGATCGTGAACCTGGAAAAGCACCCTCTTTCCCGTTTCATTGAACTGGCGGTTCCTTTCATCAACGACGTGAAGCTGTATCACTACAAGGACGGCATGTTGGTGAAACACTACAGCCTGGGCAATCAACAACCCTTTGCGCAACGCCCCATCCGGCATCGGAATTTTGTGATACCCGTCCATCTGGCGCCCGGCCCCAATGCCATCTACATGCGACTGAGGTCCAATGGAACCATCGAAGCGCCGCTGAGGATATGGGATCCCGAGCAGTTTTATGCTGCCAGCAGCGACGAAAGCCTGGCCCAGGGCGCCGTGATCGGAATCTTGCTGATCATGATTGCCTACAACCTGTTTTTGCTGTTTGCCACCCGCGACATCAATTACCTGTACTACGTCGGCTTTGTTGCCAATTACATGTGCTTTCACCTGTCGCTTACCGGTTACATGTTTGCCTACGTCTGGCCCAACGCGGTGTACTGGAACAGTTTTGCCATCTCGACCTTCATGGCCAGCACCGGCCTCTTCAGCGCCTTGTTTTGCAACAGTTTTCTGCGCTTGAGCACGTTCTCCATGCCTGCATATTACGTGATGCGTGTCTTGATCCTGTTAAGCGCTGGCTTGCTGTTGCTGACATTTTTCCTGCCCTATAGCCTGACCGTGCGCCTGGGTGCGGGCATTGCCTTTCCAGTCATCGCAGTCACCCTCGTGCTGGGTTACTGGCGCTGGTGGAGCGGCGCGCAGTTTGCCCGTTTTTATTGCATGGCCTGGACGGCCATCCTGATTGCGTTAGCCGTCCTGAATGCCAACAAACATGGCTGGATTCCGCTGAACATCTGGACTGAAAATGCCTCAGAGATTGGCATCGTGCTGCTGGTGTTGTTGCTGTCCTTGACCCTGGCGGATCGCATCAACAACGACCGCATGCTCAAACTCAATGCCCAGGCCGTGGCCCTGGCCAGCGAACGCAAGGCGCGCGCCATTCAGCAAGCACTCTTCAAGGTCACGTCCGACACCAACCGCGAACTTGAACAACGGGTCCAGTCCCGTACCACCGATTTGAACGCAACCCTGGAACAGCTCAAGGAAGCCAATGAACGTCTGCAATTGCTCTCCACGACCGATGGCCTGACCCAGATTCGCAACCGGGCCTACTTCAATACAGCGGTGATGGCCGAACTGAGCCGGGCCAAGCGCATGAAGACCGCGCTGACCATCATCCTGTTCGATATTGACCACTTCAAGCGTATCAACGACACCTGCGGCCACCTGGCGGGCGACGCCTGCTTGCGTGCACTGGCCGATCTGTTGCGCCCCCGGATTCAGCGCCCCGGCGATATTCTGGCGCGCTACGGGGGCGAGGAATTTGTCGTGGTGCTGGTAGGTGTGGACCAACCCCATGCCATGACTTTGGCCGAGGACTTCCGTGTGGCTATCGAGCGCCTGCAGGTCAACGTTGACGGCGGCATATTGAGCTTTACCGCCAGCTTCGGCGTGATCTCGGTCATACCCGACGCCACCATGCAGCTGCAAGACATTCTTTCCGCTGCCGACAAGGCGCTCTATCTGGCCAAGCACGAGGGACGCAACTGCGTGCGCGCAGCGGAATTTTCCCTTTGATCCCGCACAGCCTGGGCACGGCTCTCAGGCGGCTGCACGTTCCCGCACCATGTTCAAAATCCCGACGATTTCCAGCACCTTGGCTTGCGGAAAAATTCCCAGCGGCCCTTCGGAATGCAGATTGGTGTAAGGTTGCTGCCACAGCCGCTCCGGCTCCATAAACCCGTTTTGCGTCAGTTCCTGCACGATAAGATGGATGAACTCGATCTGGTTCGGCGTGGCCGTGGTGCCACTGATGAATGCGCTGAAGGCCTGCATGACGGCTTCGCGGTCCATACCAACCAGCGAGCGGATAAAAATACCCAGCCCGTGGCTCTTTTCCCTGGCCTCAATGATCAGTTCCGGTGAACCGCCGGCTTGCACCAGCATTTTTTCCATCTCGACCAGATCGGTCGGGGTCAGGGCCTGGTTGCGGCGCAGGCGTTGCAAGGAGATGTGCGACGCATGCGCCTTGAGGAAGACACGGGCCTTTTCCTTGAACTTTGGTAACTACTCAGGTTTCTGTCCGCTCTTCAACGGACAGTGAGAGCAGTTCACGTGGGCGGAGATCCCCGGTAGGGTACGCAGGCTAGGTCGCTGCGGGTATGAACGGTTTGCCGATCAACGCGTCTTTGATGGCACCGA
>JAYRRD010000203.1:0-9021 GCA_041910275.1 Rhodoferax sp.
ACTCCGAGGCAGCCAGGGCTGCCTGCCACGCAGCATCGGCCGCCGCCTCGGCAGCTTCGATGACGCTACGGGTGGCCGAAGAAATAGCAGCTTTGGTCGCGTTCTCGCAAGCCAGCGCGGCCTGTTCCGCAGACCTGGCAGCACGCATGGCCGCTTCCAGCGCGCTGGCGGTGAGCGCCTTCATGTTTGACAACGCATCTGTGTAGCGCTTGTTGATCGACAGGTAACTATTGCGCAGGCTCGCGATCTCGTTATCAAGAACGGTCAGCCTGGAATAAATCCTGCTTTCCATATCGTCTGTCATGGATACTCCGATTTATCTGAAAATCCGGGATCGACTTTCTTTGCACCTAGTCTATACCTATTCCCCTACCGGGCATCCGCCGGGTCTTTGCCGGGAGATAATGCGCTCCTTTTTATGGAGTTTTCACAATGAGCGATACACAACAACGCATTGATGAACTGGTCAAGGGCAACGACATTTTGCTGTTCATGAAGGGCAACGCCAGTTTTCCGCAGTGTGGTTTTTCCGGGCGGGCGGTGCAGATTCTCAAAGCCTGTGGCGTGGACCCCAAGGATATCAAGACCGTGAACGTGCTGGAAGACGAAGCCATCCGTGCCGGGATCAAGGACTACAGCCACTGGCCCACCATCCCGCAGCTCTACATCAAGGGAGAATTCATCGGCGGCTCGGACATCATGCTGGAGATGTACGAAAAAGGCGAGCTGCAACAGATGCTGGGTACCACCGCCAGCTGATCAAGTATCAAGTATTCACCGTACAGCCCGGAGGTTTTTGATGGAAATTTTGTTACAGCAGATCATCAACGGGCTGGTGCTGGGCAGCATGTATGCCTTGATCGCACTGGGCTACACCATGGTCTACGGCATCATCAACCTGATCAATTTTGCCCACGGCGAAGTCATGATGGTAGGCGCCTTGACCAGTTGGACCACCATCGTTCTGGTGCGCGATGCGGCGCCGGGCCTTCCCGGTTATGTGGTGCTGGTCATCGCCCTGGTCGTGGCGTGTACGGTGGCTGCGGCACTGAATTTCCTGATCGAAAAAGTGGCCTACCGTCCCTTGCGCAACAGCCCCAAGCTGGCGCCGCTGATCACGGCCATCGGCATGTCCATCCTGCTGCAAACGCTGGCCATGATCATCTGGAAGCCCAATTACAAGGCTTATCCCACCCTGCTGCCCTCGGCGCCCATCGAGCTGGCGGGAGCTTTGATCACGCCCACGCAAATCATGATTCTGGGCGTGACGGCAGCCTCCCTGGCCGTGCTGATGTGGCTGGTGAACTACACCCGGCTGGGCCGGGCCATGCGCGCCACGGCAGAAAACCCGCGCGTGGCCGGTCTCATGGGGGTCAAGCCCGATCTGGTGATTTCGGCCACTTTCATCATTGGCGCCGTGCTGGCGGCGATTGCGGGCGTGATGTATGCATCCAATTACGGCACGGCACAGCACGCCATGGGTTTTCTTCCGGGGCTTAAAGCCTTCACAGCAGCCGTGTTCGGTGGCATCGGCAACCTGGCCGGAGCGGTGATTGGCGCCATTTTGCTGGGGCTGATCGAATCCATCGGCGCGGGCTATATCGGCGCGCTGACCGGCGGTGTGCTGGGCAGCCATTATTCCGACATCTTTGCCTTCATCGTCCTGATTTTTGTCCTGACCCTGCGGCCTTCGGGCTTGCTGGGCGAACGTGTGGCGGACCGCGCATGAAAAAATCAAAGTTACTGCTGATCCTGCTGGCAGCCATCGGCTTGCTCGTCCTGCCCCTGGTGTTGCAGAGCTTTGGCAACGCCTGGGTACGCATTGCCGACATGGCCTTGCTCTACGTGCTGCTGGCCCTGGGCCTGAATATCGTGGTCGGCTATGCGGGTCTGCTGGACCTGGGTTATGTGGCATTCTTTGCCATTGGTGCCTACATGTTCGGCCTGATGTCCTCGCCGCACCTGAGCAACACCTTCCCGCTGATTGCCAGTACCTTTGACCACGGCTTGCACACGCCGCTGTGGCTGGTCCTGCCCTTGTCGGCGGCACTCGCGGGTTTTTTCGGGATTGTGCTCGGTGCCCCTACCCTGCGTTTGCGTGGCGATTATCTGGCCATCGTCACCCTGGGTTTTGGCGAAATCATCCGTGTTTTCCTGAACAATCTGGACCACCCGTTCAACATCACCAATGGCCCCAAGGGCATCAGCCAGATTGATTCGCTGCACCTCTTTGGCCAGGACCTGGGGCGTACCTTGTCGATTGGCAACTTCAACCTGATGTCGGTGAGCCTGTACTACTACCTGTTTCTGGCGCTGGTTCTCTTTAGCATACTGGTGTGCCACCGGCTGGAGCATTCGCGCGTGGGCCGCGCCTGGATGGCGATCCGCGAGGATGAAATCGCTGCCAAGGCCATGGGCATCAACACGCGCAACCTCAAACTGCTGGCCTTTGGCATGGGCGCCACCTTTGGCGGCGTCTCGGGCACACTGTTTGCCGCTTTCCAGGGCTTCATCTCGCCCGAATCCTTCAGCCTGATGGAGTCGGTGATGATTGTTGCCATGGTGGTTCTGGGGGGCGTTGGCCACCTGCCCGGTGTCATTCTGGGCGCTGTGCTGCTGTCGGCCCTGCCCGAGGTGCTGCGTTACGTGGCCAGTCCTTTGCAAGAGATGAGCGGGGGGCGGATTGATGCGGCCATCCTGCGCCAGCTGCTGATTGCCCTGGCGATGATCGGCGTCATGCTACTGCGCCCACGCGGCATCTGGCCATCGCCCGAACACGGCAAGGCGCTGACATCATGAGCGATGTCGTACTGAACGTTTCTGGCGTTTCCAAGCGCTTTGGTGGCTTGCAGGCCCTCAGCGATGTCGGCATCCAGATCCAGCGTGGCCAGGTCTATGGCCTCATTGGCCCCAACGGTGCCGGGAAAACCACCTTTTTCAACGTCATCACCGGGCTGTACACCCCCGACAGCGGCACATTCGAGCTTGCGGGCAAGCCCTATCGGCCAACTGCCGTACATACCGTGGCCCGTGCCGGTATCGCCCGCACCTTTCAGAATATCCGCCTGTTCATTGAAATGACGGCACTGGAAAACGTGATGGTCGGGCGCCATGTCCGTAGCCAATCCGGGCTGCTGGGCGCGATTTTCCAGACCGCACGCTTCAAGGCCGAGGAAGCCGCTATCACGCAGCGCGCCCATGAACTGCTGGAGTACGTAGGCATCGCCAAATATGCTGACTACAAGGCGCGCACCCTGAGCTATGGCGACCAGCGCCGCCTGGAAATCGCCCGCGCCCTGGCGACCGACCCGCAGTTGATTGCGCTCGATGAACCCGCCGCCGGCATGAACGCCACCGAAAAAGTCCAGCTGCGCGCGCTGATTGACCGCATCCGCAACGACAACCGCACCATTTTGCTGATCGAACACGACGTCAAGCTCGTCATGGGCCTGTGTGACCGCGTCACCGTGCTGGACTACGGCAAACAGATCGCCGAAGGCACGCCCGCACACGTGCAAAAAGACGCCAAGGTCATCGAAGCCTATCTGGGAACCGGAGCCCAGCAGGCAACGCCTGCGCCCACGGGGGATGCACCATGAGCGCTACAACTTTGCTCAAGGTGACGGGCCTGAAAGTGTCCTATGGCGGCATCCAGGCGGTCAAGGGCGTCGATTTTGAGGTACGCGCAGGCGAACTGGTCTCGCTGATCGGCTCCAACGGCGCAGGCAAGACCAGCACCATGAAGGCCATCACCGGCTCGCTGCCCATGAACGATGGCGCCATTGAACTCCTGGGCCAAAGCATCCACGACCAAGGCCCCTGGGACTTGGTACGCCAAGGCCTGGCGATGGTGCCGGAGGGACGCGGCATCTTCACGCGCATGACGATTCTGGAAAACCTGCAAATGGGCGCCTACATCCGCCGCGACAAGGCCGGAATCGCCGCCGACCTCGACAAGGTGTTCAGCATCTTCCCCCGCTTGCAGGAACGCCGCGACCAGCTGGCCGGAACTCTCTCCGGCGGTGAGCAACAGATGCTGGCCATGGGCCGCGCGCTCATGAGCCGCCCCAAGGTGCTCTTGCTTGACGAGCCATCCATGGGACTGTCCCCCCTCATGGTGGACAAGATTTTCGAGGTCGTGCGCGACGTGCACGCGCAAGGCGTCACCATCTTGCTGGTGGAACAAAACGCCAGCCGCGCCCTGAGCCTAGCCAACCGGGCCTATGTCATGGAATCGGGCCTCATCACCATGTCAGGCGACGCTACGCAGATGCTGCACGACCCCAGGGTGCGTGCGGCGTATCTGGGCGAATAACGCTGCATAGCCCATGGGACGAGCGGGGACAGCTATTATTCCTATAGTAACCGTATAGCATGCGTATTCTGGGCATAGACCCCGGCCTGCGCACCACCGGTTTTGGTGTGATCGAGGCGCAGGGCTCCGATTTGCGCTATGTTGCCAGCGGCACCATCAGCACCCAGCACCTGGACGCGGGCGCGCTGCCAGCACGCCTCAAGGTCTTGTTTGAAGGCGTAGAGGAGGTGGTGCAACGCTACCAGCCCGACTGTGCCTCGGTCGAAATCGTGTTTGTCAATGTCAACCCGCAGTCCACGCTGCTGCTGGGCCAGGCACGCGGCGCCTGCCTCACCGCGCTGGTACACCAGAACCTGGAGGTGGCCGAATACACCGCCTTGCAGATGAAGCAGGCCGTGGTCGGCTACGGGCGCGCGGCCAAAACCCAGATTCAGGCCATGGTGCAGCGGCTGCTGTCCCTGCCGGGTCTGCCCAGCACCGACGCCGCCGACGCACTGGGCCTGGCCATCACCCACGCCCACGCCGGAGCCGCCCTGGCCCGCCTGGCCAAAGCAGGCGCAGTGGGAGGTGCGCATAAAAGTGTGGCCAGAAATTACAAGGCGGGGCGCAGTCGGTAAGCACTGCTACATTACTACAATTTTGATATCTGTTCCCGCACGTTCCATAAGCCTTGCAGGCTGAATAAGTGCTAGAAAAGCCGCATCCGTTGATAGTGGTTGCGTGTGCGCTCCAGTGCTTCCGGTGTCGGCTTCCGGTGCTTGAAATTCATCCCACCCTGCCTGAAGGCTTCATCCAAGGGCACGCCTAGCGGTTCCATTACCTGGTCGTAGTCGTCCCAGTACACGACCCCATTCCTTTCGGGCAAGTACAGCCTGATTAGGCCGGGGTGGCGGTCTTGACTGTCCAGGCTTGCAAGCCGGCTTCGCGCCAGTTCCAGGAAAAAGAAACGCGCAGGACCGGCGCCTCCACCGTACTTATCGGTCGAAGGCCTGGCACCAAAAATTTTTGCCGCCTGGTCGAAGTTGAACATGAAAGCTGCGACATAGCCAAGATCGCACATACGTATGCGATTCGCAGGAACCCACTTCGGCAGCGTGCCATACGGACGGTTCTCCCCGACCCACGCATTTTTCGGGAGCGGCAACGGGCGTTCGGTGCGGTGATCCTCCAGAGGAGCCGTCCTGGCCCGAATTTCAGCAGGAACCCGCTGCGCATCGCCAAGGTGGTTGTTGTCCAGAACGGCCCACGCCAGCTGACCGTTGAGGGGGTAGCTCCAGTAGTGCTTCGTGTTGTTCCGGGTGGCAACGCAGCCAACGTACTTGACGCTCCCATGAACCAAACCTTCGGCATCCTCAAGTTTGAGGTACTCAAGCACTTCTCGTACGGGAATCGGGGAGCGTGGCATAGCATTGGCCTTGATTTGTGGTGACTACTCAGGTGCAACGTTGCCAAACACTCCGGCGAGTTTGGGCCGAGGGAGTTTACCCCGAAAGAACTGGGCAGCGCGAATCACCGCCGGTGCCGGCAAATGTTGCAATGCGAGACTTGGTACTGATGTCCGCGATCATTCAAGCGATGTCTTTTAGATGACCCCGGATGCGCCCTACCTGTGCGGCGAAATCACCATAAATGTCCACGTCAGCGCCAAAGCTTTTTTGATGGGCCGCAATGAATTCGGCCGCCGGCAAGAGTTCGGTCGTGAGACCGACGAAGTCTTCCGCAGCCTCTGAATATCTGGCTTCCAGCAGTTTTAAAAAGCACGCTGCGGCTGAGGCCAAGTCCGTGATATCGATGTGCGCGCGCGCGAGCACCGAATCCCGAAAACCCAACACGTAGTATTGAAATGGAATTTTCGGCATGAACAAGAGTTCGTCTGACGCCTCTATCGGGCCGCTGCAAAAGTGGTCGAGTAGTTCGTCATTACTTCGCCCGGCATAAAGGTCATGGGCATACTGTTGATCCAAGTCGGCCTGCCAGTCTCCCCAATCAAGCTCGGACGGAACCTGATGCTTCATACTACATCTCCTTGCGCTGTTGTTGCGGTGACTATCTCGTGACCGTGCACCACCGAACAATTTCCCGCTCGATTTTATTTTCAATAAAGCTTCGAATCTGACTAATCGCGACGGCATGCCGTCCCGGCCAGAAGTGGTCATCCCAAGCCTGGCGCGCATCCTGGCATTCTTTGATTTTGTCCTTTTTCCAGATAATCGCGGCACCGATCCTGGTGCACCTCACGATTCATTTACTTTCCTGCTCGCGAATGCCCGCAATTGCGCAGCAACCGTCGAATGTTCAGGCCTGATTGAGTTTATATATGTAAAGATATCCGTGACGTCGGATACACGGGAATCAATAACAGATAACCCTTGACCTATATCCACATCTCCTATGACTTGAAGGTTTGCCGTTGAGAACAGAATTGGTCGACCATCGAACTCCACCTCAAAACCATTAAATGGATGATAGGTTCCGCGCAATCTCTTGTCCGCACGCCACAGATCAGGTGTCCATTGAAACACATCTATCGAAGCAAGCGTCCTATATATGTCAAATCGAATTTGCACACAATCATGTATATTACCTCTCTGACGCATATAAAGAAGCCTGTTTTTTCTGTCACATTTGAATCCGAGCGAAGTCATATATTTAAAAATCTGCCCGGATATCGAAACCTCAATGGATAAATTGTCGGCACCTCTGCCTATTACTTCATATGCTGGCCGGGCTTTAGTCAACTCATAAGACTCCAGACCCCCTGATGCCATTTTCTCAACCGATGGAACGTATGCTGGCCAGACATAAATCCCCTCCAAAGCACGAACGATGTCCTTTGAAGACAAGAATCCAGAAAAGAAGCCACGAATAACACGCTCGATCTGGATGAGATCAATACTTGCGTCGTCCCAGGTCCAGTTGTCGAACGCACCATTTGGCGCAGCGTATGCAACCACTGGTGAGTATAGGCCGGAAGGCTTGCCCTCAGTCAAAGAATCTTCGAAGAGAGGATGCCATATCGCCAAACCAACCATGAGCCCGCCAAGGCGGCGATCTCCCCTTAACTCTATCAAATGATAGATGTCATTTACTTGCACCCAAAACCGCGATGGCGTGATTTTCTCAAAGCCAAGGCGTTCTATTAGTTTTACAACTTCCCGTCTTGATTTCACTTTTTATCCGATGTCATTAAGAAAATCTCTTCTTCTCACGGCTTGCGTCGTCAAGCGGCGCGAATATCGTGAAAAATTGGCTTGAGAGAAGCCCCCGTGAGCAGAAACGGACAGCGGACAGGTCCTGCGCGGGTAATCGCCTCTCTATTTTTGAAGATCATTTAGATAACCACCACTCACGAGGACATCTCTAAACCGACGACCACAATCCGCAATTCCAAACGGATAATTTTTATCAAACAATTTATTTGGCCGCCCAACACATTTCCACTCAATATTCGGACCAATTCTCAAGGGCTCAAAAATCACGAGAAGATCATCATCCACACTCTCAATTACAATAACCCCATTTATCAAAGAGTAACTTGACGAAAGGTATCTGGAAGATATTGCTGATGAACTCATTCGCATTGGCGTGCCATTTGTCAAGTTGCGCTCTATTTCTAATTGCTTTTGTGCCACAACCATCATTATTTCCGACCATTTACAACTTCGGAGGTCACAATGATGTCCTGTCATCACATCGAATACGACAAATATAATGAATAATGCCACGCAGACACCAATACATATTTGCCTCACGGATGACTTGTTCATGGTAGTTGAGGCCCGCCGCTGATCGAAATCGACAATGCAAGGCCCTTGGGAATATCGGGAGAATACGCCGCCTGGGCGTTGACAAGTTGGCAAGGAATAAGGAACCCTGACAACAGGAACAGGATCGCAAAGACAAACCCGCGCAAGAGCCCATGCAGTAGATGCACCACGTGTTGTTCTCCTCTATTGTTGGTAGATTTTTGTGCGGCGATTTAACATCAGTTTTGGTCCGGTCAGGGGCGTGTCAGGATTTTTTTGTTTGCACGCTGCTTGTCCTCGGTCTGGTTATCGAAGCGGCTTGTCAGCGATCAGTGGCTGGCGGCGGCGGTGGCAACGGCGGTGGAAGTGATAGGTGATCGGTTGATGCCAATTCTGGCTGTAGAGCTTGTGGGACGAGCGGGTACAGCTATTGAATGGATAGCGGTTTATGCCAAATATGGCTGCAACCCTTATGAAACGTGCGGGGGAAGCTATTGAATAGATAGCGTTTGTGCGCGCGGGGCTTGCAGCAAAACGGCGGGAATAGGCACAATGGCTCTGGTAGGCGCATCGGCTGATGCCAAATATGGCTGTAGAGCTTGTGGGACGAGCGGGGACAGCTATTGAATGGATAGCGTTTTTGTGTGCATGGGGCTTGCAGCGCGGCCCAGCGGTGGTCGCTGGAACGTTGCACATGGGCATTCGGAAAATCTCTTCCTTTCACGGTTTGCATCTTGAATCGGCGCAAACGTCGTGAAAAATTGGTTTGAGAGAAAACCCCGTGAGCAGAAACGGACAGCGGACAGGACAGAAAAAATGACGTAACTACTCAGGTTTCTGTCCGCTCTTCAACGGACAGTGAGAGCAGTTCACGTGGGCGGAGATCCCCGGTAGGGTACGCAGGCTAGGTCGCTGCGGGTATGAACGGTTTGCCGATCAACGCGTCTTTGATGGCACCGA
>JAYRRD010000204.1:0-85360 GCA_041910275.1 Rhodoferax sp.
CAACTTCATGCGACCTCATTTCACTACCAAAAAAGTGCCCGCAGTTGCCTTGGGAATCCTCGATAAGAAACTTACTTGGAACGAACTTTTCATGATCCCAATGGCCGCATAAACCCTTCCCACCCAACTGAACCAGTGCCCCGAAGCCGACAGGCGCGAGATATGCACCGCATAGCCCGTCTTGACGATATTGATGATCTGTTTGGTATCCCCATCAATGAGCGCCACCTCGCCGGTATCCCGTAGCGTGGTCGAGAAGATGTTGCTGATGTTGTAATTGTTCATCTTCTTCGTTGGCCGCTTTTCCGGCGGGACGATGAGCTTCCAGGTTTGCTTCATCTGCTCCATGCCCCACTCGGGTGGCTGCGGAGGGTCTTGCTGGATGTAGCGGGCCATCATGTCAACGGTCTTTTCGTCAAAGTCGCCGCTGGTTTGCCAATTGGGCATGCCTGCGGGCGAACCGTAGGCGATGAATACCTTCAGGTAGTCGGTGCCCTTGGCCAAAGTGACCTCGGGTGTCAGCGGCTTGCCGGTGGCGCCCTTGCGCAGCACCCCGTGGCAGCCCGCGCAGCGTTCAAAGTAAATCTTGCGTGCGAGGTCAAACTCGGCCTGCGTCATGGGTGGCGCTTTGGGGTTGCTGGACTGGTGCATGGGCTCGTTCGCCAGCGTGGAACCACCTGCCTGGTAGTTCGCTTCTGCGGCTGTCACGCTTTTGGTTTGGGCAAATCCACTGAAGGCCAAAGTGGATAAAACCAGGGCCGACATCGTTTTCAGGACCGGGGTACTCATCGGAAAGCTCCTTTTTCTTACGGGATAGATGCGAGGGATGCGCCAAAATTGTGCATTATGATACATTAAACATCCATAAAACATGAATCTTTTTACACAAAAATCAGCCCGATTTCGATGGGGGTCGTGCTCAGGGAAGCGGTAGTGTTTGCGCCAGCACGGCCCGCAGGCTAACGACTTCGCCAATGATGACCAGGGTTGGTGGTTTGAGACCGGCGCTGGCACATAGCGCCGGCAAATCGGCCACGTTCCCGGTCACACAACGTTCGTCCGGTAAGGTTGCGCGTTCGATCAACGCTGCGGGTGTGCTGGCAGGCAGGCCATGCGCAAGCAGCTGCTCGCAGATGACAGGCAAGGTTCCCAGCCCCATATAGACCACAAGCGTCTGGTCTGGCCGCGCCAGCATGGCCCAATCCAGGTCCACTTTTTTGTTGTCTTGCAAGTGGCCCGTGACAAACACCAGTGCGCGTGCGTAGTCACGGTGCGTCAAGGGTATGCCAACGGAGGCTGCGGCACCCTGTGCCGCAGTCAGTCCCGGAATCACCGTAAAGGGAACCCCGGCCTCCGCCAAAGCCTGCGCCTCTTCTCCCCCGCGTCCAAAAATGTACCCATCCCCGCCCTTGAGCCGTAGAACGGGACGCCCGGCACGCGCCAGGTGGACCATCAAGGTACAGATTTCAGCCTGTGGCAGCGAGTGGCGTGAGGACTCCTTGCCGACATAAATGCGTTGGGCACCAGCCGGTGCGAAAGCCAATATCGCATCGCTGACCAGGTTGTCGTAGAGAACGAGGCTGGCAGTTTGCAAGGCCCGCAGAGCCTTGACGGTCAGCAAATCCGGGTCTCCGGGGCCAGCGCCTACCAGCACCACGGGTGCGGGGGACTGGGCATTGTTGGCATGTGGCAGAGGCGGCAGAGATGCAAGAATCTCGGAAAGACGGGTGGACAGCATGGCAATATTTTGCACCAAGCACACACCGGCGATGTTCGCCCCCTAAAATATTCATTCCTTATGGCTAATTTACGAGAATTACGAGAATGGCCGGTTCGTTGCTTGCGCGGGCTCCAGGCAGCGGTGCTGGGGTGCCTTTGCACGCAGGTCTTGTCCCAGCCAAGCGGGGCTATGAACATGGAGGTCGCGCGGGAACGTGCCCTGGTCCGCATGGTGCGACAGGATTGTGGTTCGTGCCATGGTATGCGTCTGACCGGCGGCCTGGGACCGGCTTTGACACCGGCAGCGCTCCTGGACAAACCCATAGAATCATTGGCGGCCACGATTTACCACGGACGCCCCGGCACACCGATGCCACCCTGGAAAGCGATGCTGAACGAATCAGAAGCGCTCTGGATCGCACAACAACTGGTTGCAGGATTCCCTGCAGAAACACCAACAACCACACCATGAGCGAAAAACTCTATCCATCCATCACAAGAAGAAAGTTGATCGTGGCGGCAGCGATGCCCTGGGCATTGGTCGCTTGTGCTGATCTAAGAGGTTCTCCAGAAGGCAGTGGTGATCTGGGCGTTGTTATCGGGCGCGCCAGCGGCACACTGGCCATCGTCAACACTTCACGCCGGGAATTGCTGGCCGAGGTTCGGGGGCTGGGCGACTTGTCGCATGCTTCCGTGGTGTTTTCCCGCGATGGCCGCTTTGCCTATGTGTTCGGGCGCGATGGTGCACTGTCCAAAGTGGACCTGTTGCAGCGCCGGCTGGTGCAGCGCATCATGCAGGCGGGCAATTCGATTGGCGGAGCAGTCAGCGCCGATGGCCGTTATGTGGCGGCACAAAATTACACGCCCGGCGGCGTCAAGATTTTCAACGCCCAGACGCTGGAACTCATAGCGGATATTCCCGCCGAGTACGCACCAGGAAAATTGTCGCGTGTGGTCGGACTGGTTGACCTGCCGGGGCAGCGCTTTGCCTACAGCCTCTTCGATGCGGATGCGATCTGGATCGCCGACCTATCCGATCCCCAGTATCCCCGGATTACCCGCCTGGAAAACATCGGCAAGCAACCCTATGACGCCCTGGTCACCCCCGATGGGCGGTATTACATCGCGGGACTTTTCGGTGAAGATGGCCTGACATTGGTGGACCTTTGGGAAGATGTACCACGGGCACGCCGCATCCTGAACGGTTATGGCCGTGGGCAGCAGCCCTTGCCGGTTTACAAAATGCCGCACCTGCGTGGCTGGGCTGTGGCGGGCAGGCGTGCTTACCTGCCAGCCATCGGGCGGCACGAGGTTCTGGTCGTGGATACCGAAACCTGGCAGGAAGTGGGGCGCATCCCCGTGGCCGGTCAGCCGGTATTTGTCATTGCCCGCCCTGACGGACGCCAAGTCTGGGTTAATTTTGCCGTGCCCGACTACGACCGGGTTCAGGTCATCGACACGCCAAGCCAGCGCATCATTGCCACCCTGAGCCCAGGCAAGGCCGTGCTGCACATGGAGTTCACACCACGTGGCGAAGCCGTCTGGATCAGCGCACGCGATGACAACCGTGTCACCGTGGTCGATACCCTATCCCTGAAGACCCTGGCGACACTGCCGATGGAGGCGCCCAGTGGCATATTTTTCACCGCGCGTGCAGCGCGCATCGGGTTTTGATGGTGTCGCTCCCTCCGCCTCCCCTGCCCTGCATCGACGATGCGCTGGCGCTGCTCAACCCCTGGCAGCGTGACTTCCCGCTGGTCCGCGAACCCTTCGCCGTGGTAGCCCAATCCTTGGGCCTGGGCTGGACAACGAGCCGTGTGCTGGAGAGCTTGTCCGACTTGCAACACCGTGGGTTATTGAGCCGCATCGGCGGCGTTTTTTCCTCCCAGGCCGGTGGCGCCTCCTTGCTGGCGGCGATGGCGGTTCCCATTGAACGCCTGGACCTGGTGGCAGAGATTGTGTCCTCCCATCCCGGTGTCAACCACAACTACGAGCGCGAACACCACTACAACCTCTGGTTTGTCATGACGGCACGTGACGACAAGGCGCTGGAGTCCGCCCTGTGCACGCTGGAACAATCCAGCGGTTTGCCCGCTTTGCGCCTGCGCATGCTGCACCCGTACCACATTGACCTGGGCTTCGACCTGCGCCACGCCACCGCAGGAATGCCACTACGATTAAAAAACGAAGCTGCCCCCCCGGTTTCCGCTCTGGATATTCCCCTGGCGGCACTGGTCGAAGCGGGACTGCCATTGGAGGAGCGGCCATTTGACAACTGGGCCAAGGCCTTGCGCACAACGCCTGACGCCGTGCTGGCCACGCTCAAGCTCTGGCTGGAAACCGGCACCCTGCGCCGTTGGGGAGCCATCGTGCGCCACCATGAATTCGGTTTTGACGCCAACGCCATGACCGTTTTCAATGTGCCGGACGAGTACGTGGACGCCTGCGGCGCCCTGCTGGCGCGCCAGGATGGTGTGACATTGGCCTATCGGCGTGAACGCGCCCACGGCTGGCCCTACAACCTGTACTGTATGGTGCATGGTTGTGACCGCCTGGCGGTGCAGACGGTGATCAACGGCTTGATTCCACGCTGCAATCTGAGCGATGTGCCCCATGCGGTGCTGTTCTCACGCCGCCGCTTCAAACAAACCGGCGCCCGCCGCTTCCGTGAAAGCACCATACAGTAAAAAGCCCGATGTTGTCACCAGAAGATATACGTTTGATTGACTACCTGCACGGCGGCTTCCCGCTGTCGGAGCGCCCGTATGCCGAAGTCGGGAAGGCGCTGGGCCTGAGCGAAACAGCTGTCATCAACGCCCTGGAGCGCTTGCTTGCCAAGGGTTATCTGACCCGTTTTGGCCCGCTGTTCCAGATCGAGCGCGCCGGGGGGCAGTTTGTATTGGCTGCCATGGCCGTGCCTGAAAACCGCTTCCAGGCCGTTGCCGAACAGGTGAACAGCCTGGCCGAAGTGGCCCACAATTACCGGCGTGAACACACACTCAATATGTGGTTCGTCATCGGGGCAGAATCACCCGATATGGCCGCAGCCGCCATCGCACGTATCGAGTCCCTGACCGGGCTGAAGGTGTATGCCGTCCCCAAGGAGCGGGAATTTTTCGTCGAATTGCGCTTGCCATTGATGGGTTCTGTAGGAGCGGGCCATGCCCGCGAACCCGCATCGCGGGCATGGCCCGCTCCTACAGGTGAAACATCACGTCAATTGCTATCCGAATTTGATCGCCGCTTGATTGACGCCACCCAGGCCGGCCTTCCCCTGGTTTCCGAACCCTACGCCGTTATCGCCGCCCAGTTAGGGGTGACGAGCACACAGGTGCGCGAACGCCTTGGGAGCATGCTGGAAGAAGGCCTGATCCGGCGCATCGGGGCCGTGCCGAATCACTACCGCCTCGGCTTCACCGCTAACGGCATGAGCGTCTGGGATGTGGAAGATTCCCAGGTTGATGTCCTCGGTGCCCGGATCGGCGCGCTGTCCGGAGTCAGCCACTGCTACCGCCGTCCGCGCGCGCCTGGTATCTGGCGCTACAACCTGTTTGCCATGCTGCACGGACGCAGCCGGGAGGAAGTCGAGGCCCAGGCCCGGCAGATTCGTACACTCCTGGGCGCTGCCTGCCATGCGCACGACATTCTTTACTCCAGCGCCATCCTCAAGAAGACCGGATTGCGCCTGACCCAGCCGAAGCAAGCGACTTCGGCAGAAAGCTGAAATCCCATGTTGCGTATCACCCAATACATGCGTGAACTGGCATATGCCCAGGCCAACGGCAGTTACCCATCACCCATCCGCCATGGCGCCCTCCCTGGAGGTGGCAGCGGGCCGGTGGTCATCTGGAACCTGATTCGCCGCTGCAACCTGACCTGCAAGCATTGTTATGCCCAATCCGCCGACCACGAGTACGCGGGTGAGCTGAGTACGCAGGAAGTTTTCACCGTCATGGACGATCTGAAAGCTGCGGGTGTGCCGGTGCTTATCCTGTCGGGCGGTGAGCCGCTGCTGCGCCCGGATTTTTTCCAGATCGCCCAGCGTGCCAAGTCCATGGGTTTTTATACCAGCCTCTCGACCAATGGCACCCTGATAGACGCCGCCATGGCCGAGCGTATCGCGTCGGTCATGTTCGATTACGTGGGTATCAGCCTCGACGGCCTGCAAGAGACGCATGACAAGTTTCGCCGCCTCGATGGTGCCTTCGAGCGCAGCCTGGCGGCTTTCCGTCACCTGCACCACCTGGGCATCAAGACCGGCATGCGCTTTACCATGACGGCGCTCAATGCACACGATTTTCCGGCGCTGCTGGACCTGATGCACACTGAGCGGGTGCAGAAATTCTACTTTTCGCATCTGAACTACGCCGGGCGTGGCAATACCCACCGGGGCAAGGATGCCCACCATGGCGCAACCCGCGAGGCCATGGACTTGCTGTTCGACCGCGCCTGGGAAGCCGCTGTCGCAGGCCATGATGAGGAATTCGTGACCGGCAACAACGATGCCGATGGCCCCTATCTGCTGCTATGGCTGCGCAAGCGCCAGCCCGAGCTGGCCGAACGCTTCAGCGCCGACCTGCGCCGCCGTCTGGTCGCCTGGGGTGGCAACGCCAGCGGTGTCAACGTGGCCAACATCGACAACCTCGGCCATGTGCACCCCGACACCATGTGGTGGCACCACGACCTGGGCAGCGTGCGTGTGCGGCCATTTGCGGCCATCTGGCAGGACACGTCCGATCCCCTGATGGCGGGTCTCAAGGCCAAGCCACGACTGGTGGGTGGCCGCTGCGGAAAATGCCAACAATTCGACATCTGCGGCGGCAACACCCGCGTGCGCGCCCAGCAGTTGACAGGCAACCCCTGGGCCGAAGACCCCGGTTGCTACCTGATGGACGATGAAATCGGCCTGTCCGCGCAGCCATCCCGCTTGACCAAGCTGGAGACATCTGATGCATAAACCATTGTTATGGAACCTGACCCTGGCTGCGGCGACAACCGTTGCATATGCAGCGGCGTCTGACGACACCATCAACGCCCCCGCACTGTATGCGCAGCATTGCGCCAGCTGCCACGGCGCCCAGCGCACCGGATTGATGGGGCCTGCGCTGCTGCCGGAGAGCCTGGTGCGTCTGCGGCAGCCCGAAGCACTCAAGCTCATCACCTCGGGCCGACCCGCGACCCAGATGCAAGGTTTTCAAAACCAGCTCAAGGCCGAAGAGATCGCCGCGCTGGCACAGTGGATCTATACCCCGGTATCGCCCGCGCCCCTTTGGGTCGAGGAGGACATCCGTGCCTCGCACATGGCGCTGGCCGACGCCACCACCCTGGCGGCAAAACCCGTCTGGGACGCTGATCCCATGAACCTGTTCGTGGTCGTCGAAGCTGGCGACCACCACGTTTCGCTGGTCGATGGTGACAAGTTTGAGCGCATCCACCGCTTTGCCAGCCGCTTTGCCCTGCACGGCGGACCCAAATTCACGCCCGAGGGCCGCTTCGTTTTCTTCGGCTCGCGCGATGGCTGGATCACCAAGTACGACCTGTGGAACCTGAAGACCATCGCGGAAGTGCGCGCTGGCCTCAATATGCGCAATGTGGCGGTCAGCAGCGATGGCAAATGGGTCATGGCCGCCAACTACCTGCCCCATACATTAGCCCTCTTCGATGCCGACCTGAAACTCGTCAAAACCTTTGCTGCCACCACCCTCGACGGCAACACCAGCACCAGCTCCAGGGTCTCGGCAGTCTATGACGCTGCACCGCGCCGCAGCTTCGTGGTGGCCCTCAAGGACATCGCCGAACTCTGGGAAATCTCCTACGACCCCAAGGCCGAACCCATCTATGACGGCCTGGTGCACGATTACAAAATGGGGGAAGCCATCGCCAAGCCTGGTTATCTTGGCGTGCGCCGCACCCCATTGGAGGAGCCACTGGACGACTTCTTTTTTGACCAGAGTTACCGGCACGCCCTGGGCGCAACCCGGCCCAAGGCCGACGGCCAGGCCAGCGCCCAGGTGGTGAACCTGGACGTGCGCCGCAAGATTGCCGACCTGCCCATCGCTGGTATGCCGCATCTGGGCTCCGGCATCACCTGGGCCTGGAACGGCACCACGGTGCTGGCCAGCCCCAACCTCAAGGGCAATGCCATCGACGTCATCGACATGCGCACCTGGAAAGCGCTACGCACCATTCCCGTTCCGGGGCCGGGTTTTTTCATGCGCAGCCACGAAAACACGCGCTACGCCTGGACCGACTCCATGATGAGCCCCAGCGCCAAAGACACACTGACGCTGATTGACAAAACCACGCTGGAGCCCGTGGCGAAGGTAAGCGAGCCAGGCAAGACGCTGGCGCACATCGAATTCACCAAAGATGGCCGCTACGCACTGGCCAGTTTGTGGGAAATGGACGGCGCGCTCATCGTCTACGACGCCCAGACCCTGAAGGAAGTCAAACGTCTGCCCATGCGCAAACCCGTGGGCAAGTACAACGTCTGGAACAAGATCACGCGCTCCGAAGGAACGTCGCACTGAGGGATACTGCATTTTTAATAGCTTTTCCCGCTCGTTCCATAAGGGCTACAGCCCGATTTGCCATGTAAAAACACCCAAAAACGGCCCGTTTTGATGCCGGATGGCAGCTTCTGGCACTGTCCGGTCCCGTTCTGAAGGGCAGAATTCAAGGCAAATCGGGCTGTAGACCTTATGGGACAAGCGGGATCAGCTATGGTTTTAATGGTGCGATACTTGGGATCACGCAGTGTCAACGCCCTGATGACCGCCTCTTATTGGGAAATCGGGCGGCGCATCGTCGAGTTTGAGCAGGGCGGGCAAGAGCGCGCCGAGTACGGAAGCGCCTTGCTCAAGCGACTCTCTGCCGATCTGACGGCGGGCTTTGGACGAGGCTTTGGCATCTACAACCTGCAGCAGATGCGCCTGTTCTACCAAGCCTGGCCTGCCGAGAAGATTTATCGGACACTGTCCAACAAATCCATGCCAGGGCCAATTTCCGAATCGCCGCTTCGGAGTTTCATCGACCTACCCACACTCGCCCAAGCCTTCCCACTGCCCTGGTCGGCCTATGTGCGCCTGCTTTCGGTCAAGAACGAACATGCCCGCGCCTTTTATGAAACCGAAACCTTGCGTTGTGGCTGGAGCGTGCGCCAACTGGACCGGCAGGTGAACAGCCAGTTTTACGAACGCACCGCCCTGTCGCGCAACAAGGTAGCGATGCTCGAAAAAGGCGAAGTGGCCGAGCCCGGCGATGCCATCACCCCCGAGCAGGCCCTCAAAGACCCCTTCGTACTGGAGTTCCTCAACCTCAAGGACGAATATTCCGAGTCCGACCTTGAAGACGCACTGATCCAGCACCTGGCCGACTTCCTGCTGGAACTGGGCGACGACTTCGCCTTCATCGGTCGCCAGCGCCGCCTGCGGCTGGACGACAGCTGGTTTCGTATCGACCTCTTGTTCTTTCACCGCAGCTTGCAGTGCCTGTTGGTTATTGATCTCAAGGTTGGCCAATTCAGCTACGCCGATGCGGGCCAAATGCATATGTACCTGAACTACGCCCGCCAGCACTGGATGAAGCCCGGCGAAAACCCGCCCATCGGGCTGATTTTGTGTTCAGGCCAAGGCAGCAACGAGGCACATTACACGCTGGAAGGTTTGTCCAACAAGGTGTTGACGGCTGAATACCGGACGGCGCTGCCGGATGAAAAACTGCTGGCCGAGAAATTGGAAAAAACGCGACGCGAGCTGGAGGCGCGGCGGGTCGGACGTAGCGGTGATCTGGAGGGAGGCGTATGAAGGCGTGGCCCATTGTTCCCCTCCGGTCGGTACAACATCTGGAACAAGATCACGCGCTCGGAAGGAACGTCGCACCAAGGGATACTGCACTTTTAATAGCTGCTCCCGCTCGTTCCATGGGGGCTACAGCCCGATTTGCCATGTAAAAACACCCAAAAACGGCCCGTTTTGATGCCGCATGGCAGCTTCTGGCACTGTCCGGCCCCGTTCTGAAGGGCAAAATTCAAGGCAAATCGGGCTGTAAGCCTTATAAGGCAAGCGTGAGTAGCTATGATTTTTAATGATTCACCACGAAAAACCGACCATTTCGACTGCCAAACCAAGGATCGCGATGTGCCAGAATGGGGCTTCTGAGGATGGGTCAGGATGTGATACTTGGGGTCGTGCGCAGTACCCGTCTGGCACCCCGCGTTAAGCAAGAAAGAACCCCATGGCCCGCTCCCCTTCGACCACAGCCACAAAAGAAGAACCCCTGGAAAAGCAGCTTTGGAAAGCTGCCGACAAACTGCGCAAAAACATTGATGCCGCCGAATACAAACATGTGGTTCTGGGCCTCATCTTCTTGAAGTACATCTCCGACTCCTTCGTGGAACTGTTTGCCAAGCTGCAAAGCGGCGCAGGCGACTATGCAGGCGCCGACCCGGAAGACAAGGATGAATACAAGGCCGAAAACGTCTTTTTCGTACCACCCGAGGCGCGCTGGTCCTTCCTGCTGGGCAAGGCCAAACTCCCCACCGTGGGCAGCTTTGTTGATGCCGCCATGGACGCCATCGAGAAGGAAAACTCCTCGCTCAAAGGCGTGCTGCCCAAGGTGTTTGCCCGACAAAACCTGGACCCGGCCAGCCTGGGCGGCCTGATTGACTTGGTGGGCAACATCGCACTGGGTGATGCCAAATCGCGCAGTGCCGACGTGCTGGGCCACGTGTTTGAATACTTTTTGGGCGAATTTGCGCTGGCCGAAGGCAAGCAGGGCGGGCAGTTCTACACGCCGCGCAGCATTGTGGAGCTGCTGGTGGAAATGCTGGAGCCGTACAAAGGCCGGGTGTTCGACCCCTGCTGTGGCTCCGGCGGCATGTTTGTGCAGTCCGAGAAATTCGTCACCTCACACCAGGGCCGCGTGAACGACATTTCCATCTACGGGCAAGAAAGCAACCAGACCACCTGGCGCCTGGCCAAGATGAACCTGGCGATTCGCGGCATTGATGCATCCCAGGTGAAGTGGAACAACGAAGGCTCCTTTCTCAACGACGCGCACAAGGACGTCAAGGCCGACTTCATCATCGCCAACCCACCCTTTAACGTCAGCGACTGGAGCGGCGAGCTGTTGCGCAACGATGGCCGCTGGCAATACGGCACACCGCCCGCTGGTAACGCCAATTTTGCGTGGCTGCAGCATTTCATCTACCACCTCGCCCCCGCAGGCCGCGCGGGCGTGGTGCTGGCCAAAGGCGCACTCACCAGCAAAAGCAGTGGTGAGGGCGACATCCGCAAGGCGCTGGTGGCAAACGGCAATCTGATCGACTGCATCGTCAACCTGCCCGCCAAACTGTTCTTGAATACCCAGATACCGGCGGCGCTGTGGTTCATGAACCGCGCCCGCGCCAATGGCCACCCCCGCAAGGGCGAAATTCTGTTTATCGACGCCCGCAACCTGGGCCACCTCATCAACCGCCGCACCCGCGAACTCAGCACGGAAGACATTCAAACAATCGCCAGCGTGTACCACGCCTGGCGCACGGGCGAAGCGGCGTATGCGGACGTGAAAGGCTTCTGCGCCTCCGTGCCCCTGGCGCGCGTGGCGGAACTGGACTATGTGCTCACACCGGGGCGCTATGTGGGTCTGCCGGATGAAGAGGATGATTTCAACTTTGCGGAGCGCTTTGCCGCGCTGAAAGCGGAGTTTGAGGCGCAATTGCTGGAAGAGGCAAAGTTGAACAGGGCGATTGCCGAGAACTTGGCGAAGGTGAACGTATGAGCGAGTGGCAGGAGTGTCTTGTGGAGAATATTGCCGCATCAAGACAAAACTCGCTTTCCACGGGGCCATTTGGTTCTGCAATTAGCTCTAAGTACTTTGTCGACAGCGGAGTTCCCGTCATCCGAGGAGGGAATCTAAGCACTGAAGTAGGTACGCGCCTAATAGATACAAACTTGGTTTTCGTTGCTGAAGACAAAGCTGAAGAATTTAAGCGATCCACCGTCCGAAACGGCGATCTTGTTTTCACATGTTGGGGAACGATAAATCAGATCGGGTTAGTTGATGAAAGGGCAAGGCACCCTGAATACATAATTTCGAACAAACAAATGAAGCTGACTCCAGATTTGAAAAAGGCAGATTCATTATTTTTATACTACCTATTTTCCGGGCCGGATAAACAACAAGAAATTCTAAATAGCGGAATTGGGGCTGCTGTTCCTGGCTTCAATCTTGGGCAGCTTCGCCGAATGGTTTTATCTCTGCCACCACTTCCAGAACAAAAAGCCATCGCCGCCGTCCTCAGCAGCCTCGACGACAAAATAGATTTACTGCACCGCCAGAACAAAACCCTTGAGGCTATGGCCGAAACGCTGTTTCGGCAGTGGTTTGTGGAAGAGGCGCAGGAGGACAGGGAGGATGGAACTATTGCTGATCTGATCGAATTTAACCCTTCGAGAAAATTGATCAAGGGTTCTATCGCCCCCTATTTGGAGATGGCGGCTCTCAGTAATACAACATTTAATCCAGAGGGCTGGTATGACAGAGAGTTTTCGTCCGGTACGAAATTCATAAATGGTGACACCTTGCTGGCGCGGATTACGCCGTGCCTGGAGAATGGAAAGTCTGCCTACGTTACTTTTTTGCAAGATGGGCAAGTCGCTTGGGGATCAACTGAATATATTGTGATGCGCCCAAAAGGTAATTTGCATCCATTTTTCGCCTATACCTTGGCAAGAAGTAGCGATTTCAGGGATTACGCGGAGGGGTGTTTGGCGGGCTCCAGTGGGCGACAACGTGTGGATGTGGATCATCTGAAGAATTACGGAATCAAAATTCCACCCGAAGAAACCATCGAAGGGTTCAGTGCTTTTGCGGAATCAATCGTCCCCAAACTGCATTCAAACGCTCAGCAAATCCGCACCCTCGAAACCCTCCGCGATACCCTGCTGCCCAAGCTGATGAGCGGTGAAGTGCGAGTGGCTTACTGATGGAAAAATCCCCGGCCTTGAAGAACTTATGGTAACTTATGCTTAAAACCATAAGTTACAATTTTTCCATAAGTCGGAGGAGTTGATGCGTACAGCCAAGATTTTTACCTTCCACCGCCCTGCGTTGGCGAGTGGCTACTGCGACAGCCTTGAGGGACAAGGGCTTGTGGACAGCCGCTCCGGGTTATTCCTGGCGGCACCCAGACGTACAGGGAAAAGCACATTCTTGCGTGAAGACTTGTTGCCTGCCATGCTGGGTCGTGGTTGGACCACCATCTACGTGGACCTTTGGGCCGACAAGTCGAAAGACCCGGCTTTGCTGATTACGAGCGCGGTCAAGAAAAAAATGGGGGACTACGCGGGAATCGTCGCCAAAATGTCCAGGGCTGCCGGACTGGAGAAGGTCAACGTACTTGGAGCCTTGAGCTTGAATTTTGAGTCCACGGAACTGCCGCCGGGTCTTACGCTTACCGATGCTTTGGGGGCTTTGGTCGAGATTGGAAAAGCCCCGGTGGCCATCATCATTGATGAGGCGCAACACGCCCTTTCAACCCAGACCGGGATTGATGCCATGTTTGGGTTAAAGGCAGCCCGTGATTACTTGAATCTTGGCAGCGCACAGCAAATGTTGTTCATCGTTTTGACCGGATCGAACCGGGACAAACTGGCCCATCTGGTTTTGAAACGCACCCAGCCATTTTTCGGCTCTCAGGTAACGCGGTTTCCATTATTGGGCCGGGACTTTACAGATGCGTATACCGATTTCGTTAATCCGCAACTTGCCCCCAGCAACCAGTTTTCGCGTGATGATATGTATGAAGCATTTACGACAGTTGGGCACCGACCCGAGTTGCTCAGGAGCATCGTTGGCGAAATAGCCATCAACGCCGGGGCGGAATATCTTGGTATTGAACTCAAGAATGGCGCCCAGGAAATAAAGGAGCGGATATGGGGAGTGATGGAGAGCGAGTTCGCCGGGTTGCCGGATATTCAGCGTGCAGTGCTTGAAACAATTATTGACCAGGGTAAGGATTACGTTCCATTTTCAGAGGCTTCCATGCGGGCTTACGCCAATCTTTTGCAACAGGAAAAAATTTCTACCGCATCGGTTCAGGCGGCGCTAGACGTGTTACGAGAAAAAGGCTTGGTATGGCGAGCGGCTTACGGAGACTATGCGCTAGAGGACGAGAGTTTGGCTGGCTGGTATAAATCCAAGGCACAGCGTTAATCATGCATCGGATAAAAGCATATGCTCACCGAATCTGCCATTGAAGCCTTTGCCATCAAGCTCCTGGAGCGGCTGGGCTATGTCTATCTGCATGGCCCGAGCATCGCCCCGGACGGCGATAGCCCACAGCGGGCCACCTACGCAGACGTGCTACTTCTTGAACGCATGACGCAGGCAGCCAGGCGCATCAACCACAGGCTACCCAAGGAAGTTGTGGATGTAGCATTGAAAGACGTGCAGCGTATCCACTCGCCGGACCTGCTGGCCAACAACGAGGTGTTTCACCGGCTGCTTACCGAAGGGGTGCCGGTTCATCTGCAAAAGGATGGCGACACACGGGGCGAGCGGGTCTGGCTGGTGGACTTTGATCGACCGGAGAACAATGAGTTTGTGGTGGTGAACCAGTTCACGGTGATAGAAAACCACCAGAACAAGCGGCCCGATCTGGTGCTGTTTGTGAACGGCATACCGCTGGTGGTGATTGAGCTGAAGAACGCCACCGATGAAAAGGCCACGCTCAAGACCGCGCACCAGCAGATTGAGACCTACAAGCAGACGATACCAAGCCTGTTCACCGCCAACGCCATCGTTGTCATATCCGATGGGCTGGAGGCCAAGGCGGGCTCGATGTCGGCGGGTTTGTCGCGCTTTATGGCGTGGAAAAGTGCCGATGGCAAGGCCGAAGCGTCGCATCTGGTCAGCCAGTTGGAAACGCTGATCAACGGCATGTTGAACCAGGGGACGTTGCTGGACCTGGTGCGTCACTTCATCGTTTTCGAGAAGGACAGCAAGGAAGACCCCGATACCGGTCAAATCACCATCAGCACCGTCAAGAAGCTGGCAGCCTATCACCAGTATTACGCGGTGAACGCTGCGGTGGTCTCCACCTTGCGCGCGGCAGACATCCGTGGCCCGCTATCGGTTGGCGAGAGCCCGGCCAGCTATGGTGTGCCGGGTGTTGCCAGCCAGCCCAAGGGGGACAGGAAGGCCGGTGTGGTGTGGCACACGCAGGGGTCGGGCAAGTCGCTTTCCATGGTCTTTTATACCGGCAAGATCGTGCTGGCGCTGGACAACCCGACGGTGCTCGTGATCACCGACCGTAATGATCTGGACGGCCAGCTCTTTGATACCTTTGCTGCGTCCAAACAGTTGTTGCGTCAAGAACCCGTGCAGGCCAAGGATCGTGCGCACTTGAAAACCTTGCTGAGGGTGGCAGCGGGCGGCGTGGTTTTCTCTACCATCCAGAAATTCCAGCCCGATGAGGGCAATATTCACGACCAGCTCTCCAATCGTTCCAACATTGTGGTAATCGTCGATGAAGCCCACCGCACCCAATATGGTTTTGCCGCCAAGACAATAGACGTGAAAAACGCCGATGGCGTGAAGATCGGCAAGAAGGTGGTCTATGGCTTTGCCAAGTATCTGCGCGATGCTTTGCCCAACGCAACCTACCTGGGATTTACCGGTACACCCATCGAAAAAGCCGACATGAACACCCCGGCAGTGTTTGGCAATTACGTGGATATTTACGACATTGCCCAGGCGGTGGAAGACTGCGCCACCGTGCGCATCTACTACGAAAACCGCTTGGCCAAGGTGGGCCTGAGCGATGAGGGTAAGCAATTGATTGCCGAGCTGGACGAAGAACTGGAGCAGGAGGAACTGAACGAAACGCAAAAGGCCAAAGCCAAATGGACCAGGATGGAAGCGCTGATCGGCAGTGCGCCGCGCGTCAAGAACATTGCGCGCGACATCGTGGCACACTTTGAAGCCCGCCAGGAGGTGTTCGCTGGCAAGGCGATGGTGGTGGGCATGTCGCGGCGCATTGCCGCCGACTTGTACGACGAAATCATCGACCTACGACCCGACTGGCACTCGGACGATGTACACAAAGGCGTGATCAAGGTGGTGATGACAACATCGTCCGACGACGGACCCCATCTTGCCAGGCACCACACCACCAAGGAGCAGCGCAAGGTACTTGCCGGGCGTATGAAGACGGATAGTGACCCGCTCAGACTGGTGATCGTGCGCGATATGTGGCTCACCGGCTTTGATGCGCCCAGCATGCACACGCTGTACATCGACAAGCCGATGAAAGGGCACAACCTGATGCAGGCGATTGCACGGGTCAACCGTGTTTACAAGGACAAGCCGGGTGGATTGGTGGTGGACTATCTGGGCATTGCCGCAGACCTGAAATCTGCCCTGTCTTTTTATTCCGATGCGGGCGGCAAGGGTGACCCCGCATTGGCGCAGGAGCAGGCCGTGGCCTTGATGCTGGAAAAGCTGGAAGTGATCGCTGCGCTGTTGCACGGGTTCGCTTACAAAGACTACTTTGCAGCGGATACTGCGCAAAAGCTGTCGTTGATTCTGGCGGCAGAAGAGCACATTTTGGGTTTGGAAGATGGCCGCAAGCGCTTTATGAATGAAGTGGCCGCCGTTTCGCAAGCCTTTGCTATTGCGGTGCCGCATGCGCAGGCGATGGATGTCAGAGATGCAGTGGGCTTCTTCCAGGCGGTGAAGGCCCGATTGGCGAAGTTTGACAACGCATCAGAGGGGCGGAGCAACGAGGAGATTGAAACCACCATTCGGCAGGTGATTGATAAAGCCTTGGTATCTGAGCAGGTGATTGACGTGTTTGATGCAGCGGGCATCAAAAAACCGGACATTTCGATTTTGTCAGACGAGTTCCTGGCGGAACTGAAGGGCTACGAGCACAAGAACGTGGCGTTGGAAGTCCTCAAGAAACTCCTCAATGATGAGCTGAAGGTGCGTGCCAGGCGCAACCTGGTACAGAGCCGGTCACTCATGGAAATGCTGGAGGGCGCTATCAAAAAGTACCAGAACAAGATTCTTACGGCTGCTGAGGTGATGGAGGAACTCATCAAGGTGAGCAAGGAAATCGTCGCTTCTGATGATGAGGCCGCGCACATGGGGCTATCCGATTTTGAATATGCCTTCTACACAGCCGTAGCCAACAATGACAGCGCCAAACAGCTGATGCAGCAAGACAAGCTGCGCGAGTTGGCCGTGGTGCTGACCCAGCGCGTGCGGGAAAACGCATCGATTGACTGGACCATTAAAGAAAACGTCAAAGCCAGGCTGAAAGTCATTGTGAAGCGCACATTGCGCCAATTTGGCTATCCGCCGGATATGGAGCTACTGGCGACGGAAACCGTTCTCAAGCAGGCACAGATGATTGCCAATGAGCTTACGCAGTCGCATCAGGCGTCCTGACCCAGCGCATCGCCTACCCCCCCTCCGTCCAGCCCGAAAGCAGCTTTTCCTCGGCCAGCTCCAGGGCTTCGGCCCTTCCTGAAAGCACCAGCGTATCGCCCGCTGCCAGAACAGCATCATCCAGGACGGGGCGGGTCTTGCCGTTGCTGCTGCGCAAACTGACAACGTGTACCTCCATCGACTGCAAATCAAATGTTCCCAGCGTGCGGCCACTGGCTTTTGCAGACGGTGGCAGTGTCACCGAGGCCAGGCGTTCGTAATGCAGCTCATCGGTCGAATCATCGTCCGAGCCGCGAAAGAAGCCACGCAGCAGACCATAACGGGCCTCACGTTGGTCCTGGACGATGCGGATCACCCGGCGCATGGGTACGCCCACCAGTACCAGCGCGTGGCTGGCCAGCATCAAGGAGCCCTCTATGGTTTCGGGTACGACTTCGGTGGCTCCGGCTGCCCGCAGTGTTTCCAGGTTGAAATCGTCCTGGGTACGCACGATCACCGGCACCTGGGGCGCATGCGCGCGTGCGTGGCCCAGAACCTTCAGTGCCCCAGGCACATCCAGATACGTGATCACCACCGCGCTGGCGCGCGACAGGCCAGCGGCAATCAGGGCCTGCAAGCGCGCAGCATCGCCGAAAACGACCGAATCGCCCGCCATGGCGGCCTTGCGAATACGGTCAGGATCGAGGTCCAGCGCCATGTAGGGGATACCTTCGCGTTCCAGCATACGCGCCAGGTTTTGCCCGCAACGCCCGTAGCCACAAATGATGACGTGCCGGTTCACGCTGATGGCCTTGCGCGCAATGGAGGTCAGCTGAAGCGACTGCTGCAACCAGTCGCTAGCGACCAGTTTGAGCACAATGCGGTCACTGTGCAACACGATGAACGGCGTGGCCAGCATCGACAACACCATGCTCGCCAGAATCGGATTCATCAAGCTAGGCGGCACCAGGGAGTTTTCCTGCGCCAGGGTCAAGAGCACAAAACCGAACTCCCCGGCCTGCGCCAGATACAGCCCCGTGCGCAAGGACACGCCCGCACTGGCGCCCATCGCACTGGAAAGCACCGTGATCAGTGTGGCCTTGAACAGCATGGGCAGCAGCAAAAATAGCAGCACCAGCGGCCAGCGTTCCAGCACCAGGCGCCAGTCCAGCAACATGCCAATGCTGATGAAAAACAAACCCAGCAACACGTCGTGGAACGGGCGAATATCGGTTTCCACCTGATGCTTGAACTCGGTTTCTGAAATCAGCATACCGGCAATGAACGCACCCATGGCCAGGCTCAAACCCGCATGCTCGGTCAACCAGGCCAATCCGAGTGTGATGAAGAGCAGATTCAGCACAAACAGCTCCTCGCTCTTGCGCCGGGCAACCAGTGTCAGCCAACGCCGCATCACGTGCTTTCCGCCAACCAGCAAAACCGTAATCAGCACCGCCGCCTTGAGTGCGGCCAGCCCCAGTGCCGTGGCGATCTGCTCACCTGACGCGCTCAAGGCCGGAATCAAAACCAGCAAGGGCACCACAGCCAGGTCCTGAAACAGCAAGATGCCCATGACGCGCTTGCCGTGCTCCGACTCGCTCTCCAGACGCTCGACCATCAGTTTGACCACGATGGCCGTGCTGCTCATGGCCAGCGCGCACGACAGCGCCAGCGCAGCCTGCCAGGGCATCAGCCACAGCTCCGGTGTCGTCAGCGCAAAACCCATGATCGCCAACGTAGCCCCCAGGATGGTGAGCGTCACTTGCAGCACACCGAGCCCGAACACATGCCGGCGCATGGTGCGCAGCTTGGGCAAATTGAATTCCAGCCCGATGACAAACATCAGAAAAACCACGCCGAACTCGCCCAGATGGCGCACGCCTTGCGCGTTGTGCGCCAGGGCCAGTGCATTTGGCCCAATGACAACACCCACAGCCAGATACCCCAGCATGGGAGGCAGCTTGAAAGACCGGCACACCACCACCCCAAGCACGGCGGCCAAAAGATAAAGCAGGGTAATTTCCAGTCCAGTCATGCCGCCATACTAGCAGCATGCAAAGGCTGTGGCCTCAGCGGCCAGACAGATACCACCCCAGCCCCTTGTATGCTCTCCCGCAGGCGGGAGAGGGGAGATTGCGTCACATCCGTTATCCGTAGTGGTAACGCCCCTGGAGGAATTCCACGCGGTCCATTTTGACGAGATACACGCAACGATGTTCCTGCGTAATCCGGCGTGACCAGACATCCGGCCCGAGGTATTTCAACGGCTGCAGCTTGCCGATGCCGCCAAAAGGATCGCGCACAATGGCGCGCATCAATTCCAGCAGGCGCTTGGCGGTACGCCGGTCGGTTTCCACCCAGTATTGCAAATCTTCGAGAAATTCCGGGTGACAGACGGCCTGCCGGTCTCCGTCACGCATTGCCATCTGCCTGTTTTTCGAGATCGGAAATCGACGTGACAGGCAGGGATTCTGAACGCGCCCTGGCCAAAGCTGTCAGCAGACGCTCGGCATTTTTTGCTGAACGCAGCAAGTGGGCCGTTTCGACCAGGCTTTCCAGCTCATCGGCGGCAATCAGCGCCACGTCACCACCAGCGCGACGGCGAACCAGAATGACTTCACGGTCATCAACGGCACGGTCCATGAGGGACTTGAGTTGCTCACGGGCTTGGCTGTACGTGGTTTCGATGGTCATGGTCGGCTTCCTTTTTTGTACAGATACATTGTACAAATTACAGGATCGTGTAGGAGCAATAGCGTATATGCCTTAATGCGCTTCGGGCCGGATGCAGCGGATGTCCAGCCCCAGTGTTTCACTGAGTGCCAGCCACGGGCGGTCAGCGGTGAGTACGGCCAGATTTTCCTGGCGCGCCGTAGCCAGGCAGGCACGATCCCCCAACGACAGCCCCTGTGCACGGGTCAAAGGGCGTATCCGGGCGGCTTCGAGCGCCAGTGCGGCATCAAAAGGCAGATGTTGCAGCGCCAATGGGTGCAGCATTTGCGTGGCGGTTTCAAAACCCACGCCCCAGTCAGACAGCTTGGCAATGGCCTCGGCCAGATTGACCGTGCTGATGCACGCCTGAGCAGCCAAAAGCGCAGGCTCTACGGCTTCCCACCCAGGTTCGCGCTGCAAATAGGCCAGCACGGCTGAACTATCGAGCAGCATCATTGCGCTTCATCCCGTGCGTTTTCGGCACGCCGTTCGGCAATAAGTTCGTCTGACAGCAAAACATCGCCCGGAATCAGTTGCTTCATCATCTCTTGCGCCTTGCGCAACTGCGCCAGCCGGGTGGTCAGCACGGCCACGCCATCACGCAGCTCCCATACCACGGTGTCGCCGTCCTTGATCTCCAGTGCGCGCCGTATCTCGACCGGAATGACAACCCGACCACCTCCTGACATTTTCATGCGTATCATGCAAAAATCTCCAAAAATTCATTTGACAATGAAAAATGCCATTATGCGCATTGACTGTCAAAAGTGCAGAATCCGTGTAAGCCATTTATTGCGTGGGTATTCGCCTGTTTATCATCTGGTAGCGGCTGGCCCACTGAAACTAGACTCTGAAAATAAAGTCCGTCCACAGCAATGAAGGGGTATCAGAAATCATGTCAGATCGTTTTGTGCGCCGCGTGGTAGCACCTTTGCTCATGATCCTGGGCCTTTTCGCCCTGCCTGTCCCATGGGCGCTCGCTGCGGGCTACAACTACAAAATCACGGTTGCCGTCAGTTATCCCAAGGGATCGGCGGCGGCGGCCATGGGAACGTCCAGACCGACCAACACCAAGACAACGCCTTGTGCAACGGCCACGCCCGACCAGGTATCCGTGACCTTGACGTTCGACGCCGGAAAACTGGTGGCCGACCGACGGGATGTGTACGTGGTGTTGAAATCGCCAGACAACAAGCTCTATACCCTGTCAAAAAGTGGCTTTGGCAGTGCGCCCACCATTACCGCACAAGCCGATCTGGCCACATTGACCGGCGCCAAAGCCGACGCCACCAGTATTTACCTTCCGGTTGCCTCCAATCTGGGCCAGGGCTCGCAGACCGAAATCATTTTTGGCGGTTTTCTGAATATGGAAACCATACTCACCGGAACCTGGCAGATCACCGGAATCATTGCGGATGCAAGTGCTGCGGCCCTTGATTTTGAAAAACCCGACAGCTGGGCCGCATGGGACGTGGCCACCCTGGTCGTGGGCATGCCATGGACGGGCGTTACCAGCAACCAGACCTGTGCCAGCGCCATTCCGTAAGGCATATTCTTTGCGTGCTCAAGGTTGACCGCTTCTCGGCGAAAACCGTTGGCTTCGACTCCGCTCAGCCAACGCCCGCACACCGTTCCCTGAGCGGAGTCGAAGGGCGTTCCCTGAGCGGAGTCGAAGGGAACCTTCCCCGGCAGCGCAAGGCATAAACCATAAACGCTATAACAGCCGCGCCAGATACCGCCCGGTATAACTAAGCGGATACGCAGCAATCGTTTCGGGAGTACCCACCGCAAGCACGGTGCCACCACCCGCTCCGCCCTCCGGCCCCATGTCGATGATCCAGTCAGCGGTTTTGATGACATCCAGGTTATGCTCGATCACGACGATGGTGTTGCCCGCATCGCGCAGCTGGTGCAAGACCTTGAGCAGCAAGGCAATGTCGGCAAAGTGCAAGCCTGTGGTCGGCTCGTCCAGGATGTAGAGCGTGCGCCCGGTGTCGCGTTTGGAGAGTTCCAGCGCCAGTTTCACCCGCTGCGCCTCGCCACCCGACAGCGTGGTCGCCGACTGCCCCAGTTTGATATACGACAAACCCACGTCCAGCAGGGTTTGCAGTTTGCGCGCGATGGTTGGCACGGCCTGGAAAAAATCGAACGCAACTTCCACCGTCATGTCCAGAATCTGCGCGATATTTTTCCCCTTGTACTGCACTTCCAGCGTCTCACGGTTGTAGCGCGCACCCGAACATACGTCGCAGGCCACGTAGACATCGGGCAGAAAATGCATTTCCACCTTGACCACGCCATCGCCCTGGCAGGCTTCGCAGCGCCCGCCCGCCACGTTGAAACTGAAGCGCCCTGGGCCATACCCGCGTTCGCGCGCCATCGGCACTTCGGCCATCAATTCACGGATGGGGGTAAACACGCCGGTATAGGTGGCCGGATTGCTGCGTGGCGTGCGCCCTATCGGCGACTGATCGACATTGATGACCTTATCAAAATGATCCAAGCCCTCGATGGCCGTATGCGCCGCCGGCTCCTCGTGCGCGCGGTACAGCGTGCGCGCCACCGCCGCATACAAGGTGTCGTTGACCAGGGTGGATTTACCCGAACCCGAAACGCCGGTCACGCAGGTGAACAGCCCAACAGGAAAATCCACATCCACCTGTTTCAGGTTATTGCCGCAAGCCCCCGCCACCCGCAGCGTGCGTGTGCCGCAAGGGTGGCGTTGGGGTACCGCAATTTGCAGCACACGCGCCAGATAACGTCCGGTCAAGGATTCAGGGCAGGACTGGATGGCGGCAAAATCGCCCTGGGCAATAACGCAGCCGCCGTGCACACCCGCACCGGGGCCAAGATCAATGATGTGGTCGGCAGAACGCATCATGTCCTCGTCGTGCTCGACCACCAGCACGCTGTTGCCCAGGTCGCGCAGGTGTTGCAAGGTGCCGATCAGCCGGTCATTGTCGCGCTGGTGCAAACCGATGGAGGGTTCATCAAGCACGTACATCACGCCCGTCAACCCGGAGCCGATCTGGCTGGCCAGACGGATGCGCTGCGCCTCACCGCCGCTCAAGGTTTCGGCGCTGCGCTCCAGGCTCAGATAGTCCAGCCCCACATCGTTGAGAAACTGCAAACGCAAGCCAATCTCGCGCACCACCTTGGCGGCAATATCGGCCTTGGCACCCGTCAACTGCAAGGCCTGGAAATAGCTTTGGCTGTCGCGCAGCGTGGCGCGGCTGATGGCGTGGATCGTGCGCGCCTGTGCGTCCTCCCCCAGCTTGACATGGCGGGCTTCGCGGCGCAGGCGCGCACCGTCACAGACGCTGCAATGCCGGGTGTTGCGATAACGCCCCAGGTCCTCGCGCACCGCCGCCGAGTCGGTTTCACGGTAGCGCCGCGTGATATTGGGTAAAACCCCCTCGAACGGATGCTTCTTGTTCATGGTCTTTCCCGCAAACGCACCCGAATCCATGACATAGCTGAACTTGATTTCTTCCGTGCCCGAGCCGTGCAGAACCACCTGCTGCACCGCAGGGGGCAGCGCTTCAAACGGCGTATCCAGGTCAAACTTGTAATGATTGGCCAGACTTTGCAGCATCGAAAAGCAGTAGCCATTGCGCTTGTCCCAGCCCTTGATGGCACCGCCTGCCAGACTCAGCGCTGGGAAAGCCACTACCCGCTGGGGATCAAAAAACGCCTGCACACCCAGGCCATCGCAGCTGGGACAAGCCCCCACGGGCGAGTTGAACGAAAACAGCCGTGGCTCCAGCTCCTGGAGCGAATAATTGCACACCGGACAGGCGAATTTAGCGTTGAATATATGCTCTTTCTGGCTGTAGGCCTTATGGGACGAGCGGGACACACTATCATTTTCATTGTGTTGCGTATCGAGTTCCACGGCCATGGCCCGGCCATCGGCCAGCCGCAGGGCGGCTTCAAAACTCTCGGCCAAGCGTTGCTGCATTTCCGGGCGCACCTTGAGGCGGTCCACCACCACGTCAATGGCGTGTTTTTCGGTTTTCTTGAGCGTGGGCAATGCGTCGTGCTCGTATATCTGGCCGTTGACGCGAAAACGCACATAACCTAGCGCCTGCATCTGGGCAAACAGCTCGACGAACTCGCCTTTTTTCTCACGCGCCACGGGTGCCAGCACCATGATCCGGGTGTCCGCAGGCAGCGCCAGCACGGCATCGACCATCTGGCTTACGGTCTGCGCTTGCAGCGGCAGATCGTGCTCGGGGCAGTAGGGTGTGCCCGCACGCGCAAACAGCAGCCGCAGGTAGTCGTGAATCTCGGTCACGGTTCCCACGGTCGAGCGCGGGTTGTGGCTGGTAGCCTTTTGCTCGATGGCGATGGCAGGCGACAGCCCCTCGATCACATCGACATCGGGCTTGTCCATCAGCTGCAAAAACTGGCGTGCATAGGTGGACAGGCTCTCGACGTAACGCCGCTGCCCTTCGGCGTACAGCGTGTCAAACGCCAGACTCGACTTGCCCGAACCCGACAAGCCCGTGAGCACCACCAGGCGATTGCGCGGAATATCGAGGTCAATGTTTTTCAGGTTATGTGTACGTGCGCCGCGCACGCTGATGCACGGATGTTCGGGAGTGTCTGGGGTAGGGTTCACGGCGGCGTCTGGTTTGGACAGGAAAACTGGCATGACGGTAATAGGCAAATAGGCTTAGTGGTAGTCGTCTTCCCATTGGTGCCGGATGGCCAGAATGTTGACGGTATCTGCATCTTCAATCTCATACAGCGCGACATAGCCCGCGCTGCCGTAGGGAATGATCCATTCGCGCAAAAACGGGCTGCTGCCAGCCTTGCGATAAATGAAGGGAGCGCGGCTGAGGTGTCTTTGCACAGCAGTCGTGATGGCATCAATGGCCTCTTGTGCCGTGTCAAAGTCTGCTGCGGTTTGTGCCCGTTCCAGCAAGAAATCAAACAAACGCAGCAAGTCATCGCGGGCCGCCGGGGTGTAGCGGACTTCAAAAACCCCCATCAGCCCAGTACCTGCCGACGCTTTGTATCCAGCCGCTGCTGAAGTTCCACATGCACCGCTTCGGCAGTGTGGTAAACGCCAGTTTGCCTGGCTTCCTGGCCCGCGCGCAATCCGCGTGCCAGAAATTCGGCCTGCATGCGGCGACGGGTAATCGTCTCGCGCATGGCGGTTTCCATCAAACTGGTAAGGGTCTCGCCCTCACGTAGCACACTTTCAGCGTCGGCGCGCAGCAGGGGTTCGACACGCAGTGATGGCAAGGTGGCAGTTTTCATCGTACATATTGCGTTGCAGTTGCGACGCAATGAGTGTAACGCTTTAACGTCCGGGCTGGCTCGATACTCGATGCGGCACATCGGCCGCTGAATTTGGCGCGGTTGGCGGCATGACTGGCATGTGGAAAAGGCTCTGCATGGCGTTGCTTATTGCTTTTTCGTGATAATGGCTGCGGAAATTTTCTTGCACATTTTTTAATCACCCAACTATTTCAAGGAGATAACCCAATGAAGATGCACTTTGCTGCAAGCACCACCGCCCTCGCCTTGGCCACGTTCATGGGAACAGCGATGGCCGATACGGTGAAAATTTCCGGCGCCTCCACGGTTTTCAATGTCGTGGTGCAAGGCGCCAAGGCCGCCGTGGAAAAAAACACCGGCCACACCGTGCAAGTGCTGGCGAACAACACCGGCAAGGGACTGGTTGATCTGGTCGATGGCGCCAGCGATGCCGCCATGGTGTCTGAACCGCTGGACATCGCCGTGGAAGCCGCTGCGGTTGCCGGCAAGAAGGTCGATCCCAAGACATTGACCGTTTTCGAGCTGAAAAAAGATGAAATCGTATTCGTCGTCAACCCGGCCAATTCGGTGGGCAAACTGAGCTGGGAGCAGATCAAGGACATCCACACCGGCAAGATCACGAACTGGAAAGACGTGGGTGGTAAAGACCTGCCCATCGTGGTGTATGCCGACTCCGTGACCGGCGGCACGCGCGCCATGATCCACCGCATCGTGCTCGGCGGTACGGATTTCGGCTCCGGGGTCAAATCGCAAAGCTCGGTCAAGCGCGCCGCCGAAATGGTCGCAACCGACGCTGCGGGCATCGCCGGTGTCGGCAAGGGTTTTGTCGAAGCGGGCAAAGGAAAAGTTCTGGAGACGAAAAAGCTGGAGCGCCCGCTGTCACTGGTAACGCTGGGACAACCCAAACCAGCCGTCAAGGCAGTGATCGACGCCTTCATCAAGGAAGCCAAGTAATATTTATTGAAGGGGGCATGCATCATGCAGCAATCGTCCGGATTTCACGGTATGGCCATTGGCATGCGGCTGGGTTTGGGTTTTGGCACTCTGACGCTGCTGGTTATCGTGGGGGTACTGGTTGGCATTTTCCGACTGGCCAGCCTCAACGACGGTATGGAGCATCTGCTGGAAAAGGACGCACAAGGGAGCATACTGTCCTTGTCCCTGATCGCCCATGTCCAAGGAACATCGGCTGCCATGGGACGTGCGGTGATGGCCGACACCAACGAAGCCATCCAGGCCAATCTGAAGCAGATCGAGTCTTTGCGCAGCGCAACTGCGTCCACCATGAAAGATTTGGACGCCGTGGTGCATGAGGACGACCAGCGTGACGCACTCAAACAGGTTAAGGAGAGCGAATCGGTCTACTCCACGCTTACCGGCAAAGTGCTGGCGTCCATCAAGGATGGCGATTCCGACGGCGCACGCACGGCACTGAACGAACCAGCCATTCGTTCTGCCGAAAGTGCCTTGTTGGGCGCACTGGCCAAACTCGACGGCATCGAAAAACAGGAGATGGAGGAAGCCAGGCTCGAATCCATCAACACCTACCGCACCGGCCGCAACATGTTGCTGGGGGTTGCCGTCATTGCGGCCACGCTGGCAGGCGTTCTGGGGATGATCATCACCAACGGCTTGAACCGGCAACTGGGCGGCGAGCCATCCGTGGCCGCTGAACTGGTAAAAAATGTCTCCAATGGCGACTTGAGCGTCACCATCCGGCTACGCCCTGGCGACTCGGGCAGTCTGATGGCATCGCTCAAAAACATGCAGGACAGTCTGGTCAATCTGGTATCGGGTGTGCGCCACAACGCCGAGAAAGTGGCCGAAGCCAGCAACGCAATCGTCCAGGAAAACCAGAATCTGTCCGACCGGACCGAGCAACAGGCCAGTTCGCTGGAGGAAACAGCTGCCTCCATGGAGCAACTGGGTGAGCAGGTCAAACACAATGCCGATAACGCCCGCCAGGCCAATGAGCTGGCGATGCAGGCGTCTTCGGTTGCCGTTTCGGGTGGTGAAGTGGTGAACGAAGTGGTCGAAACCATGAAGGGCATCAACGATTCCTCCCGCAAGATTGCCGACATCATTTCCGTCATTGACGGCATAGCCTTTCAGACCAATATCCTGGCGCTCAATGCCGCAGTCGAAGCGGCGCGCGCCGGTGAACAAGGGCGCGGCTTCGCCGTCGTGGCCAGCGAGGTGCGCAGTCTGGCCGGACGCAGCGCGGAAGCCGCCAAGGAAATCAAGATGCTCATCAATGCCAGCGTCGAGCGGGTGGAGCATGGCACCACGCTCGTGGACAAGGCGGGTGAAACCATGACGGGCGTGGTGGCGTCCATCCGCAAGGTCACGGACATCATGGGTGACATCAGTTCCGCCAGCAAGGAACAGGCCGACAGCGTGGCCCAGGTGAGCGAAGCAGTCGCGCACATGGACAACGCCACCCAGCAAAATGCAGGCCTGGTCCAGCAAACAACGACGACAGCGAACCGGCTCCAGGAGCAATCGCTGGAGCTGCTGCAAACCGTCTCGGTGTTCAAACTAAAGCGGACCCGCATTTGAGCCGGGGTCATGGTGCGTGATAGAAACTGATCTGGTTGCGCCCGGCATGCTTGGCCTGGTACATCGCCGAATCGGCCCGCTGCATGATCCTGTCCTGGCTTGCCTCGTGGCCGAAAAATAAGGCAACGCCAATACTGGCCGTGCATCGGTGCTCAATCGTGCAGCCCTCTTCCCCATCCTCTGGCTGGTGCGTCAGCAGATGCCGTATTCCCAGGGTATGGCGAATTTTCTCGGCAATCAACCGGGCTTGCGCCGCAGACTCCGCCTTGTCCTCGTAGAGTTCGCCGATGAGCACGACAAACTCATCGCCACCAAAGCGCGACACCGTGTCCGCCGTGCGGACGCAGGCTTTGAGCCGCTGCGCAACGGCAACCAGCAGCAGGTCGCCCCAGGCGTGTCCGTGTGTATCATTGAGCGGTTTGAAATTGTCCAGGTCCAGAATCACCAGGGCGCAATAGCGTCCGTTGCGATTGCTCAACTCCATGGCCTGGTGCAGGCGATCACACAACAAGCGGCGGTTCGGCAAGCCGGTGAGCGGATCATAAAACGCCAGGTGGCGCACCTGTTCTTCCAGTTGCTTGCGCTCGGTGATGTCACGCCAGATGCAGTACAGGATGTCATCCCCTTGCAGCATGATTTTGGCGAGCGTGACTTCCACCGGAAAGCAGTGGCCGTCGTGGTGCTTCAACGTCCACTCAAACCGGTGTATGCCACGCTGAAAAGCGGTTTGCAGCATTTCTTCCGCTTTTTCGAGCGAGGTACGGCCATTGGGCTGGAATTCCGGTGTAAGTACCAGGTGAATGGCTGCCAGGAGTTCTTCCCGACTGGCGTAGCCCAAGGTTGTGACCGCAGCCAGATTGCAATCCATGACCCGGCGATTTTTTATCAGGCAAGCGGGGTCGGGGGAGCGTTCAAACAAATCGCGAAAACGTTGCTCGCTGGCCTGCAGGGCCTCTTCTATCTGCTTGCGTTCTTCGATTTCAGTTTCCAGTTGTTGCGTGGAAGACTTGATTCTTTGCGTCATGACATTAAACGCCGCCGCCACGTTGGCAATTTCGCTGGGTGCGTTGGTCGAGACCTTGGTACCCAAATCCCCGTTGAAAACCGCGCGTGCAGCACTTTCCAGGTCCGCAATCGGTCGGGTGATGCGCCGCGTGGTTGTCAAGGCAAGCCGTACCAGCAAGGCGATGACCAGCAGGGCAATGGCTGCGCCGACATAAGCCTGCTGCCGTGCTATCGCGTATATCTCTGTCACGGGCACACCGACAAAGGCAATCCAGCCAATCTCCGGCATGGATAGCGCGGCATAGAAACGCCGCACACCATCCCCCGCCACGCCTTCGAATTCGCCATTTTTGACCTGGAGCAACTGCCGGCTCGCGTCCGTATCTGGTCGGGTACCGACGGCCTTGTTGGGGTCCACATTGCGCCAGATCAGGATGCCGTCTTCCGAGAAAAAACCGTAACGGCTGCCTTCGGAGAGAAAATCGGGAGGAAGTTTGGGATCGTAGCTTCCAAGGTCCAGGGGAAGCTGAACGCCACCGATCAGCTCATGGTTCTGGTTCCAGATCGGAAAACTAAGAACCGAGACCCACTTATTGGTGATCGGCCCCATGAAGGGCTCTCCGACGCAGAAGTCCCTGGTTTTGAGAAATTTCTGAAACCACGCGGTATTCCCCACATTGACAGGCTTTCCTCCTGGTTGCAGCAGCGCGGAGCACACCACCAATCCATCTATGTTGGAGTAACCCACATCGGCGTACTCCCTTCTGTGGTTGATGGTCAGGACATCGCGCAAAATAGCATCACAATTGCCGGGATCCAGCTGCTTGACCAGAGGACGTTCGGCCAGATACTCCAGCGTCTTGCGTGAAGTGGCAATATTGCTGCGTGTGTTGTGGACCAAAAGCCTGGCAAACGAACGCAGATTTGCCTTGGTCGAGTCGATGTTCTCCTGCATTTCCATGTAAATGAAAACGGACACACTCACGACAAGGGCGAGCGCCATAGCCGAAACCAGCAGCAACAGGCGCGTCCTGATGGCTAGGCGCTGCCTTACTTCGTTCACTGTGCGCACAAGAACTGTCCTGACTAATAATGAAGCGGGGTCACGGCTTCAAAACTTGTCAGGCAGCGGGGTCGGGGGTGCTTGACAGTGGGGCTGCATCGTACCACGAGACAGCAGTTGTGAATGGCTTTATGGCTAGCGCTGCCAGGGGGTTTTCTGCGGCTTGGCCAGGGGCAAGGGAATGGTGGGAGCCCCGGCGCGGCGTGCGCCGTGGTCGTGGGTGTCGTTGTCAGGATCGAGCAAGGGCGTCGGTTTGGTACGTACACCGTGGTTTTCCGCCGGTGCCCTGGACCAGCGGGCGTGCAATGTGTCGTACAACTCTTCGAGGCTTTGCGCCTTGTCCTTGGGTTGGGCGATGGCCATTTCAAGCACGATGGTCACCGGCTTGCCCTCCAGCGCGACTTCGACCTTGGGCGGATGGCCCAGACGTTGTTGTACTAGGCTTGCCGCGCGTTCGGCGTTGACCCCAGGCAGCAAGAGCGCAAACTCGACCGCATCGGTGCGCGCGGCAATGCCTTCCCCCGGTACCTCACCAATGCCTTGCACCACCTGGGAAAACAAGTCGTTGGCAACCTTGCGTCCCAGCAGCGCCGAGGCATCGTGCAAATCCGCACCGTTGAGCAGCACCATGGAAAAAGGCCGCTCCTGCTTGTGGCACTCAGCCAGCAGCACACCCCCATGCACAAAGAAGCCGGTTTCGTTGTAGAGCAAGGTGCGTTCATCGCGCATGGACGACTCGGACCTTTGATCGGATTCCCGCATGGAGTGGCCGAACACGATGGCCAGGGACGGGAAGGACAGTAAAAATACCGCATAAACCAATACCGGAAACCAGGGCGTGGCGGGTTGCGCCAGTACGCATGCAATGCCAAACTCCAGCACGGCCAGTGCGAGCAGCAGGATGGCCCATGGACGCGCCAACAGCAGGGCATAAAAAACCGCAATCAGGCATGGCCAGAAGAAGTAGGCACCCGTTGCACCGCCCAGGCCTGGCGCGAAGTGCAAGACGCCAGCCCCCACCAACAGCAACACCCCGCGCAACAACATGCTGCCCTGCACACGTGCCGGAAACTTCTGGCTCCAGGCGCCCACGCAAAAAGCATACAAAGCCAGCAGCCAGGACGATGTTCCTTCGGCGTTGAGCAAAATGCCCACCCACAGGGTATAACCCGCCAGCACCCAGGCCACCAGTGGCTCCAGACGCCGCAGTCGAAAGGTGACGTTGCCGTGCAAAAGCCCGGTGTTTTCTGTCTCGTCGGGCGCAGCGGCGTCGGCTGCCCTGCGGCGCCGATCCGCCGGGTGGTGGTGGTGTGTGGACGGGGAGCTTTTGGCAGTTGGCATGGGGTATGGCTATTGAAGATCGGGGTGAAGATCGGGGATAAGTATGGCATAGCCCAGGCACGCCAAGGTCTGCACGGGTGCGATTCAAAGCATTCTCATATCACCCGTGATATGAAAAACACCAAAGACGCACTACGGATGCTCCCCGCAAGCCTGTGTAGCACGTTTTTAGCCTCGATTTGGCCTCAAATCAGGTATCAAATCAGCCTGTAGGCCATGTGGGACAAGCGGGGACAGCTACTGAAAACGTAGTACTCGGGAGGGGAATGGGGGTGCGCAACTTACAATGCATCGCTTATCGCCTAGGACACATTGGAGATTTGAGAGTGGACTGCGCATGTACCAGATCGAAGGCTACCGCACCAGCGCAACTCCGACAATCCCGGAGAATTGCGCACCATGGTTGAACAGTCCACCGCCCAGCGCCACGTCGAGCGGCATAACGAAATTTCCATCCGCTTGCATTACGCCAAGGGGGACGACTGGCATCTTATCGACGCCCAACAGTGGAACGCGCGTGGCTTCTGCTTTTTTCACACCCAGGCCTTGCACCTGGGCGCACTGGAGTTCAAGCGCAGCTTGCAGCACTTCAGCGGCGAGATTGTCTGGACCCGCGCCTGCCACGACGCAGAGCAGGTACTGGAAACACTGCTCAACGAGGCCATCCACCAGCAGGCACAGCGCTTGCAGAGCCAACCCGAAACCCAGCAGCGCCTGTTGCGCCTGATGCGGGTGCGCGGCATGGCCCAGGACAAACAGCGCGTGCTATCGGCCCTGGGCTTTCAGCTGTCGCAAGCGCAGTGGCAAGAGCGCGTACAGCAGCGTTTGCAGGAAGCCTTGTTCCAGTCCGGCGTGCGGGTGGAGTCGCCCGTGTGGGATGCCGTGGTGGCCGATGCCATGGAACTCGGCAGCGTGGTGCAGGACCTGGAACGCTGGTCCGGAGCCCTGGGGGGTGGCGAGTGAAACGGACCTGCTCGTGCAAGTCATGTCTTCTCACGTGCCGACGGATCGTCGAGGTGCCCTTCAGAAAAAAAGCTCCAGCCCGCGCGCCCACTGCCTTTGACATGGTACATGGCGGCGTCCGCGCGTTGCAGCAAGATATCCGCATTCTGGCCGTCACGCGGATACAAACTGATGCCGATGCTGGTGGAAATAATCCGCGACTCACTTCCCAGACTGATGGGGGCCAGCATCGCCTTGAGGATTTTTTCGGCCACAACCACGGCACCCGACTCGTCGCTGATCTCTGGCAACAAAATGGTGAATTCGTCTCCACCCAGCCTTGCGACCGTATCGACTTCACGCACACAGTGCACCAGGCGGTTGGCCACGCCTTTCAACAAGGTGTCGCCCGCTTCGTGTCCCAGGGTGTCGTTGATCTGCTTGAAACGGTCCAGGTCCAGGAACATGACGGCCAGAATGCGTGTCGGGTGGCGTTTGGTCTGGGCCAGTGCCTGGTCCAGGTGGTCACGGAACAGGCGCCTGTTGGGCAAACCCGTCAAGGCATCGTGCAGCGCCTGGTGCGCCATGAGCCTTTCGCGTTCCTTGCGTTCGGTAATATCGGCAAAAATTGCGATGTAATGCTCGATCTGGCCCTTGCGGTTGCGCACCGCTGCAACGCTGATCCACTGCGGGTAGATAACGCCATCCTTGCGGCGATTCCAGATTTCTCCATGCCAACCGTCTTCCTCCTGGATGGATTTCCAGAACCGGGCATAAAAATCAGCGCCCTGGCGTCCGGACTTGAGCAGTGCGGGCGTCTGGCCCAGCGCTTCTTCGGCGGTGTACCCCGTGGTTTCCGTAAACGCCTTGTTGACCATGACGATCCGCGAGGAGGCGTCGGTAACGGTAATTCCCTCCAGCGAATTGTCGAACACCATGCGCGAGAGCCGTTGCTGTCGAATGAGTTCCCCGGCTTTTTGCATTACGCGGTTGAACGCCTGCGTTGTCACGCCCACTTCATCCAATCGGTAAATCGGCAAACTCACGGACTCATCAATGTCGCCATCGACGATCTGGTTCAGCCCTTCGGTCATCAGCGCCAGGGGCCGGGAAACAATCCGGGAAATGAACATCCAGATGAACAGGGTCAGCGGAATGCAGGCAGCAACCCCGGCTAAAACGGCATGGAGACCAAACTGGCGTGTGGTCTGGGCAGCTTTGGCCAGCGAAATTTCCACGGTGACGGCCCCCAGCACGGTACCGACGGGAACATTGTGGCAAGCCAGGCAATTTTTCCCCAGGTAACTCTCTTTCGCAACGGCTGCCATGACCGCACGCATACGCTCTTCGCCGTCACTGCCGGTGATAACGGAATAGGCCGACTTGCCGGACTGAAGGACCGCTACTTCCACCGGATCGGAAGCATTTTCCCCGTCCAGACCCTTGCCAAACTGCCGTGATACGGCGTCCGCCCGAATGACCTTGAGCGACTCTATCTGATCCATCTCCTTGATCTGGTTCAGAAACACCTGGCGCTCGTACGCATGGCCGGTGATCATCATGGCAGTCAAACCCGCCAGCGTCATCTGGTGGACATTGTTGGCAAAATCCTGCGCCTGGGCAACGGCAATCTTGCGTTGCTCCAAGGTTGCCCAGTGGATCAAACCCGCTCCGGCAACAATGACCGACATCAGGATGGACAACACCAGACGAACCCAAATCTTCACGAAAAAACCTTTGATAGTCATTGGCCATGTCGGTACCAACACAGGCCGATCTCCCGGATTGTATGCGCGATACCACTCTCTTTCAGCCAAGTAAAAATACCGCATAATGCGCGCTCAACAACAGCAAAACCGCACGATGACCCTGCAAGGAAAGTTGATCCAGACGCTTCAACTGCAAAGCGTCGGCGATGTGGCTGGTGCTTCCAGACTGGGGTGCCTTTGATCACTCCAAAATACTTAACCGCGAATACTACCGGCTTTTGGATTACCATATGAAATTACTGGCATGCATGGCTCACGTTGATCCCTCCAAACTAGATTTTTTGGAGCGGCAGCTGCTTTCAATCAAAAATATAGGCATCCCGTCCCAGGTTATTATCATAACCAATATAACAGCGGATGACGATCTGGCCAGAATCAGCACACATATTCCAGATCAATCACTCGATTTCCAGGTGGAGATATTCAACAAAGATATGGACAAACTGGAGAGTCCATGGATTCTTACCTGGGTTCACAAATCCATAATGAGAGAGAAATTCCAGGATATTTCATTCACTCATTTTTTAAACATCGAAGATGACATGAATTTTACAAAGAACAATCTCCAGTATTGGTTGAATAATCGGGATGTTCTTCGGCCCCATAACCTGTTTCCATCTTTTTTGAGAGTCGAGCGCCACGCCACCAATGGAGAATGGTTCTGGACGGACTCCATGCGCGGAGATTCATTTGATCCTGCAACGCTTCCATCCATAAGAATTTCAGATGACTTCTGGTTTATTAATTTGCCACGCCCTTATCAGGGCATGTTTTTATATGACAGAGAATTGATGCAGGAGCATATCGACTCTGATTCTTTTCACCTGGAGCGGGCCATCCCCCATTGGAAGCTCGCCATTAGCCATACCGAATGGCCACTCGGACTGACCGAGGCAGCAAACTTTGCGATTTCGCAGAAAAATCTGCCTGCAGGAGTTTATTCAAGAAATTTCCTGCCATTTTATCCAAAGTTTGGACTCATCGATCCCAACTGCTTTGTTCACCATATGCCCGACAAATACGTGAACATGGAGAATTCTGATTTAGGGAAAGCACGGTTGTCCAAGCTGTTCAGGAATGAGCTTCCGCCCCAGCCAGGGAATAGCGTACAGAACATCCATGCAGCGAATGAAGGGAAAGTAAGCAATAAGTGGTCTTCGTATTTGCCATATTATGATTGGCTATTTGGTGACATGGCATCCAGCAGGATAAATCTCCTGGAAATTGGCATTCAGAATGGCGGCTCCCTTGAGACCTGGGCAAAATATTTTGTTAACGCCGAGAAGCTCATCGGATGCGATATCGATGAAAAGTGCGGCCAACTTACCTTTAAAGATGACAGGATATCGGTAATTACCGGAAATGCCAACTCTCAAGAGGTTTACGATAAAATAATAAAATTACAGCCATTTGACGTGATTATTGACGATGGATCTCACTTGTCTGAGGATATTATAGTTTCTTTTGTAAATTACTTCCCGCTTCTTAATCCTGGTGGCATCTATGTGGTCGAAGATACGCATGCGGTATATTGGCGTCGAGAGACAAGAATAGGGTCAAATAATGCGCTAAAGTTTTTCCAGGTGCTTTCCGACGTTGTTAATTATCAATTCTGGCATGGCGATGCTTCACTGGATGAAATCCTTTCACCTTACTTCACCTCTTCTGTTCCAACCTCTCTAAAAGAGGGCTGGATTGATTCGGTGGAATTCAGGAACTCAATCATCACCATTCGTAAGGCCAAAACCGCTGGTCACGCAAAAGTTGGGCATATGTATATCACCGGAAATGTGGCAGACGTGGACTCGGAACCTTTGCGCGTAAGAAATATTCAGCAGTCAAGGAACTGAATTGCCCGATGTTCCTGTGCACCAGAGTCGACAGTTGATCGGATTAGAAATACCGCATAATGCGCGCTCCACAACAGCAAAACCGCACGATGACCCTGCAAGAAAAGTTGATCCAGGCGCTTCAATTGCAAAGTGGCGGCGATGTAGCTGGTGCTTCCAGATTGTTTCTGGAAATACTGGAAGTGGATCGGAATAACGTCTACTGCCTGTATTCTCTCGGACTGATCGAGCTTAACGCAGGCCACTTGCCACAGGCACTGGATTTATGCAACCGTGGCGTTGCTGCAACGCCGGAATTTGCGCCCCTGCATTATTTGCAAGGTGCCGTCTGGCAGGCCATGGGCAAGAATGAAGAGGCGCTGCGCAGCTACGATGCCGCCCTTGCCATCAACCCGCAGTCCGCCGAGGTTTTGCTCAATAGTGGCGCACTGCTGCGCACCATGTTTCGCCACAGGGATGCGGTGGAGCGCTTCAACCGGATTCTGGCTTTTGATCCCACGCATGTTGCGGCCTTGGGGAATTGCGGCATCGTGCTGACCGAATTCAAACAGAGTGAACGCGCCATCACCATGTTTGAGCAGCTTATCCGCATCAAGCCCGACTACGATTACGCTTTGGGCTTGCTGATTTATGAACGCATGCATATCTGTGACTGGACCGGATACGATGCGTTGCGGCAGGAAATTTTGAACGGTATTTCCGCCGGCAAGCGGGTATGCAAATCACTGGCCTTCATGGCCTTGTCGGACGAAGCGCGTGACCACCAGCGGAGCGCGCAAATCTTTGCCAGCCATTTTTACCCCAGGCGACCGGATCGGCTATGGCAGGGTGAGCGCTACCGCCACAAGAAAATCCGCATTGCCTACGTTTCCCCCGATTTGCGCGAACATCCCGTGGGGCACTTGATGGCAGGTGTTTTCGAGCAGCACGACAAGTCGCGTTTTGAAACCATCGCCATTTCATTGGGAATCGATGACCAGAGCCGCCTGCGCGCGCGCATGTTGCAGGCTTTTGACCACTTCATTGACGTGCGGGACAAAACCTCCTTGCAAATTGCCCAGCTTATGCGCGAAATGGAGGTGGATATCGCCATTGACCTGGGGGGCTACACGTCGGACACGCGCACCGATATTTTCTCCCACCGCCCGGCACCCGTGCAGGTCAATTATCTGGGTTATCCCGGCACCATGGGCGTGGATTATTTCGACTATATCCTGGCGGACCGCCACATTATTCCACCCGAGCAGCAGAATTATTACGACGAAAATGTCGTCTATCTGCCCGACACCTATTTGCCAACCGACAGCAGCGTGCGCATATCCGAGCGCACGCCCAGTCGCACGGAGTGCGGCCTGCCGGAGACCGGGGTGGTATTTTGTTCCTTCAGCCACGACTACAAGATCGCCCCCCACATATTTGATGTCTGGATGTCCTTGCTGCGGCAGGTTCCAGGTAGTGTTTTATGGCTGGTTTCGCGCGGCGAATCCGCACAAAAAAACCTGCGCCGGGAAGCCGAAGTGCGCGGTGTTGACCCCAGCCGTCTGGTCTATGCCAGCCGGGTTCCCCTGGTGGAAGACCACTTGGCCCGCTATCGCCAGGCCGACCTGTTTCTGGACACCCACCCGTACAACGCACACACCACGGCAGCGGATGCCCTGATGGCGGGCTTGCCGGTTGTGACCTACATGGGCAACTCATTTCCATCGCGCGTTGCCGGCAGCTTGCTGTATGCCGCAGGTATTCCCGAGCTGGCCACGCGCTCCTTGCAGGAGTACGAAACACTGGCCTTGCGGCTTGCGTTGAATCCGGACCTGCGAAAAATCTACAAGGACAAAATAGCCCACAATCGCGCCCATTTTCCGCTCTTTGATACCAGTGGCTTCTGTTTCAATCTGGAGGCCGCATACATTGCAATGTGGCGTGAGCGGCAACTTGGAGAAGTGCACGACGAGATTGTGCCTTCATAACTGAACTGGTTCATGCGTATGAAAACAGGAAACGTCCTGGTATTGATCCCCATCTACAAAGACAAACTGGATGATATCGAGCGTTATTCCGTCGAGTATTCCCTATCCGCATTGGCCAATAGGGAAATCCGCTTCATAGGACCGCAAAGCCTTGATATTGCATACTATGCATCGCATTATGGGCATATACCTTTCGAGTCTTTTCCTGCACCCAGTTTTGAATCCATAGAAGAATATAACCGCCTGCTGCTCAGTAAACATTTTTATGAGCGCTACGATGCTTATGAGTTCATCCTGATCCTGCAAACGGACGCGATAGTCCTGCGCGACGAACTCGATTTCTGGTGCGCCCAGCCCTTTGATTATGTTGGCGCCCCGTGGCCGTTTGGATATGAGCTGTTTGTAAATCTGGGATTATTCGAAGGGAGCTTCGGCAGGCATGTGCGTGTCACGGTCGGGAATGGGGGCTTGAGCCTGCGCAGGGTGGATAAATGCAAAAAGATTTTGTCCGAGTTTGCAACCGCAATTGATGTTTTTTGCAAAACCGGCTCCAGCGAGGATTTATTCTTTTCGGTCATGGGTTCGTTGTCGCATGACTTTGTTGTCCCCAATGAAATTACCGCTTCCCGTTTTGCCATGGAGTTGCGGCCATCGTATTACTACCATGTCAATGGCGGCTACGCTCCGATGGGAGGGCATGCCTGGTACAAGACCGAGCCGGAATTTTGGAAACCACTTTTGGTCAGACCATTAACGTAAAGGAATGGAAATGAATGGCACCAAAACCGGCAATGACATCTTTGTCACGCAGCCTTACCTGCCCCCGCTGGAAGAATTCATCCCGATGCTGGAGAAAATCTGGAACAGCCGCGTGCTGACCAATGGCGGGCCATTTCATCAGCAACTCGAAGCGGCACTGTGCAAGCACTTGGGGGTTGAGCACATCTCCTTGTTCACAAATGGCACCGTCGCTTTGATAACGGCATTGCAGGCATTGCGCATTACCGGGGAAGTCATCACGACACCGTATTCCTTCGTCGCCACATCGCATGCGCTGCTGTGGAATGGTATCAAGCCGGTGTTCGTGGATATTGATCCGCATACATTGAACCTTGACCCGGCCAGAATCGAAGCTGCCATCACGCCACAGACGACGGCCATCCTGCCCGTGCATTGCTATGGGCGCCCGTGCGCGGTCGATGCCATTGAAACAATTGCCGACAACTACAACCTGAAAGTGATCTACGACGCAGCCCACGCTTTCGGGGTCAATGATGCGGGTGGCAGCGTGCTGCGCCACGGCGATCTTTCCGTCTTGAGTTTTCACGCCACGAAAGTGTTCAACACCTTTGAAGGCGGCGCCATTGTCTGCCCGGATGCCAAGACCAAGGTGCGCATCGACCATCTCAAAAATTTTGGTTTTGTGGACGAGGTGACGGTGGTCGCAGCTGGCATCAACGGCAAAATGAGTGAATTCAATGCCGCATTGGGTTTGGTGCAGTTGCAGTACATTGATTCCGCTATTGCTGCACGCCAAGCTATTGATGCCCGTTACCGAGACGCACTTGCAACTGTTCCGGGCATCACCTGTGTGCCCCTGGAGCGTGCAGTGCGCAGCAATTTTGCCTATTTCCCCATTTTGGTGGATGCCGCTTATCCTTTGTCGCGCGATGCGCTCTATGCTCATCTCAAGGCACACGGCGTTCATCCACGGCGGTATTTCTACCCGCTGATTTCCGAATTCTCCATGTACCGAGGACATACTTCGGCACACCAAAGCAACCTGCCAGTGGCAACCGATGCCGCACAAAAGATTCTTTGCCTGCCGATCTATCCCGATCTGGACGAGACCGACTGCAAGCGCATCATTGATCTGATTCGTACGGTTTGAGAACTATGGAACGTTGCTTACATATTTTTTACCGGCATGTGCACTCCAAGGCAGAGCACCGCAGTAGAGATCCCAACAAACATCGCCCCAGCTGGTTTTCGTATGAAGGCTGTTTTCGCAACCTGTTGACCACGATTCGCAATGACCCGCAAGGACATCGCGTAAAACTCACGGTGATGTTTGACGGGAAATACCCCGATTTCCTCGACGACTTTATTTCCGGCTACCACGCCAACAAGGATCTCAATATCGGATTGGAATTCTTGGAGGCTGGCTCCGACAGGAATTCGGCGCTGATTACGATGCATTACATGTATCGGTCGCATATTGCCGACGGCGATCTGGTGTACACACTGGAAAACGACTACATGCACCATCCGGGTTGGGTGCGCAAAGTTTTCGAGTTGTACGATTCCACTATCGCTTTCGATTATGTTTCGCTCTACGACCACCGCGACAAGTACTTTTTGCCCATGTATGCAGGACTCCAGTCGCAGATTTTTCATACCCCGACGCACCATTGGCGCACCGCGCCCAGCAGTTGCGGCTCGTTTATGGCGGAAATTTCCAGGTTCCGGTCAGACTACGACATTTTCCAGCTCGGACTACCCGATTACTACTTATTCAATACCCTGAACCAGGAACGCAAGCGGGTGCTGCTGACGCCCATTCCTGGATTATCAACACACTGTATGGAAGGCTACCTGAGTCCCACGGTGGACTGGGCTGGCCTTCTGGTGTAATACAAACATCTCAGCGGAGAAAAAATGACACAAAGCCTTGATCTTGGGTGCAGAGTACGCCCCACACTGCCTGCGGAGGGATGAATTGGCCTCCTTTTTTTGTCCGTCCGGGCACCCGACCATCACCACCCGTTTCACCCGAGCCGAACTGGCCGCAGAAGGCATTACGCTGGTAGACGATACGGCCCAGGCCCAGGTTATCGTTGCCGCTTTGCTTGAGGAACTCGTGCCGCTCATGCAACAGTACAAAAACCAGAAGAAGTACCTGGTCTGGTGCGATGAGCCCTTGTGGTCCAACATCTTTCAAAAAGTGGAGATGACCCGCACAGGTTTCATGATCGACAGTGCAACGCTCGTTCCGGTCGATGCAATGAACTGCTTCACTGGCAACGTTTTGTTTACCAATACGCATTTTCTGCTGGACCTCTACCACCTCGACCTGGCCAGCTTCAACCGGACGCTGGGCAGCAACCATGGCCCCTTGCCACCATCGGGCGCGCGCAAGATTGCTGCTTTTCTGACCTACCGCAACGGCGGCTTCTGGGATTTCAGACATTCAACCGGGATATTCGGACTCAACACGTTGCGCTCGCGCGTTGCACTCGAAGGCGCCTTGTTTGGCAAGGTGGATGTGTACGGGCAGGGCTGGCCGATGAACATTGCACGGCCCGAAGAGGAAGCCAAACAAGAGGGTGCCGATCTTTTCTGGCTCAAGATGAACCAGTACGCGCAATACAAATTCGCGCTGTGCTTCGAAAATACCTGGTCACCTTACTATGTGACGGAAAAAATCTGGCAGGCCATTCTTGCCGGATGCCTGCCGATCTACCACGCTGGTCCGCAACACACGGTCTACCAGGATTTTCCGAAACAATCCTTTATCGACTACGCCGACTTTGAGCACCCGGCACAACTCTTCGCGTTGGTCGATGCCATGACCCAGGAAGAATATGACCGGCGCATGGCGCTGTGTCGGACCACACTCTACAACTGTATCCGTCTCTCACGCGACGGCGCCGCACCGCGTCGCTTGCAACGCGCGATGTTTGCCGAACGCATCCACGCCCTGGCGGAAGAGCAATGAATATACATCAATGGGGGAATCAAAGTGATTTTAGGTATTTATGGCTCTGGCGGACTGGGGCGTGAGATTTATGAATTGGCACGAAGATGTGGCAAGGAAAGATGGCAGGATATCGTCTTCATAGATGACCAAAATGAAGAAGGCTCTTTCTTTGGCACAAGAAGAATGAAATTCGAGACATTGCTGGAAAATAAGGATGATTATGAGTGTATTATTGCAATAGGAGAACCGTCTTCGAGGGAGAATCTATTCAAAAAATTGACAGACGAAAATATAAGAATTGCCACCATCATAGACCCATCGTCCATTGTTTCTCCCTCGGCAACAATCGGGGAGGGGGTTATCATATGCGAACTCACAACCATACACACGAATGTCAAAATCGGAAGCAATGTTTTAATACAATCATTATGCGACATAGGGCATGATATAAAAATCGGAAATCACTCTGTAATATCTGCTTTTTGTGCTCCGGGTGGAGGAGTTTTCTTCGGAGAACGTGTGTATATAGGAATGAAGTCTTCGCTTATTGAAAAAATCACCATTGGAAATGATGCTATTATTGGGATGGGGTCTGCCGTTTTTAGAGATGTCCCTGATGGGGCGACAGTAGTGGGCAATCCCGCCAGAATAACCAAAGGAAATGATGCACATAAGGTATTTAATGCACGTTAAAACTAGCGGACTTTTGGTTTTATTAAAAATCCGCTATACAAAAGTCTATCGTTGCCAGAGATTACTGCGACGTGACACCAATAAAATATTTAATAATAGATAGCCTTGCCATGCAGAAAGGAAAGATATATTTATGACTATAAATGATATGGGTGTCCGCGAGATTCAGAAATATCAACAGAACCGCTATCCTTGTCTTTTTGTCGACTTGATAGAAGAAGCAGTTCCTGGCAAAAGCGCCAAAGGATATAAAAATTTTACCTATAACGAATGGTTTTTCCCGGCTCACTTTGAGGACGAACCCAATGTCCCCGGTTTCGTTCAGATTGAGACATTAGCACAGGTTTTTCTGATGACCTTCTTGACTCTTCCGGGTAACGAAGGGAAGAAAACTGCTGTTGCAACGAGTAAAGCAAAATTCAAAAAGAAAATAGTGCCTGGAGATAGATTGGATATTGTCGCCGAACTGGATTTCTACTCAAGAGGGCTGGCACGGGGCAAAGCAACTGGATACATTAGCGGGGAACTTGCTTGTCAGGTTGAGTTAGTTATCGCCATCCCTGATATTATGCAAAAATTTAGTCCGAAGACAGATAAAGAATAGATTTTAATTTTTTATCCGATTGCTGCTGAAAAGATTTTGACAATTAATAGATTTGAGGTATCTAAAATGGAAAATCTGCAAAAATATAACACGGCTTTTATGGAGACCCTGGGCATTGAAGAGGGTAGCCTGCCAGGATTGAAATACCAGGGCGTGGCGAATTGGGACAGCGTGGGACACATGGGTATCATCGCCAGCCTGGAAGAAGCATTTGGCATCATGCTCGATACGGACGATATTATTGATTTCAGTTCCTACGAAAAAGGAAAAGATATTCTTAAAAAATACGATGTGGTATTCTGATGTGCAGATAGTCATTCAATAAAGCGTGAGTTTCATCGCAGCCAGAACCCCGGATCACGCGGCCCTCGTTTTTGAGGACGGTGGGCAATGCAGCTATGCCGCCTTGGAGCGGGAAGTCGCGGATTTCCAGGCAGTATTCCCCGAGCGCGGGGTCGTTTTCTGCCTGTGCAACAATGATTTGCCCTCGGTACGCGCTTATCTGGCAGGACTCGAAGGTGCAGCCGTGCCATTGTTGTTGCCCAGCGCCATTCAGCAAGACCGGCTTGAAGCACTGATCGCAGCCTACTGCCCGCGCTATCTTTTTCACGCGCGTCCCGATCTGCACATCGCCGGTTATGACAGCGTATTGTGTCAAGGCGATGGCTATACACTCCGGGCGAACACGCATTCACAGCCCTATGAACTCCATCCTGATCTGGCCCTTTTGCTGGCCACATCGGGTTCAACCGGCTCACCCAAACTGGTGCGCCTGTCCCGCCGCAACCTTGAAGCCAATGCGGATGCCATCAGGGACTATCTGGGCATTGATGCCAACGAACGTGCCATCACCTCCTTGCCCATACACTATTCCTACGGACTGTCCGTACTCAACAGCCACTTGCGGGCCGGGGCTTCGGTGGTATTGACCGACCGCTCGTTGATGGATGCCGAGTATTGGCGCTTGATTCAACGCCATGCTGTCACCAGCTTTGCAGGGGTGCCCTACAGTTACGACATGCTGCTGAAATTGCGCATCGAACGCCTGAATATTCCCACGGTGAAAACCATGACCCAGGCTGGCGGCAGACTCACCGCAGACAAAATTCGGCTTGTGGCCGAGGCCTGCGCCAAAAAAGGCATCCGTTTCTTCACGATGTATGGCCAGACCGAGGCCACGGCACGCATCTCTTACCTGCCCTGTGCGCGGACGATGGAAAAAGCAGGCAGCATCGGCATAGCGATTCCCGCTGGCCGCCTGTGGATCGAAGACGAGCATGGACAGCCGATTGAACGCCCGGACGTGACCGGACAACTGGTTTACGCCGGCCCGAATGTGTCATTGGGTTATGCCCATTCATGGCACGATCTTGCCGCTGGCGACGTGAACCAGGGCATCTTGCGCACAGGTGATCTGGCTACTTTCGATGCCGAGGGCTATTTCAGCATCGTTGGACGGCTGGGGCGCTTTGTGAAACTGTACGGCATTCGCGTCTCGCTCGATGCAGTGGAAAAATTGCTGGCGCAACAGGGATTGGAAAGCGTCGTGGTCGGCGACGACGACCAATTGCGCGTTTTCCTGGTCCATACTCCCGGTGCGAATACCGAGGCAGTGCGTAGCGCCCTGGCGGCAACGCTGGTTGTCAACCAAGCCGGAATCACCGTCACCCAAATCGAGACCTTGCCGCGCCTGGCCAACGGCAAGATTGACTACCAGACGCTCGCCAGGATTCAATAAAGCATATAAACATAAGCATGGATGCCGACATTGCACCATACGGCCTGGATCAACAGGCCAAACACGCCTATCTTCTGGCTGAACTGAATCGCCTGACCAGCAGCCATTACGACCATTGCGCCGAATACCATCGCTTGCTGGATGTGTTGCACGGAGGTTGCCGTGCAGCGGAAAATCTCGCCACCGTGCCTTATCTGCCAGTACGCTTGTTCAAGCATTACGAATTGCTGAGTGTGCCGCGCACGGAGATTGTCAAAACCATGACCTCCTCCGGCACCAGTGGCCAGGCGACATCCAGGATTTTTCTCGACAAAAATACTGCCAGCTTTCAGATCAAGGTGCTGGCCACCATCGTGGCCAGCTTCATGGGAAAACACCGCTTGCCAATGCTGGTCATTGACTGCCCATCGACCGTTTCGGATCGGCGCAAGTTTTCGGCGCGCACGGCGGGAATTCTGGGTTTTTCGATGTTCGGGCGCGATGTCACGTATGCACTCAAAGACGACATGTCGCTCGATCTGGAGAAAATCGACGCATTCCTACAACGCCATGCGGATGCCGACGTGCTGCTCTTCGGCTTTACGGCCATTGTCTGGGAGCATCTGGTGCTGCAGCTGGAAGCGCTGGGACGCAGCTTGCCGCTGGAGCGTGGCATTTTGTTGCACGGCGGCGGCTGGAAGAAATTATTGTCCCTGGCTGTAGACAACGAAACATTCAAGGCCCGCTTGGCCCGCACCACCGGCATTGGCCGTGTGCACAACTACTATGGCATGGTCGAACAAACCGGCTCGATTTTCATGGAATGTGCAGCCGGTCGCCTGCATTCTTCCAGCTATTCGGAAATCCTCATTCGTGACCCGCTGGACCTGCACGTATGCGGCGTTGGCGAACCTGGGTTGATTCAACTGTTGTCGGTGATTCCGCACAGCTATCCCGGCCACTCCATCCTGAGTGAAGACATAGGCGAACTGCTTGGCATCGACGACTGTCCCTGTGGCCGCCTGGGCAGAACGTTCCACGTGCATGGGCGCATCAAAGACGCAGAAGTGCGAGGTTGCAGTGATACATACACCCGTTGACATTGCCCGCTCCATCCACTGCCTGCTGGGCGATTTGCAGGCCATGGACGATGCCTGCGGATTGCCCTTTCACCCCTTGCGCATGGACTTTCTGGCGGATCTCTCCAAGGCACTGATGCAAGACGCCCGCGCCAAAACAATGCCCGATGTGGTGACCTTTGCTTTCTGGTGCCGCCGTGCCAACATCGAAAGTCTCGCCAGGGGGCAAGATACCACCCGACTGCGCGTCAGCCTGGGGCTGGTGTTTCACATTTGTCCATCGAATGTACCGATCAATGCTGCCTACTCGCTGGTGTTTTCCTTTCTGTCCGGCAACACCAGTGTCGTGCGCCTGCCGTCGAAACAGGCGCCGCAGACCGATTTGCTGATCGAGGTGTTGCACCGGCTGCTGGCCGAAGAACGCTATGCCCCACTGCGTTCGGCCATCCACCTGATCCGCTACGAACATGCCGATCACATCACCGAATTCTGGTTGCAACACGCGCTTGGTCGCATCGTATGGGGAGGGGACGCCACCGTTGCCCACATCCGTTCGCTCAAAACCCACCCGCGTTCGCGCGAAATCGCCTTTGTAGACCGTTATTCGTTATCCGCCATCGCCGCACGCAGTCTATTGGATGCCGATGCGGCCACCTTGCAGTCCCTGTGCACCGGCCTGTACAACGACATTTACCTGATGGACCAGAATGCCTGCTCGTCGCCGCAACTGCTGGTCTGGGTGGGTGAAGAGCAGGATGTTGCTGCAGCGCAAGCCAGACTGTGGCCGCAGTTTACGGCTTACGTCGGTGGCAAATACGCGCTGGAGCCGGTGCATGCCATGAACAAACTGGTCGATCTGTGCTGCGACATCATCGAACACGACAATATCGCCCAGGTCACCATGGATTCTCCCCTGCTGACCCGCATTGCCTTGCGCACACTTGCAGCACGGCAGACCGAACAGCGCGGATTTTTTGGCACGGTGCATGAATATGCCACAGCGTCGCTCGACACCCTCGCTTCGATCATCGACGCACGTTTCCAGACCATGACCACCTTTGGTTTTTCCCAGGATACGCTACGCAATTTCGTGCTGGATAAGCGGCTGACGGGTATTGATCGCATCGTCCCGATTGGCCGGGCACTGGACATGGGCTTTGTCTGGGATGGATTCGACATGATGGCGAGCCTGACACGCATCGTCGATATATCGGCAAATGTATGAAACCCGATGTTCAAAATTTTTCGCAACGGTTCCTTCACCGAGTGCTGGAGCAACCACCCAGTGCAGTGGCGAAGGCTTTGATCGCCTGATGGCCGCCAGCAGGCCATGGGCCAAGTGAAAACCGACTCCTTGCAGAAAAAAACCTTAAGCGACCGCAGTTCGACCGAATCCGTTTGCTGATGGCCTGCCAATTCGTTTTGACAAGGTTAGATAAAGGGCGTACAGTGCCCAAATGAGTCTATTAAATGGCCCAAAGGAGCAAAAGATGGCTGTAATAGTAAGCAAGTCTGTCGCAAAGGCCGAGACGCTGATGTATGGCAATGGTATGCGTACCGAAAGCAAATACCTGCTGATGTTCAAGGCAAGTCCGAGCGAGCGGATTGATATTATTCGCAAAGGTATTCCCGCAGAGGCATTGGTAATTACCGGGACGGATATGGGAATGCCAAAGGAACGGCTCTTGGCATTCCTTCATTTCCCTCGTTCCACAATCAACCGGAGGATTGCAAAGAAGGAACCACTACCGCCTGAGTTTTCGGAACGCATGATCGGCCTGCAAAAGCTCATTGGCCAAGTGGAAAGCATCATGGCGGACTCCGGGTCCGATCAGAATTTCAATGCCGCACACTGGGTTGCCCAATGGCTTGAACAGCCGTTACCAGCGTTAGCAAACGCCAAACCGGCAGACTACATGGATACGGTCGAGGGGCAGGAGTTGGTGGCTGGTCTTTTAGCCAAAATGCAATCGGGAGCCTACGCATAATGCAGGCGTGGCGTATTGGCACAGATACCCGCACCTACCAGGCAGATGACATGACCGGCACGGGTGCAAAAATTACTGGCGGTCGCTGGAACAGCGCGGGAAATGCACTGGTGTATGCTGCAAGCTCAAGAGCTTTGGCGTGTTTGGAAACAATCGTGCATTTGGGCGGAAGCGGTTTGCCCCTGAATCGTTATCTTGTCCAGATCGACATTCCAGATGATGTCTGGAGGGAGCGCATGGTGCTTGACCTGCTAACGGCGCCGGTTGGCTGGGATGCGGTGCCCGAAGGGATGGTTAGTCTGGGCTTTGGAGATAACTGGCTAAACAGTGCAAAAACTGCGATTCTGCTGGTGCCATCCATCGTTATCCCCGAGGAGCATAACATTCTCATTAACCCGACACATGCGGATGCCGAATCGATCAAGGCGACCAAGGTCAGAAAGTGGATCTACGACTCGCGGTTGAAACTTGCTCCATCCTGAAGGGCGCGCCTCAAGTTGGCCGTGCATCAACCCGCGCGCCGCACGCGCAGCAACTCATCCAGAATCATGCAGGCTGCGCCGACGCTGATGGCGCTGTCGGCCACGTTGAACGCGGGGAAGTGCCCCTCATGAAGCACGCAGCGATTCAATGCGGCATGGTTGTGGGTGTGTCTATTTGATCGAATATTTTGTGTGTTGTTTACCCTGTTTTTCATGGGATTGCGTTGCGCTCTCAGCGTCAACAATTGACCCATGGGACTCAGTATCAACACCAACACCACATCGTTGACCGCGCAACGCAACCTTGGGATGTCGCAAGGATTGTTGGCCACCTCCATGCAACGACTGTCCTCGGGGCTGCGTATCAACAGCGCCAAAGACGATGCCGCCGGTCTGGCCATCAGCAGCCGTATGACAGCGCAGGTACTGGGCTCGAATCAGGCAGCGCGCAATGCCAATGACGGCATTTCCCTGGTGCAGGTTGCCGAAGGTGCCTTGGGCACTGTGTCATCCACTTTGCAGCGTATTCGTGAACTGGCAGTGCAGTCAGCCAATGCGACAAACTCTACCAGCGACCGTGCTGCACTCAATGTCGAAGTCGGGCAACTCACGAGCGAGTTGGACCGTATTGCCAAGAGCACGGAATTCAATGGTCAGAAAATTCTGGATGGAAGCTTCACATCGGCCACCTTCCAGGTCGGAGCCAATGCCAATCAAACCATCACCTCCACCACGGGGAACTTCAGCACCAATAGATACGGGAACTATCGCATAGGCTCTGAAATTGCCCAAGCCGTTGGAGCACCAGGGGATCTGGTGCCCGGTACGCTGTCGGCGGGTACAAACCGTTCCAATGCATCAATGCTTTCACCGGGTAGCCTGATCGTTCCAGACACGGTCACCATCAAAGGCTCAAACGGCAGTGCCGAAATCGCTGTTGCCGCAGGTGACAGTGCCAAGACGGTTGCAGCACGCATCAACGCACAAGCAGCTGTAACCGGTGTAACGGCGAGCGCTCGCACGCAGATTGAGCTATTCGACTTTACAGTAATCCCCGGAAGCTACTCCATGAAAATCGCCTCCGATGTTGCCAGCACTGAATCGACAACGATCAGTTTTACGGTTGGCGCAAACGATGCCGAAGGTTTGGCTCCTGTTATCGCTGCTTTTAATGACAAATCAGCCCAGACAGGCATAACGGCAAAGCTCAATTCCATCGGCAATGGCGTCTCTCTTACCAAGGAGGACGGGGCGAATATATTTGTGCGTAGCGAGATGGCCCCGGATGGTGACTGGGGATTGGATGTCGGTGGCAGGTTTACACTTGGAGCTCAAAAGAAAAACGCGGGGGGGCTGGACTGGTACGGCGTGTTCCCCTACATGGGACAAAGTACCACGGTAACCGGCGCACTCACCCTGGACTCGAACGCACCCTTTAGCGTAGATGCACCGATGGCGGTCGCCAATATAGGACTTCCTGGCATCGAAGCTGTTGCCAGCACAGCAGCCAGCTTTTTCAATGCCACCACGACATCCAGCCAGCTCCAAAGCGTCGATACACTGGATGTTTCCACAGCTGAATCGGCGACACGCTCTTTGACTACAGTGGATGGCGCCCTTGCTGCCGTTTCCAAACAGCGCGCCCAATTTGGCGCCTTGCAATCGCGGCTTGAAACTGCAATAGCGAATCTGCAAAATACATCCGAGAATCTGAGCGCTGCGCGTTCACGCATCATGGATGCCGACTTTGCCATGGAAACTGCCAACCTCTCGCGCACCCAGATACTCCAACAAGCGGGCACCGCCATGGTTGCGCAAGCGAACCAGTTGCCACAAGGTGTATTGACGCTGTTGCGCTGATGGTGCATCAACCGGCCTCCCTGCGGAAAGACGTTGAGCGACCACAGTCCGACCGCATCGGTTTTGCCTAACTGCGCCGCACGCGCAGCAACTCATCCAGAATCATGCAGGCTGCGCCGACGCTGATGGCGCTGTCGGCCACGTTGAACGCGGGGAAGTGCCCCTCATGAAGCACGCAGCGATTCAATGCGGCATGGTTGCGGGTGTGTCTATTTGATCGAATATTTTGTGTGTTGTTTACCCTGTTTTTCATGGGACTGCGTTGCGTTGTCTGCGTCAACAATTGACCCATGGGACTCAGTATCAACACCAACACCACATCGTTGACCGCGCAACGCAATCTTGGGACGTCGCAAGGATTGTTGGCCACATCCATGCAACGACTGTCCTCGGGATTGCGTATCAACAGCGCCAAAGACGATGCCGCCGGTCTGGCCATCAGCAGCCGTATGACTGCGCAGGTACTGGGCTCGAATCAGGCAGCGCGCAATGGCAATGACGGCATTTCCCTGGTGCAGGTTGCCGAAGGTGCCTTGGGTACTGTGTCATCCACTTTGCAGCGTATTCGTGAACTGGCGGTGCAGTCAGCCAATGCGACAAACTCTACCAGCGACCGTGCTGCACTCAATGTCGAAGTCGGCCAACTCACGAGCGAGTTGGACCGTATTGCCAAGAGCACGGAATTCAATGGCCAGAAAATTCTGGATGGAAGCTTCACATCAGCCACCTTCCAGGTCGGAGCCAATGCCAATCAAACCATCACCTCCACCACGGGTAACTTCAACACCAATAGATACGGCAACCACCGCATAGGTTCTGAAATTGCTCAAACCATTGGTGCTCCAGGAGATTTGGTGCCTAGCTCGCTTTCGGCGGGAATGAATCCGTCCTGGCCCCCCGTTGGCATTACTGACAGCGCCGTGGTTGCCGACACACTGACCATAACCGGTGCCACCGGCCAAGCCAAGGTCGCGGTGGCTGCGGGCGACAGTGCAAAAGCGGTCGCCGCCAAGATCAACGCCGTGGCAGACACCACCGGGGTGACTGCCAGCGCTCGCACCGAGATTGACCTTCATGATTTTTCCATCACACCGGGGAGCTACACCATCAAGGTTGCATCAAATCTCAACGATGCCTACGAGAAAGGAGTGTCTATCAGTTTTACAGTAGGCGCGCGCAACAATGCGGACGGTTTGGCGCCTGTAGTCTCGGCCTTTAATGACAAATCACTCCAAACCGGTGTCACTGCAAAAATCAATGCCAACGGTAACGGAGTCACCCTCACCCGTGAGGACGGCGAGAATATGTTTCTTTGGCTGATGGAAGTTCCGCCAACAGGATCGGATGGGGTTCCAGGAACGTTTGAGGGGGGACATCCATTGACTGCGGGGGGGGGGTGGCAGGCAGGCGATCTCTATGAAATCAATCATGCTGGCACCGTCAACGGTGCAATCACTTTGGACTCGAACAATTCCTTTAGTGTAGAGGCTCCCATGGCTGCTGCGGGCACCGGTGTCAGCTACTTCAATGCCAAAACGGTATCCAGCCAGCTTCAAAGCGTTGATACACTGGATGTCTCCACAGCCGAATCGGCGACACGCTCTTTGACCACGGTGGATGGCGCCATCGCCGCTGTTTCCAAACAGCGTTCCCAATTTGGCGCCTTGCAATCACGGCTTGAAACTGCAATAGCGAATCTGCAAAATACATCCGAGAATCTGAGCGCTGCGCGTTCTCGCATCATGGATGCCGACTTTGCCATAGAAACCGCCAACCTCTCGCGCACCCAAATACTCCAGCAGGCGGGAACCGCCATGGTTGCGCAAGCGAACCAGTTGCCGCAAGGTGTATTGACGCTGTTGCGCTGAAATGTGGTGTAACTTGTCGGGGGCTGCTTTGAAATACAAGTCTTGACTTTTTCCGAAATAAATACACAATGTGTATCTCTTGACGAAAATTATCCCCAAAAGGTATTTATGCCCCGCGTATCCAGCGACACCACCCATCCCACTTGCGCCGTCAATTTGCGCGTTCGTGACGACATTCGTGCCTTGATTGATCGCGCCGCCAAAACGCACGGCAAATCACGCTCGGAGTTCATGATTGATGCAGCCCGGCGAGCGGCAGAAGATGCGTTACTGGACCAAACGCTGGTGCGTGTGGATCAAGCCACCTACACGCATTTTCTGGAGGTACTGGATCAGCCTCCCAGTGGAGAAGGATTTGATCGCCTGATGGCTGCCAGTAGGCCATGGGCCAAGTGAAAAATGGGTCTTGGTGCGCCTTGCTTGCTGACCCATGCTGCCGATGTCAGCCGATTTACCTGCACGTCCCCCAGTCTGGATGAGTGGCTCAAGCGGCGCGCCATGGCCAATCAACTCAGCGGCGCCTCGCGTACCTACGTGGTGAGTGATGCCAGCGATGGCCAAAGAGTGGTCGGCTATTACTGCTTGGCCAGCGGGGCGCTGGCTGTTGTGGATGCGCCGGGCGCGATCCGACGCAACATGCCAGACCCGATTCCGATGGCTATTCTGGGGCGACTGGCGGTTGATGCATCCTGGCAAGGTCGGGGCTTAGGTGTTGCACTGCTGCAGGATGCAGTGCTGCGTGCCGCGCAGGCGGCTGCCATTTTGGGTGTGCGTGGGGTGCTGGTGCATGCCATTTCGCCCGAGGCCAAAGCGTTTTACGAACGCCACGGGTTTCAAGCCTCGCCCACGCAGCCCATGAGCTTGGTTCTCTCCATCAACCGAATCAACTTTGCCTAACTGCGCCGCACGCGCAACAGCTCATCCAGAATCATGCAAGCCGCGCCGACGCTGATGGCGCTGTCGGCCACGTTGAACGCGGGGAAGTGCCCGCCGTGGAATACCGGCGCCAACCACTGCCAGTGAAAGTCCAGGAAGTCGACCACATGGCCATACATCACCCGATCCAGCACATTGCCAATGGCGCCCCCGAGAATGCAGGCCATGGCAAAACTGAATAGCTTCTGGCCCGCGTGGGATTTGAGCATCCAGACGATAAATACCGCAGCGATACAGCCAAATCCGATGAAAAACCAGCGTTGCCAGCCCGAAGCGCCCGCCAGAAACGAAAACGCCGCGCCGCTGTTGTGCACCCGTACCACGTTAAAGAAACTGGTGACCGTGGTGCTGTCGCCCAAATGGTAGTAACCCACGATCAACACCTTGGTGAACTGGTCCGCCAGCAGGATGATGAGGGCCAGCCCCAGCCATTGCAGCATGCCGCTGTCAACCGGTTTGGGCGCACTGCTGACCGGCTTGATGGTGCCGGTGGCGTTGACAGCGCTGGTGGCTTTGCTCGCTTTTGTGGCCATCAGACAAAGGAACGGGCAGCACCCGCGCCGTACAGGTTGCTGTGGCAACGGCCACACAGTGTCGGGTGCTCTGGATGAACACCCACGTCGTCGCAATAGTGCCAGCAACGCTCGCATTTTGTGCCATTTGAGGCTGTAACCCCCACCGATAGAGCGGGGCCAGCTGCTAAATTAATAGCGGACGTGATGAAGGCAAATTTCAGGTCCGCACCCAGGCTGGACAGCAAGGCGTGGTCATCGGGCGTCAGAGTCAGCGTGACTTCGGCTTGCAGGGATGAACCCACCTGACCGGCAGCGCGCAGCCCCTCGATTTCCTTGTTCACCGCCTCGCGGATGGCGCGGATGCGCTCCCACTTGACCAGCAGTGCCGTATCGGGCGTCGGCAGCGCAGCAAAGCCGTCCATGAAGATTGACGCACGGCTGGCTGGTGGAGTCTTCCCCTCTGCGCCCAGCACAGCCCAGGCTTCTTCGGCGGTAAAGCTCAGGAACGGCGCCATCCAGCGCAGCATGGCCTGGGTGATCTGCCACAGCGCCGTTTGCGCCGAGCGCCGCGCCAATCCGGCTGCGGGCGTGGTGTAAAGCCGGTCTTTGAGGATGTCGAGGTAAAAAGCGCCCAGGTCTTCGCTGCAAAAAGTCTGCAAGCGGGCAACCACCGGATGGAATTCGTATTGCTCGAAGTGGGTCAGGATGGCGCTTTGCAGTTGCGCGCTCAGGCTCAGGGCGTAACGGTCGATTTCCAGCAACTGGTTCTCGGGCACCATGTCCTTGGCCGGATCGAAGTCGCTGACATTGGCCAGCAGGAATTTCAAGGTGTTGCGGATACGGCGGTAGGTATCGACCACGCGCGCCAGAATCTTGTCGTCGATGTTGAGGTCGCCCGAATAGTCGGTGGCGGCCACCCACAGGCGCACGATTTCCGCGCCAAGTTTGGTGGTCACGGTCTGCGGATCGACGGTATTTCCCAGGCTCTTGCTCATCTTGCGGCCCTGGCCGTCGGTGGCAAAGCCGTGGGTGAGCAACCCCCGGTAGGGCGCGCGGTCGTACAGGGCGCAGCCCAGCAGCAGCGCGCTGTGGAACCAGCCCCGGTGCTGGTCGTGGCCTTCCAGGTACAAATCGGCCTCGGGACCCTGGTCGTGGTAGGGCAAACGGGGGTAGGCATCTTTATGGCTGCCGCGCAGTACGTGCTCAAAAGTTGCGCCCGAGTCGAACCAGACTTCCAGAATGTCGCTGCTCTTGGTGTAGTGCGCAGCGTCCGCCTCGCCCAGAATATCCTGTACCGTCGCGCGGCTCCAGGCTTCGATGCCGCCGCGCTCCACCATGTCGGCGGCCTTGTCCAGAATCGCCAGCGTGTCGGGATGCAGCTCGCCCGAGTCCTTGTGCAAAAAGAACGGCAAGGGCACACCCCAGTTGCGCTGGCGGCTGATGCACCAGTCGGGCCGGTTGGCAATCATGTCCCGCAAACGCGCCTTGCCGCTGGCCGGGTAAAACTGGGTCGCTTCGATGGCATCCAGCGCCAATTCGCGCAGGCTGCGGCTGGCCTTGTCAGTGGTGAATACGCCCTCCCCTGCATCCATGCGGATAAACCATTGGGCCGCCGCGCGGTAGATCACCGGCGTCTTGTGGCGCCAGCAATGCGGGTAGCTGTGCGTGACCGGGCTGGTGGCCAGCAGCCGATCACTCTGCCCCAGCACTTCGAGGACACGCGCACAAGCCTTCCAGATATTCATGCCACCAAACAGCGCCAGCTCTTCGCTGTACTGGCCGTTGCCCTGTACCGGATTCAGAATCTGGTCGTAATGCATGCCATGCGCCATGCAGCTGTGAAAGTCTTCCACACCGTAAGCGGGGGCCGAATGCACGATGCCCGTACCGTCGGTCGCGCTGACGTAATCGGCCAGATAGACCGGCGCCAGACGCTGGTAGCCGGCATGCACGTCGTACAGGGGGTGGCGGAAATTCAGCCGGTCCAGTTTGGCGCCTGGTGTGGTGGCAATGACTGTGCCCGCCAGTTTGTAGCGCTCCAGACAGGCGGTGACGAGGCTTTCGGCCAGCACCAGAAAGCCGCGTGGCGTATCGACCAGCGCATACATCAATTCGGGGTGGGCATTGAGCGCCTGATTGGCCGGAATCGTCCAGGCCGTCGTGGTCCAGATGACAGTAAAGGCTTTTTTCGTGGAATCAGGCAATTGCGCCAGACCAAAGGCTGCGGCCAATACGGCCCGATCATCAGCTTCAAACGCCACATCCAGCGTGTCGCTCTTTTTGTCGGCGTATTCAATTTCAAATTCCGCCAGACTGGAGCCGCAGTCGAAGCACCAGTACACGGGTTTCAAGCCCCGGTAGACGAAACCGCGCTCGACCACGCGCTTGAAGGCGCGAATCTGCCCACCCTCGTTGGCCGGGTCCATGGTGCGGTAGGGGCGTTCCCAGTCGCCCAGCACGCCCAGGCGCTTGAAATCTTCGCGTTGCTGGCCAATCTGCTCGCTGGCATAGGCGCGGCTCTTGGCCTGCATGTCGTCACGGCTCAGATGGCGGCCATGCAGTTTTTCAATCGCGTTTTCGATGGGCAAACCATGGCAGTCCCAACCAGGAATATATTGCGCATCAAACCCGGCCAATTGTTTGGCCTTGACGATCATGTCCTTGAGCACCTTGTTCAGCGCATGGCCGATGTGAATTTTGCCGTTGGCGTAGGGCGGGCCATCGTGCAGCACGAAGAGCGGCGCATCTGCGCGCACCACGCGCAACTTCTGGTACAGGCCTTGTTCGTTCCAGTCCTTGACCCAGCCGGGCTCGCGCTTGGGCAAATCGCCGCGCATCGGAAACGGGGTGTCGGGCAGGTTCAAGGTGCTGCGGTAATCAACTTTGTCAGTCATGGCAAGCTCAATTCAGGAGATCAGGAGATGAAAAAGTAACCCGGTCAGATGCGGGCGGCGAACCAGGCCAGCGCGTCCTCGCAGTCCTGGCGGATGCCCTGGGTCAAGGCGTCAAGGCCGTCGTATTTGCGTTCGTCATGCAGCTTGTGCAGCAACTCGACGCGAATGATTCTACCGTAGGCACCCTCGGCTCCCAGTGCCGACGGCCAGTCAAAACAATGGGTTTCCAGCAGCACGCGCCCGCCATTCACGTCGTCGGGATCGAGCGAAGGGCGCACGCCCAGATTGGCCACGCCCGGAATCGGGCGGTGCGTCAAGCCATGCACCTGTACCGCAAAAATGCCGCTGGCAGCAGGCTTCCAATGCGCAAAGCGCAGATTCAGCGTCTTGAACCCCAGGGTGCGCCCGAGCTTGCGCCCGTGCAACACATGGCCGGAAATACAGTAGGGTCGGCCCAGCAAGCGGGCCACGTCACGCATGCGCCCCTGTCCCAGTGCCTCACGTACTGCCGAGCTGGAAACACGCAGGCCATGTACTTCGTAGCTGTTCATGCGCGCCACATCAAAGCCCTGTAGCTCGCCAGCGGCATCGAGCAAGGCATAGTCCCCGGCGCGTTGAGCGCCAAAGCGGAAATCGTCCCCAACCAGAACATAGCGCGCCCCCAGCCCGGCTACCAGCACTTCATCAATAAAGGCCTGGGGCTTTTTCGCCGCCAGCCGGGCATCAAACGGCAAAATCACCGTCTGGTCCACACCACTTTGCGCCAGGTCTTCAAGCTTGTCCCGCAACGTGCCCACGCGCGCCGGGGCCAAGTCTGGCTTTTTATACAGTCCGGCAAAATAATCGCGCGGATGCGGCTCGAATGTCAGCACGCAACTGGGCACCTCCCGCTGCTGGGCTTCGCTGCGCAGCAGCGCCAGCATGGCACGGTGCCCCCGGTGCACGCCATCAAAGTTGCCAATCGTCAACGCACAAGCCGGTGCAACGCCAGGGTGGTGGAAACCGCGAAAAACGTTCATAGATTGCTTTCAGATCAGCTTGCAAGAGGGCGCTATTGTGACGCAGCAAGGCGGCTCTAAAATCGCACCCCTTTTCTATATACCTTCCCCCATCGTGTCTTTTTCCGCCGAAACCCGCCGCCGCCGTACTTTTGCCATCATTTCCCACCCCGACGCGGGTAAAACCACGCTCACCGAAAAGCTGCTGCTGTTTTCCGGCGCCATCCAGATTGCCGGCAGCGTCAAGGCACGCAAGGCCAGCCGGCATGCCACCAGCGACTGGATGGAAATTGAAAAGCAGCGCGGCATTTCCGTCGCCTCCAGCGTGATGCAGATGCTCTACCGCGACCACGAGATCAACCTGCTCGACACCCCCGGACACAAGGACTTCTCGGAAGACACCTACCGGGTGCTCACCGCCGTCGATTCGGCGCTCATGGTGATTGATGCGGCCAACGGCGTGGAGTCGCAGACACGGCGCCTGATCGAAGTCTGCCGCCAGCGCGACACGCCCATCATCACCTTCGTCAACAAGATGGACCGCGAAGTGCGCGAGCCGCTGGACATCCTGGACGAAATCGAGCGCGAACTGGGCATGCCCTGCGTGCCCATGACCTGGCCGGTGGGCCAGGGCAAGACTTTTGGCGGCATCATCAACCTGCGCAGCCGCGTGATGACGGTATTCGAAGCTGGCAGCGAGCGCCGCCCGCAGGACTTTGAGTTGATCCCGATCACCGATACCGAGACACTGACGCGGCGCTTTCACTTCGAGATCGACGCCGCTTTCGAGAGCATGGAACTGGCCGTGGGCGCCTCGCCCGAGTGGGACCATGCAGCCTTTCTGGCGGGCAAGCAGACGCCGGTGTTTTTCGGCTCGGGTGTGAATAACTTTGGCGTGATGGAAGTGCTGGATGCGCTGACCGACCTGGCCCCCAGCCCCAAAAGCCGCACCAGCACCACGCTGGTCAACCGCCAGCCGGTCGTAACCGAGATGCAGCCCGATGCCGCCGCATTCAGTGGTGTGGTGTTCAAGGTCCAGGCCAATATGGACGCCAACCACCGCGACCGCATCGCCTTCGTGCGTGTGGCCAGCGGTAAATACACGCCCGGAATGAAGCTCAAGGTACAGCGCACCGCCAAGGAACTGCGCCCCACGAGCGTGGTGACCTTCATGAGCCAACGCCGCGAGGCCGTCGAGGAAGCCTATGCGGGCGACATCATTGGCTTTACCACCCACGGCGGCGTGCAGCTGGGCGACACCATCACCGACGGCAGTATCAGCCTGCAATACACCGGATTGCCCTTCTTTGCTCCCGAAATGTTCATGACCGTGGTGCTGAGAAACCCCTTGCGCACCAAACAATTGCAACAAGGCCTGGCCCAGCTGGGCGAAGAAGGTGCCATCCAGGTGTTTCGCCCCGAAGCCGGTGGCAACATGCTGCTGGGTGCGGTGGGACAGCTGCAATTCGAAGTGGTGCAGCATCGTTTAAAGAGCGAATACGACGCCGACATCCGGCTGGAGAGCAGCCAGTACACCGGCGCACGCTGGATCACCGCCGATACACCCGACGAACTGCGCCAGTTTGTCAACGCCTACCCGCAACGCATGGCGCGCGACGCCGCCGATACGCTGGCTTACCTATGCACCAGCCCCTACGACGTGCGCCTGGCACAAGAGCGTTTTCCCAAAATCCACTTCCACCCCTTGCGCGAGCACGCGGGGCTGGCGCTGCAGGCGGCGACGTGAACTCTTGTTACTATGTTTTCAGTAGCTGCGCCCGCTTATCCCATGGCGGCTAGAGGCTGATTTGATGCCCAATTTGAGGCCAGATCGAGGCTAAAAACGTGCCACACAGGCTTGCGAGGAGCATCTGTAGTGCGGTTTGGGTGTTTTTCATATCACAGGTGATATGAAACTTGTGTGATTTGCTATGTTCGTTGCTATTCTTGACGGGAGTGAACGGCTGCCAAAAAGTAGGGTGCATGAAAAAAGAGGCCGCTGACGTGAAAAACGGGAGCGCAACGTGCGCCAAAGGCGACGGAGTCTACAGCACCGCCTGAAAAGCGAATACGCCGCCGACCGGGGGAGTTGCAACGATGGATCAGAATGCGATACTTGGATGGATACGCTTGAATTTCCCATCCCTCAACAGGAACACCGCCATGCATCAACGTGACTGCCACCGCTTTTTTGCCCTATTGGCTCTGGTAACGGGTTTGCTGCTTTATCCCCTCGTCACACTGGCTGCCGATGCGGGGTACGCTTTTACCACCCTGGCGGGTGTGGCGGGCGCACTTGTCAGTAGTGCCGATGGTACGGGCAGCGCGGCACAATTCAGTGCCCCGCGTGGTCTGGCAGTTGACAGTGCTGGAAACGTCTATGTCGCTGACAGCTCAAACCACACCATTCGCAAAATAACGGCTGCCGGAGTTGTCACCACGCTGGCGGGTACTGCTGGCAGCAGCGGGAATACGAACGGAACCGGTGCAGCAGCCAGGTTCAATGAACCTTTCGCAGTCGCGGTGGACAGTGCGGGTAACGTTTTTGTTGCCGACACCAACAACAATGCAATCCGCAAGATCACGCCAAGCGGCGTGGTCACGACGCTGGCCGGTGGTAGTGGCCCTGGCACCAATGATGGAGTCGGCACAGCGGCCAAGCTCCACGAGCCGCGTGGCATTGCCATCGACAGTTCCGGGACCTTGTATGTGGCCGATTATGAGAATGAACTGGTTCGCAAGGTGACTTCGGACGGCACCGTCACCACCCTCGCCGGGGGCGCAAACATCACTGGGAACACCAATGGCCAGGGAACCGCCGCACGCTTCATGTCGCTCCAGGGCATTGCGCTGGACAGTGCCGGCAATATCTACGTGACGGATAGTGGCAACCGTGCCGTGCGTAAGATCACCGCCTCCGGATTGGTGACTACGCTGATCGATGGGAGTAATGGGGTCTTCGGCGCACCACGCGGCATTGCCGTGGATGCCAGTGGCAACCTGTATGTTGGCGATTACAGCGCCAACGCGGTGAACAAAATCACTTCGGCTGGAGCGATTTCCACCTTTGCGGGCACAAAACCCATAGCAGGCAGCACCGACGGTACCGGCACCAGTGCGCTGTTCAATGGAGTATCCGGTATGGCGTTCGACAGTGCGGGCAATCTGTACGTCGCCGACACGCTGAACAACACGATCCGCAAGATCAGTTCCACAGGGGTTGTCACCACCTTTGCCGGCCTGGCGGGTCGCACCAGCAGCGTTGACGGCTCGGCCACGACAGCCCGTTTTGAAGACCCTTATGCCATCGCCGCCGACGGTTCCGGTAATCTGTACGTCGCCGACGCCACCGACCACAGCATTCGCAAAATCACCAGCGATGGCACGGTAAGCACGTTTGCCGGAAAGGGCGGCAGTTTTGGCAGTACGGATGCCACCGGCGCGGACGCACGCTTCAGGGCGCCACTCGGTATTGCCGCTGACAGTGCCGGCAACGTCTATGTCGCCGATACCGGCAACGCCACCGTGCGCAAAATCACGCCCACGGGCGTCGTCACGACCCTTGCCGGGAGCGCGGGACAGGGCGGCAGCGCAGATGGCACCGGAAGCAGCGCACGCTTCATGAGTCCGTATGGCATCACGGTCGATGGTTCCGGCACGGTGTATGTGGTTGAATCGAGTGCCGTGGTGCGCAAGATCACTGCCTCTGGGGTTGTCACGACGCTGGCCGGCACGTCTGGCACCAACGGCTTTACCGATGCCACGGGTACTGCAGCGCGCTTTTCGGTACCGTTTGACATCGCGGTAGATGGTTCAGGTACTCTTTATGTCAGCGACCACGGCAACCACGCGGTACGCAAAGTCACCGCTGCGGGTGTCGTGACCACCTTGGCAGGTTCGGGCAGTGGTGGCAAGGCGGATGGCACGGGCACCGCCGCCAGCTTCAAGTTCCCATCCGGTATCGCTGCCGACAGTGCGGGCAATGTGTATCTGGCCGATACCGACAATCAGGTGATTCGCAAGATTACCAGCGCAGGTGTCGTGACGACCATTGGCGGCACCGGCTCCCCAGGTTCTGCGGACGGGAGCGGAACGGCGGCGAGCTTTTACAACCCGAAGGATGTGGCAGTGGATGCCAGCGGCAACCTCTACATCGTTGACCGGAATAACCACACCATACGCAAAGGCACCTTGCAGAGCACCACTGTGACGGCAGTGCCTGTTTGTACCTTGGTTGCCAATCCGGCTTCCATCGCCGCCGGAAGCACTGCAACGCTTACCGCCAGTTGCACCCCGGCAGCAAGCAGCCACACCTGGACAGGCGGCACCTGCGCGGGCACCACGGCGGCCACTTGCACGGTCACACCGACCAGCACGACAAGCTACAGCGTGGCTGGCACCAATGCCGGTGGAACGGGAACTGCGGCCAGTGCTACGGTAACCGTAACAGTGACCACCATTTCCGCACCGGTGTGCACCTTGAGTGCCAATCCGTCCAGCATCACCGCCGGGGGCAGTTCAACGCTCACCGCCACATGCAATCCGGCTGCAAGCAGCTACATCTGGACAGGGGGCTCTTGCGCGGGAGTCACCACCGCCAGCTGTACGGTCAGCCCCACCGTGACGAGCACCTACACCGTGCAGGGCAGCAACGCGGGCGGCAGCAATCAGGCAGCCAGCGCGACCGTCACAGTAACCAGCTCAACGACGACCAATACCACGTCTTACACCGTGCCTGGCACTTTGGGGAATGATGTATTCGTTCTCACAGCCGCAAACAACTATTACGGAGGTGGTGGCAATGACACCTACATCATCAGTCCCCACACCTTGCGCGGCGATGTAACGGCCAAAATCATTGACAGTGAAGGCGATAACATCATTCAGCTGATTGATGGCATGACCGTGACGGCCAGTGCTTTCTACACCGATGCCGCCCAGCTGACGCTTTCCAGCGGAGCCAAGGTGCAGATACTGGGCGCATCGAAATTCAAGTTTCAACTGGGCGCCAATGCACTGGCTGGCGATACGGCGACTGTTGTGACCTACAGCCAGTTTGTCTCCAGTCTCGGAGCCTCCTTGACTGCAGGAACACTTCCGGCATCGGGCACAGCGGGCTATGTCGTTCCCACGGGCTTTACGCAGGCCGCAGCCCCCACCCCCGCTGTGGCAGGCACAGCCTACACCGTGCCAGGCACCCTGGGCGATGACGTTCTCGTGCCATCAGGCGGCAACAACTACCTGGGCGGTGGCGGTAACGACACCTACGTCATCAGCCCATATACCCTGAGTGGTACGGTAACGGCCAAGATCATTGATACCGAGGGTGCCAATGTGATCCAGTTGACCGGAGGCCTGACCATTGCATCGAGTTCCTTCTTCAGCAACGCCGTGCAACTGACGCTCTCCAATGGTGCCACGGTGCAAATCCTGGGTGCATCCGGCTTTAGCTACCAGTTGGGTGCCAACGCGCCAGCGGGTGTGACGGCCAGCAGCCTGGGCTACCCGCAGTTTGCCACCACGCTGGGAGCCAGTGTCCCGACAGGTGCAGCTGCGGTGAGTGGCAGTGCCAACTTTGTGGTGCCTGGCGGGTAGATCAAAAGTGTTACAACAACACCCGACGAAAATCCCCCAGTAGCTGCCCCAGATAAGCGTTGAAACGCGCAGCAGAAGCGCCGTCGAGCACGCGGTGGTCCCAGGTCAGGGACAGGGGCAGCAGCAATCGCGGAACAAACGCGCTGCCATTCCACACCGGGGTCATCTGGCTTTTGCACACGCCCAGGATTGCCACCTCGGGCGCGTTGATGATGGGCGTGAAATAGCGCCCGCCAATGCCACCCAGGCTGGAAATGGTGAAGGTCGCGCCCGCCATGTCGCTGGGGCCGAGTTTGCCGATGCGCGCCTTGTCGGCCAGTTCGGCCATTTCCTGCGCATACAACACCGCACATGGTATGAGCGTTTTGGCACCACAAAAATGGACAAATAGGGCCACATACCTCATGGAATGTGCGCAAGAAGCTATGAAAAACAAAAGCAATATCCCGCCCTGATGGTGGCTAAAAATTTTTAAAATCCCGCAAAAAATCTTGCGATTTGCATGCTATCCTGCGAAAAATAGAGCAAAGAAGGGGACAATAATGCCAAGCCAAGCCAAGCCAAGCCAAGCCAAGCTAGGCCAGTGGTTCGCGTTTAGTTCTCTTCTCCCTCAGTTTCCTCCCACCCTGCCGCCCCGCGCTGTCTAGCGTTGGGCGGTTTTTTCATTTCTGGAGCATTTTCCCCATGAGACTCAAGTTCGATCCTGGAATTTTCTGCCGCTTCTTCTTGCGGTGGATGCTGATCACGATGGCACTGGCTACGCTGAATAGCGTACAAGCTGCTCCTTTTACGAACAACAGCGATGGAACCACTACGGATAGCGCCACTGGCCTGACCTGGATGCGCTGCTCCATGGGCCAAACGTGGAACGGTAGCACCTGCTTAGGCACAGCTGCTACCTACACCTTTGCTCAAGCCAATGCGCTTACAGGCACAACGATTTTTGCCAATCAAAGCGACTGGCGACTGCCCAATATCCGCGAGTTACAGACGATTGTGGATCGGTCAACTTATAACCCGGCGATTAACAGCACTGTGTTTCCAAATACACAAAGTGCGCTCTATTGGTCGGATTCGCCCTTTCTCCTATATTCGAACACCGCGTGGGTCGTCTATTTTGGCACTGATGGGGTCGCTCACTACCAGGACCGACCCAACTCCTACGCGGTTCGATTGGTGCGAGGTGGACAGTCTGCTGGCGGTTTGTTGAGTATTACGCGACCGTCAAGCGACTATGTGAACAACGGCAACGGTACTGTAACGCATACGCCGACTAATCTAATGTGGAAACGCTGCGCTGAGGGGATGATCTGGACTGGCAGTACGTGCAGCGGCACTGCAAGTAGCTTTACAGCAAGTCAGGCTGAGGCGGTCAGTAGCAATTTTGCAGGACACAGCGATTGGCGTCTGCCCACCGAAGATGAACTAGTGAGCTTGGTGGACTACAGTCTCTTGAATCCGGCGATGAATACCAGCATTTTTCCAGCAACACCGGCAGCACCGAATTTATACTTTTGGTCAGCTTCACTCTATGCAAAACTGTCAAGTAGTTCGTGGATCGTCGGTTTCTACGATGGTTTGGCCCAGGGTAACAACTCCCGGAACTATGGCTACCCAGTCCGACTGGTTCGCACGCCGAGTTGTACCTATGCCTTGAGTTCCAGCAGTACGTCGGTTAGTTACAGCGGAGGCAGTGGCAATGTCACGGTCACATCGTCATCGCCATCATGTACTGTGTTGGCGGCTTCGAGCAATGCGAGCTGGATTACGATTACCTCCAGCGGTAACGGTAGCGTGGGCTATTCGGTGGCGGCCAATACCAGCAACACGGCGCGGACGGGCGCGCTGACCATCGCAGGACAGACGTTTACGGTGACACAAGATGCACCACTCCCTATTTGCTCCGGCTATACCTTGAGTCCAAACAGTGGGTCGATGGTTTCCGGCGGGGGCACTGGCAGTGTTACCGTTACCCCGTCAAATTCATCCTGTTCTGGGTGGGCGGCTTCGAGCAATGCGAGCTGGATTACGATTACCTCCAGCGGTAACGGTAGCGTGGGTTATTCGGTGGTGGCCAATACCAGCAACACGGCGCGGACGGGCGCGCTGACCATCGCAGGACAGACGTTTATGGTGACACAAGCTGGTACCAGCGGGGGCGGAAGTCTCGCCTGTAGTTCTGGATCACAGACCACAGTGCAGAAGTTTTACCTTGGTTACTACAATCGCTGCGCGGATCAGTCCGGAATGGCCTATTGGTGTACTCGATTGGATCAAACGGGAGGAGTTGTCGGTGCATCATCCCTCATTGCCGCCTTTGGAACATCCCAAGAATTCAAGGACAATTTCAGTTGGATGACTGACAGTCAATTAATCACTGCTCTCTACCAAAATATGTACAGCCGTGGTACCGATTCGGCAGGGTTGTCCTTCTATCTCAATCTTTTGAACCAACGGCGCCAGGAATGGATCAATAGCCACAATGGTTCATCGGCTGGCGCGACAGAATATGCCCTATCCCGGATTGCATTGGATATTCTGAACGGTACCACGGGAAGTGATGTAACCACGCTCAATAGCAAGGTTTCTAGCTGCCCGACATTTTGAGCGGTCTGGTAAACAGAAGCAGGAGTAGGCATTTTGGCTGCATCACAGCTATTTGCCTACTCGCAACGGCCCATTGCATTCATCCCCCACGAGCGCACATCCACCTGTTTGATGTGGTCAGGTAGCCGCAACCCAGCTGGAAGTCGGATCGCTTGACTGCGGTTATTGATGAAAACGGTCATTGTAGCCATGGTCTACCGTTCCAGGGAAATTGGGATATGGCAATGGTATATGCCACAACGACATCGCACACAGTATCAAGCGACAAACGCATCAAGCTTCAACCCGGGAAGGGCCGAAAAATGCTTGACGTTGCCCGTCAGCAATGTCCGTCCGTGATCAATCGCTGTCGCGGCAATCAAGGCGTCGCCGAGTTGAAGCCCATGTGATAGCGCAAAGTCGTCGATCAACTGCATGGCCCGGTCAGAGATGGCCGGGGTCAGTGGCAACAATTGCGCATGCCCCACGGCTAGCCCCTTTTTGAGCCGGGTCAACTCCGCCTTGTTGCGGCAACCCTGTGCCAATTCGATATAAGTTACGACCGATAGCCGCCAAGGCACTGCGTTGGCCAAACGCTGCGCTGCACCCTCATGACCACGGGTCAGCCAGATCAGCACGTCGGTATCAATCAGCATGCGGCATGCGGTCAGGGGAGAAACGGGGCCGACGCAGCCCGCGCACATAGCCCTCCACATCGGCCATGTCCTCGTGATCGTGCCACATCCCGAACAGCGGGTTGGCCATCACCGCCGACACATTGGGCAACTCTGCCGAATCGACAGACTCCTCCTCAATACGCACAGTGACGTGCTTCATGCGGGCAAAAACCGTACCTGCGAATTTGTCTTGCCAGGATGCAGGTAATTCGCTAACGCGCACATGCTCAATAACCACTGCGTTCATCACTTTTCCCCTAAAGCAACACCCGGCGAAAGTCCCCCAGTAGCTGCCCCAGATAGGCGTTGAAGCGCGCGGCAGAAGCGCCGTCAAGCACGCGGTGGTCCCAGGTCAGGGACAGGGGCAGCATCAAGCGCGGGACAAACGCGCTGCCATTCCATACCGGGGTCATCTGGCTTTTGCACACGCCCAGGATGGCCACCTCGGGCGCGTTGATGATGGGCGTGAAATAGCGCCCGCCAATGCCACCCAGGCTGGAAATGGTGAAGGTCGCACCCGCCATGTCGCTGGGGCCGAGTTTGCCGATGCGCGCCTTGTCGGCCAATTCGGCCATTTCCTGCGCAATCTGCAAAATGCCTTTTTGATCGGCATTTTTAAGCACCGGCACCACCAGCCCGTTCGGCGTATCGGCAGCAAAACCGATATGCCAGTAGTGCTTGTGCACCAACGTATCGCCGTCGAGTGACGTGTTGAAATCCGGGAACTTTTTCAGTGCCGCGACACAAGCCTTGACCAAAAAGGCCAGCAGCGTGACCTTGGCCTGCGTTTGCTCGCGGTTGGTGGCGACCCGGAACGCTTCCAGTTCGGTAATGTCGGCGTCGTCATGGTTGGTGACCGCCGGAATCAGCACCGCGTTGCGCAACAGGTTGGCAGCAGCCAGTTTCTTGATGCGCCCTTGCTCCTTGCGCTCGATGGGGCCGTATTTGGCAAAGTCCACCTCCGGCCAGGGGATCAGCCCTAACCCCGCACCCGCTGGTGTTGCGGCCTTGGCCTGCGCTGCCGCCTGGGTTTGCACGCTGCCGACCATCACCGCGCGGGTGAAGGTTTGTACGTCGGCCTGCAGGATGCGCCCCTTGGGACCGCTGCCCTTGACTTCGCCCAGCGGCACGCCCAGTTCACGCGCAAACTTGCGCACCGAAGGCGAGGCATGCGGCAGCTTCGATGCCACGGCAGCACTGGGGTCATGGCTGGGCATGGCAACAGGCTTTGCTACTGTATCAATAGCTGCTCCCGCTTGATCCACAGGCACTTCTGGCTTTTTTGGCTCCAAAGCCGGGGTAGGCGCCTCTGTCGCTCCTGCCGTGCCCGTCGTCTGTGCCACAGCGGCAACGTCCAGCAGCAGTACAGGCGAACCGGCGCTGACCTTGTCACCGATCTGCACCAGCAACTGTTGCACCGTTCCGGCATGGCTGCACGGGATTTCCATGGATGCCTTGTCGGACTCCACGGTGAGGAGCGACTGGTCCACGCGCACGCTGTCGCCAGGTTTTACCAGCACTTCGATGATGCTCACGTTGGCAAAGTCGCCAATATCGGGAACCAGGATGGTTTGTATGGCCATGGTACAAGCTCCTAGGCGTAAAGTGGATTGACGCCATCGGCGTTGATGCCATATTTGGCAATCGCTTCACTGACCCTGGCCAGCGGCACGCTCCCCTCTTCACTGAGCGCCTTGAGTGCGGACAGGACGATAAAGTGGCGGTTGATTTCGAAGTGCGTGCGCAGCTTGCTGCGAAAGTCGCTGCGGCCAAAGCCGTCGGTACCCAGTACCCGGTAGCTGCGACCCTTGGGGATGAAGGGACGAATCTGTTCGGCATACGCTCTGACGTAATCGGTCGAAGCCACGACGGGACCTGTATAGGCTTCCAGTTGTCGGCTCACAAAACTGGTGCGCGGTTCCCCCGTGGGGTGCAGCAGGTTGTGGCGCTCGCAGTCCTGGCCCTCGCGCGCCAGCTCGTTGAAGCTCGGGCAACTCCAGACATCGGCAGCGACTCCCCACTCCAGGGCCAGCAACTCCTGCGCCGCCAGGCTCTCGCGCAGAATGCTGCCCGAGCCCAGCAGCTGCACACGCGGCAGTGCGCCGTCGGTTGGCAAGGCACTGGGTTTACATACATACATGCCACGGATGATCTGCTCTTCGGTGCCTGGGGTAAGTCCCGGCATGGCGTAGTTTTCGTTGAGCAAGGTGATGTAGTAATACACGTTGTCCTGTTTTTCCACCATGCGCTTGAGGCCGTGGTGCAGGATGACGCCGACTTCGTGCGCAAAGCTGGGGTCGTAGCTGATGCAGTTCGGAATGGTGCTGGCCAGCAGATGGCTGTGGCCGTCTTCGTGCTGCAAACCTTCGCCATTGAGCGTGGTGCGCCCGGACGTGCCACCCAGCAAGAAGCCGCGCGCCTGCATGTCGCCCGCAGCCCAGGCCAGGTCGCCGATGCGCTGAAAGCCAAACATCGAGTAGTAGACGTAAAACGGCACCATGATGCGGTTGCTGGTGCTGTAGCTCGTGGCGGCAGCAATCCAGCTGGACATGCCTCCGGCTTCGTTGATGCCTTCTTGCAGGATTTGCCCTTGCTTGTCCTCGCGGTAGTACATCACCTGGTCTTTATCGACCGGGGTGTATTGCTGACCAGCGGGGTTGTAGATACCGATTTGCCGAAACAGCCCTTCCATACCGAAGGTACGCGCCTCATCAACCAGAATCGGCACCACGCGCGGTCCCAGCGCCTGGTCGCGCAAGAGCGTGGTCAAGAAACGCACATAGGCTTGTGTGGTGGAAATCTCGCGGCCTTCGGCGGTTGGCTCCAACACGGCCTTGAAGGTCTCCAGCGCAGGAACGGTGAACTGCTCGTCGCTGCGGGTACGCCGCCTGGGCAGGTAGCCACCCAGCGCTGCGCGGCGCTCGTGCAGGTAACGCATCTCGGGCGTGTCGTCGGCGGGCTTGTAAAACGGAATATCGGCCAGCTGGCTGTCGGGGATCGGGATATTGAAGCGGTCACGGAATTGCTTGATGTCCTCGTCCGTGAGCTTCTTGGTCTGGTGCACCGTGTTTTTGCCTTCGCCACTTTTGCCCATGCCAAAACCCTTGACGGTCTTGATCAACAGCACCGATGGCTGGCCCTTGTGGTGGACGGCCTTGTGGTAGGCGGCATAGACCTTTTGCGGGTCGTGACCGCCACGGCGCAGCGCCCAGATGTCATCGTCGCTCATTTTGGCCACCATGGCGGCGACTTTGGGGTCGCGGCCAAAAAAGTGCTTGCGCACGTAGGCACCGTCATTGGCCTTGAAGGCCTGGTAGTCGCCGTCGAGCGTGTCCATCATGAGCCGGCGCAGCGCGCCGTCCTTGTCGCGCGCAAACAAAGGGTCCCAGTTGCTGCCCCACAGCAGCTTGATGACGTTCCAGCCCGAGCCACGGAATTCGCCTTCCAGCTCCTGGATGATTTTGCCATTGCCACGCACCGGGCCGTCGAGGCGCTGCAAATTGCAGTTCACGATAAAAATCAGGTTGTCCAGCTGTTCCCGCGCGGCCAAGCCAATGGCGCCCAGGCTCTCCACCTCGTCCATTTCGCCATCGCCACAAAACACCCAGACCTTGCGGTTTTCGGTGTTGGCGATGCCACGCGCGTGCAAGTACTTCAAAAACCGCGCCTGGTAGATGGCCATCAAAGGCCCCAACCCCATGGACACCGTGGGAAACTGCCAGAACTCGGGCATCAGCTTGGGGTGCGGGTAGCTCGACAAACCCTTGCCATCAACCTCCTGGCGAAAATGCAACAGCTGCTCCTCGCTCAAGCGCCCTTCCAGAAACGCGCGGGCGTAGACGCCGGGTGCCACATGGCCCTGGATATACAGACAGTCGCCGCCATGCTCCTTGCCCGGCTCGGTACTTTCCGCATGCCAGAAATGGTTGAAGCCCGCGCCAAACATGTGCGCCACCGAAGCAAACGAGCCGATATGCCCGCCCAGATCGCCACCGTCCACCGGATGGTGCCGATTGGCCTTGACCACCATCGCCATCGCGTTCCAGCGCATATAGGCGCGCAGCCGCTCCTCGATTTCAATATTCCCCGGACAATGCTCCTCGTCCTGGGGGGCAATGGTATTGACGTAGGCGGTGTTGGCCGAAAACGGCAGGTCAATGCTGCTCTGGCGTGCGTGGTCGAGCAGTTGCTCCAGCAGGAAGTGCGCCCGCTCGATGCCTTCGTTTTCGATCACGGCGGACAGGGCATCCATCCACTCGCGTGTTTCCGTTCGGTCCGAGTCCACGGAAGCTGGGGCCGGGGCGGGAATGTCATTTTCCGATGTGTCTGGCATGAAATGTCTCCTGGTGTTTGTGTGTATCTTAAGGTTTTAAGGGCTTGGCGTCTTCTTTGCGTATCATTTTCCCTGCGCCTGCGCCACCATGGCCGCTACACGGGCATTCATGTTACAGGGACGCAGCTGCACCTGCGGATGCTGGTTGGCAAATACCCGAAAAATCTCGTCGGCAAAACCCTGACCCACCGCCTCGATGCCGTCAAAGTTCAGGTCCACCACCTCGAACGACTCCAGACGGTGTGCAATACGTTTTCCCAGGGCGCGCGACTCCAGCGTCTGGTCGGAACCCGCCGCCAGCCGCAAAGCCACTTCGGTGCGCGCAAAACTCACATCCTGCGAACCCTTGCCGTGTGCGGAAAAAACATCCTCCAGGGTGCGCGTGGAATTCAGCGCCAGCGACATGAAAATGGCCGTTCCCGCCACGGCCAGCGGGTTGGCCTTGAGCCATTCGCGGCGTTGCCAGTGGCTATGCTGGTAGGTCAGATGGTTGGCGTACAGGTCAAACACGTCAAAAAGGCGCGAAGTGAAGAACAAACCGCGCCCGGTATGGAATTCCGGTTGCGTGGTCAATTTGCCCTTGCTCAGTTCCAGGAGTGCTTGCTGCGGGCTGTCGATCTGAAACGCCTTTTGAATGCGCGCAAACACACCACAGCCATCGTCGCGCACCAGCATGTGCAGATGCGTCGGGTTTTGTCGCATGGAAATCGACACCTTGCTGCCCTGGCTATGGTCAACGGCATTGTTGAGCAACTCGGTGAAAGCATGGCGTGCCAGCCGGGTGATATTGGGCGGCAGGTTAAAGCAGGGTGCAAAGTCGCGCTCCCAGGGTGTATGTTCATCCAGCCCGGCCAGCACATAGCTGCGGCTGACATCGCGCAACACACTGGGCTTGTATATCGGACGCGCGATGCTTCCCTGGCGTATCAACCACCCTTCGTCCACCAGTTTGCGCAACCACTTTCCCATGGTGGAGCGGCTGACCCCGAACTGGGTTGCCAGATCGGCACACAAATGCGTGGGGTTGGCAACGGCTTTTGCCGTGATAAGGGTTTTCAGCTCTTTCAGCCGGTCTTGGGACATAAGGAAGACTCCACGCTACGGGTAAAACAAATGGGGCAGAAAATGGGCAGGAAGTGGTAAGGATAGCAGTGTGCCAGCATCACGGGGCGCGGGACAATCAAAGCATGGACCATCTATCGCCCCACACCCGCATCAACTGGGCCGCACCCTGGCTTGCGCCGTACCGCACGCTGGGCGAGCGCGTGCAGGCACACTGGGACTCCGGCCTGGCTTTGCCCCAGGCTCTGAACCTGCAGACACAGGCATCGGTGCGTTTTGTCCCACAGCAAGCCTTACCTGAAGGCGAAGCCTTTGAAGCCTTTACCGCCCGCACGAATCAGGTGCCCACCAGGGAAAACCTGCACGACTTCTTCAACGGCCTGTGCTGGCTGGTTTTTCCACGCACCAAACAGCGCCTCAACCAATGCCATGCCGTGCAGATCGCCCGGCACGGCATAGGTCCTGCGCGCGGTGCCGTGCGCGACGCCTGCACCGTGCTGGACGAAAATGGCGCTTTCTTGCAATGCCCCGATGCGCTGTGGGCTGCCTTGAAAGCCAAGGATTGGCAACGCCTGTTCATCACGCAGCGCCCACTGTGGGAACAAGCCACCCTTCTACTGTTTGGCCATGCCTTGCTGGAAAAACTGCTTTTACCACGAAAACCCGTTACAGCGCACGTCTACCGTGCGGTAGCAGCTAGCAATTCAATAGTAGACATAGACCATTGGCTGGCCGTCGATCTTCAGGACGGGAACAAGTTGATCGCCCAGCCCTTTACCCCCTTGCCGGTTCTGGGGGTTCCCGGCTGGTGGAGTGCCAATGCCGACCCCACGTTCTATGCGGATACCAGCGTATTTCGCCCGGCGCCGACCACGCCTCAGCTAGACTTGAAATTCAACCAATCGCCCTTACCATCGGGCCTCTAGCGCTCGCTATCCGACGCGCTGCTCTCGCTAACCCATGAGGAAACTATGAAACGCATTCTGTTATTTATCCTGACCAATGTGCTGGTCGTCACCGTGCTGGGCATTGTGGCAAGCCTGCTGGGCGTCAACAGCTATCTGAAGGCAGGCGGACTCAACCTGGGCGCCTTGCTGGTGTACGCGCTGATCTTCGGGTTTGGTGGCGCCATCATTTCCCTGCTCATCAGCAAGCCCATGGCCAAGTGGACATCCGACGTGCGCGTCATCGAGCAGCCGCAGAACGCGGACGAAGCCTGGATTGTCGATACCGTGCGGCGTTTATCGCAAAAAGCGGGCATCGGTATGCCGGAAGTCGGTATTTTTGAAGGTGAACCCAATGCCTTTGCCACGGGCGCCTTCAAGGACTCGGCGCTGGTTGCCATCTCCACCGGCTTACTGGTGGGCATGACGCGCGAGGAGATCGAAGCCGTCATCGGCCATGAAGTAGCCCACATTGCCAACGGCGATATGGTCACCATGACGCTCATTCAGGGCGTGATGAATACCTTTGTGGTGTTCCTCAGCCGTGTGATCAGCTATGCGGTGGACAGCTTCCTGCGCCGCGACGATGACCGCTCCGGCCCCGGCATCGGCTACACCATCTCCACCATCGTGCTGGACATCGTGCTCGGTTTTGCTGCCGCCATAGTCGTGGCCTGGTTCTCGCGCCAGCGCGAATTTCGTGCCGATGCCGGTGCTGCCCAGCTGCTGGGCCGCAAACAACCCATGATCAATGCCCTGGCGCGCCTGGGTGGCATGGTGCCTGGCGAGCTGCCCAAGAGCGTCGCGGCTATGGGCATCACTGGCGGCATCGGGCAACTTTTTTCCACCCACCCACCGATTGAAGAGCGCATCGCAGCGCTGCAAAATGCCTGAAAAGAGTCGTGCAGTATTGACTCCATCGGCTTATTTGTGGACAATTGTACACCGATAAACAAAGGGACTTACTGCCATGACTGCAACCACCCCGGCCAAAAAAGCAAGCGCTGCCAAAACCGGCGCAACCAAATCAGCGGAGAAAAAACCGCCGCCCGCGCAAGCATCCGAAGAACCGTCCTTGCGCTTTTTTCATTCCCAGGCCTTGCGGGATCAGACCCTTGCAGTCCTGACTTCCATTGAAAACACGCCCACAGCCAAGGGAAAAGCCCTAGCTGACCTGGTAGATGATCTGGTGGAAGCGGGCATGGAGTACTACTTCATGCGCCCGCTCAAGGCAGCTGAGGTGGGATTTCTCAAGGAGCAATCGGCACGTCTGGGTATGACCGGCGCGGTCAAGATCGTCAGCTCCGTATGCCGCAAATACATCGAGGGCATGGACCACAAGCAGCTTCTGGTCGTCACAGCGCACATTCGTTCCCTGACCTGATCGACACTGAGACACTGCGGGAACATGAACAAGAAACATCTGTACCTATCCGATCTGCGCGGCTATGGCCGCTTGGTGCTGGAAGCCACCGTAGGCATCACCAGCCTGGTGGAAACCATGCACCACAATATCCTGCTCTTGCCCATGCCTGTGGGCCAGGCGGGCACCAAGCCCACACTGGGTCCGGCGCACGGCGTCGTGTACAACGTCATCAAAGCCAGCAGCGGTCTGGTGTACCGCTCCATCCGGGGCGTGGCGCGCCTGATTGGCGCCGGACTGGATTCCGCACTGGAGCGGCTGGAGCCGGAGCTGGTACACATCAACTCCTCGCACGAACGCGCGGCCATCATGTCGGTGCTGAATGGCGTACTGGGCGACCACATGGCCGCTAGTGGCAACTCGTTGGCGATTACCCTGAACTTTCGCCACGAAGGCCACGTGCTGTACCTGAACCGCGAGTCGCTGGACAGCGCCATTCCCGAACCAAAAAACAAAATCCTCCTGATGTTGCACGGCCATTGCATGAACGAATTGCAATGGAAACGCAACGGCCACGACCATGGACAGGTGCTGGCAGCAGCCAACGGCTTCACGCCCATGTACGTGCGCTACAACAGCGGCCTGCACATCTCCCAGAATGGCCGCGCCCTGGCCGACAAGCTGGAAGAGCTGGTCAGCGTCTGGGGTGTGCCGGTGGAAGAAATCTGCATCCTTGGCTACAGCATGGGCGGCCTGGTGGCGCGCAGTGCCTGCCACTACGCAGCACAAGCGGGCCACAGCTGGTTGCAACACGTGCAAAAGCTGCTGTTCGTCGGAACACCGCACCATGGCTCCATGGTGGAGCAAGCGGGCAACCTCATTGATCTGATCCTGGAAGTCAGCCCCTATACGCAAGCCCTGGCGCGTCTGGGGAAAATCCGTAGCGCCGGAACAACCGATCTGCGCCATGGCAACATGATTGACGAAGACTGGGTGGGACGCAACCGCTTTTCCCACGCCGCCGATGTTCGCGTCCCCATGTCCTTGCCGGAGAATATCCAGTGCTACGCCATTGCCGCCCTGATTGCCCAGGAGCACTGCGAAATCCGGGGCAAGCTGATTGGCGACGGTCTGGTACCCTTGCGCAGCGCGCTCGGACACCACCGCGACACCCGACGCGCGCTGGAGTTTGACGAGCAGCACCAGAAGATTTTCTACGGCATGAACCACATGGGCCTGCTGGATAGCCAAGAAGTTTGCGCCCAGCTGCAAAGCTGGATCGCCCCCGCTACGGCGATGTAAGCAGACCCCACGGTGTACCACGGCGAACGGCTCAACACCTTCTCGCACCTTGCGGGCTCGGCGCTGTCGATTGCGGGATTGTCCATTCTGGTCACCCTCGCCGTGGTGCAGGCTGCTCCGTGGAAGGTGGTGAGTTTCAGCATCTACGGGGCAACCCTGGTCCTGCTATTCTGCTTTTCCACCATCTACCACGGTGTCCGCGACCGCCGCGCCAAGGCGATCCTGCAAAAGATCGACCACAACGCCATTTATCTGCTCATCGCCGGAACCTACACCCCCATTGCGCTCATCACCCTGCACGGCCCCTGGGGCTGGACCCTGTTCGGTCTGATCTGGAGCTTGGCCGCCATCGGCATAGCCCAGGAACTGACCCTGGGCCGCCGCACCCGTCGCCTGTCGATGGTGTTATACGTTCTGATGGGCTGGCTGGTGCTGATCGCAAGCAAACCCCTCGTACACGCCATGCCCCTGGGCGGCCTGGTGTGGCTGGCCGCAGGGGGCGTGGTCTATAGCGTGGGGATTTATTTCTACGTACACGGCGAGCGGGTACGCCATTTCCACGGCATCTGGCACCTCTTTGTGCTGGCGGGGAGTTTCTGCCACTTCATGTGCATGCTGCTGTATGTGGCATAGGGGCGCCTGGAAAACGCCAGTAATGCTACGAAAAATGAAGCCGTCTGCGCTTGCTGCATAAGCTACGCACTTATGCGACCACAAGAGTGGACTTGGCAGCATGTTCCAGGACATGCCGCGCCTGAGACAAGGAAACGCCTGGAAACCATTCAATGAACTGATGCACAGAGGCATCTTCTTCGAGGTTTTCAAAAAGAGCGGCAACGGGAACCCGAGTGCCACGGAAAACCCAGACACCACTTACGCGCTCAGGGTCGCGTTCGACATCGGGGCAAGAGGACCAATCAATCATGGGCGAATAGTAGCACTTTGGGAGAAGAAAACGGCAATCTCCAAGTACGCCACGAGCAGCAATCACCGTAGAGAACTGGCTAGATGGCGGCGCTGGCTAACCGTTCAAAATCACCGGCCTTGCGCGGCACATTCACGCATGGTGCGGTGCATTGCAGGGTTGGGCGTCACCGCTTGCACTCGTATTGGTCCTTAAAAGCATCTTGCAGAGGTGGAAAATCTCCTAAACAGGCCAACGTGAATTGGGCGCGACCCGATAGTCTTGAGACATTCAGAACAGCGCTAGTTGATTTGATTCCGTGTACAGAAAGGACATATCTGGAAGGCAGCGATTCACCATGTTTGGCTAGGCTCCTAGATGGAATTACATCTCTGATACCGCCGACTTCACGAATTACAACATCGTTGTTCTTAACGAAAGCTATAGCCTGCTGATACTCCTCTGTGACTTTTTTGTTATAGATCTCGTGTTGAATGTATCCGCAACCTGAAAGCGCCCCCAATAGGAGCAATGCAAACGAGCTGATCGCATTCATTGCTGTGACGCCCAACTCAATATGAAGAGCCACCTAAAAGTCCTCATAACATGGAGGCTGCTCCGTGACAGGCTGGGCGAAACCCGTGGGAACCCGCATGAAATAAGGCTTGCAGCCAATACACTGTGTAAATGAACAGTCATAACATCCCGAAAAAAGGAGCATGCCGGTTTTTACGTCAACCCGGCTGCCGAGTCGGTTACATGAGCAAATTTACTCGCCCGCAATATAACCTGTGCGCCGAAGAAACTTTTCGTTCTGGTGAGATTTTTTACTCATCAAGCTGTTACGCAAAACCAAGCGAATCGGGCTGCACACCACATGGAACAAGCGGGAGCAGCTATATTTTTAATACCTTAGCAAACGCTCAGGTGGCTGCTGCGGCGAGGACAGTTTCATAGACTGTGTCAGGTCGTTTGGCGAAAAGCAGCAAAAGAGCACTTCCTGAATGGCTGGGAAAATCCGGGTCTGCGCACGAACCGTGGCAACGGCAATCCTTGCGGCGCGGTCCACAGGGTAGCCGTAGACGCCGGTACTGATACTGGGGAATGCCAAAGTGCTGACGCCACGTGCAGCTGCAACCTCCATGCAGTTGCGGTAACAGGATGCCAACAATTCTGGCTCTGCGTTTACGCCACCACGCCAGACTAGCCCGACCGTGTGGATGATGAATCTGGCCTTTAAGCGATAGCCCTGGGTGAGTTTGGTTTCGCCGATTTGGCACCCACCGAGAAGACGGCATGCGTGCAGCAATTCCGGGCCGGCTGCACGATGGATGGCCCCGTCCACACCACCGCCATCAAGAAGCGATTCGTTTGCGGCATTGACGATGGCATCAACCGCAAGGGTGGTGATATCGGCGCAGAGTGCGCACAGCACGGTGGCCATGGTGAAGTTGAAAGTTTCCGGATGAACTTGGCGCAAGGTGTGAGAATCGAACTCTGCACTATTCTGTCAGATATGGGGCCTGGCAGCCATCGGTATCGCCCAGGAACTGACCCTGGGCCGCCGCACCCGCCGCCTGTCCATGGTGCTATACGTTCTGATGGGCTGGCTGGTGCTGATCGCAGGCAAACCACTCGTACACGCCATGCCCCTGGGCGGCCTGGCGTGGCTGGCCGCAGGGGGCGTGGTCTACAGCGTGGGGATTTATTTCTACGTACACGGCGAGCGGGTACGCCACTTCCACGGCATCTGGCACCTCTTTGTGCTGGCGGGGAGTTTTTGCCACTTCATGTGCATGTTGCTTTATGTGGCGTAGTGGGCGGGTGCGATTCAAAACAATTTCATATCACCCGTGATATTAAAAATGCCAAAACCGCACCACAATTGCTCCCCGCAAGCCTCCATGGCACGTTTTTAGCCTCGATTTTGCATCAAATCAAGCATCAAATCAGCCTCTAGCCCCTGTGGGACAAGCGGGGACAGCTACTGAAAACATAGTGACCAGTTCCCAGGGCGGCCACATGGGACCGCACCTGGAGGACATGGCCGGGCTGTAGTGTGCCCCCAATCTAGGCGTGAAGAAGAATGGTGACCAAGACCGAAGAATCCTCGATTGCAATCAGGCTGTGCATTACGCCACCGCTCAGAAAAACCAGCTGGCCCATGGCAAGCTTTTGAACCTGGCCTTCCACGGTGAGTTCGACCAAGCCCTCAAGACATTGGAGCGTGATCTCCCCAGCAACTTTGTGTGGCGGCATAGACTTTCCGGCCAGCAGAACCAAGCGCAGAACCTCCAGTGTGCTGGTCTTGAACAATGCGCTCGTGCGATGGGATGCCAGTTCAGAGCCAAACGCCCGAACATCAACGATCTCACCTGACGTGACGTGTGAAATGGCCATTTCGAACTCTCCGCTTCGGTTGAATACTGTATATACAAACAGCTACACCCCTCAGAAAAGCCAGCATGCCGATATCGAAGTCAACCCAGCTGCCGGATCAGTTGCGTGAGTGAATAAATGTGCTGACCGGACTATAACTTGCACGTCGAAGAAATATTTCTACGCCGATGCAATTTTTTTCTCTTCAGGCTCCCCTTGCGTCAGGCCGTTACGCAAATCAAAAAATGGCTGTACCCCGCATGGAACAAGCAGGAACAGCTATGTTTTTAATACCTCTGCAAACGCTTAGATGGCTGCTGCAGCGAGGACAGTTTCATAGACTGCCAGGTCGTTTGGCGAAAAGCAGCAAAAGAGCACTTCTTGAATGGCTGGAAAAATCCGGGTTTGCGCACGAACCGTGGCAACCGCAATCCTTGCGGCGCGGTCCACGGGATAGCCGTAGACGCCGGTACTGATGCTGGGGAATGCCAAAGTGCTTACGCCACGTGAAGCTGCAATCTCCATGCAGTTGCGGTAACAGGATGCCAACAATTCTGCTTCTCCATTTGCGCCACCGCGCCAGACCGGGCCGACCGTATGGATGATGAATCTGGCCTTTAAGCGATAGCCCTGGGTGAGTTTGGCTTCTCCGGTTGGGCACCCGCCGAGAAGACGGCATGCGTGCAGCAATTCCGAGCCGGCTGCACGGTGGATGGCACCGTCCACACCACCGCCACCAAGAAGCGATTCGTTTGCGGCATTGACGATGGCATCAACCGAAAGGGTGGTGATATCGGCGCGGAGTGCGCGCAGTACGGTGGGCATGGTCAAGTTGAAAGTTTCCAGATGGACTTGGTGCAAAAAACTGGGGCGAGGGGTGAGAATCGAACTCTGCACTATTTTGTCAGATATGGAGTCTGACTGCCATCAGCATTGCCCAGGAACTGCCCCTGGGCCGACGCACCCGCCGCCTGTCCATGGCGCATGCTGTCTTACGTGGCTTAGTATTTTTTTAATAGCCACTTCCGCATGATCCATAAGGGTTACAGCCGTATTAACGCCTCCATCAGAAATGGACAATACAATGAAAAAACATTGCGCTGGCGGATAGGATATGCTGACACTGGTAACGGAAGGATGAAAAATGGACAACACCGAAATGGTCTACGTGGGTTTCTGGGCAAGGGTTGGCGCAACGATCATCGACTCGATACTGCTGGCGCTCGTCAGCATCCCTTTGCTCATTGCCATCTACGGGTGGTCCTACTTCGACCCGGAGGAAACCGAGGTGATTGCAGGGCCAGCCGACCTCCTCATCTCGTGGGTATTTCCCGCATTGGCGGTCATCACTTTCTGGATCATGAAACAAGCCACGCCCGGAAAAATGGCAATTTCTGCACGCATAGTCGATGCCGACACCGGGAAACCCCCATCGACCGGGCAACTCGTGGGCCGGTATCTTGCGTACTTCATTTCCACACTGCCGCTTTGTCTGGGCTTCCTCTGGGTCGCATTCGACCACAGGAAACAAGGTTGGCACGACAAGCTGGCGGGAACCGTTGTCATCAGAAATGCTCGCCGTGGCCCCGAACCTGTACGTTTTGCAAAGCCGGATGATCCGACCTGACGACATCCGTACAAGGATCTACCCGATTTCAATCAAGAGATCAGGGCGAAAGCCGCCTTGTTCCTGTTTGCGTGCGTAGCCCAGCGGATTGGCGACCACACGGCAGCCCTGGTGCCAATAATCGCTGGGGGCGTGCAGATGGCCGTGCAGCCAGAGCTGTGCCAAGGGCAACAAATCGTCCAGCGCGTTACAAAAACCCGCTGTGCCGGGGGTGTGGCCGTAGCGCGGGTCGGCGCTGTGCAGGCTGGGGGCAAAGTGGGTGACGACCACCGTGGGACCCGCAAACGGCTGCGCCAGTGCCGCACGCAGCCACTCCTGGCATTCCAGCCCCAACACACGCACGTCCTGGGCCAGCAGGGGCTGGCCGTGGCGCGTTGTCTGGGTTTTGCGCAGGTAGAAATTGGCTGCACGAAAGGCTTGTTCACGTGCCTTGAGCTGCCGGGTCAACAGATTGGACGTTTGTTCGGTGATGCGCTGGATGGCTTGTCGCAGCGGTGGCCCGATGGCGGGCGGGGGCGCGGGTACACCATCAACAGACGGCCCTAGTACATCGAAATCAGTCCACAGTGTCGTGCCGATAAAGCGTACGCCCGCAAGCTGCACGCTGGCGCGCTCCAGCCAGATCAACCCCAGGCGCTCGCAGGTGGCGCGCAGGCGCTCCTGGGCGGCGTCGAAATCCTGTGCGTCGTATTCGTGGTTGCCGGGGACAAAAATAACCGGCGTTGGCCAGCCGTTGCGCGGAGAAAACCGCTCCAGGCCGAAATCAGACCCGGTGAGCAGCGACCCTTGCTGGTAGGAACCAATGTCTCCTGCCAGTACCAGAAGGTCGGCACTGGCCAGCGGCTGCAAGCGCCACTGGGGGTGCGCTTCCAGATGCACATCGGAAAGCAGCTGGATTTTCATGATGCAATGGCTATCCGTTCTTTGCTTCTGGATACAAAAAAGCCACCGGGTTGGGGTGGCTTTTTCGGTGTGATGCTACAGCCTATGCAAGGCTACAGCTTCAGGCAGCCAGGCTCTGTTCCAACCGGGCCTTGGTTGCGACCAGTTCCTGGGGCAGGTGGAACGCCAGCTTGGTGAAGAGTTCACTGTGCAGGCCAATTTCCGTTTTCCAGGCGTCCTTGTCCAGGCTGGTGACGGTCTTGAACTGCTGTTCGCTGAAATCCAGGCCAGTCCAGGTGATTTCAGCATACTTGGGCATGACGCCAAAACCCGTGTCCTCGCCAGCCGCACGGCCTTCAATGCGGTCGATGATCCACTTGAGCACGCGCATGTTGTCGCCATAACCAGGCCAGACAAAGCTGCCGCTTGCGTCTTTACGGAACCAGTTGGTGGTGTAGATCAGCGGCAGTTTGGCACCGGCCTTGGTCAATTTGTCGCCCATATTCAGCCAGTGCTGGAAATAGTCGCTCATGTTGTAGCCCATGAAGGGCAGCATGGCAAACGGGTCACGGCGCACCTCACCGGTCTGGCCTGCAGCGGCGGCGGTGGTCTCGGAGCCCATGGTGGCGGCCATGTAGACGCCTTCCACCCAGTTGTGCGCTTCGGTCACCAGCGGCACGGTGGTCGAGCGGCGTCCGCCGAAGATGAAGGCGTCAATCGGCACCCCGTTGGCATCGTCCCATTGGGCATCGAGTGCCGGGTTGTTGATGGCCGCGACGGTGAAGCGGGCATTGGGATGCGCAGCCTTGGCGCCGGTTTCTTTGGCAATTGCCGGTGTCCAGTCCTTGCCTTGCCAGTCAATCAGGTGATCGGGCAGCTTGCCGGTGTCTTTTTCCATGCCTTCCCACCATACATCGCCGTCGTCGGTGAGGGCGACATTGGTGTAGATGACATTCTTGTTCAGACTGGCCATACAGTTGGGGTTGGTCTGGAAGTTGGTGCCGGGGGCGACGCCAAAATATCCGGCTTCCGGGTTGATGGCGTACAGTTTGCCGTCGGCGCTGGGCTTGATCCAGGCGATGTCGTCGCCGATGGTGGTGACTTTCCAGCCATTAAATGCGGCAGGCGGCACCAGCATGGCGAAATTGGTCTTGCCACAGGCGCTGGGGAAGGCGGCCCCGAAGAAATACTTCTTGCCTTCGGGACTGGTAACGCCCAGCACCGTCATGTGCTCGGCCAGCCAGCCCTGGTCGCGGCCCATGTTGGAGGCAATGCGCAGGGCAAAGCACTTTTTGCCCAGCAAGGCGTTGCCGCCATAGCCCGAGCCGTAGGACCAGATTTCGCGTGTTTCGGGGTAGTGCACGATGTATTTGGTCTTGCTGCACGGCCATTTGACGTCTGCCTGGCCCGCTGCCAGGGGAGCGCCCACAGTGTGCATGCAGGGCACAAACGCGCCGTCCGTGCCCAGCACGTCAAATACCGCCTTGCCCATACGGGTCATGATCTTCTGATTCACGGCCACGTAAGGGCTATCGGTCAACTCAATGCCGATGTGCGCAATGTGCGAACCCAAAGGCCCCATGGAAAATGGCACCACGTACATGGTGCGGCCTTGCATGCAGCCGTCAAACAGCGCTGGTGTGCCGTCGTCCTTGCCGGTTTGCAGCAGTTTGCGCATCTCGGCGGGGTCCATCCAGTTGTTGGTCGGGCCGGCATTTTCCTTCTTGGCGCTGCAAATGAACGTGCGGTCTTCCACGCGCGCCACGTCACTGGGATCGGAGCAGGCCAGGAAGCTGTTGGGGCGCTTGACCGGGTTGAGTTTTTTGAAGGTGCCTGCATCCACCAGTTTCTGGCACAGGCTCTGGTATTCTTCGTCGGAGCCATCACACCAGTACACGGCAGCAGGCTTGGTCAGCGTGACCATATCGGCCACCCAGGCGATCAGCTTGGGGTTTTTAACGTAACTGGGTGTATTGAGGTCTATGCCCATAGGAAACTCCTAACAAAGATTGAATTTATGAGAAAACGAATGCCAGTGAAACAGGTCACTCAAAGCAGTTGAAGCTTGCAATAAAAGCCCTCTATTCTCGCACTGAACCACACCATTGCGCAGACCCGCAACGCAGAAGATGCATGTCACTGCACCACCTCTCCTTGCCAGACGTAGTGCTCCAGCGCGGTGACCTGCAAAGGTCCGGTGGCGGCGGTGGCCGTGATGCGAAACCAGAGCGTTTCGGTGGCCGTCGGCTGCTCCAGCCATTGCGGCTGCAACAAACGGTAGCCGACACAGACACAAACGGGGTCGAAAACCCACTGACCAGGGGCCATGGCGTCGCTGTGGCCCATCCGGGCTTCACCGCCGTACTGGACGGGAGGTTTGTCAAACCAGAGAAACGGGTTGCGCCGGTCTGCGCCGCCAGAGGCTGCAAGCAGCAGCGGGCCATTTTTTACATGCCCGACGACCAGCGCCGTGCGCAAGGCACCCAGCATGGACACCACGGTCGCGCGCTCTGCCATTCCCTGCACCCAGCGCACCCGCAGGCCGAATGCCCCGAGCAAGACCAGCAGGATGCACGTCAGGATGCTCCACTCGACCATGCGGCGGCTCCAGAATGGTGCAAAGGCTATGCCTGCCACAAGCCTGACCGCCTGAACACCTAGCCGCCGCCACGGCCCATGGCCGCTTGCCCCATATTCCACAAGGGCAGGAATACGCCCAGCGCCAGTAACAACACCAACACGGCGATCACCGCCAGCAAAATCGGTTCGATGGCCGCCGACAAGCCCTTGATGTTGTAGTCTGTTTCGCGCTCGTACATACCGGCTATTTCAAATAGGAGGCTGTCGAGTTCCCCCGTTTCCTCGCCGACATTGATCATCTGCAGCACCACCGGGGTGAATACGCCGGTGGCCGCCGCACAGCGCGAAATGCTTTCGCCGCGTTCGATGCCGTCGCGCATTTCCTCGATGCGTGCGCCGATAAAGGCGTTGTCCACCGTTTGCGCCACCACCGTCAATGCCTGCACCAGGGGCACACCGCTTTGGTTGGACAAAGCAAAGCTACGCGCAAAACGCGCCAGCGTGGCTTTGAGAATGATTTCGCCAATGATGGGCAACTTGAGTTTGCGCGCATCCCAGCGGTAGCGTCCATTGGGCGTACGCAAATACGCGCGCACGCCGAACACCGCGCCGATGAATGACACGATGAGCATGGGCCACCAGGCGATCATCCAGGCGGAAAACCCCAGCAAACCCCGCGTAATCAAGGGCAGCTCCGCACGAAAACCGGCAAACACCTTGGCAAACACCGGAATCACAAAAATATTGAGAATGACGATGGCCACACCCATAGCAATGAAGACGAAGATCGGATAGCGCATGGCCTGCTTGATGCGCTCGCGCACGTCACGCTCGAATTCCAGATGCTCGTTCAGACGCAGAAACACCTCGGTCAGGCGCCCGGTCATCTCGCCCACACGAATCATCGAAATATAAAACGCACCAAACAGATCCATATGCCGCGCCATGGCCGCCGATAGCTCCCGCCCCTGGTCCAGGCTGGAGCGGATGTCTTGCAGCAGCTCGATCAGCGCCGGCTTGGTGGCAGAAGCCTGCAAACCGGCAAAGGCGCGCAAAATCGGCACGCCTGCCTTATTGAGCGTGTACATCTGCCGGGAAAACAGCATCAGGTCCTGGTCGTCCACCGGCGCGCGCATCAAACGCTCCAGCACGCCTTCGCCCTTGGCCTCGGTGGTGGTGGCGGCCACCGCCAGCGCCACGTGCACAGGGATCACGCCCATGGATTTGAGCTGGTCGGCCACTCCGCCCTCGGTCATGGCCTCCAGCTGGCCATCGACCGCTTCCCCCCGGCTATTGCGTCCGCGCCATGTATACAAAGGCATATGGGTTTATTCCTATGTTATTGCTATGTTGCGGTATCAGCGTCTTCGACTTCAAAGCCGATGCGCATGGCCTCGGCCAGCGAGGTGCGCCCGGAGCGCACGAGTGCCATGGCGTGAAAGGGCATGGTGTGGCCGCGCATGCGCTCGCGCGCCTGGCGCATGAACTCCGCCGGGTTGGACTGCGAGGCCGCCTGCGTGAGCGAGGCATCCATCTCCAGCAACTCATACACGCCCTGGCGGCCCGAATAGCCCGTGCCATTGCAGGTCGAACAACCCAGGCCGCGTTTGGCAACGACGGGCTCGGTGATTCCCAGAAAATTGTCCAGCCAAGCTTGTTCCTGCCCTGTCGGGGTATGGGGCGCGGCACATTCAACACAATTCAGGCGCACCAGACGCTGCGCGATCACCGCTTGCAAGGAAGTGGCCACCATGAAGGGCGGCACGCCCATGTCGAGCAGGCGAAACGGCGTGCTCATGGCGTCGCGGGTATGCAAGGTGGAGAGCACCAGATGCCCGGTGATGGCAGCGCGCAGGCCGATTTCAGCCGTCTCCGCATCGCGCATTTCGCCCACCAGAATCACGTCCGGGTCCTGACGCAAGCAGGCGCGCAGCACCTTGGCAAAGGTAAGGTCGATTTTTTCGTTGATCTGCACCTGGGTCAGGCCGGGAAGGCGGTACTCCACCGGGTCTTCGACCGTGATGACCTTGAGTTCGGCGGCGTTGATTTCGGCCAGGGCCGCGTAAAGCGTGGTCGTTTTGCCCGAACCCGTCGGACCTGTGACCAGCACCATGCCGGAACTGCGCCCCAACACCTCGCGA
>JAYRRD010000205.1:0-6017 GCA_041910275.1 Rhodoferax sp.
CCTACAAAAAGGGCCTGCGCCTTTCCAAGAAGGCCATGCAGGCCGTGGAAGAACGTCTGGTGCGTAATCCTCTATTGCCCAAATGGGACATCCTCATTCGTCCACGGTATATGGGATGAGATTTTGCGGAAATGGCCTTAGCCAGTTTGACGAATCAGACTCTCCGCCGCAATTCCCAACCCGGTATGGAGTTTGCGGATCATGGATATGGTGAGTTTGCGTTTGCCATTGAGCACTTCGTAAACCCGGTTGCGTCGTCCGATCATGGGTTCGAGGTCCTTTGGCTGGAGCCCTTGCTGATCCATGCGGAATTTGATGGCCTCGATGGGGTCGGGCGGGTCAATCGGGTAATGCTCGGTTTCGTAGGCTTGTACCATCAAGCCCAGTATTTCCAGCCGGTCGCCCTCGGGCGTGAAGCGCTGCGGGTCCAGGTCAATCAGCGCGGACACTTCTTTCAAGGTCGCTTTGTAGTCAGCCTCGGTATGTATGGGTTTAATGTCCATCGTTGTGCATCCTGTTAATCGGGTTCAATTCAGACAATTTCGCGTAGGGGCAGGCACGGGGGTGGAATACGCAGGCTTTTGGGTGCTGAGGGCAGGTTCTTGTTACTGCGTTTTTAGTAGCTGTCCCCGCTTGTCCCTCGGGGGCTAGAGGCTGATTTTATGCCTGATTTGAGGCTAAATTGAGGCTAAAAACGTGCCACGGAGGCTTGCGGGGAGTTCATGTAGTGCGGCTTTGGTGTTTTTAATATCACGGGTGATATGAAACTGGCGTGATTCAATGTGATTCATGTAGTGGTCCCCCATGGCCGCCCTGGGGTCAGGGCAGGCACGGGGGCCTGCACCCACAACAGACGCATCACTTATGTGGCACATGTGGTACACTTTTTGCTTGAAAAATCATCCCCATTCACTCGGACCCCAACACCATGCACACCATGCACACCACGTACGCACCCCGTATCTTCAAGAGCGCCGACCACATGCAAGCGTCGGATGGCGATCCCATTCGGTCCGTCATCACGCAATCCACAGAGGCGGTGGTCGTTGGCTGGTACGTCAAGCCAGGCCAGAGAATTGCCGCACACGTTCACCCGCAAGGCCAGGACACCTGGACGGTGCTTTCCGGGATTGGCGAGTACCAGCTTGAGGCCAATGGCGCGTCGCGCACCATCGGTCCGGGAGATGTCGTCGTTGCCCATACCGGGTCCGTGCACGGCGTGGTCAATACCGGAACTGAACCGCTGGTTTTCATATCCGTCGTAGCACCAGCGGAAGCGGGCTACGAACTTGTGTAGCCGTTAACCAACCCGGTGTCCGAAACAACACATTCCCGACAAATCTGCTCCCCAGTTCATCTTTTTCAAAGGAAAAACACGACAAAAACCCATGGCACGCGCCTTGCAATGCAAAGCAGCAAAGGACGTTACACCATGACCCTTCACCGCACTGATCCGACTAAGCTCACCATTAACGACACCACGCTGCGCGATGGCGAACAGACTGCCGGGGTCGCATTCACGACAGACGAGAAGTGTGCGATTGCCAGCGCCTTGGCGCAAGCGGGGGTGCCGGAGATGGAAATCGGCATCCCCGCCATGGGCAACGAAGAGATTGCCTGCATCAACCGGATCGCCAGCCTGGGTCTGCCTGTTGCACTCATGGTCTGGGGTCGGTTGACTGACGATGATCTTGCCAGCGCCTTGCGCTGCGAGGCCGACATCATCCATCTCTCGGTGCCGGTGTCCGACATTCACTTGAAACACAAACTGCGCCAGTCGCGCGAATGGGTGCTCCAGCAAGTCACGCGCGTGATCGCAAAGGCAGCATCCAGTGGGCGCAAGATTTCATTGGGGGCAGAGGATGCTTCGCGTGCCGATGCCAAGTTTCTGGCGCAAGTTGCCAACCGCGCCCAGGCGTGTGGCGCCAGCCGCGTGCGCTTCGCTGACACGCTGGGTGTGCTGGACCCGTTTTCAACCTACGAAGCGCTGGCCCGCTTGCGCGACGCGGTGGATATGGAGATAGAAATCCATGCACACAACGATCTGGGACTGGCCACCGCCAACACGCTGGCCGCCCTGCGCGCCGGTGCGACACACGCCAATACAACGGTCAACGGCCTGGGCGAACGTGCTGGCAATGCCGCGCTGGAAGAGGTCGTCATGGGAGTGCGCCACCTGCACTACGGGGACACCGGGGTGCGTACCCAGGCACTGGTACCGATCTCGCGGCTGGTCGCGCGTGCATCGGGTCGCCAGGTGGCGTTCAATAAAAGCATCGTTGGTGAGGCGGTTTTTACCCATGAGTCGGGCATTCATGTGGATGGACTGCTGAAGAACGCTGCGACCTACGAGAGCTTCGATCCCTGCGAACTCGGTCGCCAGCGGCGCACCGTGCTGGGCAAGCATTCCGGCTCGCAGTCGGTACGCCAGGCCTACGGGCTTTTGGGCATCGCCCTGGACGACGATGCACTCACCAGCCGCGTGCTGGCGCGGATTCGTGACCACGCGATGCGCGTCAAGCAAGAGGCCACCCCGGATGAGTTGCGCAGCTTTCTGTTCGAAGCGCTCGACCAGTCAACCTTCACACCACAAGCATGGAGTACGTTCTGATGGAAACCTTTCTTCAACAACTCAAGGCCTTGTCTTCTGCGGAAGATTTTCTTCAGTACTTTGGCATTGCGTTCGACCAGCGGGTCGTCAACGTCAGCCGACTGCATATTCTCAAGCGGTTTTTCCAGTACATCCGTCAGGAAAATCTGCCAACCCAGACGGATGAACTGGGCTTGTTCACCCAGTACCGTGCGCAGTTGATGAAGGCTTACAGCGATTTTGTCCACTCGACGCCCGCGCAGGAAAAGGTATTCAAGGTTTTTCAGGAGGCCAACGGGTACCGGCATGTGACGCTGGAAAGCCTCAAGGCATCGTTGCCGCAACGCACCGCATAATAAATAAGGAAGAAGGACAGGGATATGCACATCGTCGTTTGTATCAAGCAGGTTCCGGATTCGGCGCAGATTCGCGTCCACCCGGTCACCAACACCATCATGCGCCAGGGGGTTCCGGCCATCGTCAACCCTTATGACCTGTTTTCGCTGGAGGAGGCGCTGCGCCTGAAGGACAAGTTTGGCGGCAGGGTCACCGTGCTGTGCATGGGGCCGCCCCAGGCCGAAGAGGCGCTGCGCAAGTGCATCAGTTTTGGCGCAGACGACGCGGTCCTTGTCACCGACCGCGCCTTCGCCGGTGCCGACACCCTGGCCACGTCCTACGCACTGGCAGCCGGTGTGCGCCAGATCGCCAGGGAGCAGGCAGTAGACCTTGTTTTCACCGGCAAACAGACGATTGACGGCGACACCGCCCAGGTTGGCCCCGGAATTGCCAAACGCATGGGGCTGCAATTGCTGACATACGTCGCACGCATCGTCGAATGTGACCTGGAAAAGCGCAGCATCACGGTGGAGCGCCGCGCCGAAGGTGGTTTGCAGGTGCTCAAGACCGCGCTGCCGTGCCTGATCACGATGCTGGAAAACACCAACGAGATGCGTTTTGCCGGACTGCCCGCCATGATCCACGCCGCCGCCTACCCGGTGCGCAAATGGAGCAAGGAGCAAGCCGGAATTGAAGACCTGGACAAGATTGGCCTCAAAGGCTCACCCACGGTGGTGAGCAAGGTATTTGGTCCGACACCGCGCACCGAGAAGGCCGAGATGCTGGACCTGGAAGTATCCAACCTGCGGGATGTGGCACTCAACCTGCTGCAAAAAATCTTCACCCGCCACCCGACGCTGGAATCCGATCTGTTGATGAAGGAGATGATGCCATGAGTGACACCCCCAACGTGCCGGTGAAACGCCCCGCCGGGCGTGGCCGCAACACCGAGCTGCCCGAGCATCTGAAGGCCTACAAAGGCGTCTGGGTGTTTCTGGAGCATGACCGGGGCCATGTGCACAGCGTCTCCTGGGAATTGGTGGGCGAGGCGCGCAAACTGGCCGACACGCTGGGCAGCAGCGTCAGTGTGGCCATTTTGGGTGGAGAACATGAAACGCTGGAAAAGTTCGCCGCCGAAGCCTTCACTTTTGGCGCCGACAAGGCCTACATCATCCGCGACCCGGTGCTTCAGGGCTACCGCAACGAACCCTTCACCATGGGGCTGACCGATCTGGTCAACAAATACCAACCGGAGATTCTGCTGCTGGGAGCCACCTCCATGGGCCGCGACCTGGCGGGTTCGGTGGCAACGACCTTGCTCACGGGGCTCACCGCCGACTGTACCGAGCTGCGCATTGATCCGGTATCCAAAGCCCTGGCGGCCACACGGCCCACCTTTGGGGGCTCGCTGTACTGCACGATCATGACGCTGGCCTACCGCCCGCAAATGGCCACGGTGCGCCCCCGCGTCATGTTGATGCCACAAGCAGATGTGAGCCGAACGGGCGAAATCACCTACGACACGCTGGGCATGGTCGAGACGCAGATCGTCACCAGGCTGCTGGATTTCATCCCCGATGCCACCAGCAACACAATCAATCTGCCCTATGCCGATGTGATTGTCAGCGGCGGCAAGGGTCTCAAGAACCCCGAAAATTTCAAGCTGGTGTTTGAGCTGGCACGTGTGCTGGGAGGCGAAGTGGGCGCAACCCGTCCCTGCGTACAGGCGGGCTGGGTGGAAGCGGACCGCCAGGTCGGGCAGACCGGAAAAACGGTGCGTCCCAAGCTCTACATCGCTGCCGGGATTTCCGGTGCCATTCAGCACAGGGTGGGATGCGAGGGCTCGGATGTGATTGTCGCCATCAATACCGATGCCAATGCCCCCATCTTTGAATACGCGCATTACGGCATCATCGGCAACGCCATGCAGGTTCTGCCCGCGTTGACCCAGGCCTTTGCCGCCCATCTGGCGCTGCGCAGACGCCAGGCAGCCTGATACAGCCAAGGGGAGAACGCGATGAGAAAGCCATCCCAATTCGATGTGATCGTGGTCGGCGCCGGCCCATCGGGCAATGCCGCTGCCTATACCCTGGCCAAAGCGGGTCTGAAGGTGTTGCAGATTGAACGGGGCGAATACCCTGGCAGCAAGAATGTGCAGGGCGCCATCCTGTACGCCAAGGCGCTCGAAGAGATCATTCCCGACTTCCGGGACGATGCACCGCTGGAGCGCCACATCATCGAGCAGCGCATGTGGCTGCTGGACGATACCTCGTTCGTGGGTACGCATATGCGCAGCGAGGAGTACAACAAACCGCCCTACAACCGCTACACCATCATTCGCGCGCAATTTGACAAATGGTTCAGCTCCAAGGTGCGCGAGGCCGGTGCCCTCCTGATTTGTGAAACCACCGTCAATAACCTGATCATGGATGGGGACCAGGTCGTCGGCGTAAGCTGTGACCGCCTGAATGGCGATGTGTTTGCCGATGTCGTGATTCTGGCCGATGGCGTCAATTCGACACTGGCCCGCAAGGCCGGGTTTCACGGCGAAATTCCCGCCGGCAATGTGGCGCTGGCGGTGAAAGAAATCCTCTTCATGCCGGAAGAAACCATCCGCCAGCGTTTCAACGTGGGCGAGGAGTCCGGCGTGGTGATGGAATTGATTGGCCGCATCACCGACGGCATGATGGGCACGGGTTTTATCTACACCAACAAGGAGTCGATTGCCATCGGCGTGGGCTGCATGCTGGGCGACTTCAAAAACAACCCCAGGCGCACCACGCCCTATGCACTCCTGGAGCAGATGAAGCGCCACCCCGCCATCGCCCCCCTGATTGAAGGTGGCGAGATGAAGGAATACACCGCCCACCTGATCCCCGAAGGCGGCTTTCATGCCATCCCCGAGGTGTATGGCAATGGCTGGATGATCGTCGGCGACTCGGGTGGCTTCGTCAATGCCATCCACCGCGAAGGCTCGAATCTGGCGATGACCACAGGCCGATTGGCCGCAGAGACGGTGATTGCAGCCAAGTCTGCAGGCAAGGGTTTCCGTGCCGACAACCTCTACCACTACAAAACGGCGCTGAATGAG
>JAYRRD010000206.1:0-7457 GCA_041910275.1 Rhodoferax sp.
ACGTTGAATGCATCCCAGCGGGCCTCATTGAACCAGCCCGGACGGCCCACGACATGGACCACGGCAGCCTGGCGGGCGTTTTTCAGGAGACGGGCCTCCAGTGTGGCCACATCGGTGATTTTGTCGTTGAGCGGCAAGCGGTTGCTGCGCATGCCGGCTGCGCGCAGCACCGCGTCCAGCGCGCCCATGACCTGTTTGCGCAAGGCCTCATCCGGTGCATCGACCAGCAGCCACTGGAACACCGGGCCATAGACCAGCGAGCGCGACAGCCGCTGGAAATCTTCCTGGCACGATGGCGGCAAGTCTTGCGCTACGCCCAGCCGGACCCTCTCAACGTCTGCATGAAATCCGGCATCAGCCATGGCGTGGGCTGGGCGGGCCGCATCAGGGCGCCGTGGGTGCCGGGGCCGCCGGGGCTACCGCTGCCATGATGTAACCTTCGAGCGTGCGCACCACCGGGTGGCTGCGGCGCCATTTGCCATCGTTGTACTGGAGCAGCGCCAGGCGGTGCAGCAGATCCTGGGCGCGCTCGTCGTTGCCGCCGTGGGCCGGATTGGAATCAATGGTTTGGAGCAGGGTGTAGTCGCCGGGCTTGAGAAAATAACGGTAGTCCGACGCCAGCTTGTCAATCGCCCGCTGCACCACGGTCGCGTCAATGCTGGTGTCTGCGTACTCGCAGCACAGCTTGAGCAAGCGCAGCAGCTCGCGCGGATGCCCGCCACAGAATTCGACCAGACGCGCAATGTCGTCGTCACTGGCAAATAAGCTGCGGTCCGCACGGTGCAGCAGCAAGCCCGTCAACGCGGCCCACCCGGCGTCGCATCGGCGGCCATCGCGCTCTTGCAGCTTGATCATGGGCAACACCATGTCGGCGTCCAGCTTGCCGCCCAATCGTCCGTCGTATTTAAGGTCAAGCGGTGCCGTGTAAATTGCCAGGGTCTGGATGGCCAGCAATTGTTCGGCATCCTGCACGAAGAACTGCTGCGTGTCCTCGCCCCGCATTTTGTCGGTGCCGTCCAGCAACAGTACGACGCGCTCGGCACGCCCGGCTGTTTTCAGTTCAGCTTCGGCGGCACGGATCAGATTATTGAAAGCTGCCGCCAGCGCGGTAAAGTGGTTGCGAATCTCCTGGCGCCACTCGCTCTTCTGGCTGCTACCCGTCTTGAACGCGCTGGTGAATCCGGCAAACAGTTTCACCAGCCCCGCAATGCCGCCGCCCGCTTCCACGCCGGTTTTAAGCTCGGCGCTCAACTCGCGGGTTTTGGAGTCGGTCTTGATGGTGGAGGAAAACCAATTGCGCACCGGGGCCAAAACCGCGTCATCCAGCTTGTAGCCATCGGCATGCATGCGCTCCAGCAGCGCCTGCGCCATGGCCATCAGCGCTTCGGTGTAATGCAGGTTGTTGCGGTCAAGCTTGGCCAGTACATCGACCTCGACCACATAGAAGCGTTTTGACTGATTGAGCCGACCTGCGTAGCGGCGCAGTTCGGTGGTTTTGCCACTGCCAATATGGCCAAAGAAAAGCACATGTTTCTCATTCGGGGCAAAAAAGGCATTGCTGACGGGGTCCCAGCCAAATTTCCGTGCCAGTTGCTCAAAGGTCTTTTCACTCCCGCGCGCCGCCTGGGTGTCCACATAGCGCGGGTCACCATCAGGCAGGGCTTCTTCATAGTCAATTTTCTGCAAAACTTGAAGAATGTGTTTCGGCGGCTGGTATGGGTGTGACATAGTGGCGCCGATTTTATGTTGCCATCACCGTAGCGGGTGCGATGCAGAGTGATGGGGAGAGTTTCTCATGCGCATCGGATCAATACCGCTGGCAACGCTGACAACGCTCTGATTTCGAGAGCTGCTCCCGCTATTCCCACGCGGGCTACAGCCCATTTTGGCATCAAAACACCCCCTTCGGCCCCCCTGGGGCAGCCATTTTGCGCCTGACAAGCCCTCCAAGCCCTTGCGGCACTGCCCGTGCAGGCTATTTTGAATGGAAAATCTGGCTCTAGGGCTTGTGGATAGAGCGGGGACAGTTACTTTAACGATAGCATTTCATCAGGCCATCACCCCTATTGGCAGTTTTGCCACCCGTGGGCGCTGTGTGAGCGGGTGATTGGCGCATTGCACCCGGTCGGGTTGTCTTGGCTGCCGCTCACTCTGTCAATTGGGAATGCGAAGTTAGTACGTTACAATTAACGTACGTCCAAACAAACATACATTAATAACATGAAATCAAATCCAGGTGGGCAAATCGATGTCAAGGCGGCAATTGGTCGTGATCGGTTGATTCGGACTTTGTGGGAATCCGTTGCGCAACAAAGTTTGATCATTACCGCCGAAAGGCGTATCGGCAAGACCACCGTGATCAAAAAAATGCGGGCCGAGCCTGCTGATGGGTGGATGCCCGTATTCCAGGATCTGGAGCGCTTTCACACCGCCGCTGAGTTTGCCATGTCGGTCTACAAGGAAATACACGAATTCCTGGGCCACAAGGGCAAAACCATGCGCAGAGCCAAGGAATGGTTCACTGCAATGGGCGGGACTGAAATCGGAGGACTTTTCAAACTCCCGGAAAAACCGGGTGCCCACTGGAAAGACATCCTTAGCAGGGCAATCGAGGACCTGATTCACGAAAACGAGGCGACCGGCACCAGGCTGCTGTTTCTTTGGGATGAAATGCCCTTCATGCTGGCGAACATCCGGGATCGCGAAGGCGAGCAAACCGCCATGGAGGTTCTTGACCTCCTGCGCGCGCTACGCCAGACACACTCTGCGCTTCGGATGGTCATTACAGGCTCCATAGGTTTGCACCATGTGCTTGCCTCCCTAAAGAAGAAAAACTACGCCAACGCCCCAGTCAATGACATGCACGCGGTTGATGTGCCACCCCTCGACCAGGCCGATGCAATCACCTTGGCAACCCAGTTGATCCAAGGTGAAAATCTTCCAACACCAGCCATGGCCAACGCGGCTGCGGCTATTGCCCATGAAGCCGATTGCTTTCCTTTCTACATTCACCACATCGTCAGGGCTTTGAAAATTCGCGGGTTGGCTGCAAACCCTGCAAACGTCGCCCAAGTGGTGGCTTCCCAACTGGTCGATGCGAATGATCCTTGGGAGCTCCTGCACTATCGCGAGCGTATTCCAAATTACTACCGCGACGAGGAACAGCCTGTACTTTTGGTACTCGACCAATTGGCGACACAAACGCAGGCTGCTTCAGTGAATGCGCTACTTGCCGGACTCAAAAGTACCAGCACGTTTGATGATCGGGAGCGTTTGTTGCATCTGTTGAAGCTCATGGAGCGTGACCACTACCTTCAAAGAGACGATACAGGCGGGTATCGCTTTCGGTTCCTCCTCATCAGTCGTTGGTGGAAGATCAATCGGGGATTATGAACGTGGATACCGTACACCACTCAAAACCCGCAGCCACACACGGCACCAGCGAACACAAACCCCTGTGGGTTTTCACGCCCAGTCGCACTGATCCCAAAGACCTGGAATTCATCCTCGTTCAACGCCAGGAATTGATTCAGGATGCCGTCGAGCGCGTTCGAGAAAGCGCGCTGACGGATCACAAGCACCATTTGATCTTTGTGGGACCCAGAGGCTGCGGTAAAACACACTTGATCACCCTGATCGTCAGCCGATTGACCAAAGACGAAGAACTTGCGGATCGCCTGCGTATTGCCTGGCTCAACGAAGACGAAACCTGCACCACACTACTCGAATTCCTTCTGAAAATCCACGCCGCCTTGGTGGCACGTTATCCAGAAGAATTCCAGGAAAACCATCTAAGCGAAGCCTATGAATTGAAGGCGGATGCAGCGCTGGATAGGGTTGCCCAGCAATTGCTTTCGACCCTGGGGCCACGCACACTTCTGGTGGTGGCAGAAAATCTCGACGCGCTTTTTGAGGGGCTCGGGGACGCAGGCCAAAAGAAGCTCAGGGCGTTTATTCAGGAGCACCCCAAGCTTTCCATCGTTGCCACCGCGCAGCGATTGGTCCAAGACCTTTCAAGCCGGACCAGCCCATTTTTTGGATTTTTCCAGACGGAGCATCTCAAAACGCTCCATGTGGATGAAGCCAACCAGTTGCTGCAAAAGATTGCCCAGCTACAGGGAAAAACGGACCTCGTAGCGTTTCTCGCAACCAACCAGGGGCGCTCCCGTGTGCGCGCGCTGCACCATTTGTCGGGTGGCAACCACCGTATCTATATCGTTTTGTCACAGTTCATCACCCGCGACACCATCGACTCCCTTCTGGGACCTTTCATGAAAATGGTGGATGAACTCACGCCTTACTACCAGGAGCGTATTCGCTGGCTCCCTCCATTGCAACGCAAAATTGTGGAGTATCTTTGCAGTCGTGAAGGGACCGTGCCGGTCAAAGACATTGCCAAACGACTTTTCGCCACCCCCCAAACCATTTCCAGCCAGCTTCAGGATTTGCGTGAAAAAGGCTATGTGGAGGCGAATCAGCGCGGTCGTGAGTCTTTGTATGAAATCCGTGAACCCTTGATGCGTATTTGTGTGGAGGTGAAAGACAACCAGCGGATACAGCCGCTGCGCCTCTTGGTAGATTTTTTACGGGTTTGGTATAACGACAAGGAACTGAAGCGCCGCCTTGGCGAAATAGCACCATTCTGCGAACCTGCCGCTTACTTCACATCCGCCATCCAGAGAAACAGCGCAGAAGGCAACTTGCGGCAGAAACTCATTCTCGACGACCTCCAGATGTCCTTGCCGAGGGAAATTGGGTCTGCGCAAGTGGACTTCCTGCTAAGCGACCTTAAGGCACTACCAGAATCAGCGGCCTTGGCGATGCAACTTTGGGCAGAGGGTAAAAGTGATGAGGCGCAGCAATGCTTTCACGAACTACTTGCCGAAGAAACCGACCCATCCAGAAAAGACAAACTCTGCGATCAGGTTGCCAGGGCGCTGTTCAATCGCGGGTTCGCCCACGGCCTAGCGGGTGAAATCCGGCGCGAAATCGAAGATTACACGGCAGTGATTGGGCTGACGGATGCTCCGGTGGAGCGGGTCGCCTTGGCGCTGTATATTCGCGGTATCACCTTTTTTCAGATGGGTCGCAAGCAAGAAGCCGAATCGGACTTCCAAGCTGTGGTGAAAGATGCAAGGTTGCCACTACCAAGGGTGGTGGACGTACACCTGACGCTGGCACTGCTTTATTTCAGTGAAGGGCGATGGAGCGCAGGTTTAGATGCCATCGAAGCCAGTTTGACCTGCGGTGAAACGGTGCAACCGGCCCATCGGGGAAGTGCGACTGGTTTGGTCAGTGCGGTATTTTCAGCCGGCCTGAACCCTGACGGGCGCCGTGATAAAGTGGCAGCGCTACTGGGGGTCTACGGCTTGCACAATGCGCTACCCGTTCTGGGCGATGCGGTGGTCACGCATGTGGGGGAGATTTTTCGCGCGGGTGGTCCGTTTCCAGCAACCGACAATTTGGAAGGGTGGGCGCTTGCGTGGGAGGCGGCAGCAGTTGGTTTTCCGGATTTCGGCCTTGCCATGCGACTGCTTCGAACCGGTGTCGACTATGTCAAGGCGGGTGGGAAGGAACCAAGTGTCTTGCTCAGTCTGTCATCCACAGAGCGTGCAATTGTCGAACAAGCGCTGGGCTTGTCGAAATAGCGGTGCATAAAAGCAAGTGGCACCGAAATTCGAAAGCTATTCCCGCTCGTCCCACGGGGGTTACAGCCCGTTTTGGCATCAAAAATTCCCCCTTCGGACCCCCTGGGGCAGCCATTTTGCGCCTGCCAGGCCCTCCAACCCCTTGCGGAACTGCCCATGCAGGCTATTTTGAAGAGAAAATCAGACACTATAGCTTATGGATAGAGCGGGGACAGCTACTTTAACGATAGCATTTTATCAAGCCCTCATAACCGGACGATGCCCAGGTGCCTTACCAGCGCGAACCTTTTATTCGAGCCTGGTCCCTTTTTTCATGGGGCTATGTTGCCATCGCTTCTTCCATTGCCAGCATTTCTCGAATCTTGATTTGGGATCGTTTTGTTTCCTGCTTCAAGGATTCGATTTCTGATGGTGTCAGAAGGTCTGAAGTTGACAAGGTATCGGCCCTCGGACTGGGTGAGCGACTCAAATCCATAGCCTGTTGCTGATTTGAAGGATGATTCGAGGTCGCCATATTTATTCCTAAGTGCGTTCAAAGTTGCTGGATCAAGTTGAAGAGTGGCGCTGTATTGCTTTCCTGTCAAGGCCACCGAGGGAAAATCTGGCGCAAGCCCTTATGGATAGAGCGGGAGCAGCTACATTAAACGAATATAAAAAATGAAGCACTGTCTTCATGCGGGCCAGCCCCCTTTTCCTTCCTTTTCCTCGTCAGCTTGAAAAATCGGAATATCTCATAAGTCAAGGATTACCAATATGAAACATATGAAGTTGCAAGACCTGCTTGCGCCGACATGGCGCGAGCGCGTCCGTGCCGAAGATGCACTATTGGCAGAGTTGGTCGATTTCCCGGATCAAACTACCATCTGGCCGAAAGAGGTGCAGGATGAAATCCGTTTGTTGCAGCCATCACCGGGAGTTTTTTTATCCGCTTTAGTCGCTTTTTGGGCCGATGTTTCGGAGCAACAAGATGAAGAGTGGATGAAGAAGTTCCGAAAAGAATTAACTTCCAATTTGCCGCAGAAATGGACAAGCCCTTATCTGGCGCAATTTCCCATGGAACCGCCGATTCCCCCAGTATCAACCAACATAATGCGTGGTGCGTGGGTATGGTCTTTTATTTCCCGGCTGGGTCCGTATGCTGAAAACATCGAGCAGCAGTTGATCGCCTGCCTTGATCACCCGACATCAACCGTATATGATGCAGCGGAGTCGGCGTTCGGCCTGGTCAACAGTATGTCGGACGAGGGATTTGCACAATTACTTTCCTTTGCTGATCGGTCTGGTCGTAATGGTCAAATCTGGAAACGCGCACAAGTGATCGCCAGGCATGTGACGGATGATCGCATGGCATCGGTTCTTGAAAACCTTGAGCCCGGAATATCTGAAATATGCAGTACCGCACGATTCGCAATTATCGGAAAACTGGATGGAAACAATGCGCATATTGGTCTTGCATATCTGCTGCGGTATCTCGGCGCGCCTTGGTCGGATGATCAGCTTGTTGACCTGATTTACGCAATGGCATCTCTGAGTGAAAGAATTGGTTTTGAATTACAAGCGCTACCAGCAATCAGGCGATTTGCCGAACATGATAATCCCAATGTGCAAAGTGCAGCCACATGTTTTCTGGCAAGCCATTCGCCTGTCGAAAACCACGATATTCTGAAATTATTGTAACTACCAACCGTCCCCTTTGGTACCATCAGACATCTGGTCGAAGTTTGCCCTTCTGATGCAGTTACTTTGAAGCGCATAATGCTCCCTCTGATCGATTTGTAGCGACACTACCTCACAGCAGATTCGTGGAAA
>JAYRRD010000207.1:0-7298 GCA_041910275.1 Rhodoferax sp.
GCAAATACCTCGCCATCCAGATACTCATGCCGCTCGACTTGCTCTGCCTCCCAGGCCAGGTAGTCTTCGGCGGTAAAGGCGATTTTTTGTGCGGCTTGTCCCATGGCGGCGTCCTCTTTGGTCGGTCAATATCAATGTCAACATCTGGATCAATGGCCGATTATGAAGGAAACACCCCCCGCCTCCGATATTGCAAATATTGCGTATTGCGGACTGGCGGGTTTCAGCCGCGCAGCGCCTGCCTCAGACTGGCGCCCAGCTCTGGCCGTTGGGCAAACGGGTCGCTGGGGTTGCGGCCTTGCAGGATGTCTTCCATGCGGGTCTGCACGGCGGCCAGCACCTTGGGGTGGCTGTAGATGTAGAACTGGTTAGCGGCCACGGCATCGAACACCTTTTGCGCGACTTCGGCGGCACTGACCTTGCCACTGCTGACGGCCTTTTCCCCCATGGCCTGGCTGATGCGCTGGCTTTGGGTCAACGCGGCGTCGGCCCTGGGTTCTCCGGGACGGTTGCGCTGGCTTTGCACGATGCCGGTGGGGACGAAATACGGACACAAAACGCTGCTGCCAATCTGGTCGGTGACCAATGCCAGGTCCTGGTACAGCGTTTCGCTCAGGGTGACGACGGCGTGTTTGGTGGCGTTGTAGATGCCGGTGTTGGGCTGGCTCACCAGGCCCGCCATGCTGGCGGTGTTCACGATATGTCCCCGGTAATCCGGGTCTTTGGCAGCGGCAGCCAGCATCATGGGCGTAAAAACCCGGATGCCGTGCGCCACACCCATCAGGTTGACTCCGATCACCCACTCCCAGTCGGACACTGTGTTTTCCCAGATCAAGCCCCCTGCACTCACCCCGGCGTTGTTGAACACCAGGTGCGGCGCACCAAAGCGCTCCAGCGTGGCCGCGCCCAGTGCCTCGACTTGCTCTGCCTTGGATACATCCACGCGCAGGCCCACGACCTGCGCGCCACTGGCTGCGACCTCGGCCACGGCCTTGTCGAGCACATCCTGCTGCACATCGGCCAGCACCAGGTTCATGCCCAATCGGGCGCCAATGCGCGCACATTCCAGGCCAAAGCCCGAGCCAGCGCCTGTGAGAACCGCAGTCTTGTTTTTGAAGTTTTTCATCATGGTGAATACGTAAATAATGCGATCAAGCGCCGGTGACGATGCTCACGCCGCCGTCCACTGCCAGCCATTGGCCGGTGATGTGTTTGCCCGCATCCGAGGCGAACAGCAGGCACACGCCCTTGAGGTCTTCGCCGTCGCCCACGCGCTGCAAGGGAGCCGCTGCCACCAGTTTGTCCTCGCCGATCTTCTTGAAGATGCCCGCTGTCATCTTGCTGTGGAAAAAGCCGGGGCAGATGGCGTTGACGGTGATGTTGTACTTGCCCCATTCCGCCGCCAGCGCTTCGGTAAAGCTCAACACGGCGCCCTTGGACGTGTTGTAGGCAATGGTGTTGTGGCCTTCCGGGTTGCCACCCAGGCCCTGGATCGACGACAGATTGATGATGCGCCCGCTTCTGCGGCCAATCATGCTGCGTTTGGCAATCACCTGACTGAGCAGAAAATAGCCACGCACATTCAGATTCATCACCTTGTCCCAGGCTTCCAGCGGATGGTCCTCGGCGGGAGCGCCCCAGGTGGCACCGGCATTGTTGACCAGAATGTCCACATCACCCATGCGTTGCAGGGTTTCGTCGGCCAGACGGTTGATCTCCGACTCCTGCGCGCAATCGGCGGCCACCCAGCGCGCATCAATACCGGCATCCTGCAACTCGGCGCAGGCATTTTCCAGGTCAGCCGCCTTGCGTGAACTCAGCATGATCCTGGCCCCCGCCTCGCCCAGGGCGTGGGCGAGTTGCAGACCCAGGCCGCGCGAGCCGCCGGTTACAAGTGCGGTTTTGCCGCGAAGATCAAACAGTTGCTGAACGGTGCGAACGGTGCGTACAGTCATGGACGTGCCTTTAGGTAAATGAAGGTGAAAGTTGAAAAGCCGCAAACGCCGCGATTGTGCCCATGGCCTGGCCAAAGCCGTGTCGCCAGCGTGATATGTGAGTTCCTGGGGCGATGCCCCAGGCTGGTATGGGGTTACGCCGTTGGCGCGTAAGGCGTGTAAGTCCGGTATTGGAGGGCCAAAGGCCCGGCTTGATACCAGCCTGGGGCATCGCCCCAGGGCAGGTCACAAAATTCCCAAAGGGCTGAAAGCCCGCCTCATTTCGTGGTTTATCATTTTGCCGGGTTCATGACGAACTACGTGCCACCGGGGTGCGCGCCCCGCCCCGTCACGTTCCGGCCAACTCAATGGATAACCAGTTCAACACTTTTGCCGGTACGCAAAAGCATGGCGACCAGTGTGTCCAATGAAAAGCGACCAAGCTTCGCATTTACCAGATCGGAAATGCGCGGGCGCGAGACCTCCAGAATCTCGGAGGCGGCCATCTGCGTGAGTTTCTCGGACTGCATCCACTGCGCAATGGCAGCCGCTGCATCGCTTTTTAGTTTTTGCGACTTGGCAATGCGTGCATCGGCATCTTCAAGCATGGCTTTTGCCTGTTGCGGCGGGAAACCCAGATCGGCAAATACATTCCCCTCAGCGGGCGTGATGTGGCCACTCGCCAGATCATCTTCGCCGGTCAGATGAGATTTTTTCATTTCATCTTCCTCTCAATCAATACAGCACCGTACCGGCGCCTGGCCACGTCTTTATCGCCTTGCGTGGTTTTATTGGTCTTTTTCTGAAAAGAATGCAATACATACAAGGCATCGTCAAACTTGGCAACGTACATCACACGAAACCACCCATCGGCAGTATCCACAATAATTTCATTCACGCCCGCACCGATGTCTGGCATAGGCTTGAATTCGTCGGGCAGTTCTCCCTGCTGAACCTTGCGCAGCTGGTAACCAGCCTTGTGCCTGGCATCATCCGGGAACGCCCGGAGGTCTTTAAGGGAACTGCCACGCCAATCAATCGGTTTTGTCATAAATGTAGAAGTAAGTGTACATTTTTTGAGATGTGGGCAGAAAATTCAGCCGCACGAATCATGACCCGGATTCCATCCTGGAAGAAACCTTTTGTTCACTGACCCATGGCGTAACGCCATGCGTGTGCATCCTGGATAGCGTCCATCCGCAATCGGAATGATCCTGATTTCCTGGGGCGATGCCCCAGGCTGATATGGGATTGCGCCGTTGGCGCGTAAGGCGTGTAAGTCCGGTAGTGGAGGGCCAAAGGCCCGGCTTGATACCAGCCTGGGGCATCGCCCCAGGTATGCCCATTTCGTGGCGCATCATTTTTTGATAGCTGCACCCGCTCGTTCCATAAGCCTTGCAGGCCGATTTGCCCATAAAAACCTGCCCTGTACGAGCCGCTGGATGCCGTTTGGGCATGGATGGGAGGTGCGGGGTGGGTGTAATGGGCCGAAATGATGGGGAAATAATGAGGAAATCTGGTTGCAGCCCTTATGGGATGAGCGGGGACAGCTATCAATTTGTGCATCAGGAGATAGGAGAGCGATTGAGTCATTACGCGCGGTGAGATGGGTCGGGCCTTCAGCCCTCATGTGTCTCCTGGGCCATGTTCCTGGGGCGATGCCCCAGGTTGGTATGGTGTTGCGCCGTTGGCGCGTAAGGCACGTAAGACGCGTAAGTCCGGTATTGGAGGGCCAAAGCCCCGGCCTGATACCAGCCTGGGGCATCGCCCCAGGTACGCTGGTATACGCTGGTATACGCTGGTATACGCTGGTATACGCTGGTATGCGCATGGTGTTGGCATGGTGTTGTCTAAAGCAGATGGTGTGCAAGCGGCGTGGCCACGGTCACCGCCTGCCAAGGGCCGTGGGACTGGCCGGTGATCGACGCCCAATACCACGCGGAGGTATCGGTGTAGCCTTGGCCCTGTGCGTCTTCAATGCGTTCGCACACCCGTACGGCCTTGGCGCCACGCTGGGCCACAAAGCAGCGCCAGCGTTGCTGGTGGGCCTGTACTTCCAGCTGCTCGCTGTGGATGCGGTAGCCAAGCCCTCGGTAACAGTCGCTTGCCGGGTGCAGCATGCGCGTGGGCCGCACCACCGTGCGCAGCACCAGCACCTGTGTGCCATCGGTCATGCGCGCCACCGTACCTGGAAAACGTCGCGCAAAGCGCAGCTCCACATCGCCCAGGGCCAGCGGACGTAGCGGCGCACCTTGCCATTGGGTCGGCAGTTCTGTCGCGGTTTGCACTGCAAAGGAAGCTGCGGAGGAAGTGTTGGTGTCGTGTACGCGCTGCTCCACCACCGCGCTGCCGATGCTCCACAGGGTGCACAGGGGCAGCACGACGGCCCACAGGGTCTTGTGCAGCACACGGTTCACAAAGCGGTTGCCGAACAGAGCTGCCTGGAAAGTGCGGGTACTCATGATGCGGTGCCTGTGCGTGTACCTGTGCCTGTTGTGCCTGTGGTGATGGTCATGCCCATGGCCCAGGCAATGCCACAGCACACCAGGCCCAGAACGGCCAAGCCCACGGCCTGGTGGGCTACGTTGCCCAGATGTATGCCCGATGCTTGCGCAGCCACCAGCACCGTGTTGCGCACCACATTGCCCAGCAGTACCAGCACGCCCACCACCGGCAGGCGCAGCAGAAATGCACGGTTGCTGCGCTGCGTGGCCAGTGCCACCGCGCACGCCGTGAAGTAGCCCAGCCATGCCATCTGCACCCCCGAGCACGGCGCGTCCACGATGATGAGCTGGCCATCTACCAATAAACTGCTGCCCGTACGCTCCACCGTGTGCGCGACCGACAGCAGCCAGCTACTGAGTTCAGCGGTGACCACCCGCAACGGAAAACCGGCATAAAACTGCAAAGACGCCAGCAACGGCAGCGACAGCACGGATAAGCCCCACACGGGCGCCGTGGCTACCTGGGCCGGCAGGAAGGCCAGCAGGCCGGCTGCCAGACTCAGCAGGCCCATCAGCGCGACCAGCAGGTCCGGCAGGCCCGGCAACTGGTGCTGCAAGGCGGTGGTGAACACAACGCCCATCAGCGCAGTGGCCTGCAAACCCATGCGGGGTGCTGTACGCAGGTGGGAGCGGTGAACGAACAACAGCGTCGCCATGGCGGCAAGGGCCAGGATGCCCAGCGGATCGTCGGAGCCATCGGCCATGCGCTGGCCCATCCACCACCAGGTGGGCCAAAGCGCTACCGCCAGCAGGGCCAGCCAGCGCCATGCGGCGGCGGTGTCGATGGCGATGCCAAAGCGCATCAAGCGTGGCATATCGAGCCGGTGTGGCAGGTGTGGTAGGTGTGGTTGGCGTGTTTGCATCATTTTCAGCCCGTGGTTTCAGTCCATGTTTTAGCCCGTGTAGTGGTGTGCACAGGCTTGTGCACGGCGGCGACGGGTTGCCAGCATGCACAGCACGGCCAGCGTCATGGCGATGGAGCCCCAGGTGGCAGGCTCGGGTGTGCTGGGTACTTCGGCACCCTGGGCGGTGTTTCCCAGGGCTGTGTTTTGCACACCTTCGGGCAGGGGTGAGGGTTGGTCCACGCTGGCACTGTCGGCGGGCGCCTTGTTGCGCACCACCTGGTCAATGGCAATGAAGCTGGTGTACTGCGTGAGCAGGTTGTACTGCAAACCCAGGTCCGTAATGGCTTTGGCATGGGCGTCGCCACCTTCGAGTGCCTCCTGGTCGCTCAGTGCGGCGATGCGCTTGCGCGCCCACAGGTGGCGCAAGGCGGCGGTGTCGCTGGACTTACTGAGGTCGCCAGGGAGCACGGGCAGCACCTGCTGGAGGGGACCGTTGGCACTCTGGCCTTCGATGACCAGCTGGCCGTGGGGCTCGCCGCGCCATTTTCCAAACACGATCACTGGGCGTTGCGCCAGCAGGTCGGGCAGGTTGCGGGGTTCGACGTCATACACGTCCAGGCCTTCAAAACGGGCCTTCACCTGGGTCAAGACGGGGGATTCGATCATGGTGCGAAAGCGTCTGGCTTCCTGGGCCGCGTGCTCGGGTTTGGTGATGATGAAGGGTTCGCCCATGCCCGCACGGGCCAGGCCTTCCATGAGGTGGCGGTTCACGCTGGAGCCGATGCCAAACGCAAACACGTTGGCGCTGGAGAGGTTGTTGCGCACCAGCGCAAAGGCTTCGCGCTCCACAGTGACAAAGCCGTCGGTCACCACCACCACGGTGCGCGACACATCGGCCATCTTGGGCTGGGCATAGACACGCTTGAGCGCCGGAATCAGCTCGGTGCTGCCACCACCGCCTTCTTTGTCGATGGTACGGATGGCCTGGTCGATATTGGCGCTGGTGGCTGGCACCGACTGCGGGCTCAGAAAGTTGTTGCTGCCGGAGAACAGCAGCACGTTGAAGGTGTCGCTGGGGCGCAATCCGCCGATCAGCTCACGCAACACGCTTTTGGCCGTGTCCAGCGGGAAGCCGTGCATGGAGCCCGAAATGTCCACCACGAAGATGTACTCACGCGGGCTGATGGCCGTAGCGGGTGGGGCCTTGGGTGGCTCCACCATCGCCAGGAAGAAGTTTTCTGAAGCACCTTTGTACAGCAGCAGACCACTTTCGATTGCGTCACCCGCCAGACGGTAGTCCAGGATGAAGTCGCGGTTGTTGGTCGGTTCCAGCGTGGGGTTCAGGCCCACGACGGTGGCACCGCCTTGCGCGTGGGTGCTGCTGATGGTGTGCGAAGGCGAAGTCACCTCCTTGATGGCGACGGGTGTGTTCAGTGTCACGTGGATGTCAAAGGCAGGAGCCTCCTTCCTGGTGGGGGTTTGTTGCCCCTGGGGAAGGTAGGGTTGCGCCACCCAGAGGGCGTTGGCCTGCGAACTGTGCGGGCTGTTGTAACGCGGGCCTACCACGGTCGGGAATACGAACTGGTATTTGCCATCCGTGGGCACCAGCAACTCGGTGTAGCGCAGCTCGACCTTCACGTCGTCACCGGGCAGGATGTTGGCCACATGCATCTGAAACACATTGGGCAGATGTTGCTCCAGGAGCGCGGCGGTCTTGCCCTCCTTCTTTGCCGCCTCGTAATCCATCTTGGCCTGTTGCTTCTCACGGATTTTGGCGGTGATCAGGCGATCCGCCAGGCGCACGTTCATGCCATGCACCGCAGCGCGCGTGGAGCCGGGGAATACGTATTTGGCCTCAATGGTGCGCTGGCCTTCGTTCTTGTACGTTTGCACCACGGTCACGTCGGCAATCACGCCGCTGACCTTCACATGCACCTGGGTGGACTTGAGCGGCAACGGGTCCACGCCAGGGTTGTCGCTTTGGACAAAGAAGTAAGGGCTTTCGGTCTTTTGCC
>JAYRRD010000208.1:0-16490 GCA_041910275.1 Rhodoferax sp.
CTTTTTCGACTTCATTGAGCAGCAGCACGGCATAGGGTTTGCGCCGCACGGCTTCGGTCAGGTAGCCGCCTTCTTCGTAACCCACATAGCCGGGTGGCGCGCCGATCAGGCGGGCGACGGAGTGTTTTTCCATGAACTCGCTCATATCGACGCGGATCAGGTGGTCGTCGCTGTCGAATAAAAATCCGGCCAGAGCCTTGCACAGTTCGGTTTTACCCACGCCGGTGGGGCCTAGGAAGAGGAAGCTGCCGGTGGGGCGGTTCGGGTCGGACAGGCCCGAGCGCGAGCGGCGGATGGCATTGGAGACGGCGGCGATGGCTTCGTTCTGGCCGACCACGCGCTGGTGCAGCTTGGTTTCCATTTGCAGCAGCTTGTCTTTTTCGCCTTGCATCATCTTGGCAACCGGAATGCCGGTGGCGCGGCTGACGACTTCGGCGATCTCTTCGGCGCCGACCTGGGTGCGCAGCAGCTGGCGCGCCGCGCCGGTTTCGCCTTTGGCCTTGCCGCTTTCCTTGTCCTGCGCTTCTTTCAGGCGTTTTTCCATCTCCGGCAGTTTGCCGTATTGCAACTCGGCGACTTTGGCCAGATCGCCCTTGCGGGTGAGTGCGTCGATTTGCTGGCGCAGTTTGTCGATGTCTTCGCGCACCTGGGCGCTGCCTTGTGCTGTGGCTTTTTCGGCCTTCCAGATTTCGTCCAGGTCGGCGATTTCCTTTTGCAAGCCTTTGATTTCGTCGTTGATATGCTCCAGGCGCTTTTGCGAGGCTTCGTCTTTTTCGCGTTTGACGGCTTCGCGTTCGATCTGCAACTGGATCAAGCGCCGATCCAGCTTGTCCATGACCTCGGGCTTGGAGTCCAGCTCGATCTTGATCTTGGAAGCGGCTTCGTCGATCAGGTCGATGGCCTTGTCGGGCAGGAAGCGGTCGGTGATGTAGCGGTTGGACAATTCGGCTGCGGCCACGATGGCCGGGTCGGTGATGTCCACGCCGTGGTGGACTTCATAACGCTCTTTCAGGCCGCGCAGAATGGCAATCGTGGCTTCCACGGTGGGCTCGCCGACCAGGATTTTCTGGAAACGCCGCTCCAGCGCGGCATCTTTTTCGATGTATTTGCGGTATTCGTCCAACGTGGTTGCGCCCACGCAGTGCAGCTCGCCGCGTGCCAGGGCGGGCTTGAGCATATTGCCCGCATCCATGGAGCCTTCAGTCTTGCCCGCACCGACCATGGTGTGCAATTCGTCAATGAAAACAATGGTTTGCCCCTGGCCCTTGGCCAGGTCTTTCAGCACGTTTTTCAGGCGTTCTTCAAATTCGCCCCGGTATTTGGTGCCCGCCAGCAAGGCGGCCAGGTCCAGGCTGAGTACGCGCTTGTCCTTGAGCGACTCGGGGACTTCACCGGAGACGATGCGCTGCGCCAGACCTTCGACGATGGCGGTTTTGCCCACGCCGGGCTCGCCGATGAGCACCGGGTTGTTCTTGGTGCGGCGTTGCAGCACCTGGATGGCGCGACGGATTTCGTCGTCGCGGCCAATCACCGGGTCGAGTTTGCCCAGGCGGGCGCGTTCGGTCAGATCGATGCAGAATTTTTTCAGCGATTCGCGCTGGTCCTCGGCGTCGGCGCTATTGACGTTCTGGCCGCCGCGCACGGCGTCGATGGCGGACTCCAGGCTTTTGCGGCTCAGGCCATGGTTGCGCACCAGGTTGCCGATGTCGCTCTTGCTGTCGGCCAGGGCGAGCAAAAAGAGTTCGCTGGCGACAAACTGGTCGTCGCGCTTGAGTGCTTCTTTCTCGGCGGCTTGCAACAGCGTCACCATGTCGCGCCCGACTTGCACCTGGTCCTGGCCGTGGACTTCGGGCAGTCTCTTGATCGCCGCTTCGGCTGCGGCTGCCAGACCGGATACGTTGACGCCGGCGCGTTGCAGCAGCGCCTTGGGTCCATCGTCCTGGCGCAGCATGGCCAGGAGGACGTGGGCGGGTTCGATGTAGGCGTTGTCGTGGCCCAGCGCCAGCGTCTGGGCCTCACTGAGCGCTTCCTGAAATTTGGTGGTCAATTTTTCGATTCGCATGGGAATTCCTCGAAGGGGTATAGGATAAGTTGCAGGGAAGCTGGGGGTCAGGGGGGCTGTTTTCAAGTGCCGTGCATACAATCGCCCACCCATGATCCGTATTACCGAACTCAAATTGCCGCTTGCGGCGCTTCCCCAGGCTGCACGCCGCGCAGCGGATGCCAGCGCCGAAACCGAATCAGACCGCGCCTTGCCACCGCACCCCATTGCCGCCTTGCAGCAGCTGGCAGCGCAGACTCTGGGTATTGATGATACAAGTACGGCCATTGCCAGCCTGGAGGTCTTCAAACGCAGCTTTGACGCCCGCAAGCCGGAACTGCTGGTGGTCTATACCGTCGATGTGGCGCTGCTCGACCCGGCGATGGAGGCCGCGCTGTTGCAACGCCACGCCCAGAACCCGCACATTGGCCCGACACCCGATATGCAGTACCGGCTGGTGCGCCAGGCTCCCGCCCATTCAACCGATGTGCCTTTGCGGCCCGTGGTGGTGGGGTTTGGTCCCTGCGGCATGTTTGCTGCGCTGCTGCTGGCGCAAATGGGTTTCAAGCCGATTGTGCTGGAGCGCGGCGCGGCCATCCGCCAGCGTACCAAGGATACCTGGGGCCTGTGGCGCAAGCAGGTGCTCAACCCGGAAAGCAATGTGCAGTTTGGCGAAGGCGGTGCGGGTACGTTCTCGGACGGCAAACTGTATAGCCAGATCAAGGACCCGCGCCACCTGGGGCGCAAGGTCATGCAGGAGCTGGTCAATGCCGGAGCGCCGCCGCAGATTCTGTTCGAAGCGCACCCGCACATCGGAACCTTCAAGCTGGTCAAGGTGGTGGAAAACATCCGCGCCCAGATCATTGCCCTGGGGGGCGAAGTGCACTGCGGGAAGCGTGTGGTTGACATACTACTAAAAGAAGAGCTGGGCTCGCACGTTCTACGGGGGCTACAGGTCCAAAACACCATGGACGGCACGCTGGAGGAGCTGCCCGCAACGCACGTGGTGCTGGCCCTGGGCCACAGCGCGCGCGACACCTTTGCCATGCTGTATGAACGCGGTCTGGCCATGCAGGCCAAGGCTTTTTCCATCGGTTTTCGCATCGAACACCCGCAAAGTGTGATTGACCGCGCCCGCTGGGGACGCCACGCCAAGCACCCCTTGCTGGGCGCCGCCGACTACAAGCTGGTGCACCACGCCAGCAATGGCCGCACGGTGTACAGCTTTTGCATGTGCCCCGGCGGAACGGTGGTGGCGGCCACCTCGGAAGCCGGACGTGTGGTCACCAACGGCATGAGCCAGTATTCCCGCAACGAACGCAACGCCAATGCAGGCCTCGTGGTCGGCATTGAGCCAAGCGACTATCCCCATGACGCAGCAAGCTTTATCGCCGCCTTTGGTGAGACTGTTGGCCTGCGTTATGCACAGCAGGCGCAAGAATCCCGCGCTCCCCACCCGATCCATCCGATGGCCGGTATCGCCTTGCAGCGCCAGCTGGAAGCCGCCGCCTTTGTGCTGGGCGGCAGCAATTATCAGGCTCCTGGCCAGCTGCTGGGCGACTTCATCGCTGCGCGCGCCTCTACCCACTTTGGCGCCGTACAACCATCCTACAAGCCCGGCGTCACGCCCACCGACCTCAGTGGCAGCCTGCCAGCTTATGCCATAGAGGCCATGCGGGAGGCGCTGCCCGCCTTTGGCCGCACCATCAAGGGTTTTGACATGCCCGAGGCCGTGCTCACGGGGGTGGAGACGCGCACATCTTCGCCCTTGAGAATCCCGCGCGGCGACACGCTGCAAAGCATGAATATCGCGGGTTTGTATCCGGCAGGGGAGGGCGCCGGGTATGCCGGGGGGATACTGTCTGCCGCAGTCGATGGCATTAAGGTGGCAGAGGCCATTGCCGTGGCGCTGGTGTGAACGAAACTTTTGTCCGCCAATCTGCATGGGCTGCGATAGCATGCACTACCGGATTTTCAAACAAACTTTATTGCATATCAGACCAAATAGCTTTTCCAATCTACAACCGGGCTGAGTACGTGTTCCATGCAATGGGTAGATAGACCGGGAATGGGTGTCAGCAATACCCGTTGACGCTGCTCGACCAATGTCTGAAACAGATAAAAATCCTGTATCCCGCTTTGAAACACATCGTAATCCAGCCGGAACTGCGTTATTTCGCTCAGGTACGAACCACACGTACTGGGTGCCGTTCGCCAATGATGGGTACCAGAGTGCAACACCCTGGATGACAAATCATCGTACATGGGCAAGAAGTATTTGTCTCCATGATCATAAAGCGAAACATAATCGAAGAATAATTCGGAATCGTACAGATCAAATACCTTGCTAACCCAGTTTGGCTGGTGAAGATAATCGTTCTCCAGCATATACACCACATCACCGTCTGGTATTTGTGAATGGTATACATGATGCGCTGTGAGAATTGCCGAGTTCATGTCGGAACCTGCCTGCAGAAAGGCCAACCCAAGTCCTAGTCCCAGGTTATTGGAATATTTTGAGACAAAATCGTCTGCATAATCCTCTTGCGTACCATCAAACATCACCGTCAGCCGGACACGGTGCGCAAAAGGATCATGCTGTATGGTTGCCAGCAAATTGCGAAAACAAGCCTCGTAGGAAAACCACTCCGGGCGGCTTTTGTTTGGGTCACGACTTCTTTGTTCAGCCTTTGAATGCACGTGACGGTAGTAGATGTGCAAATTACGTTCCATAGCCTCTACACAAGGTGATCGATACAACCGCAGGTGGCGGCAAAATTGAAACGCAAGGCATCGCGGGATTTCCTGAGCTCGTCCTTACGTGCAAGAGAATGTACATGCATATTGCTTCCCTGGGCCGCTTACCCCGCCTACGCCCGGAAACGGTTGGTGATCGGGTAGCGCCAATCCTTGCCAAAGCTGCGGTGCGTCACGCGGATGCCCACCGGAGCCTGGCGGCGCTTGTATTCGTTGATCTTGATGAGCCGGGTTACTTTTTCGACATCGGCACGGGCAAAACCGGCGGCGATCAGGGACTCTATGCTCTGGTCGTTTTCCATGTAGCGGTCCACGATGGCGTCCAGCACCTCGTAGGGCGGCAGACTGTCCTGGTCGGTCTGGTCGGGGCGCAGCTCGGCGCTGGGTGGGCGGGTGATGATGCGCTCGGGGATGGGGTTGGCGCCCGTGCCATAGGGGTCGTTGGCGTTGCGCCAGCGTGCCATCTTGAACACCAGCGTCTTGGCCAGGTCCTTGATGACGGCAAAGCCACCGGCCATGTCGCCATACAAGGTGCAGTAGCCGGTGGCCATTTCGGACTTGTTGCCGGTGGTCAGCACGATGCTGCCAAACTTGTTGGACAGCGCCATGAGCAAGGTGCCACGGATACGCGCCTGGATGTTTTCCTCGGTCGTATCCTCGGCGCAGTTGGCAAATTCCTGCGCCAGCGAGGACTTGAAGGCGTCGAATTCGGGTTGAATCGAGATTTCGTCATAACGCACGCCCAGCCGCTGCGCCATGTCGCGCGCATCGTGCCAGCTGATGTCGGCGGTGTACGGCGATGGCATCATGACCGCGCGCACCTTGTCCGCGCCCAGCGCATCGACGGCAATCGCCAGCACCAGGGCCGAATCAATGCCGCCCGAGAGACCCAGGATGGCGCCCGGAAAGCCATTTTTGCCCACGTAGTCGCGCACACCCAGCACCAGCGCATCCCACAAGTCCTGCTCCGGGCTTCGCACCGGCTCGATGCTTGCTTTGATATTGATAGCTGTTCCCGCTCGTTCCATCAGGGCTAGGAACAGATTTTCCTTGAAACTCGGTGCACGCCCCCGTACTGCGCCCAGGCTGTCAAGCACAAAGGAGTGGCCCTCAAACACGACTTCATCCTGGCCGCCGACCAGATGCGCATAGACCAGCGGCAGCCCCGTGGCACGCACCCGCTGGCGCATGGTGTTTTCGCGCTCGTAGCCCTTGCCCAGGTGAAAAGGCGAGGCATTGATGACCGCCAGCAGCTGCGCGCCCGCAGCCTGCGCCTGGGCTGCGGGTTCTTCAAACCACGCATCCTCACAGATCAACAGCCCGACGCGCAGGCGCGCACCGGCCTCCCCGGCTTCAAACACGCACACACTCTCGCCAGGGACAAAGTAACGGCGTTCGTCGAAAACCTGGTAGTTGGGCAGTTCGCGCTTGGCGTAGCGTGCCACCACGGCGCCTTCGCGCAGCACGCTGGCGGCGTTGAAGCGTCTGGGAACGGACACGCTGCGCGTACGCTCATCAAAGCCGCTCGGGTGGCCCACCACCACGCTCATATCCTTTAACCCGGCAAGTTCCTGGGCTACTGTTTGCACGGCATCATCGCAGGCCTGGATGAAGGCCGGGCGCAGGAACAGGTCTTCGGCAGCGTAGCCGCAAATCGACAATTCGGGGGTCAGCAGCAAACGTGCGCCCTGTTCATAGGCCTGGCGCGCTGCGGCAATGATTTTTTGCGCGTTGCCTGCCAGATCGCCGACAATGAAATTGAGTTGTGCAACACAAATGCGAAGAGTCATGGAACGAAGATGGGTCTGGGTTGAGGGCTGGGGCCGGGTCTGGATGGGCGGGGTGTGCCTTGGCTGAAGAAGATTATGGCATTGCGGTGCTGCATTCCCCGCTGGAAATCGACGCTGCCGCCTGGGACACCCTGCTCGACAGCCAGGAAAACCCCAGCCCGTTCATGCGCCATGCCTACTTGCTGGCCCTGCACACCAGCGGCTGTGCGTCCGCGCAAACCGGCTGGGTGCCGCACTTCATCGTACTGCGCCCAAGCAGTGCCCCCCATACCCTGGCAGGTGCTTGTGTGGTCTATGAAAAAACGCATTCCTACGGTGAGTATGTATTCGACTGGGCCTGGGCCAACGCCTACGCGCAGCATGGGCTGGACTACTACCCCAAGGCACTGGTGGCCGTGCCCTTCACCCCGGTTCCGGGCGCGCGCCTGCTGGCACGCTCTGCGCACGCCCGCGCCGCGCTGGTGCGGGCTTTGCTGCAATGGTGCAAGAAAAACGGCATGTCGTCCTTGCACCTGCTGTTTGCGCAGGAGCAGGACGTGACGGCCTGTACAGATGCCGGTCTGCTGCTGCGCCACAACGTGCAATTCCACTGGAACAACACCGACCCCGGCTACACCGATTTTGCGCATTTCCTGGCCGCGCTCTCCCAGGAAAAACGCAAGAAAATCCGCCAGGAACGCCGCCGTGTGTGCGACTCCGGCGTGCGCTTTCGCTGGGCACTGGGGGCGGACATCAGCGCTGCGGACTGGGATTTCTTCTACCGTTGCTACGAACGCACGTATTTCGAGCATGGCAACGCGCCCTACCTGAATCGTGACTTTTTTGCACGCATGCAGCGCTGCATGCCCGAGCACTGGCTGCTGTTCATTGCCGAACGCTGCGGCAAACCGATTGCTTCAAGTTTGATAGCTGTTGCCGCACATCCCGCAAGCGCTACCGGCCTAAATGGGAAAAAAGGTCAAAAAGTGGCCTATGGCCGCTACTGGGGTGCGCTGGAGCGCGTGGATTGTCTGCACTTTGAAGCGTGCTACTACCAACCCGTGCAATGGTGCATCGAACACGGTTATCAGCGCTTTGAAGGCGGTGCGCAGGGCGAGCACAAGATGGCACGGGCGCTCTTACCAGTCAAAACCACCAGCGCGCATTGGCTGGCACACCCGGAATTTGCCCAGGCCATTGCCCATTTTCTGGACCGTGAGGCCGATAGCATCCATGCCTACCTCGACGAACTGGCCCAGCGCAGCCCTTTGCGGCGGCAAGCCATGCAGCATGAAGACAGTGGTGTAGAGTTGCGGCTCCGGTCAACTGAAAAAAACTGAAAGGAAATTTCCGTGACAACATTCTTCCAACGCAGCGTGCATTGGCTGGCCTGCGCTTGCATGGCACTGTCGGGTCTTGCGCCTGCGGCAGCGTCGGCCCAGGCTGGGGCTCAAGCGGCCAGCGCCAGCAGCGCAATATCCCTGCTGCCCGTCGCATCCGTTGTGGGGGCCGCCAGCGTGGCGGCTGGCGCAGTGGTTGCCATTCCGGCCATGCTCCTGGTATCAGGCGGAGTCGTGGTTTTGCGCGCCGTGGAGTCCTCGACGCGCGGCGTGGTATACGTACTGGAGAACGCTTCCGACGGTACGCGCGTCAGCGTTGAAGTTGTCGGTGCCTCTGCCGTGGGCGCATCCGTCGTGGCGGGCGCGCCGGTGACGACATCGGTGATTGCCGCTGGCGTGGTGCTATCGGTCGCCGGGGAGGTGATTGCCTTCCTTCCCAATGAATCTGGCCGTGCCTTGCTGCACAATGAACGTCTTACGTGGTGAGGAGTTGCCGTCATGCAAAAATTTCTGAAACGGGTACTACCCACATTCCGGGCTGCGGCGCTGTTCACACTGGCTTGTGTCTTCATGGTGCAGGCCCAGGCGGGGCGCCCCTGCGAACCGGCACATCAACCCAAGGCGCGATCACTGGAATACGGCTTTCGCATGGCGCAGCGCACCAAGGACGTGCTGGAGCGCAGCGGCGCCGACGTCGTGCTGCTGGGCCGTGCCGGGCAGGATTTGAGCGCCTACAACCTGGACTATTCCCACATGGGGTTTGCCTATCGACAAAAGGACGCCGATGGCACGAGCGTGTGGCGCGTGCTGCATAAGCTCAACGATTGCGGCAGCGCAGAGGCCTCGCTTTTCCGCCAGGGTCTGGGGGAGTTTTTCATGGATAACCCCTGGCGCTATGCCGCAGTTGCCGTGGTGCCACAAGTCGACATACAGGCAAAACTTCTGCCCGTCCTGACTGACAATGCGCGCGCAACAGCCATGAATGTGCGGCCATACAGCCTGGTCAGCTACGTCTGGGGACAAAAATACCAGCAATCCAACCAGTGGGCTCTGGAGACCCTGGCCATGGCGCTGGATAACCCGGATGGCGGTCATTACAGCCGCTCCCAGGCGCAAGCCTGGCTGTTGGGCAAGGATTACCGCCCGTCGGTACTCCAGATCGGCCCATTGACACGCCTGGGCGCTCGCGTAGGCTCGGCCAACGTGGCTTTTGACGACCATCCCGACCGTAAGCGCTACGAAAATCGCATCGAGACGGTCACCGTCGATTCCATCGTCGATTGGATGCGCAACGCCAAGCTGGCCGAAAAGCTGATTTATATCCACGAGGACCTGTACAACTTCCGGGCGCCCGAGCGGGTAGTCCTACTCAATGGCGCTACGTCGGTAAGAACCCCCACTGCCACCGCTACCGTTGCGCCCAACCAACAACAAGGGTACGACGCCTACCGCAGCAAGGACTATGCCCGCGCCTACAGCCTGTTGATGCCACAAGCGGCAGCTGGCGACGCGCAGGCGCAGTTCACCATCGGCATGATGCACCGCTACGGCTATGGCCGACCAGCAGATACCAAGGAGGCCATGCGCTGGTTCCATATGGCAGCCGAGAAGGATTATTCTCCTGCACAGTACAACCTGGGCAGCATGTATGGCACCGACCCCGCCGTCAGCCGCGACTATGACTCTGCGCTGTATTGGCTAAACCGCGCCCATACCAATGGCAATGCGGGCGCCAAGGCCCTGCTGGACCAGGTTCAGGCGCAAAAACTGGCACAGGAACAAACCGCTGCGAGGCAGAAACCTTCCGCCGGTGGCGCACGGGTCGTAGTGCGCCCTGACGCCATGGATGACGTGGCCGAATGTGTGCGCAATGCACCCACAGCGTGTACCGCAGCGGAAACAGAAGCCTGGACGCAGGGGTTTGTGAGAAGTCTGCATCAGGCGGTACGCTACCCTGCGGCAGCCGTGCAAACCTCGCGTACTGGCGAAGTGCTGTTGTCGGTGTCCGTGTGTACAGATGACCGCGTCGCGCGCGCCAGCGTGCGTGTATCGTCCGGCCATGAGGACCTGGACAATGCCGCTTTGCAAGCCGCGCGCAAGACACCCGTAAAAGCCCCATTTTGCAGCGGAGTGCTGTCGCCGATCAACGTCACTGCGCCGGTGACATTCACACTGGACCCGGCAAAATAGTTGCCGTGCTGCATTCTTCGCCCCTTCGTTCCTTTGGGCACCACGAACTGTGGCTATAATTGCGCCCCTATGGTGATATAGCTCAGTTGGTTAGAGCGCAGCATTCATAATGCTGATGTCGGTGGTTCAAATCCACCTATCACCACCACCCATCCTTGAGCCAACCCATATCGGTTGGCTTTTTTATCTCCCAAAAAACCCACTGCTGACGCGCACTTACGTGCATTTGCCGCTTGAGCGTCGCGCCCTTGAATTGGCCCGTTTTCGGACCAATTTACCCGTTTTTTGCCCTTTTTCTCTCTCTGTTCTCTGTTAGTCTCTTGAGCGCTCAAGTGACGTGATCGTTTGAAATCAACGAGTTACGAACGGCAGGTTCGAGCAGAAATCTGGTCAGATTGAGCGACGGGATACAAAATCAACACAAAAAACAACTATGAATCAACCTTCAAACCATTTTTTGCCGACGACGGCAAGCATGCAACAACCCATCCCGACCCCCGAATACATCGGCCAAGTCTACGAATCGGCTCCTGTGTGTGTGCGCGTTGCCGTGCTCGAGCACCTCTTGAATCCTTTGGGTATTCTTGCCCTGGTGACCATCGCAAACGGAATTTTTGCAAAAATCCGACTCCGCAATGGCCACTACGATGCCTGCGTGCGGACGGAGGATGCCGCTTTGGTGGACGCCAGCGATGTCGTTTTGTTGGCTGAACGTGTCCGGCAGGTCAGCATCGAAACCATCGACAATCTGCTGCAAATGCTTTCGTCCTTACCAGTTACTGCCAGTTCGACAACCACCGTACCGCAGGTAGCCTCTGACCAGTGTTGTTGCAGCCGACATGACCGCAGACGTGAACACCGCACCCAAACGCATCGTCCCAGATCACAAGATCGTCGTCGAAGCGTATGACATTTCAATTGGCTTGGCGGTCGACGGATTCTGCCCAGGACCACTGGGCTACGCTGCACGGGCGCAGGGATTGAGCGAACGCATTTTTGGAGTCGACCTTGAAATCCGACGATTTGTTACTACTCGTTACCACGGAGATGCCATATGGAAAGTACAAGGGGCGTCGCATTGCGGACCTTCCTGGAAATTACCTGACCTGGTTTTCCAGGCAAGGCTTTCCAAAGGGTGAAATTGGGCGGCTACTGGCCCTGATGCACGAAATTGACCTCAACGGCCTGGGCGACTTGCTCAAACCGCTGCGTGCGAACACTGCAGGAAGGGGCTAGCCTTTGCGAAAATCCCCCTTCGTTGCCCGACGCCAAGACCTGAGTTGGGCGTTTCTATTACCTGCATGTATCGAAAGTGGAACAATGATTGAGGAAGACGTTTTCTATTGGCAAATCGTATGGGCTGGCCGTTGGATGACCACATCCACCCGATTCACGGAAGCGGCCATCAAGAAAGATCATCCAGAGGCCATACGCATCGATGACTCGCAACAGATCAGCTTTACCCCCGAGACACCGGAGGAGCGCAGCCTGGCTGCCTCCATGAGACACAGGGCGCACCCTGGCGTGTCCTACAACCTGCAAACCAGGGTGTGAACCATGCCATCGAGAACTTTCAACGCTTCCTGAGTGGCAAGCATGCGCGCCTTACACCATCTGACGACCTGTCTATTCATGCTTGTTATTCCTGGATGTACGGCACAAGCCTGGTACGACGGTGCCAAGGTTGGTGCCGCAAATGAGTGCAGAAAGCAACCACCAGGGGCTGCGGAAGAATGCCTCGCCCGCCTCGATAAAACGAAGTACGACGACTACGAGAGGGAGCGTGCCGGGAAGAAATAACGAGTCCAGGGCAGAATGCCTGGCTCAAAACCAGGATTGATGGAGACTGCCCATTGTTTGAGCACTTGCTAAAAATCGTTTCCTGGCGCGGACTTGGCTACTTTATCCGGTAGTTGTCCACAGCTTTGACCACGGGATGTGGGGATAAAGATTCGCTGCGATCAGACACATGCGGTTAATGCTTCACTCCCCGCCAGAAATGCGTCCACGCAGCTTTTTTACAACCCCGCGTGTTGCCTTGGTGTCGAGCCGTTTGCGTTGTGAATTTCTTGTGGGTTTTGTGGCTTTGCGGCATTTGGGTAACACCGCAACGCTACCCACGAGTGCCTGCAAACGCTCTACAGCTTCATCCTTGTTCTGTTCCAGGCTGCGGGTGGCTTGCACCTTAATGACCACCACGCCGTCGGCGGTTATCCGTTGGTCACTCAGCGCCAATAGCCGCTCTTTGATGGTATCGGGCAAGGACAAATCGGATATTTTGTAGCGCATGTGCACAGCATTGCTGACCTTGTTCACATTCTGCCCACCCGCGCCCTGGGCTCGAATGGCAGAGAATTCAGCCTCTTCTTCACGAATGGGAAACGGTGGTTCTGGCATGGCAGTCAATTTTTGTCAGTCCGCATCAAACGACTGGGACTTTGCCCAGCAAATGCTTTTGCTCACTCCACAGCGCCGGAATCGGCCTGCGGTTGATCTGATCCAATGATGGCCCATCGTAGCACCCGTCCAGGCAGGCTTGGACAATGGTTGGGTCAAGGTATACGAGCCGTGCAATTTTGCTGGCCTGCCCCAAATCCATCTGTTCGGCGGCGGCAATCTCCGTCAGGGAGCGGAACTTTCCCTGCTGGAGCAGTTGCTGCCAGTAGTGCGCCAGTCCCAACGCCCGGATCAGCGGTGTCTCCTGAGCTGCCTTGCGCTTGCGCCGTTCCTGCTCGGCCTCGGCTAAAAACTCCTGCGGCGCATCAATCGGCGTGATCACCTGCCGATGCACGCCACGTTTGACCAATTTCCACGGAATGAATGTTTCCAATTGCACCCCACCGGCGGGACTGGGAATTTCATACGTTACGGGCTTGCCAGTCATCACTGCGGTATTTCTCTTGGGCATTTCGTCCTCCTACTCAAAACGTGCAATCAGGTCGCGTTGTTTTTGCCAGTCCATCGGCAACGAGGTTCTGAGCAACCACAGCAGCGACAACCTGCGTGGCTGACGCCCATCCATGATCCGGTCCACGATGTCGGGAGCCAATAAAGTCAGCCGCAACAAGGCGTTGACCGTGGTGTGGTGCAGCCCTTCCAGACGTGAGATCTCCGATCCGCTGGCAACCACATTGGTTTGGAGCAACTCCCTCCAGTAAAACGCCCGTGCCAGCCCTTGCAGGATCGTGGCGTCAAAGACCGGAGCTTCGGTGATGGCCAGTTGCTGCAAGCCACGCTTGGTCATACGCAGCGGCACAAAGGTTTCCAAGGGGTTGTTCATGCCCGGGCCTCCACTTCCAGCATCTCAGCGCCGATGGTGTTGGCCGAAAACTCCTTGATCAAGGCCTTCCAGCCCAGTGCACGCCATGTGATCTTCAAGCCGTTGTCCGCAAGATCGATGCGCTCAATCATCAGGTTGACAATGCGGTGGCGCTCCACCGGGAACAACTGCTCCCAGATGGTGCAGATGTTGACCATCGCCATCACGGCTTTGGCTTCGTCTACTTCGGCGCCGCCGGTCTGCAAATGCTTACACACCGCCGCCACAGACTCCGGACTGGAAAGCACCGTCTTGATCTGCGTCACGGTGGCGGTTTCGATTTCCGCCGCCGGCATACGCTCACAGCTCTTGGCCTTGGCCCCGAACCGCGATTCAGACCTGGAAAAATAGTAGTTGTACTTGCGCCCATTCTTGCGCGTGTGGGTCGCATACATGGGCTCCCCATTGGCTGAATACAAAAGCCCCCGCAACAGCGCATCCGAACGAGCCCGCGATTGCGTTTCACCAGCCCTGACTCGCCCGTCTTTGGATAGAACCTCATGCACCTTGTCCCAGAGATCACGCGCAATGATCGGCTGATGCACCCCGGCAAACCAACTTCCATTGTGCGAAATCTCTCCCAGGTAGATGCGGTTACGCAGCAATTTGTACAGGAACTTCTTGTCGATCACTGAACCAGAACGCACCCGGCCATCCTGTGTCGTCCAGGCCTTGGTGGTAATTCCCTCCAGAGTTAACGTCTGACCGATTTTTGTGGGTGAGCCGATGGTCAGCATTTCGTTGAAGATGCGCCGCACGATGCCAGCCTCGGCCTCATTGACAAGCAGCATATGGTCGCGGACATCGTAGCCCAACGGCGGAACGCCACCCATCCACATCCCCTTGCGTTTGCTGGCAGCGATCTTGTCGCGGATGCGTTCCCCCGTGACCTCACGCTCGAACTGGGCAAACGACAACAGCACGTTGAGCATCAAGCGCCCCATCGACGTGGTGGTGTTGAACTGCTGGGTGACCGACACAAAAGATATCCCCTGGCGCTCAAACACCTCCACCATCTTGGAGAAATCCGCCAGACTGCGGGTCAAACGGTCGATCTTGTAGACCACCACAATATCAACCTTGCCGGCCTCGATATCAACCATCAGACGTTTCAAGGCCGGTCGATCCATGTTGCCGCCAGAAAACCCAGGATCATCGTAGTCATCGGCCACCGGAATCCAGCCCTCAGCGCGTTGACTGACAACGTAGGCCTGGCCTGCCTCTTTCTGGGCATCGATGGAATTGAACTCCTGGTCCAGGCGCTCATCGGAAGAGACACGGCAATACACAGCACAACGCTTGCGTGGCTTGGACGGTGCGATTTGAGTGGTGGTGTTCATACTTCCCCCTTGTTTCATTTCAGACCAAAGAACAATGGCCCGCTCCACGGGCAGCCGGCAATATGACGCGCAACCGCCGAGAGGCTCTTGAAAGTTTGCCCTTCATAATCAAACCGGCCATCGGCTGTGACGGTGACTTTGTGCTCGCGCTCACCCCACTCCCTGATTAGCACCGTTCCCGCAGCCAGATGAATTTCACGCGACTTTTTGCGTCCTTTGATCTTGGAGCTACGCATACCAATGTTGACCAACTGACGCATGTCCTTGGCGGGAATGGCACCAAAGGTAGCTTCCTGGATTTTGTAGGCCAGTTGGGAATGCAGGTAGCTACGAACCGTTTTGTCAGGGCGGCGTTCGAAGTGTTTATCCCAGAGTTGCCACAAATCGGGCATGGGCATGTGGGGCAGTGCCGCGATTTGCGCCGCCACAGAAACTTGCGTGTTCATGAAGAACTCCTTGGTTGATAGGGGTTCGTATGAACGCTCTTTCCAGGCATAAAGCCAAGTCCAATTTGTCTTTCTGTGGAGGCCTGTCTACTTGTGTGCATGCGGATAATGGCGGCTGCCAAAATCGTGGTGATTTCGCTGGCACGGTCTTTGTCAGACATCGTGTACGGCAAGGCAAGTTCGACGGTTTTCATGGGTGCAATCTGCTGTGAATGTTCAATTTCGACAGTAGAAATGGTCGTCTCAGAGACCAAATTTGTCCATCAGGGAGTTGCGAACACCAGGGGGGCGGTGCGGGCTATTGAAAAAACCGCCTGATCGGAATGCGAAAATCACGCCCTGTCAAAACCTGTAACAAATTGCAATGCAGAAAGGTTTTAGTGGCTCGAAATGCTCTCAAAGCATCGGTGGAAACGGAGGTAACGGCTCCCCATTCGCTGGTGCAATGGCTGTTATCGGTTGTATTCAGATCGATATCGCGGCTGTTTTTCAAATCGATGGTGCGCCCGCCATTTCCGATTGCGTGGCAGCGCCTTGTTGTCCGAATACTTTCCAAGATTACACTGTCTAACCAACGTGGTCTGACGATTAAACCTTTGATCGGCGTGGCTTGTGGCGGTGATGTGATTCGGCCTGTTTCCCAGGAGATCAGTAGCGCGGTCATGTATTTGCACGGGGGTGGCTTTTGCGTTGGATCGCCTCCGTGTTACCGTTCAATTACGACATACATCGCTAGCCACAGTCAATCCGAAGTCTGGGTGCCAGACTATCGGCTTGCACCAGAATATCCTGCTCCTGCTGCATTGGATGATGCAATGGACTGTTACCGTTGCATGTTGATGGCCGGATACAAAGCGAATCAGATCATCCTGGTGGGTGATTCGGCTGGTGCCGGTTTGGTCTTGTCGATGATGCAAAAGTTGCGAGAACAGGCACTGCCACTGCCATCAGGACTGGCCTTGATCTCGCCGTTTGTGGATTTGGCATTGACTGGAGAAAGCATCTCTAACCATCGGCATGTCGATCCACTATTGAGTTACCAACTATTGCGTCAGGCAGCCTTGTTGTATGCTGGACGTGGGCAGGAAAAGAATCCGGCGTATTCGCCACTGTATGGTGAGTTAGCTGACTTGCCGCGCATCTTGATTCAGGGTGCAGCCGGAATTTGATACTAGTCAAAAACCATATTGATCAATTTTTTGCCAGAATTGATTCCACCTTTGTGGTGTCAAAACGAGCGCACGTAAGCTCAAAATAATGCGTGCACCCTGTTGCTTCCAGCGCATGC
>JAYRRD010000209.1:0-2650 GCA_041910275.1 Rhodoferax sp.
ATGTGGATCGACCCGAGCAACCTGACCTCTCAGTGGCAGGACAGCGCAGGCACCACGGCACTCAGCACGGTGGGCACGGTGCTTGATTCAAGCAATCCGGTGGGGCTGGTTTTGGACAGGAAGGGTGGGCTGGTGCTTGGGCCGGAGATTAACCCATCCAGCACTTGGGGCGCCGGTTACACGCTAAACGGTGCATTACAGATTCCAACCGGATGGACGGCATACGCACCGTGGAATGTGTCATCAATGACAGTCACTCCCGGACTTCTGGCGTTTTCGGCAACGGCACATCTTGGCGGAATAAATATCGGGTCTGGTAAAAAGTCTATTGAACTATATGTTCGTGCCAGAAAGACCGCACAGGTATCTGGTTCGCCATCACTGGAAACCATATCCCACGTGGATAGCGTAGGAACCCCGTCATGGTCGCCTATTGTCCCTGTAGGTGCAACTATCGGTCAGTGGTATGAGAAAACGATTAAATTAACAGCTATTACAGGCAATGCCGTCTGCTACCTATCTAGTTTTAGTGGCGCTGCAAGCTGGGAGATTAGTCATTGCAGTATCCGCGAAATCCCCGGCATCCACATGCTGCAGTCCACCAGCGCGGCCCGGCCTCTGGAGTCGGCTCGGGTGAACTTGCTGACGTATACGGAGGATTTCAGTAATGCGGCGTGGTCCTCCGGCGGTGGTGGCACATCGGTAAACGAAAACAAATACACAGCACCAGATGGAACGCTTACAGCAGATGAATTGGTCGCTAACGGCACAAATGCGTCGCGATCACAATCCGTTGTTTTGTCTGCGTCGCAGTACACGTTGACGTTCAGTGTCCGTTCTGGCACATCGACAGCATTTCGGTTCGGATTGAATAACGGCGGGTGGTTGACAGCTTCATCCAGCATTGTGTCCGGCAGCGGTTCTGTGAGCGGGACAGGGCTGATGACGGTGACAGGTCTGGATTCAAACTGGACCGTTATCTCCTTGACCGCAACGGCAACGGCTGTCTCTACTGGTTTATTTATCTATCCCGGCCCATCCTCACAGTCAGCGGGAGACTCCATTGGTATCTGGGGCGCGCAACTCAACCTCGGCTCCGTGCCTCTCCCATACCAGCGCGTCGGCGCAGCCAGCGACTACGACGCCACCGGCATCACCCCCTTCCAACTCTACGACGGCGTAGACGACGGCATGGCGACGGCCAGCTTCGCGGCGGGCACGCTGACGAGTGCGATGGACTGCATGATTGCGGTGAGGCGGGATTCGGGGGCGAACTGTGTCGCGGGTCTTTACAACGGCATAGCAGACGCCACCAAGTTCTTCGGCATGGCGGAATCCGCTTCCGGCTCAGGCTGCGTCGGCTCTGGCGCAGGGACTCCGACTGTCTGGGTTGACAACACCCAACTGACCGGCGGCACCGCTGTGACTCGCGGCACGCTGCACACGGCTCTGACTGTGGGCGATTGGCACATCCTTGAGTTTCGCAACCTCGACCTGTCAACGTGGACGGCGGCAGGGTTTGGCCTCTACACAAGCTACACCCTGACCGGCGCACGCGGCGACATCATGCTCTTCGAAAGCACCGCCAGCACCGCCGACAAGGACGCCGCCCGGCAGTATCTGGCCGACTATTACGGAGTGACACTGCCATGATCAAGCACAGGACAATCATTATTCCCGCGTCCGTGCAGCCCAACGCACGCGCCCTGTGCAAGGGGCTGGCAGGCGTCGCAGGTGACGGCATGTTCACGACCGGACTGTCTGCCACGGGCAAGGCACCGGCCACGCACTACATTTCGTCCGGCCCCATCAGCCATGACATGGCCGCGCTGCTGCCGTGCAAGACCGTCACGCAGGACAAGGACGGTAAGGCTGTCGTGACCACAGCGCCGGGGATGCCCGAGGCGGTGCCCGAGTTGGCCGCAAAGGCGAAGATCAGCACGACCAAGGCGAAGATCACCGCGCTGTATGCGTCGATTGATGTGTCGGAGCAGGAGCCGTTTGTTGCGATGGCGCGGCTTGGGTTGCAGATCGTGCGGGTGGCGCTGCCATGACCCCCGAGCTGTGGCTGGCCGCCTTTGCCGCCGTCAATGTGCTGGACGCGGCCCTGACGCTGTACGCGCTCAAGCTGGGCGGATCGGAAGGCAACCCGCTGCTAGGCGCCCTGATGCGCCGGGTGCATCCGGCCCTGGTGCTGGCAGCCACCAAAGGTGCGTACATCGTGCTGGTCGGCGCGCTGCTGCCCGCCATGGCGCCCTGGCTGCCCTGGATGACGGCCTTTTTTGCGGCGGTCTGCGCGTGGAATGTGGTGCAGATCGGGAAGCTGAAAAAAACGACGCCCGGCTGAGCCTGGGCTGAAAGCCATGCAAGGAAAACCAACCAGAGCCGCAGAGCAGGCCACCGCAGGAAGCAATGACCATGACGCCCAGACGCGCCGACCGACCGCCGGACGATGACGAACCGCAGCTATCCGATGATGACATCCGGTGGATTCACGAACAGCGCAAGCTGGACGCCCATGCCGAATGGCTACGAGGACAAGTTAGGGTTCTGTACCCGTGGGTGATTTCCATCGTTGGAGCCATCGTCGCGGCGGTAGTCTGGATCAAGGAGCACGTCAGGTGGTGAAACACTACTCTCAAGCCCTGCA
>JAYRRD010000210.1:0-31288 GCA_041910275.1 Rhodoferax sp.
AAATGCGTGTAACCATAACGCTGAGGGCGATATTAACCAATTGCTACGGTGGTGCTCGTGTGGTCTTTTTCTGCAGGAAATGGGGCCGTTTCTCGGGGTAGAGAAATTGGCAATTTTGAGTCGTTTTTGGACAGCCTAGCTTCGAAGCCACCCGTTTTCTGCGCGCCGACTCCCGGTTTGCGCAATTGCCCATTCTTGCCATGACCGCCAGCGCAACGAGCAGCGAACGCGAGCGCTGCATCCAGTGCGGCATGAACGACCACATCGGCAAACCCATTGACGTGCAGCAACTGTTCTCGACCCTGGCACGCTGGATCACTCCCAAAGAGCGCCACGCTCCGGCAGAGCAGGCGGATCAAACCGTGCCTTTTGCTGCACTGGAGAATCAACTGCCACCCATCGAGGGACTGGACCTGGAGCTTGCCGTGCAACGCCTGAGCGGCAACCGGGCCTTGGTGCACAAGCTGGTACAGCGCTTTGCCCAGACCCAACGCCAGACGGCGCAAGCCATGCAGCAAGCGCTGCACGTGGCCGATTGGCAAACGCTTGCCGACCTGGCGCACAACACCAAGGGACTGGCCGGCAACATCGGCGCCAGCGCGCTGCACCAGCTGTGCCATGACGTGGAGAGTGCGGCCAGACAGAGCGATGCAGAGAGCCTGCCTGCGTCCACACAGGCGCTGGAAGAATGCCTGGCTGCGCTATTGAACCGTATCGACCTGGCGCTGCAAACCTCTGATGCGCCAGCAACTCCCACCCCTGATACCCCGGACCGGGCAACCTTGCAAACCGCCATGCAGACACTGGCCGCACTGCTGGCCGATGACGACCCCGGTGCCGCGCAGCATGCCGCCAGCGTCGTGGCGGGCTTGCGGTTGCTGGGTGCGCAAGCCGCCGCCGCCAGGCTGGACGAACTGATCGCAAGCTATGATTTTGAAGCCGCCTTGCCTGCCTTGCAGGAAGTCGCCGTCACCTTGAACATTGCAATGACACCCTCCAGGAGCCGCACATGACCGACAGCACCCCCGCCGTTCCACGCCAGACCATATTGATCGTTGACAACGAACCGGGAAACATCGACGTACTCAATGCAGCCTTGTCCCCGCTGTACCAGACGAAAATTGCCGTCAACGGCGAGCGGGCGCTGAAGATTGCCATGGGTCCGACCAAGCCAGACCTGATTCTGCTGGACATCATCATGCCCGGACTCAGCGGTTATGAAGTCTGTCGGCAGCTCAAGAAGGACAGCAGTACGTGCAACATCCCCATCATCTTTGTGACCAGCATGGACGAAGTCGATGACGAACGGACCGGCCTGGAACTCGGTGCGGTGGATTACATCACCAAGCCCATCAGCGCTTCCATCGTGCTGGCGCGGGTGCGTACCCATCTGGCGCTGTACGACCAGACCCGGGAGCTGGAGCGCAAGGTTCGGCTGCGCACCGCCGAGCTGGAGACCACGCGCCTGGAGATCATTCATCGCCTGGGCAGGGCAGCCGAGTTCAAGGACAACGAGACCGGCTACCACGTCCTGCGCATGAGCCACTACGCGCGCCTGATCGGCGAGGCCATCGGCATGTCTGCCGACGAGGCGAATCTGCTGTTTCATGCCGCGCCCATGCACGACCTCGGGAAAATCGGCATCCCGGACCACATCCTGCTCAAGCCGGGCAAACTCGACGAGGCCGAGTGGCACATCATGCGCCAGCATCCGGTCATGGGGGCGGAAATTCTCGGACAACACCCCAGTGCCTTGCTGCAAGCGGCCCGCGAGGTGGCCTTGACGCACCATGAAAAGTGGGATGGCTCCGGGTATCCCCACGGCCTGAGCGGTGAGGCGATTCCGCTCTTTGGCCGCATCGTGGCCATTGCCGACGTGTTCGATGCACTCACCTCCAGCCGCCCCTACAAGGCCGCGTGGAGCGTCGAAGCCGCCATAGCCATGATCGAGGAAGGCTCCGGCAAACATTTTGACCCAGCCCTGGTACCCGCCTTCAAGTCCGTGCTGGCAGCCGTCCTGGAGATCAAGAACCGCTACGCCGAAGTGCATGGCACCCCGGCTGAAGGCCACGCAACGATGTCGCCGTTCTGATATACCTTGCGAGGGACCGCCCTTCGACTTCGCTCAGGGAACGGCCTTCGACTTCGTTCAGGGAACGGGGCGCAAACGTCGGTTGAGCGGAGTCGAAGCCGGGCCAGGGTTACCGGAAAACCCAGTCTCACCTTTCCGCCTGAAGCGTGATGCCAAGCGCCTGGGCCAGTGCTTGCAAGGTGGCCAGCGCGTCTTCGAACTCGTAGCCGCTGATCGCGTTTTCCAGTTGCTTGCCTGCGGCCCCCTGCCCTACGCTACGCAATGCAGGAACCAGGCGTTCAACGAGCTGTGCGGCACGGGAGTCGTTGTCGCTCAGAAATACGGCCAGTTGGCGCATGTTGGCGGCCATGGCATCGCGCCCGGACTCCTGAGCGATCTGCCCGATGGCGGGTTCAGCAAGGCCTGCTGCGTCGCCATCCGGCGTGGCCGGGATTTGGTCCAGCACAGCGTTCAGCTCCTGCGCCAGGGCTTCCAATGCCTGGGGCATATCTTCCTTGCGGCCCTGTTGCAAGGCCGCTTCGGCCACTCCGGCCAGCATCTGCAAGCGGGTGGCTCCGATGTTGCCAGCCAGCCCCTTGAGGGTGTGCACTTCGCGCGTGGCAGTGTCCAGGTCCGCGCGCTCGATGGCATGGTGGATGCGCGCCATGGCGTCAGCCTGGGTCTGGGCGAAGCGGCCAATCAGTTTTTGCAACAGATTCGCATTGCCACCCATGCGCCGCATGGCCTGGTGCATATCCAGGCCGACAATCTCGGGCAATGGGTGGTTGTTGCGCGCCGTTGGCTCATCGCCGGGGGTAGGCACGTCAGCACCCGTAGCATCCCTGGGTTTGATCCAGCGCGCCAGGCATTCGAATAACTGGTTGACGTCGATGGGTTTGCCAATGTGGTCGTTCATGCCTGCGTCCAGACACAGTTCCCGGTCGCCGCTCATGGCGTTGGCGGTCATGGCCAGTATCGGCAGTTCGGCAAAACGCGGCTGCGCCCGGATCGCGCGCGTGGCTTCAAAACCATCCATCACCGGCATCTGGCAGTCCATCAGGATGCCGTCATAGTCGGCGCGCTCGACCTGCTCAAGCGCTTCAACGCCATTGCTGGCAATGTCAACCCGGATGCCGGCCTCTTGCAGTATCTCCAGGGCGAGTTCCTGGTTGACCAGGTTGTCTTCGACCAGCAACAAGTAAGCACCGCGCACGCTTTGCACGGCCTCCAGGGTGGCTTCCTGGCGCTGGTGCTTGCGCCCGCGACTGGCCACCTCCTTGCCCAGCGCGCCAAAAATGCTGTCCAGCAGGGCCGATGGCCCCACGGGCTTGAGCAGCAGCCCATCCAGTCGGAGTCCGCTACTCCCGGCTTGCTCCAGCAGCTCATCGCGGCTGTGCGCCGTCACCATGACCAGCGCCGGTGTTTCCTCCAGAGAGGGCTCGGCCCGGATGCGTCGGAGCGTTTCCAGGCCGTCAAGGTCTTGCATCATCCAGTCTATCAATACCAGCCCGTAGGACGTGCCTGCGCCTTGCGCCTCTTTCAGCGCATCCATCGCCTGCTGGCCACCCTCGACGGCGGTTGCGGCAAACTTTTGCGACGTCAGGATGGACAGCAGTATCTGGCGTGCCCTGGCGTTGTCGTCAACCAACAGAATCCGCAGTCCGGAGAACTCCTGCGCCAGCGCCGGGCGTAGCTGCTGATCGGTCTGCAAGCCGAATTGGGCGGTAAAAGTGAAGGTGCTGCCAAGGCCTGGCTGGCTGGTGACGCTGATCTGGCCCTCCATCAGTTCGACCAGCCGTCTGCTGATGGTCAAACCCAGGCCGGTTCCGCCGTGCTTGCGCGCAGTGGACACATCCGCTTGCGAAAATGCACCGAACAACTTGTCGCACTGGGCTTTTGTCAGGCCCACGCCGGTGTCGGCAATGTCAAAGCGCAGGCACAGCTTGCCGGGCTGGGTATGTGCGGTGTGCACATCCAGGTCAACGGTATGGATGCCGACGGTCACTTCCCCGTGTTCGGTGAATTTGATGGCGTTTCCCACCAGATTGAGCAATACCTGGCCCAATCGCAAGGCGTCCCCCACCAGCGCGGTGGGCACGTCGGCACCGACATCAAACAGCAACTCCAGGCCCTTCTCCTGGGCCTTGATGACGGATATATCCGCCAGATTTTCCAGGACATCCTCCAGGTGGAAGTCGGCAAACTCGAACTGCAACTTGCCTGCCTCGATCTTCGAGAAATCCAGAATGTCATTGATGATTCCCAGCAGATTGCGTGCTGCCGAATCGACTTTTTCGATGTAACTGCGCTGCTTGGCGTTCAGGTCGGTCTTGAGCGCCAGTTGGGACATGCCGATGATGGCGTTCATCGGTGTGCGAATTTCATGGCTCATATTGGCCAGGAAATTGGACTTCATCTGTGTGGCCTCTTCCGCCAGTTCCTTGGCCTGGCGCATGAGTTCTGCCGCCTTGCGCTCTTCGGTGACATCGTCAAACATCCAGACCGTTCCCAGTGACAGATCGTTGGCGTCGATGGCGCTGCCATTGATGCGGCACCAGAAAAGGCTGCCGTCCTTGCGGCACAGCTCCTGCGTGCTGTGGTGCATCTCGCCGCGCAGGATGTCCGCATAAGTCTCCACGGCAAACGCCATCCCGGGGGCGTACCAGACGCACGGCGACTGGCCCAGGAGCGCGCCCGCAGGCCAGCCGAACAAATCGTCCAGGCGGTGGTTGGCGCGCACGATCTTCCACTCCTTGATGAACGCCATGCCAAAGGTGACGGATTCGAAAATGGCGGATTGTTCATTATTGGCTTGCAAAATGGCGCGTTCGATCCGCTTTTGCTCCGTAATATCGCGCATCGAGGCGATGAGCAGGCTGCGCTCCTCGTCCTCGGCAACGTAGCACGACACGTCCAGGTCCATCGTTGCGCCGCTGCTGCGGCGGTAGCGCGTCTCAAACCGCATGGGCCTCCCGGCACTGCGCAGTTTCTCGACGACCGATTGGGCGCCATCTTCCGAAAGCGTCAGCAAGAATTGCGTCGGTATGCTGCTGCCCATGACTTGCCCGGTTGACGCATCCATCAGGGCCAGACCCGCACGGTTGCCGTAGACCACGGTCATCGTGTAAGGGTCGGCCCAGAACATGGGCTCGGCGTTTTCCACCACCGTGCGGTTGAACAGCAGCCGCTTTTCATTTTTCTTGCGCTCGGTGATGTCAATCACCCACCCCAGGGTGCCGGGCACGCCCTCATAGTCTATGGGCATATAGGTCACCAGCAGGTCGCGCACGGTATGGTCGGGGCCGTACATCTGCAGTTCCATATTGCTGACAGCCGCCCCGCTCCTGAGCTGGTTGTCGATTCTTTCATGGTCGGCGGGCGACACCAGTGCCTTCGACGCAGGATCGCCGACCTTCATGTCGATCAACTCGGTCAGCCTGGGATTGGCAAAGCGCGTGATGCCTTGTGTGCTCACGCAAACCCCCACGGGCGCCGTGTCCAGGATCACCTGCAGCCGGTCTGCCAGGGTGTTGATTCTTTGAAAAATGACCATGAGCGTCTGCCCTATGAGCGAGGCATTCACCAAAAGCCGCACCATGAAATGCGCCCAGTGGTACGGCGCCAGGAACTGGTACACCGCCGTCTGGCGCATGTTGTCAGACAGCAAAGCCACCGTGTCGTCGAGTGCGCGCAAAACGTACAACAAGCCCGCGACCAGGATCGGCCACAAAAGCAGCCAGCGGTGCGCCGCGCCGAGCCGTGTTGCCAGCGCCGTGTTGCCATCAAAGCAGCCCTTCAGTGCAAACCAGGCACAGGTGAGGTAGACACCGACAATGGCCACGTCGTGCCAGTCCACACTGCGGGAGATGAGCAAGGCGATGCCCACCCCGAATCCGACCAGGCCAAACTCCAGCAGGCTGGTGCGGGACAGCCCGTGCAGCTCACGCATGCCCGAACGAAACAACATCGTCCCAAAGAGGAATAAAAGATGCGAGTAGTTGAACGACTGGTAAAAGTCTGCGTACGCGACGTCCGGTGCGCGAAACATGGGCAAGGCGTCCGCGACGACGAGGACCAGATTGGCCACGCAGAATTGCAGCACCGCAGCGCGCGAAACGTTGGTACTCATCCCCAGAAACGCCCAGCCCAGACAGGTCAACAGCCCCACCGCCATCATCACGCGCGAAAGAATTTCTGCTTCAGTGATTGCCATCATTGCCATCCAGGCTCCTATCTTGATGCAACAGATTCAAGGGTTCAAGGTGCGGGCAATCGAATCGGTCTGTTTTTCCGCTCGCGCGCTGTTTCTGATTTTCCCGGCGCATCGCCGACGCGATAACACAATAGCACAAGAGTCGGATGCTGGCTGTGCCGCTGCCTGACCACCCTTGAAAAGGGCGCGGGCACTATGCTTTGCATAGCTGTCTGCGCACAGTGGTCGTGCGGCAAAGGCAGTTTTGCTCTGGATTGAGGCGAGAATGCCTCAGCAAGCGCCAGACAGTCTGGCCGAGTGCCTGCGCATCCCGCTGAATATGGCCTGGGCCACATCCGCCGGAAAGCCATCGGGTAGCAAGGCACCCACTTCGTCGATCACGGATGCGGTACGGCCAATAACGTCCTCGATCAACTGCTCTGCGACCATTGCGCCGAGTCCGACCTGTTGCGCTTGCGCGATCCAGTGCCTGCGCTGGATTTTCTCGATCAGATAGTGGTTGGTACTTCCACGCACGGCCATCGCCAATCTGGCTTTGTGCGGGGAAATCTGATTCTTTCCCTTGCCCATGACGGGGTGGGCGGAAAGCACGTCATAGACTGGCGTCGCATGGTAACGACCGCCCGGAAAATGGGCGATGCTGAAGTTCTTCCCATGGCCGTCGGTCGCCGCCAACAACCAGAAGACGATCTGGGTCTTGAAAAAGAGATTTCTATCCTGCGCAGCCTTATCCGACCCCAGCAGCAATTCCATGATGCGCGCAATCCCAGGGCAGCCATCGCACTGGTACTTGCGCACAGGTGGCGTGGCCGTTGCCTGGCACATGTCCTCCTGGGGCAGTCGCATGATCCAGCTTGCATCACTGGCCAAGGCTCGGTCGAATCGCTCGACAACCAGCACTTTCTGGTCTTCGAAATGGGCAAGCGCGCACGGCGCCACCGGAATTGCGTAAGCTTCCATGATTTTTGCGCACAGCCATTCGTTTTCCACGGAGGTACGCATATCGGCCTGCATATGGCCAACCAGCCCCATCGGGAGTTTGAAGATGTGCGTTGTCGGCGTGCTTCCACGGGGAAGAAGCCACTGACCCTGATGGCGCAACAGTGCAGTCTTCTCCTGCGCCCCAGCAATGGACAGGCACAAATCTTCCTCATGCGCCTGTTGCCCCAGGGGTCGGGTGGACGTGGCGCCGCGCAGCCGCTGCGCCACACCTGCTACGTTCAACGGCTCACCATTGATTGCATGGATGTCCGAGGGTGCCTCATCTTCGGGCAGGAGTTGCAATGCACCAACGCAGTCCCGGCCCACTTTCGCCAGCAGCTGAAAGGCATCCGTGCCTCCTGCCTGGTGGTGTTGCGCCAGACGCCGGCGAATGGCGTCGCTGTCGGGCAGAAGGTTGTCAAAATAGTCCGTCACAACCTGTCCCTGGTGGGGGACGTTGCCTGGCGGGAACGGCAAGGACAAGGACAATGGGCGCGACTGTTCGGCCATAAGCCAGTCATCGAAGTACCCGAAGCGTTCGCCCTGCCGCGAGGATTCCCAATAGCCAACAGGAATGCCATTCATCCAGATGTTCAGCCTCAGCGTCCTTGTGCGGCGCCCCATGCTCACCAGCTTTCCTTTTTTCCCGTTGGAGCAACAACACGGCGCAGCCTAGCGGCGGCCACAGCGCCGGTCGCTTTGGACGGGGCCGTGCTTGCGTCCGGGGCGCGCACCACCTGATCCAGCGATATGTCAACATCCAGCAGGCGCAACACCACGAACAGCCTGTCGAACGTTGCCACAGCGGGATTGGCCTCAAAAGCGGCGTAGCTTTGCTGCGTGATCCCCAGCTTTTCGCCCATGGCGGCCTGGGTCAGTCGTTTTTCCTTGCGAAACGCCTTGAGGAGCAAAGGGAGCTGACTGAGCGTTCTGATGGGATAACTGTTTTCGCTCACCGTTGCCTCCGTGTTACTCCAGTTAGTCGAATTTGTCGAATCAACAGCCCGATGCCGGTATATTACTTTCACAGAGTATGGTTTGTAAATTGGAATAACAGGGTATGGGCTGTATAAGCACGGGTTCGGCAACCATCTCCGCCCGCTCCACCGCCAGCATCATCTGATTGGCAATTAGTTCGCCAGCGAACTATAATGCGCGCCATTCAACGTTTTTCGACCAGGAGTTTCCGGTGTACCAGTCCGACGAAATCATTTATCTGGCCGCGCGCCTGCGTGACAACGCCTACGAGTTCATCACCCAGGAACTCAGCCGCATGGAGCTGCAAGGTGCCCCATCACACGGGGCGATTCTGGTGGCCTTGCTGCGGCAAAAACAACTCTCGCTGACCGAGCTTTCCAAAATCATCGACAAGAAGAAATCGTCCACCACCGAGCTGGTCGACAAGCTGATCCGCCTCGGCTATGTCGAAAAAACCACCGACACCAACGACCAGCGCATCAAACTGATCCAGCTCACTCCCAAGAGCCTGGCCTTGAAAGGCAAATTTGCCGAACTGACCCAGACCCTGATGGAAAAAACCTACCGGGGCGTCAGCGAAGCGGAGCAGCAGGAAGTGATCCGGATTCTGGGAAAAATCCTGCAAAACTTCTGACTGCATTTTTTTAAACCAATGGTTCGCCAGCGAACTAATTAACCAATTAACCCATTAACCAATCACCCGAAAGGCAAACATGAAAGCAGTATTTCAGCAAACATATGGCGGCAGTGAGGTGCTGGTGCATGGCGATCTGCCCCCACCCTCCATAGGCCGTCACCAGGTTCTGGTGGAGGTGTATGCATCCAGTATCAACCCCAGGGACTGGCTGATCCGCTCCGGCAAGTACCAGTTGCAGTTCCTGGTGCCTGCTTTCCCGCTGGTGCTGGGCAGTGACATCAGTGGTGTGGTGGCAGCCGTTGGCCCCGGCGTGACCCGTTTCAAGCCGGGCGACCCGGTAATTGGCATGAAGAACCCGGCGCAGGGCCTGGGCGCGCATGCCGAGCTGGTTACCATCAACGAAAAATCCCTGGTGCGCAAGCCCGACAACATGGATTTTGGCGCCGCCGGCGGACTGCCCTTGTGTGCCCTGACCGCCTGGCAGGCGCTGGTGGACATTGCGGGCATTCAACGCGGCAAGCGCGTGCTGGTCATAGGCGCGTCGGGCGGAGTCGGAACCTTTGCCGTACAGATCGGAAAGGCGCTGGGCGCAGAGGTTACCGGGGTTTGCAGCGCTGCCAACCAGGCGCTGGTGAAGAGCCTGGGCGCCGACCAGCCCATTGACTACCAGAGCGAGGATTTCAAGAAAAATGGCGCTACCTATGACATTGTTTTTGACACCATAGGGCGTGAAAGTCTGGCGCGTTGCAGCGGTGTTCTGGTGCCGGGTGGCATGTACGTCTCCACCGTGCCAGCCCCCGGAAATTTCGTCGCCGCATTCACCAGCACGCTCAGGCATGCCGTATCGAAGTCTGGCAAACGCTGCGCAGTGGTCATGGTCAGGCCAGACCGCACCGGGCTGGAAGCCATTGCCGCACTGGTGCAAAAGGGCCAGCTCAAAACGGTGGTGGATTCGGTCTTTCCCTTGCACGAGGCCCAAAAAGCCCACGACCTGAGCCGCAGTAAAAGGGCCAGGGGCAAGGTCATTCTGCGCATCAAGGGCGCATGAACACCATGGCCGAATCATGGCAATCACGGTGCTGGCGTTGGCTGGCCAATTGGACACCCGCCTATAGCCGCACGGGCGCCAGCATCACCTACATCGCACACAACTTTCAGGAGGTGCATGTTGCGCTGCCTCTGAACTGGAAGACCCGCAACCACTTGCACATGATCTGGGGTGGATCGCTGTACGGTGCCATTGACCCCGTGTATGGGGTGATGTTGTGGAAACTGCTGGGGCCGGACTTCGTGGTGGTCGACAAGTCAGCCCACATCCATTTCCGACGCCCCGGACGAGAAACCTTGTACGCCCGGTTTGTGGTGGACGACGCCGAACTGCAATGGCTGCGCCATGCGCTGCGCAGCCAGGCCAGGCTGGATCGCAATTACCGGGTGGAGTTGTGCGATGCCAGCGGCAAAGTCCACATGGTCTGCGACAAAACCGTGCATATCCGCCGCAAGTAGCGCGCGCTACCGATACGCATCCATCCACGGCCACAGCTCTCTGGGCTTGACTTTTTGCCCCAGGAAATTGGCCTGCCACTCCTTTTCGTTTTCCTTGCAGGCGTCTTCAAGCGCACCCAGGTTCATCGAAAACGCATCGCGCTTCCAGGGCTGTGCTGCGTCCAGCGCAGAACGGTTGAACCAAAACCAGAAGCGTCGGTCCACACAGCGCAAGAACAGGCGAAACGCCGCCCAGGCTTCGGTACGGTTCTCTCGCTCCAAAAAACGCCCAAACCAGCAGCGCGCCCAAGCGCATTTTTGCTGATTCTGCAAGGCGGTTTGCGCCACGCCACGCAGCCAACAGTCTGCATGGCTGTCTATCCAACGGACAAGCGCAGCACCATCCTCCGGGGCGCAGGAAAAACCCAGCAGCGCCAACGCCCGTGCATGGTCATACTCCAGGTCGGACGACTGCCACTGGCCGATCAATTGGCGCATCCACTCCAGACGGCCCCCACGCTGGCAGAGCATGGCGCGCTCAAACAGGTCCAGGTCACTGGTGCCAGCGTCCATGTGCGCCCTCAAAATCTGTTCCAGCTGGGGCGAGGCAGGCGCGGCAAATGCGTCCATCAGCAATGTGGGAATGCCCAGGCGTGCATCGGTGATGCGCACCGTCTGGCGTGAGGACAGCGCCTGGTAAAGTTCCAGCCCTTCCTGGGGAGCGTGGATCAACAGGGCTGCGCACAGTTTTTCATAAAAACCCCGGCACAAGCGCAGCAACTGCCAGGCCCGACGATCATCGCGCAGCACGGGCGCAATCCACTCCCGCCAGGGCTGGTGCGCCAGCGCACACACCTGGACCAGACCGCCGTCGCGAAACCCATGCGCAAACCAGGGGTTGCCGTTGCGGTACTCATCCTCGACCATTGCCTGCACCTGCTGCGCCAACGCGTTGTGCTTTTCAAGGCGTGCATGGGGGTCCAGCGCCAGCCTGAAGTCGCCGGAGCTGCCCGCACTGCCGCCCCAGGTGTAGTTCGCAAAACTGGCCCCTCCATCGCCCGAATGAATGCCCACATTCTCGGGTTGGCGCTCGGTCGCGGGATTGACCTTCAGCACAACATACTGTGAGAGCGACTCCACTTGCGGCTCCACTTCGGGGGGCGGGGTTTTGTCGGCAATGCTGTGCCAAATGCTGTCCAGCAGCCCGGCATAGACGGTAAGGTCGTCGGCGCGGTAGCCACGCTGTTGCACAGCGGCGCCAAGCCACTGCCGGTCCAACCTGAGCGCCAGATCGGCAAACGGGAGTGCGTTGCCAAATTCAGCCAGCAAGATGCTGCCCCAGGTGTCCTCAAGGTAGTTTTCCTTGCCGCCTTGCGCCCGCCAGCCGCTGGCGACTATTTGTTGTGCGGCCACCGCATCGCGCGTACGAACAAAAAGTTCCAGACAACAGCCACGCGCAACGGTGTCCAGCGCACCAAACCGGCCAAGCAGGTACTGCTGCACTTGCGGGACCACATGGCGCAAGGCTTCGGTCAGGTACAACAACAGGTTATACAACCTCTGGGGCGTGGCCTCACCCTCGGTAGTTTTGAGCGCGGCCAGAATTGCTGGCCCATGCCCAGGTTCCAGTGGCCGGTAACACGGGGCGCGCTGCGTGAAATGGCCGACCACATCACCGCGCTCGGTCAAGCGCTGCAATTGCTCCTCTGGTGGCAGGTCAAACACCACGGCGGGGTATAGCGCAAGTTCAGCGGTCTTGTCATGCTCATGGTCCAGCATTCTGGCAGCGCGCCACGCCGCAAGTACCACCCCTTTCTCCTCTTCACCCAGCACCGGCAGATGCTCCAGCAGACGCCACGCCAACTGCCTGCGCGGCAGACCGTTTCGGGTGGCAAAGGTGCGCATCCATGCGCGCATCAGGTACTGGTAGCGGCCCGGAGCTATGGCGCACAGCGCGGGCTCCATTTCGTCCAGCTGGTGCTCTTCCACGGAGGTACCCATGGAAAGACTCGTCCGGGAAAAATTGATGCCGCTGCCAACCTGGTCCATCTGTTGGCCAAGGTCTGCCGGGAATACGATGTCCGGGTCGCAGGCCAACGCCTTCAATTGCCGCACGACGAGGTGGGGGTCGTCCCGGTTTCGTGCCAGGCAGTTCTGGTAGTTGTCTTTCTGCCACGGCCCCAGGATTGGAGCACACGGATCGTCCTCCCGCATCTTGGCGAGCGAATGCACACAGCGATGTTCGGCTGGAATGCTGCCTTGCATGCCTGTGGCCTGCGCGTCACCCAGGTAGGCAAGCAGCCATCTGGCCGCCAGATACGCAGTGGGCTGTTGTAGCGCCAGCAGGTCGCGGGCATGCTGCAACAGCGCTTGCCGGATTTGCGCGCTACAGGTATGCAGCAGCCACGAGAATTCCGCATGGCTGCCGTCCATCACCGTGGTTGCGACGATGCCGGTCAGCAGCGCAGGGATGTAGCCCGTGGCGTTCCCGTGCGAGATCACCGCCACGGCAACCTGGGCCAGCCGCAGCAGCCCGATGTTGTCCACCACCTCCAGCTGCACTTCGAGCAACTTCACCGGCCCCGGCGCAGCCGCTTGCCCCAGCCGCTGCTCAAGTTCGCGCCGTGACTCGGCGAGCTTGTCGTGATCCTTCTCAAAATGGGCGTGAAAGCCCCAGGGGTAGACAAACCCCAGCCAGCGCGTGAAGGTTGGCACCAGTTCTTGCTGCACGACGGGTAGTTCGCGGTGGCGCAACAAGCCCACCATGAAGGCGTCCTGCACCTCGCGGTTGCCAGCTTCGCCCCAGACGTGTTCGGCCAGGCGCAGATAGGTAGCAGGGCGCAGGGGCAAATAAGCAGCGATTTTTCCCAAATCATCGCCGTTCAGGTTACGCCCTCCACCCAGGCCCTCAGTAGCGCCAACCGCCCCGCCTCTGGATAGCCTTCGCTGTTAAGGGCATGGAACAACGCCATGCCGCAGATGCGGACTTGCAGGTCGGCTTCGCGATGCGGGCCTATGCGTTTGGTGATGGTCTCGGCCAAGGCTGCGGGTGCCGCGTTTGCACCGCTGTCTTCGACCTCAGATGCCAATACCAGCCCCAGCGCGAGCGGCAAATAGCGAAGCGTTATGGCCAGCCTGGAACCTTGGCTGGCCAGCACACCCACGCTCGACAATTCATAGCGCAAAGCCCTCGCGTCTGCACCCAAACCCGGCGCCTTTTGGGCAAATTCGTTGATAGAAAAAAGGCGATCTTCGTACTGGTCCGCCAAATCTGCAATCAGCGCCTGAAACTCATCATGGCTGCACGTGTGATGCCGCTTGCGGGCCGTAATGTCACGCCAGTCTTCATAAATCAGGCGCTCAAGGGTCAAACCGCCTTCCTCCACCTGATCCGCAAGGCGAAAGGCCAGGTCAAAGTAGCGTGGTCTGCTCATCAGGTGCAGGACATCGGATGCAAACACTCTGCGCGTGCTCTGGCGCTGCGCCAGAGCCTGGTCCAGCTCGGCCTCATTGAACGGTGGCAGCGTAAAGCGCACGGTCCGGCCATCGTCGGGGATATTGAGGTGTGCCCAGTAGGGGCTGCGGCACAGGACGAGCAGGGCCACGCACTCCCGCCAGGGCGACACCCGGATGGTGTCGAACAGTTCGCGCCAGCCCAGGCTGGTGCGCTGCCAGTCCAGGCTGGTGCGCTCATTGAGCGCGTCAACCACCAGCAAAAAGAGCGGCGCGGCACCGGATGCCCCCTTCGCTATTTCATGCAAACGTTTGAGCCAGCCCTCGGGTGGGGCGGGCTGAGCTTGCCCCAGACATGCAGCCAGAATATCGTCCACGCTCGCACTCGCCATCTTCAAGGCCGGAGCAAAGACAATCGGCACGGCAAAATTCCCGCCCTCCAACTGGTCTGCCAGCCAGTCGGCAACCGCCCAGCTCTTGCCGTCGCCTTCCTCGCCCAGCAGTACGCAGGTCTGGCGGTGCCCGGCCCACCCACCCCACCATGCATCCAGCGCCGACTGCGCAGCCAGCCGCTTGATCGGTTGACGACCCGGTGCCCGCACCGCAATGTCCTGGGAGAAACGGGCCATGGATTGGTCCGAAGATTCCAAGGCCTCGCCCATCCAGCCGTTTTGCCGCCGTGCGCGCAGGTCAGGGCAACAGACATGGATCAAGTCGATGAGCGTCTTTATGTCTTCGTCGTATGCATGGATCAGCTCCCCCAACGAAGGGGCCTGGATTACGGAAAACCCGGCCAACTCTGGCGGCAACTGGCTTGGCTCCGGCATGCTGACACCCCCCACCAGCAGGGGCAGCACTTCGATCTTTTCGCCAGCCTCCCTGCGGTTCATCGCCTGCAACAACTCGCGCCGAACCCAATCGTCTTGCTGCTCCACAATTCGGCGCAGACTTTCCGCACTGATCCAACCGGGGCCAATCACCGCCAGAAGAATTTCTGCACCCTGAACAGCCGCCTCCAATACCTGCGGAAACGCGCTGGCGAGTGGGATGCTGTCCCGGTCCTTGTCAAAAAACACATTCTCTTCGCCAAACTCCCGAATCAGGTGATCCCACAGCCTTGCGCTGTAGGCACCGTCGCCGTTGCGGTAACTGATGAAAATTTTCTGGCTGGGGTTCATGGAGTACTTGCCCGGTTGAAGTTTGGGTTCGGGATTGGATTGCTGGACGCTACAGGGTTCAGGCCCCTCAGCCCAGGTATCGTACCCGCCACTGGCGCCATGGGCAAAGCCTGGTGCGACCTGAAGAAAGTAATCAGGTAATATTAAACTCAAACTTTAAAAATACCCGATATGTACACACGCCTATGCACGCAACGCCTTGCACACCTTGCCAGCCAGTTTCCGTCCGTGCTGATACTGGGTGCGCGCCAGGTCGGCAAGACCACCTTGGCCCGACAGACTTTTGCGTCCCACGCGTATCTGGACCTGGAAGACAGCGCAACATACGCCCTGTTTGCGCAAGACCCGCGCTTTCAGCTGGACGCCCGCGCAGGCGCCAACCTGATTCTGGATGAGGCGCAGCGTCTGCCCAGCTTGTTTGACGCGCTGCGCGGCGCCATTGATGCCCAGCGCCAGCGCATGGGCCGCTTCGTCATTCTGGGTTCCGCGCAACCGACCCTGGTCCGCCAGGTGAGCGAGAGTCTGGCGGGGCGTGTGGGCATTCTTGAACTGTCCCCCTTGACCGTGCAGGAGACCGCCAGCGGCGACGCGCCCATTACCGACTACAGCCAGGTGTGGCTGTGTGGTGGCTATCCCGATGCCGTGGGAGCCAGCGCGCGCGGCGGGCACTTTCGGGACTGGTGGGAGGCCTATTTGCGCACCTACGTGGAGCGGGACTTGCCCGCCCTGGGCGTGCATGCCGACCCGCTGGTGATGCGCAAATTGCTCACCATGCTGGCCCACGCGCAGGGGGGGCTGGCCAACCTCAGCCAGTTCGCGGGCTCCCTGGGTCTGTCGCAGCCCACCGTTGCACGCTACGTGGACATTCTGGAACACAGTTTTTTATTGCGCCGCCTGCCACCGTACTTTCGCAACGTTGGCAAGCGCCTGGTCAAGGCACCCAAGTTGTACCTGCGCGATACCGGCTTGCTGCACCACCTGTTGAACATCGACTCGCTGGACACGCTGGGCAGCCACCCGATCAGGGGCGCGAGCTGGGAAACCTTTGTGCTGGAAGACCTGCTGCGCCGCGAGGCCGTGGCCTACCCACACAGCGTGGCGCACTTTTGGCGCACCGCTGGCGGGGCCGAGGCGGATCTGCTGCTGGAACGCTCGGGCCAGCTGCACGCGGTTGAAATCAAGACCGCCCGTGCCACCTCTGCGTATCTAGCCAGGGGCTTGCGCGCCATCATGGACGACACCGGCGCAGCAAGCGCCACCATCGTGGACCAGGGCACGGGAGTTGACCCGCTGGCACCCGGCATCGCGCGCCGTGGTTTTGGGGAATGCACCAGCTGGCTGCCGGGGGCATGACACGCCCGGCAACCGCACTACTGCACCGCCAGCATCGCTACGTTTTTAGAAGCTGCTCCCGCTTGATCCATGCGGGCTCTGGATTGTTTTGGCACATAAAAACGGCCCCTGGCGTGCCATGGCAGCACCGATTTCGGCGAATTTCGGTGGATTTGGGCGCTGTATGGCGCTCAGAAGGCATTTTTCAGGGTACAAATCACCTTGTAGGCCTTATGGGATGAGCGGGTACAGCTCTTAAAAGTAGAGCAAAAAAAGGGCATCATGGCAGCAGGGCACATGAAGCATGCCGGGGCGCTTGTTACTTTCCTTTTGACCTGGCAAAGGTTTTGCGCACCACGGCGGCACCGGCACCGCTGCCACTGTCGGGTGCGGTGGCGCTCGCAGTGGCAATGGTTTGCGTGGGCGGACAACGCAAGGCGGCAAAGGTGTTGGCCAACTCCATTCTCAAGGTCTGTAGCTGGTGGATATGGGCATCAATTTGCGCCATCTTGGTCCGCAGTTGCAACTCGATGTCGGCGCGCCCGAACTTGCCCTGGGCCAGTTGCGGCAATATGCCCCGGATTTCGGCCAACGAAAACCCCAGCGCCTGCGCACCCCGCACAAAATGCACCGCCTCTACGTGGACCTCGGTGTAGCGCCGGTAGCCGTTTTCCTGGCGTTCCGGAGTGCTGATGAGGCCCTGCTTTTCGTAATAACGCACGGTGTCGGTGCTGATTTTGGCCATTTTGGCCAGCTGGCTGATGTTCATGGTGTGACCTGAGTTGGCGGAAAAAACGCTTGACATTGGAGCATAGACCAAGCTTTACGCTGCGTTTTTTCACTCTGGAGTTGCCATGATATTGCGTTCAATCCTCTTCGGTTTTTTGTTGGCATCGGCCATCACCAACCCCTTGCATGCCGCCACTTCGGCAGATTCCGTACCGCCCGAAGTGGGCTTTTCCATCATCAAGACCTCGCAGGTGGCGGTGGTGGAGCGGCTGCTGACGCCAAACGGCAGTCTGTTCAAGCAGGTGGATTCCAACTTTTCGGCGTTTTTGATCAAACACAAACAAGACTACCTGCTGTTTGACACCGGCATGGGCAGTCAGGTGGATGGCCAGTACCAGCAGGGCATGCCCCTGTGGCTGCGCCCGTTTTTCAAATACGACCGGCCTGTGGTCAGTGCGCGAGAGCAACTGCTCAAGGCTGGCATGCCGCCCGTGCAGCACGTCATTTTGAGCCACAGCCATTGGGACCATGCGGGTGGTGTACAGGATTTTCCGCAGGCAAAAATCAGCGTATCGGCAGCTGAGATGGAGCGCATCCGCCAGCCCACCACCGGCCCCGGCGGCACCTGGGCATCACAAGTGGCAGCCCCGTCCATTCTGTGGGATGTGCTGGCCTTCGACTCGGGTCCGTTCAAAGCCTACGCGCAAAGCCTGGATGTGTTCCAGGACGGCACCGTGGTGCTGGTGCCCATGCCCGGACACACACCAGGCTCCATCGGCTTGTTTCTCACCGTCGATTCGGGTGCGGTGTATTTCTTCATCGGTGACGTGGCCTGGACGCAGGATGCCATGCAGGCCGACGCACCCAAGTTCTGGGCTGCCAGCCTGCTGGTGGACCACGACGCTGACCAGACCCGAACCAGCGTGGCGCAGGTGCGCGCAACGGTGCAAGCGCAACCGGGCCTGGTGGTGGTGCCCGCGCACGACAGCAAGGTGCAAGACGCGCTGGGCTACTTTCCGAACTGGGTCAGGTAGACGCGGTACATGCCATGAAGGGGCCGGAAGCAATGCGACCGAGCCCGCATCAGCCGCAGCGTTGGCATCGCTATTCTTTTAGAAGCTGTTCCCGCTTGATCCATGGGGGCTCTGGCTTGTTTCGGCACATAAAAACGGCCCCTGGCGTGCCATGGCGGCTGGTTTGGGTCGAATTTGGGTGAATTTTGGTGGATTTTGGTGGATTTGGGCGCTGGAGAGGCACTTTTCAGGGCACAAATCACATTGAAAGCCTTATGGGACAAGCGGGAACAGCTCTATAAAGTATAGCAAACGGCTTACTGCACCGCCAGCGCGTAGCAGACATCCAGCTGCGCATGCAGCAGCGCGACCATGTCGGCATCAATGCGTCCCTGGGCGCACATGTCGTCCATGCGCGACATGACTTCGGCCTTGTCCATGTGGCCCCGGTAGGGGCGCTCCTGGGACAGTGCCTGAAAAATGTCGGCCACCGCAATCAGCCGGGCTTCGCGGGGAATCTCCACCGCCTGGCTGCGAAATGGGTAGCCGGTGCCCAGCAGGTTCTCGTGGTGCATGGCGGCCCAGTCGGCAATCGGTTGATCGGGGAAGATCATTTTCAGGATTTGCCCGGTGTCGTAGCTGTGGCGCGTGACGTGGGCGCGCTCCTCGCGCGTCAGGGGGCCGGGCTTGTCGATGATGTCCTCGGGGACGCGCAGTTTTCCAATGTCGTGCAGCAAACCGGCAATCTCGATCTGGTCGAGTGTCTCGCCGCAAAAACCCGACACCTGGGCCAGATGCCGTGCAATACGCGCCACGCGGGTGGAATGCTCCAGGGTGTATATGCTCTTGGCATCGACGGTGTGCGCAAACACGCCGGAGATGGCCACCGCATCCTGCACGCCCAATTCGACCGGCTCACCGACGCGCAAATGGTCCTCGATCTCGCTCCCGATGTAGACCGGGTCCATCGCCAGCCAGAACGACTCGCGGCTGGCGGCGCTGCGAAAGGCTTCCACGAGTGGTGGCGCGAACAAGCTGCCGCCGAGCGCGGCAATGCGCGCAACGATGCCGGGGTATTCCCACAGGATTTCGTTCTTGAGTGTGGCCGCAAAAAAATAAGGGGCGAGCAACACATCGCATCGGTCGGCCAGGAATATGAGGTTGGCTTCAAGCCGCAGATCGTCGTCCAGGTCCTCCTGCAACAGCGCTTCCCAGCGCGTGTGGTGCCAGCGCACCAGGGGGGCAAAATGCGCCAGCGGCGCACAGTCGGCCAGATACCGGGCACCGCGCAGACAGTGGTCCTGCGCCCCCTGCCACTCCAGGGTCTCGGTGAGGGAGCGATGTTCACGGGTGCGGGAAACGCCGCAGTCGTGCAGCATGCCGCAGTACAACATCTTGTCGCAGCGCGCCGGCAGCCAGTCCATTTCCCTGGCAATGGCAACGGCCATCAGGGCCACGCGCTTGCCGTGGTGAAACTCGTCGGCCCCGACAAAGTCCAGCGCATTGGTCAGGGAGATGATGGTGCGTTGCAGATTGATTTTCATATGCTATTCATACGTTCCTGGATGACAAGGCGCAGTATGGCATGCAACGGATGACGGGCTTTTCTTGCAGGCTGGCTGGCGTTGGCGCGCAGCGTTGGCATTGCTACGCTTTTAGCAGCTGCTCCCGCTTGATCCATGGGGGCTCTGGCTTGTTTTGGCACATAAAAACGGCCCCTGGCGTGCCATGGCAGCGCCGGTTTCGGTGAATTTTGGTGGATTTTCGCGCTGTGTGGCGCTCAAAAGGCATTTTTTAGGGTACAAATCACCTTGTAAGCCTTATGTGTCAAGCGGGAGAAGATATAAAAAGTAGAGCAACTGCACCGGCACCGCTGCTCCTGCGCGCTGGCCGATTTGCTGCTGCTGCGCCAGATTGACCTGATTTTGGAAGGCCAGTTGACTGTAAACCGCAGTGACAATATAACAATTGTTATAACGCATGGAGGCGCGCCATGACCGCTCTCAAACTCACACAAATTGGCAATTCAGTGGGCGTCATTTTGCCCAAGGAAGTATTGGCCCGCATGAAACTCGGCAAAGGCGATACCGTATACCTGACCGACGCCGCCAATGACGGCATCACCTTGACACCCTACGACCCCGAACTGGAGAAGCAGATCAAGCTGGGGCGCGAGTTCATGCATGACTACCGTGACACCTTTCATCAGCTTGCCAAATGAGCTTGGCGGTACGCAGCGCCTGCAGCCCTACAGCCGAAGGTGTAATAATTGCGGTATTACCTCTGATGTGAGTCCCCCATCATGACCATGACCGTCAAACTCGATGCGGCGCTGGAGCGCGCTTTGCGCAGCCGCTGTGCCGCCGTGGGGCGCTCTGCCAGCGCGCTGATGCGCGAGGCCCTGGTGGCCTATCTGGCGCAAACTGAACCACCCACCCCATCGGCCTATGCCTTGGGCCACGACCTGTTTGGCAAACATGCTGGCCCGCAGGATCTGGCCAGTCAGCGCAAGGCCGAGCTGCAGCAGATCTGGGATCAAAAGCACCCCGCACTTCCTGTTGCCCCGGACCAGGACCATGACAAAGCCTGAAGCCAAGACGCAATCTGCCAGCACGCAAGCCATTTCCCCGCGCCGTGTGGTGGTGGACAGCGGGCCACTGCTTGCACTGTTCAATGGCGCCGACCATTGGCACGCCAGCGTGCTGGGGTGGCTGCAGGCCAATCCACAGACCACTTTGCTGACCACGTGGCCGGTGCTCACCGAGGTGTGCGCGCTGCTGGCGCGGCGCGTCGGCAATGCGGCGGCACTGGATTTTTTACGCTGGGGGCAACGGGGAGGTTTCACACTGGATGCACCCGCCCCGGAGGCGCTACCCGATGCATTGGCCCAGGTACTGTTGATCAGTGAACGCTTCCATGATTTGCCGTTTGACCTGGCCGATGCGTCCGTGGCTGAAGCCGCCGCACGTCTGGGGCTGCGCCATGTGCTGACGATTGATTCCGATTTTGACGTGTACCGGGACACCCAAGGCCGAGCGCTACGCCATGTGCTGCGCGATGGCTGGCGGTGAATAGTGTTCTTTTAGCTCGGATGGGCACTGGTTCGGTTGGATGGGAAGGGTCTATGCGGCCATCGGGATCATGAAAAGTTCGTTCCAAGTAGGTTGTTGAACACCATGGCCGAATCACGGCAATTGTGGTGCTGGCGTTTGTTATCAGGTTTTGCTCGCACCAGTCAGAAACGCGGGGATTTTCTTGTGCGGCAGCGCCTGAACGCGCACCAGAAGTTCGTGGCTGACGGCCTGAATGCCGTAGGTGGTGGAGATGTCCTGCTGCATTCTGAACCACAATTGGCTGGTCATTTCCGCATCCACCATCGCCCTGTGGGCACGGCCAGTCTTGGGCAATCCAAGTTTTTCCACCAGCGTTGACAGGCGATGGTTGGGCGCGTGGGGATACAGCCTGCGGGCAAGCAGCATGGTGCAGGCAAACCGGTTGGCGGCTTTCAAACCGATATGTGCGAGTTCTGCCTCCCAGAATTTTTTGTCAAACGATGCGTTGTGGGCCACCACCGGAGTGGTTCCGACAAAGTTTGCTGCGTCACGCATCACGGAGGAAACCGGCGGAGCTGCGGAAATCATGGCATTCGTGATGCCGGTCAGCTCGGTGATAAAACCCGGAACCCTCAGACCTGCATTCATCAGACTTTGAAATCTGTCCACTACCCGTCCGTCCCGCAACAGTGTGATCGCTATCTCGGTCGCCCGGTCACCATAGTTCGGGGACATGCCCGTTGTTTCAAAGTCCAATACGGCAACTGTCTCGGAGAATGTGCGTGGTATTGTGTTGGCGCCGACAGAATCATTCACAATTTTTAATTTTGGATGTGGCATGTTCAAGCCTGCACCAGGGTTGTCACCTTGCGCCGTGTGCGCTCCCGTAGAGAACATTCGCGCAACTTCTCTGCCAATGACTCCAGGTCTGGAACACCAAAGATGACCACGGATGAAAAATTGCTGTCGGAAGAGCGCAGGTGCAAGATGCATTGTCCCGCCAGGCGCATTCCCAGCGGTTTCAGCACATCAAAATGGTCAATCCGGAAGAGTTCGACGCTTTCCTTCGACTTGGACAGTATCCCCCGTTCAATCCGGACACGCTGCGTTGTGATTTCGTACCGGGTGGACAGACTCCGTATCCAGTAGTAGACATAGGCAAGCCCAAGCGTCATCACGACCGCCACCCATTGCCATACGGTGAATATGACGCAGGGGTGGCCGGTGAACAGGATGCTCTCGGTTTCAGCCTCTTTTGAAGCGGCAAATGCAACCAGGTCGGTATTGCAGAACCGGCATTTGATCGCCGCTGCCTTGATGTTTTCGGCGCAAACAGGGCAAGGTCTGGTATCTTCGCTCACGTACTATTCCTCTTGGCTCATGTGTTGTTGTGCGGCGTCCTATGCCCAAACCGGGGACTATTCGATTATTCGATTATTCGATGCTACCAGGGTTCGAACCATTGAAAAGTTCGCCTGTGCTGTTGTTGGACTGGTACCGCCGCTGAGGAATCAGTGTAAGCTTGTCTTGCATAGACTTATTTCTGCCACACCACCGTGCATACCGTCCTAACACCTTCCCAGGTCCACAGCATCGCACCGATCCCGATTCTGACCTACCACCAGATCGCCGCCACTCCCCCCAAGGGTGCCGCATTTCGCAGCCTGAGCGTCACGCCTGAAGGGTTTGCGCGGCAGATGGCGTTTTTGCATGCCCTGGGCTACCAGGGCCTGGGCATGGGCGCCTTGCTGCCCTACCTGAAAGGTGAACGCCAGGGCCGGGTGTTTGGTATCACGTTTGATGATGGCTACCTCAACAATCTGGAAAACGCCTTGCCGACTTTGCAGCGTTTCGGGTTTTCTTCGACCTGTTACGTGGTGAGCGCCTTGCTGGGGCAGAGCAATCTCTGGGACCAGGCCAATGGCATACCACCTGCGCAACTCATGGATGCCAGCCATTTGCGCCAGTGGATGTCCGCCGGGCAGGAGGTGGGCGCGCACACCCGCTACCACGTGCGCCTGACCGATCTGGATGCCGCCAGTTGCGAGCAGGAGATTCTGGGCTGCAAGCAGGAGCTGGAACAATGCACGGGCGCGCCGGTTGCGCACTTTTGCTACCCCTATGGCGCTTTCACCCCGGAGCACAGTGCCATGGTCCACAAAGCGGGCTATCAGAGCGCCACAACGACCTGGCGCGGGCGTTGCCGTTCGGGCGATGGCTTGCTGGAGTTGCCGCGCGTTCCGGTGCTCAGAACCACCTCACGTGCCCTGCTGTGGTGGAAACTGGCCAGCGCCTACGAAGACCGGCGGTGCCCATGAACACGCCTGCATCTTTTGCGCCACAGCGCCGCCTGAAAATTGCTGTTTTGAATCGGATATTCCGCCCCAGCGGCGGTGGAGCCGAGCGCTATTCGATAGCGCTGGTCGAACAATTGGCGCAGCGCCACGAATTGCACGTATTTGCCCAGCACATCGAGCACGCCTGGCCGGGTGTGCACTACCACCGCATACCCGCGCCTTTGTCCCGGCCACGCTGGATCAACCAGTTGTGGTTTGCCGTGGCGACCTGGTGGGCCACGCGCCGTGGTTTTGATGTGGTGCATTCCCACGAAAACACCTGGCACGGGCAGGTGCAGACGGTGCATGTGCTGCCGATCAAGCACAACCTGCTGCACGCGCGCCAGGGCTGGAGGCGGGCGCTGCGCTGGCTGAAAATCGCCACCAGTGTGCGTTTGCTGGTGTATCTGGCGCTGGAGTGGGCGCGCTATGCGCCGCGCGCCGAGCGCGTCATCGTGCCGACTTCGACCACCCTGCACGCCATCATGGCACAGACCTACCCGCACACCCAGGCTGCGATGCAGATCGTGACGCCGGGCGTCAATGCGTTACATCCTGCCCCCGGCGCGGCAGAAAAAGCCGACGCACGCGCGCAATTGGGACTGCCCGCACAGGGTTCCTGTATCTTGTTCGTCGCAAATGATTACCGCAAAAAGGGCCTGGAAACTTTGATGCAAGCGCTGTTGCTGCTGCCGCCGCAGTGTTATCTGGCGGTGGTGGGCAACGCGGCGCAGATTGCCGGGTTTCAGGACGAAGTGGCCAGACTGGGCTTGTCCGGGCGCATTTTCTTTCTGGGCGCGCTCGATGCGGTGGACATGGCCTACCGCGCCGCCGACTGTCTGGCGCACCCTACGCTGGAAGACACTTTCGCCATGGTGGTGCTGGAAGCCCTGGCGCACGGATTGCCGGTTGTTGTGAGCGCTGCCAGATACTGCGGCATTGCCGCCTTGCTGACCCATGAGCTTGACGCCTTGGTCCTTGACAATCCACGCGATGCCACAGCCCTGGCCAAAGCGCTGCAGGGATTGCTGTTTGATACCACCTTGCAGTCCACGCTCAAGCAAAGTGGCATGCGCTTTGCTAAAGCGTATCTATGGCCGGAAGTGGCACGCAAACAGGAGTCGATCTACCTGTCGGTGGTGGAAAAAAACGACCTACCTCTTACACGGCACATCCGATAAACGATTGACGATTGGCGATTGCAGCCTAGAATGCGGCGGTCATGATTGCACTTCCCACCCTGAATCGCCACACAAGGTTTGCAGCATTGCTGGCTGCGGCATTGTCTTTGTCCACGCCCGTCTGGTCGCAGCAAGCGAGCGATCCGGCATCTGATCAAAAACCTGATCGGGCACCTGCCTTGACCCTGCGTGCATTTGGCACCCTGGGCCTTGCGCGTTCGTCGAACGAACATGCCCAGTTTGCGCGCGACCTGAGCCAACCCTACGGCGTATCGGACCAGTGGTCGGGCAAGATAGATTCCGTCCTGGGTGTCCAGGCCAATTACCGCTTGCATGACAAGGTGGAAGCGGTGGCCCAGGCGGTGAGCCGTTATGGCGCCGAGGACAATTTCAAGCCCGAATTAAGCTGGGCATTCCTGAAATATGAGCCCGATGCCCGCCTGAGCCTGCGCGGCGGGCGCATCGGGACCGATTTCTTCCTGGGTGCCGATTCACGCCTGATCGGGTATTCCTATCTGCCGGTGCGCCCATCCCCCGACTTCTTTTTCACTTTGATGCTGTCGTATTTTGACGGTATGGATGCCCAGTTTACCCAGCCCATAGGTGAAGGGGTCGCGCGCGCCAAGCTCTACGCAGGCCATGCGCGCGAGAAAATACCCGTCCAGAACGACATTCTGGATTTTGGTGGCTCGCCCCTGGTGGGAGGATTTGTCGATTACCAGCAAGGCGCCTGGATGTGGCGTGCCAGCTACGGACAGCTACGCTCATCCAGCGAAGTGCCGGGAATGGGCGCCTTGCTGGGTGCTTTGAACCAGTACAGCACCGCTTTGCACCTGCCCAGTGCGCAAGCGGCGGCAGATGATCTTGCCAAGAAGGATAAGTTCATCCGCTACTATTCCCTGGGTCTGTTGTACGACGAAGGTCCGCTGCAAATCCAGGCCATGGTCAATCGCATCCACAAGGATTTTGCATCGGCCAAAAGCACCGAGTCGGGCATGTTCCTGCTGGGCTACCGTATCGGCGCCGTAACCCCGTTCGCAGGGTATTCATGGATCAACGCGCAAGACAAGTCTGTGGACACAGGATTGGGCAGGGTCATCGGGCCGAACGCGGTGGATGCCAGCATTCTGTACTTGATCGACGCATCCCACGTACAGCAAAATACGGTGACGCTGGGACTACGCTGGGATTTTCAACGCAATATGGCACTCAAGGTACAGGCAGACATGGTACGCGGCGCCCCCAGTTCCGTCTTTCCATACCGAAGCGTGGATGCAGCCTTTGACGGGCATACCAACGTGCTGAGTGTGGCACTGGATTTCATTCTTTGAATGCGTCTTTGCATGATGAAACACATTCGCACCCGCATCTGCATCCTTATCCTGGCCCTGCTGCTGCCGCTGCTGGCTGGCGCAGCGGATTCGATTGTCGTCGTGGTGAACCAGGCCAATGGCGTCGATTCCTTGAGTCGTACCGACGTCATCAACATCTTCATGGGCCGCTTCCGTGAATTTCCCTCGGGTATTGCGGCACAGCCCATCGACATGCCGGCATCTGCCACCCGCACCCAGTTCTACCGGACATTGGTCAAGAAGGAACCCGCTGAAATCAACGCCTACTGGGCACGCCTGGTCTTTGCCGGTCGCACCTCGCCGCCCATTCAGGCGGAGTCACCAGGAGACGCCCTCAGAATGCTGCGCGCCAATCCCAGCGGTATTGCCTATATGGAGCGCAGCCAGGTGACAAACCGGGAGAAAATTGTGTTCGAACTTCCCGCTCTATAGGCTCCAAGGGGTTTCACGACCAATGCAACCTTTCTGGCGACGCAGCATTCTTTACTTCACCGCAGTACAGGTGGTGGGGGTGGCTGCCATTGTCGGCATCGTGTTTGTCTTTCTCACCGCACAGGTGACCGACAGCCGGACCCAAAGCCAATTTCACAGCAGGTTGGGCGAACTGCTGGAAACCGTCGAAAGCACCCTGCAGATCGCCTGTTTTGCCAAGGACGAGGTACTGGCCACCGAGGTCGCCAATGGCCTGCTGAAAAATAGCGAGGTACTGGGTGTCGTCATCACCGGCGGCGGCATCAAACTGGGCGATAAATTCAAGCCCATCAGTACCCCGGCCCTGCTGGAGCGCGCCAACGACACCCGACTGGTGCGCAAGATCACATCCCCCTTTGACCCCGATGAAGTGGTGGGTGAAATCCAGTTGATCCCCAACCCGCTGGCCAATGACCAGTTCGTCCGGGCAAACGTCGGTTTTGTGGCCATGCTGCTGGGTTTGCAACTCGTGGTGGTCGTAGCCGCTGTGCTGGCGGTCGTGTTGATGCGCATCATCCGCCCCATGAAGGGCATGTCCGATGGCTTGCACAAGATGGGCGTGCACGGCGACAACACCTTGCTGCGCTTGCCCAGTGGCCAGGAAGAAACCGAAATCGGCCGCCTGGTGCATGACATCAATCAGCTCACCACCACCTTGCTGAACGCGCACGACGAAGAGCGCGCAGCACGCTTGCAGCATGAAGTGGATGAGCGCAAGTACCACGCCATTTTTGACAATGCCGACTCGGGCATCTACATCACCAACGAAGACGGATGGCTCGAATCATGGAACCGCTCCCTGGCCACCTTGTTTGCGCTGCCGCAAATGGCGGATACCAGGGACACCATCAACGTGACCCATCTGCCCTGGCGTGACCCGCAACGGCTCGTGGCGCTGATGCAGACCTGCATTGCCGACAACAAGCCACAAGCGGATGACCTGGAGTTCCAGAGCCCAAACAGGTCCCCACGCTGGTTGCGCGTGGCGCTGACGCCGATTGGTGGCAACCGGGCGCAAGGTCTGGTGAGCGATGTGACCGAACACAAGAATGCCGAGGCGCAGGCCCGCCGGGAAACGATTACCGACCCGCTTACCGGACTGCTCAACCGGCGTGGATTTTTTGAACGCGCAGAAAATCTGATTGCCAGTTGCCTACAGCCGCCCCATGCAGGTTTTGCGCTGGTCCTGATTGATCTGGATGGGTTCAAACGCATCAATGAAGCCATGGGTCTGCCGTCTGGCGACAAGATTCTGGCCAAAAGTGCCGCCCGATTACAGTCCTGCCTGAAATCGTCGGACGTGATTGCCCGGCTGGGCGGCGATACCTTTGGCGTGATCCTGCAGGCCACCGCCCACGAAGAAAATGTTGTCAACATTGCCAATCGCATCGTGCAAACGCTGGGAACCTTTCTGGAAGTTGACAACACCCCGCTGCGTCTGGGCGCCAGCCTGGGTGTTGCGACCTATCCAGAGGATGGGACGGACCTGCCCACCCTGATTCGCAATACCGAACTGGCACTGGACCGGGCGCGCGCGGGTGGCGGAAGCCGAATGGCATTCTTTGAAGCCACCATGGCCAAGGATGCCGAGAACCGGCGCTCGCTGGAAAACGACCTGCAACAGGCCATTCGCCAAAACGAATTCCGGCTGTTTTTCCAACCCATCATTGACCTTCCCTCCCGGCGCATGGCGGGTGCCGAGGCATTGATTCGCTGGAAACATCCCACGCGCGGGATGGTGGCACCAGACGCCTTCATTCCGCTGTCCGAAGAGAGTGGGCTGATCATCGACATTGGTCTGTGGACGCTGGAAGTAGCATGCCAGCAACTGGCTGCCTGGCAGGCACAAGGGCAGGATTACTACCTCTCGCTCAATGTCTCGGGTCGGCAGATTCCCGAGGGTTTGCCACCACAAATCCTGGGGGATGCCGTAAAACGCCATGGCGTGGACCCGAACAAACTGGTGATCGAAATCACCGAGGGCGTGCTGCTGGGCGATTTTGCCAAGGCGCAGACCTGGTTGATGGCGGTACGCGCACAGGGGTTTCAGATTTATCTGGATGACTTTGGCACAGGTTACTCCTCACTGTCCTACCTCAAGCGTTTTCCGCTGGACACACTCAAGATTGACAAGTCCTTCATCCGGGACATGGGCGAAGACAATAGTGACCGTACCCTGGTCGAAGCCATTGTGGCCATGGCCGGCAGCCTGGGGCTGTCGGTTGTGGCCGAAGGCGTGGAAACGGACGTTCAGCTCACCTTGCTCAACCAGATAGGTTGCCGCTACGTGCAGGGCTACCACTTTTCCAAACCCGTCCCGGCGGAAGAATTTGCTGCCGTCGCCGCACGCATCGGGAAAATGCTACTGAATGCACCTCTCTCACCGGAGGTATGAAAGCATTGTCGTTTTGCCGATCAAAATGCGTGCGTCGCAATGTCAATGAAGGCGCGCACCTTGGGCGCCAGAAAGCGTGCACTGGGAAACACGGCATGGACCAGAACGCTGGGGGTGGTCCAGTCACACAGAACCTGCTTCAAGGCACCTGTGGCCACAGCGTTGTGTGCCAGCAACCGGGGCAGGCGCGCAATGCCCAGACCAGCCCGCGCCGCATCACATACCGCAAAGTTGTTGTTGATACGGTAGCGCCCGTGCTGCGCGGGCACGCGCACCGTCTCGTCACCACGGCGCAAGACCCACCCCTGTTTCAAGATGCCTCCGGTGAACATCAGCAAGGAGTGTTGCGCCAGTTCGTCGGCATGGACAGGCTCTCCATGCTGCTGCAAATAGACGCTGGCCGCAAAAAAACCGTAGTGCACTTCACCCAACTTGCGGGCAGCCAGGCTGGAATCAGGCAAATCCCCCAGCCGAATGGCCAGATCAAAGCCCTCATGCACCAAATCGACCACACGGTTGCTCCAATCGGCCTCCACGCTGACCTGCGGGTGGCTTTGCAGGTAGGTATTGATCCAGGCACTGACCGCCAACTGTCCGAATTCGACACCGCAGGTCAGTTTGAGCACGCCGCGTGGTTCGCCCTGGGTGTGCTGCACAGCGCGCTCGGCATCATCCACTGCCGCCAGAATGGCCATGGCCCGCTCGAACAGCTCGCGCCCGACCTCGGTCAATGAGAGCGAGCGCGTGGTGCGCTCCAGCAGGCGCACACCCAATCGCGACTCCAACTGGCTGATGGTGCGCGAAAGATGTGCCTTTTGCGTGCCCAACGCCTCTGCCGCCTGGGTAAAGCTGCCCGCTTGCACCACCTTGACCAGCGCATTGAGTTCGTATATCTCCATGGCATCCCCATTACATCCCCATTTGTTGTTATCTATTTTGACAACAGTGTTTTGTATTTTGCGGTATTTATCGGTCTTTTCAAAACAATAACAATCCCCAAAATCCCAACCCCCTAAACCCAACGGAGAAATTCCCATGAGCCTGCAAGACCCCAATGTGCTGAACACCCGTGCCCCCAAGCGCGTTGCCATCGTGATTGCCAACCCCGCAACATCCACCACCACCGGCTGGCCGGTCGGATTCTGGTGGAGCGAGCTGACCCACCCCTACTTCGTGTTCACCGAACACGGCTATGAAGTGGCCATCTTCAGCCCGAACGGTGGCATCTGCACAGCCGACGGCATGAGCGACCCCAACGATGCCAGCGGCTACAGCAAGACCGATCTCATCAGCCAGGGCTTCATCCACACGCCGGAACTCAAGGCACTGGTGGACAACACCCGAAAAGTTGCGGACCTCGATGTCAGCCGCTTTGACGCCATCGTGGTCGCCGGTGGCCAGGCTCCCATGTTCACCTTTGACAAGGCCATTGATTTACAAAAGAAATTTGTGGAATTTTACGAAGCGGGCAAGGTTGCTGCCGCTTTGTGCCATGGTGTGGCGCTGCTGGCCTATGCCAAGGGCAGCGACGGACAATATATTGCCAAAGGCAAGACCCTGACCGGCTTTGCCAATGTGGAAGAGGATTTTGCCGACAACGCCGTCTGGAGCTACAAGCTGCTGCCGCAGGGGCAGCACCTCATGCCCTGGCGGATCGAGGACAAAATGCGCGAACTCGGCGCCAATTATGTGCAATCCGGTCTGTGGCGCAGCTTTGCCGTGCGTGACGGCAACCTCATCACGGGCCAGCAAAACTTCTCGGGCGAAGCCACGGCGCGTCTGGTGGTCGAGGCTTTGGGGCGTTGAGCCACCGTAAACTGTAAGAACACTTTTACGAAAATTGCGCGCTTAATCATGCACAAAAGCCGACTTGAAGCATTTAGCGATGGCGTAATGGCCATCATCATCACCATCATGGTATTGGAATTGAAGGTGCCACATGGCGACGGACTGGAGACCCTCAAACCCTTGCTGCCAGTGTTTTTGAGTTACATCCTGTCGTATTTCTACATTGGCATTTACTGGAACAACCACCACCACATGCTGCACGCTGCCCATCGTGTCAGCGGCAGTGTGCTGTGGGCCAATCTGCATTTGTTGTTCTGGCTGTCCTTGCTGCCTTTTGTGACCGGATGGATGGGAGAAAACCACTTCACCGCACTGCCAACGGCGCTGTATGGCGTAGTGCTGTTCATGGCTGGTTTCTCCTACTGGCTATTGGCACGAGCCATCATCGGCACGGAAGGCCCGGACTCCTTGCTGGCACAAGCCATCGGAAAGGATATCAAAGGGGGTGCGATTCAAAGTGATGCGCGTTAAAGTCTGCCCATTGAAACAGAAAGCGATGCGAGATGGAACAGACCCGAATGAGCGACGAAGAATTTGTCAACCGGTTGAGCCGCCACCCGGAAATCAAAAGCCGTATGGCGT
>JAYRRD010000211.1:0-17827 GCA_041910275.1 Rhodoferax sp.
CCCAAGAAAAATTGCCCATTTATCTGAGCTTCTTTGAGTTCGTTCACAACGCGAGGCGGCGTGGACGCGCTCTATTGGGGTCTCTCCTTGAAATTCTGTTGCAGCCGGAAACATGACCTCAAAACCCAATATGAGCCAATTGCAAAAGACACCGCCGTGACCCTGCGCCTCAAAGTGAACGACGCCAGCGGCAGGCTTATTGACGACGGCAGCCACCCCACGGTCTACCTGCACGGTGGTTATGGCAATATCTTCTCCAGTGTCGAGGCCGCGCTGGATGGCCAGGAGAGCGGCTACCAGGTGACATTGACCCTGACGCCCGAAAACGCCTTTGGTCAACGCGACGAATCCAGGGTGAAAACCATCGCCAAAAAGGACTTCCCGCCCGGAGTCAAGGTGGGCGGCCAGCTGCAAATCCGCGACGAAGATGGTGCGGATCGCATCTACAACGTCATCAAGATCAAGGGGCCGGAGGTGCATCTGGACGCCAATCATCCCTTTGCGGGACAAACCCTGCGCATCACCGTCAAGGTGGCGGACGTGCGTGCCGCCACGGCCGAGGAAATCGCCCACGGGCACGTGCATGGCGAGCACGGCCACCACCATTGATGCATGCGTGTTGGTGCGTGCTGGCAGCCGCTATTCCTTGTAATACACCACCTGATGCGTGGTCACCAGCAGGATGCCGACTTCATTCCACAGCTGGCTGGTCTGGTCGAAGTAGCCGTTGCGAAAGGCTTGCGCGCGCGCCTGGCCCAGGAGGTAGCCCGTGCCGGTGTCGGTCAGTTGCTGGCCGTTGGCATGAAAGTACACGGTCATCGACACGGTGCCAACGGGCACGTGGGTCGAGCGGCGGATGAACACACGCGGAAAGAAGATGTCGGCGATGGCGGTGAGGGAGACAAAATCCAGGGGGCGTGGCGGGTTGTCGCGCACCCACAGCTGCGACAGGCTGCTGTGGCCGCTGGCGTCCCAGACCTCGGGTAAACCGCCGACGATGGGACGCTGTTCGTAGCGTTTCACGAATTCCATCGGCGCTTCCACCTTGGGAAGGGGAACCTGGTCCGGCAAGGGACACGCGGGCATGGTTTCTTCGTCCAGGCTCCAGGTTTCGCGCCGCTGTGCCGTGACGACGGTTGCCGTCAGGACGGTTTGCCCGAATTGCAGCATTTCAACGATCCAATGCTGGGTTGAGCGGTTGGTACGCGCAGCCCGCGCCTGTACAACATAGGGTCCGTCGGTCAGGGCGGCGGCAAAATTGACGGTCAGCGAAATGGGCTCGCCCAGTATCTGCGGGTGCATCAGTACGGCTTTGATGGCCTGTGCTGCCGTGACGCCACCAAATGGACCAACCATATTGGCGTAGGCGGCGCTGGTATGGCCCAGCCAGCTACCGTCGTCCTGTGCCGTCAACTTGACGGCCTTGTCAAAAGGATGGGTTTTCATCAAAAACTAACTGTAGGTCAAGCTGTAGGTCAAGCAAAAAGGCCACCTCACGGTGGCCTCGGTGCAGGTGTAGGGCTGCGAATTTTATACGCGCTCAAAGATACCTGCGGCACCCTGGCCCATGCCGACGCACATGCTGACCATGCCGTATTTCAGCTGGTTGCGCTTGAGCGCGTGGACCACGGTTGCCGCCCGGATCGCGCCGGTGGCGCCCAGCGGATGGCCCAGTGCAATGGCGCCGCCCATCGGGTTGACCTTGGCCGGGTCCAGGCCCAGCGAGTTCACCACTGCCAGCGACTGTGCGGCAAAGGCTTCGTTCAGCTCGATCCAGTCCAGGTCGCCTTGCTGGATGCCGGCATAGCGCAGCGCTGCGGGAATGGCTTCAATCGGGCCGATCCCCATGATGTGCGGCGGCACACCCTTGGAGGCAAAGCTGACAAAGCGTGCCAGCGGTGTCAGACCATACTGCTTGACGGCCTTTTCGCTGGCCAGGATCAAGGCGCCTGCGCCGTCCGAGGTTTGCGAGCTGTTGCCCGCAGTCACCGAGCCGCGCCCGGCAAACACAGGACGCAGCTTGCCCAGACCTTCCAGGCTGGTGTCGGCACGGGGGCCTTCGTCCAGCGAAACGGTGCGGCGCTTTTCGATGACCGTGCCGTTTTCCAGGTCGGGGCTGCGGTCAACGACTTCGATGGGGGTGATTTCATCGGCGAAGTGTCCGGCAGCCTGGGCGGCCAATGCACGGCGGTGCGATTCGACGGCAAAGGCGTCCTGCGCTTCGCGGCTGACCTTCCACTGGTTGGCCACTTTTTCCGCTGTCAGACCCATGCCATAAGCCAGACCGATGTTTTCATCCTTCTCGAAAATGGCGGGCGACAGCGAGGGCGCGTTGCCGCTCATGGGCACCATGCTCATACTCTCGACCCCGGCGGCGATCATGACATCGGCTTCGCCGACGCGGATGCGGTCAGCAGCCATCTGCACGGCCGACAGGCCCGAGGCGCAGAAACGGTTGATCGTGATACCACCCACGCCGGTGGGCAATCCGGCCAGCACCGCGCCCAAGCGGGCGATGTTCAGGCCCTGCTGGCCTTCGGGGATGGCGCAGCCACAGATCAGGTCTTCGATGGACTGGGGATCCAGGCTGGGCACCTGGGCCATGGCGGCTTGCAACACCTTGACCAGCAATTCGTCGGGCCGGGTGTTGCGGAAATAACCGCGTTGCGAGCGACCAATCGGCGCACGGGTTGCGGCGACGATGTAGGCGTCTTGAATTTGTTTCATTGCTTTTCCTTCATGGGTTCGGGACTGCGGTTGTGTCCCGGATGGTCTTTGGTCTTGCGTGGGCCTGACGGAATCCAGGCCCAGATAAATTCACACTCAATGGGCTCTGCACCCGATTCGTCCGTGACACGCACCGGCACGGTGACTTCGCCCTTGTCCTTTTGCTGCATTTCTGCGCGTTGCTCAGGGGTTAGCGTGGCAGTGGCGCGCAAGGCGCCCACCGCGCGTTTTTTGAAGTCAATACGCATTTGCTTGGCCAAAGGCAGGCAATCGTCGCGCACATTCATGCCCACCACCATGCCAGTGGCGGTTTCCGCCAGCAGCGCCATGGCAGCGGCGTGTACGCCCTGAATGTGGTTTTGCACGCGGCGTTGGTTGGCGATGGCAATTTCGACGCGCTCGGGTGTCATCAGGGTGTAGTTCAGCCCTGCGGTGCCGGTGAACGGCACCGCGCGCTGCAACACGCGGTTGCGCAGCCAGGGGCGCGCCGGTTTAGGGACGCGCTCCAGCATGCGCAGGGCGCGCACCAGCCGGTTGGGCCGCTGCGGGGCGGTGCTGGCTGTCATCCTAGTTGCGCACCGGCTTGCCGGTGGACAGCATGCCCATGATGCGTTCCTGCGTTTTCGGATGCGTCAGCAGCGAGCAGAAAGCCTTGCGCTCGAGCGTCATCAGATACTCTTCCGTGACCAAAGAACCGGCATCGACCTCACCGCCACACACCACTTCGGCAATCAGGCTGGCGATATGAAAGTCGTGCGCACTGACGAAACCGCCATCGCGCATGTTGACCAGTTGGCCCTTGATGGTGGCAATGCCACTGCGCCCGGCGACGGCAAACGACCGCTTGTGCGGTGCGCGGTAGCCTGCGCTGAACATGGCGCGGGCTTCGCTGATGGCAATGAACAGCAGCTCGTCCTTGTGCGGCACGATCACATCGCTCTCCAGCAGATAGCCCAGCTTGCGCGAGTCCAGAGCGCCAGTGCCGACCTTGGCCATGGCCGCAGCCGTAAAGCCTTCGGTCAGGAACGGCAAAATGTCCTTGCCCGTGGAGCTGGCGGCGTTTTCCGCAGCACGCCGCGCGATGTAGGTCAGGCCACCAGCGCCTGGCACCAGACCGACGCCGACTTCGACCAGACCGATGTAGCTTTCCATGGCGGCGACACGTTTGGACGCATACACGGCCATTTCGCAACCGCCGCCCAGCGCCAGACCACGGATGGCGGCGACGGTGGGCACGTTGGCGTAGCGCAGCTTGAGCATGACGCGCTGCATTTCGGCTTCTGCGCCATCAATCGCCTTGGCACCGCCGACCATGAACACGGGCAGCATGGATTGCAGGTCGGCACCGGCAGAAAACAGATCGTCGGGCGACCAGATGACCAGACCTTCGTAATCCTTTTCGGCCATGTCAATCGCCTGGTCCAGCCCTTCGACAACTCCGGGGCCGATGGCGTGCATCTTGGTCTTGATGCTGGCTATCAGTACCGCATCGTCCAGCGTCCACAGGCGAATGGCCTCGTCTTCGTGCAAGGTCTTGCCTGCAGTGGTGGCCGAGGGTGCGTTGGCACCAAACACGCTTTCGGGGAAATGCTGGCGCGCATAGACCGGCAGATTGCGCGGTGCTTCAAACACGCGCTTGCCAGGGTTCCAGGAGCCTTGCGCGGTATGCACGCCGCCTGCATCGGCGACTGGACCCTTGAACACCCAGTCCGGCAAGGGTGCCTTGCACAGCGCCTTGCCTGCGTCAATGTCTTCCTGCACCATCTTTGCAACTTCCAGCCAGCCAGCCTCTTGCCACAGCTCAAACGGGCCTTGCTTCATGCCAAAGCCCCAGCGCATGCAAAAGTCCACATCGCGGGCGTTGTCGGCAATCGACTCCAGATGCACGGCAGCGTAGTGGAAAGAGTTGCGCAAAATGGCCCACAGGAACTGGCCTTGTGGACCTTCGCTCTCACGCAGCAACTTCAGGCGTTCGGCAGCGGGTTTTTTGAGCATGCGGGCATAGACTTCATCGGCCTTTTGTCCGGCGGGCACATAGTCTGCGCTGGACAGGTCGAAGCGCAACACATCACGCCCGACTTTCTTGAAAAAGCCTGCCTTGGTCTTTTGGCCAAGGTGGCCCAGCTCCAGCAATTTTTTCAGCACTTCGGGCGTGGCAAAGGACTCGTAAAACGGATCGGTCTGCGCGTTCAGGGTGTCTTGCAGCGTCTTGATGACGTGGGTCATGGTGTCCAGACCCACCACGTCGGCAGTGCGGTAGGTGCCCGAGCTGGCGCGGCCAAGCTTCTTGCCGGTGAGGTCATCAACCACATCGAAGCTCAGGCCAAAATTTTCGGTTTCCTTCATGGTCGCCAGCATGCCGGCAACGCCGACGCGGTTGGCGATAAAGTTGGGTGTATCCTTGGCGCGCACCACACCCTTGCCCAGGGTGCTGGTCACAAACACTTCGAGCGCATCCAGGTAAGCGGGTGCCGTGGTCGGCGTGTTGATGAGCTCCACCAAGGCCATGTAACGCGGTGGGTTGAAGAAATGGATGCCGCAAAAACGGGGTTTGATTTCTTCCGGCAGCGCTTCGCTGAGTTTGGTGATCGACAAGCCCGAGGTATTGCTGGCGACGATGGCGTGCGGGGCGATGAACGGGCCAATCTTTTTGTAAAGATCGAGCTTCCAGTCCATGCGCTCGGCAATGGCTTCGATGATCAGGTCACACGAACGCAACTCTTCCAGATTTTCTTCGTAATTGGCCTGCCCGATCAGCGCAGCATCCGCAGCCACGCCCAGAGGTGCGGGTTTGAGTTTTTTCAAGCCCTCGATGGCACGGCTGACGATGCCATTTTTGGAGCCTTCCTTGGCGGGCAAGTCAAACAGTACCACGGGCACCTTGACGTTGACCAGGTGCGCCGCAATCTGTGCACCCATGACGCCGGCGCCGAGCACAGCGACTTTCCTAACTTGAAAACGGGACATAAATATTTCCTGTAAATGTTTTGTTTGTTTCAACCCGCACCCCCTGACGGGGGAGGTTGCAAACCGGACAAGCCGGAGTCAGTTTTCGATCAACTACTGAATGCGTATCCAGGTCTGTGTGCGTCCGATGCCAAAGAACGAGCCACGCATTTCGAGTTTCTTTCCGCCTTCGACAGGCGTGAGGCGCAAGGTGTAGTCTTTGCCGTTTTCGGGGTCAAGAATCTTGCCGTCTTCCCAGACGTCCTTGCCTTCAACCTTTTTCATGCCCCGGATGATTTCCAGACCGAGCATGGGTTTATCCTTGCGTTCGTCGGTGCACTTGTCGCACAGCTCCCCCGGCTTGGCCTTGGGGTCGAGAATACGCTCGATCTTGCCGGAAACGATGCCGTTGTTGTCGACGATGCGCACTTCGGATTTCTCTATCTTTCCGTCGTCGGAGAGGGTTTTCCACAAACCCACAGGGGTCATTTGCGCCATAGCGGATACGGCGGACAAGGCGAAAGAGGCAATAACGAGTGAACGAAGCATGGTAATTTCCTTTCAAAATATGAGGGGGAGTCGCTTAGGCTAAAGCGGCATCAGTATCCATCAAAACCTTGCTGCCGGCACGCGCTGTGCGCATTAAAGTAGCGGTTTCCGGGAACAGCTTGGCAAAATAAAAGCGTGCCGTCTGTACCTTGGCCAGATAGAACGGATCGGTGTTGCCGGCGGCGATCTGGCGCAAGGCCACCTGTGCCATGCGTGCCCAGAAATAACCAAAAACCAGGTGCCCGGCTACACGCAAGTAGTCCACTGCGGCAGCACCCACTTCGTCGGCATTCTGGAAACCCTTGAAGCCGATTTCGGTCGTGAATTTGGTCATCTGATCGGCCAGTATCGCGATGGGGGTGATGAATTCGGCCATCTTTTCGTTGACGCCTTCTTCCATCACCAATGCACCGACAATCTTGCCGAATTTCTTGAGCGTGGCGCCGTTGTTGCCCAGAACCTTGCGGCCCAGCAAATCCAGCGATTGCACGGTGTTGGTGCCTTCGTAAATCATGTTGATGCGGTTGTCGCGCACAAACTGCTCCATGCCGTTTTGCTTGATGAAGCCGTGTCCGCCAAACACCTGCATGCAGGCGTTGGTGGCGATGTGGCCGTTATCGGTCAGGAAGGCTTTGACAATCGGCGTCAGCAGCGCCAATATTTCGCCAGAGTCCTTGCGCACCTTTTCGTCCGGGTGGTACGTTTCTTTTTCGAGCAGGATCGAGCAGTAGGTTGTCAACGCACGGCCTCCTTCGGCATAGGCCTTGGCGGTCAGCAGCATTTTGCGTACATCCGGGTGGACGATGATCGGATCGGCGGGCTTGTCCTTGGCCTTGGGGCCGGAGAGGGCGCGCATCTGGATGCGCTCCTTCGCATACGCCAGGGCGTTCTGGTAGGCCACTTCGTTTTGACCAAGAGACTGGTTGCCAACACCCAGACGGGCCGCGTTCATCATCACGAACATGCCTTGCATGCCCTTGTTGGGCTGACCGACCATGGTGCCAATGGCGTCTTCCAGCACGATTTGTGCTGTGGCATTGCCGTTGATACCCATCTTGTGTTCGATGCCACCGCAATAAACACCATTGCGCGCACCCAGGGAACCGTCGGCGTTGACCAGGAATTTGGGCACGATGAACAGGCTCACACCCTTGATTCCGGGCGGTGCGTCAGGCAGGCGGGCCAACACCAGATGGATGATGTTGTCGGCCATATCGTGTTCCCCGGCGCTGATGAAAATCTTTTCGCCCGTGATCTTGTAGGTGCCATCGGCCTGCGGAACGGCCTTGGAGCGCATCAGGCCCAGATCGGTGCCGCAGTGGGGTTCCGTCAGGCACATGGTTCCCGTCCACTCGCCGTGGGTCATCTTGTGCAGATACGTCTGCTGCTGCTCCTTGGTGCCGTGGGCGTGCAATGCCGCATACGCGCCATGCGTCAGACCGGGGTACATGCACCAGGCCTGGTTGGCGCTGTTGAGCATTTCGTAAAACATCTGGTTGACGACGAAGGGCAAGCCCTGGCCACCAAACTCTTCTTCGCAGCCCAGTGCCGGCCAACCTGCCTCGCAGTACTGGCGATAGGCTTCCTTGAAGCCCTTGGGGGTCGTGACTTCGCGCGTGGCAGCGTTGTAGGTGCATCCCTCTTCATCGCCGCTGACATTCAGCGGAAACACCACCTGGGAAGCAAACTTGCCACCTTCTTCCAGCACCTGGTTGATGGTATCGGCATCGATTTCCGCGTGCCGGGGGATTTGCTTCAGATCGTCGGTGATCTTGAGCAACTCGTGCATCACAAATTGCATGTCGCGCAGCGGTGGGGTGTAGGTTGGCATGGTGCATTACTCCTGGTTGAACAAAGGATCGGAAAAAGAAAACAGAAAAACGGAGGAAAACGGGAGGCAACGGGAAGCAAGGGTTTCAGGGCTTGGCACCGTTGCGCGCCAGAATGCTCTCGAAACCTTTATGGGCGCGGTCGGCTGAATCGGGATTTCTTAAAAAGCGGGCTTCGTAGTGCAAAGCCAGAATCAGTCCGTGAATTTCAAATGACATTTGCCGTTCATCGACATCACTGCGCAGATGCTGGCATTCCTTGGCAATCTGGATGGCGCGCAAGAACGCCGCAAACCATGTTTGTACCGATGCGACCAGCGCATCCCGCACGGGGCCGGGCCGGTCGTCGAATTCGACGGCGCCGCTGATGTATAGGCAACCGGAGTCAATCTCCGCCGAAGTGCGCCGCATCCAGTTCGCAAACAGTGCCCGCAGGCGCGGCAATCCGCGCGCTTCGTGCATGGCAGGATGAAATACTTCCTGTTCGAAGCGGTCGTGGTACTCCCGGATGACCGAAATCTGCAATTCTTCCCGTGAACCAAAGTGGGCGAAAACGCCCGATTTGCTCATTTGCGTGGCTTCGGCCAGTGCGCCGATGCTCAAACTCTGTAGCCCCATACGGGTTGCCAAGCCGAGTGCTGCATCAATGATGGCCAGCTTGGTTTGTTGTCCTTTGTGCAGTGGGCGCGCCACCTGCGTATCGTCATGGGGCAATTCGGACTTGGTAGGGGGAGTGTTCAAATCAATAAATCCAGAAAAATGCAAAAAAGAACGACCGTGCTATTTTGCATGAGTTCTGGCCAATAGACTGGGCATTCAAACTTTCTAGAGTGGAACTTCTAAATCCTTCTGCATTGGCTTCAATGCGAGCGGATCATGGTGCCAAAAGCCTGCTCGGTCAGGATTTCGAGCAGCAGCACGTGGGGCACGCGCCCGTCGATGATGTGCACGGCCTTGACTCCGCTCTTGGCCGCATCCAGTGCACCGGCAATTTTGGGCAGCATGCCACCCGAGATGGTGCCATCGGCAAACAATTCGTCGATACGCCGTGCGGACAGGTCGGTCAGCAACTCTCCGTTCTTGTCCAGCACACCGCTGATATTGGTGAGCATCAGCAATTTTTCCGCCTGGAGTACGGTTGCCAGTTTGGCCGCCACGACATCGGCATTGATGTTGTAGCTTTCGTTGTTCTCGCCAAAACCAATCGGGCTGATAACCGGAATGAACGCATCGTCCTGCAAGGCTCTGACCACGCTGGGGTCAATGCTCACGATATCACCCACTTGCCCCACATCGTGTTCTACGCTCGGGTCTGCCTGGTCCAGCATTTTCAGTTTTTTGGCCCGGATCATGCCGCCGTCCCGTCCGGTCAGTCCGACGGCTTTGCCGCCAGCCTGGTTGATCAGTCCCACAATATCCTGCTGCACTTCGCCACCGAGCACCCATTGCACCACGGCCATGGTTTCTGCGTCGGTCACGCGCATGCCCTGGATGAATGCGCCCTGTTTGCCCAGGCGTTTGAGTGCATTTTCAATCTGCGGACCACCGCCGTGCACAACCACGGGGTTGATGCCCACCAGCTTGAGCAGCACCACGTCCTCGGCAAAATCGGCTTGCAGGGCCGGATCGGTCATGGCATTGCCACCGTACTTGATGACCATGGTTTTGCCGTGGAATTTGCGGATATACGGCAGCGCCTGTGCCAGGATTTCGGCTTTGGAGACCGGATCAATGGATTGGATATCAGACATAGGGATGGGATGAAAAATCAGAAGTTGTAGGTATCGGCAACAAAGGGATTGGTGCGCCGCTCCTCGCCAAAACTGCTCTCGGGTCCATGCCCGGGAATAAAAACCGTGTCATCGCCCAAAGGCCACAGACGTTGCCGGATGCTGGCGATCAGGGTGTCCTGGTCACCCTGGGGAAAATCGGTGCGCCCGATGGAGCCGGCAAACAGCACATCGCCCACAAAAGCACGCTTGATCTCTGCGGAATAAAACACCACATGGCCGGGGGTGTGTCCGGGACAGTGCAGCACCGAGAGCGTGCAATTGCCAACACCGACGCTGTCGCCCTCCTCCAGCCAGCGCGTGGGCTTGAAAGTCTGCACGGGGGCAAAGCCGAACATCCGGCTTTGTTGTGGCAGTCCGTCAATCCAGAATTGATCCCCCCGGTGCGGGCCAATGATCGGCAAGTTCAACTTTTGCGCCAATTCTGCAACCCCTCCGGCATGGTCAATGTGTGCGTGGGTCAACCAGATTTGCATCACCGTCACACCCAGGCGCTGGGCCTCGGCCAATATCCGCTCTATATCCCCGCCCGGATCAATCACCGCACACTGCTTGGTCTGGTCACACCAGACAAGCGAGCAATTTTGTTGAAACGGTGTAACGGCAAGGGTGGTGTAGCGCAGCATGGGGTTGACTTTGATCTAAAACCAAAAAAAACCCGCCATAGGCGGGCTTCTTGTTCAGCTTGATTCAGCTGAAGTAGCAGTTTACTTGACCGACAACACCCAAGCAGCCAGCTTCTTGGCTTCGGCTTCAGAGACCTGGGGGTTGGCGGGCATGGGGATAGCGCCCCAGACGCCGGTTCCGCCAGCAACGATCTTGGCAGCCAGCTTGTCCGCTGCAGTCTTGTCACCTGCGTATTTCTTGGCTACTTCCTGGTAGGCAGGTCCCACCACTTTTTTGTCAACTGCGTGGCAGGCCATGCAGTTTTTTGCCGTGGCGAGTGCCTGGTCGGCAAAAGCGGGCATGGTTACAGCGAAAGTGCTAACAACTGACAGGGCAGCCAAAATGGTGCGTTTCATATTATCCTCGTAGGTTGAATTGGGATTGGGAAATTGTTGCGGATCAACCGCAGACCCCTCAACGGGGTCGAAGACTTGGTGGTTGACCAGTCTGGACGCGGAGGATACCAGAACTGGATGGCCCGGTCGTTAAATTTGCCAGAAGGAACCGCACCATGCCCCTCCCCGATCCCCTCGCCGATCCCTATGCCAACCCACGCGGATTTCTTGTCATGCTGTTCCGGGCTGCCGTGCACCGGGCGCAGCCAGGCTTGGTGCTGGCTGAATATTTACCCAGTCCTCCCAGCCACCCGGACGCCCGTACGCTGGTGCTGGGCGCAGGCAAAGCCAGTGCCGCCATGGCGCAGGCTCTGGAGGCCGCATGGCCCGCAACGGCACCATTGCGGGGTTTGGTACTCACACGCTACGGGCATACACCGCCAGCACGATCAGGGCGCATTGAAATCCTTGAGGCGGCCCACCCCATACCCGATGCAGCAGGTATGCAGGGCGCGCAGCGCATGCTGGCCATGGCGCAGGGTCTGGGTGTGCATGACCTGGTTATTTTTCTGGTCTCGGGAGGCGCATCCGCACTCCTGAGCCTGCCAGCACAATGGCCGGGCGGAAGTCTTTCGCTGGCGGACAAGCAACGCATCACCCAGACTTTGCTGGAAAGTGGCGCCACCATCACCGAAATCAATTGCGTGCGCAAACACCTCTCGGCCATCAAGGGTGGTCGATTGGCACTGGCCTGTGCACCCGCACGGGTGGTGACCCTGGCCATCAGCGATGTTCCCGGAGACGATCCTGCAAGCATCGGCAGCGGCCCGACCGTCCCTGATTCCAGCAGCTGCGCCCAGGCTTTGCAGATAGTGCAACGCTACCGCATTGACGTACCCAAGGATGTGTTGCAAGGCTTGCAGAATGGCACTTTGGAAACCCCCAAGCCGGGTGCGGCGCAATGGGAGAACAACACCGTGCGCGTGATCGCCACGCCCCAACAATCGCTCGAGGCCGCCGCCAAAGCCGCACGTGCCGCCGGTCTGGAGGCCCACATTCTGAGCGATGCCATGGAAGGTGAATCGCGCGAAGTGGGGCGGGTGCATGCCGCCCTGGCACGCGCCGTGGCACTGCGTGGACAGCCATTTTCCCGTCCCTGCGTGCTCCTGAGCGGCGGCGAAACCACCGTCACCTTGCGCCCACAAGCAGCAGGCAGACCGCGTGGCAAGGGAGGGCGTGCGGGAGAATTTTGCATGGGCTTGGCCCAATCGCTGCAAGGGCAGCCGGGTGTGTACGCACTGGCTGCGGACACCGATGGCATTGACGGCGTACAGGACAACGCCGGTGCCTGGGTTGCGCCGGATACTGTAAACCGTGCCGCAGAAAAGGGCGTGGACCTGGACGATTGCCTGGAACGCAACGACGCCTATGGCTACTTTGCTGCCCTGGACGACCTGTTCATCACTGGCCCGACGTACACCAACGTCAATGATTTCAGAGCCGTCCTGGTGCTTTGACCAGGATGGCCAGGATTATCCGGGCCTAGACTTCCAGATTGTCGATCAGCCGGGTTGCACCCAGCCGGGCCGCAGCCAGCACCACCAGCGCATCTCCCGCACGGGGGGCTTGCAGATCGCTTTGGCGCCGTATCGCCACGTAGTCGGGTTTCCATCCGGCGCGGTTGAGGTTTTGCATCGCCTGTGATTCCAGGCTGCTGATGTCGGCTGCTCCCAGGGAATGGCCTGCCCGCAGGGTTTCAACGATGTGGGTGAGCGTGGCAAAAAGCTGCACCGCCTGCTGGCGCTCCGCCGGGCTGAGGTAGCCGTTGCGCGACGACAAGGCCAGACCATCGGCGCTGCGCTGGGTTTCTCCGCCGACAATTTCCACCGGCATGGCAAATTGCTTGACCATGTTGCGAATGACCATCAGCTGCTGGTAGTCCTTCTTGCCAAAGAGGGCAACACGCGCCTGGGTACACGCCAGCAGTTTCAATACCACGGTACACACGCCAATGAAAAAACCGGGCCGGAAATGCCCCTCCAGAATGTCGGCCAGGTCGGATGCAGGCTGCACCTTGAAGGTTTGCGGCTGTGGATACATCTCGGCTTCCAGCGGAGCGAACACCAGATCGCAGCCAGCGGCTTCGAGTTGCTGGCAGTCTGCGTCCAGTGTGCGCGGGTAGGAATCAAAGTCCTCGTGCGGTGCGAATTGCAGCCGGTTGACAAAAATGGTGGAAACCGTCACATCGCCCAGCGGCTTGGCCTGGCGCACCAGGGCCAGATGCCCGGCGTGCAGATTGCCCATGGTGGGTACGACAGCCGGGTGGCGAAATGCGCCCAGGTGCTGGCGCAAGTCCGCCAAGGTATGAACAACGACCATTTATCTTTCTCCTCTTACCAGATTACCAGGCATGCACGGCATCAACCGGGAAACTGCCATTCTTGACAGCGGCAACATACGCCTCCATGGCGCCGCGAATGCTGCTGCCATCCTGCATGAAATTGCGGACAAACTTGGGGTTTTTACCCAGATTGACGCCCAGCATGTCGTGCAACACCAGCACCTGTCCGGCGGTGCCGCTGCCTGCGCCAATACCGATGGTGGCACAGTGCGACAGCTCCAGGGTGAGTTCGCGCGACAGGTTGGCCGGCACCATCTCCAGCACCACCATCGAAGCCCCGGCATCTTGCAGCGCGTGGGCCTGGCGTTTGAGCGTCTCGGCGCTGGCCGCAGTCTTGCCTTGCACCCGGTAGCCCCCCAGCGCGTGTACGGTCTGCGGGGTCAGCCCCAGATGCGCGCAGACCGGAATGCCGCGTTCCACCAGAAAGCGCACCACTTCGGTGGTCCAGCCCCCGCCTTCGAGCTTGACCATGTGCGCCCCGGCCTGCATCAACACCGATGCACTGCGAAACGCCTGTTCGCGGGATTCCTGGTAAGTGCCAAAGGGCAAATCCCCGATCAGCCAGGCCGTGCCTTGCGAGCGCCGCAACCCTCGGGCCACCGACTCGGTGTGGTAGCGCATGTCCTCCAGCGTGACGCCCACCGTGCTGTGCAGACCGCGACACACCATGCCCAAAGAGTCCCCCACCAGGATGCATTCCACCCCGGCGGCGTCGGCGACGGCGGCAAAGGTGGCATCGTACGCTGTCAGCATTGTGATTTTTTCGTTGCGGGAATGCATTTCCAGCAAACGCGGCAAGCTGATGGGCTTGCGGCTGGCCATGGGGGATGCGGGCGGAAGTGTGCCGTAGGGAGATGCGGCTGCGGATTCTGCATTGGCGGAAGGTTCTTGGGCCATGGTCATGAGAGGAAGATATTTTTCGAAACCGGGCCGAATACTAACCGCATCTCTCACACCATGCCGTGCATCCGGGCGTCCGATCAGGTGGGCGCATAGGCCAGGCGCACGTAAATCGGGGCAAAGGCTTCGGCCTGGGTGATTTCTATCAGTGTTTCCTTGGCCAGCTCCAGCAGGGCGATGAAAGTCACCACCAGCACAGGCATGCCGCTGGCCGGGTCAAACAAATCTTCAAAACCGACAAAACGCCGCCCCTGCAACTTCCTGAGCACCAGCCCCATGTGTTCGCGCACCGAGAGTTCCTGGCGGGTTATTTTGTGGTGTTGCACCAGCCTGGCGCGCTTGAGAATATCGCCCCAGGCCGCTTGCAGATCCGCAGGCGTGACATCGGGGTAGAGCGCTTGCGCTGTTTTCACGACGACAGCCCCGGCGATGAGGAAATCCCGCCCCAGTTGGGGCAAGGCGTTGAGCTGCACTGCCGCCAGTTTCATCTGTTCGTATTCAATCAAGCGCCGCGCCAGCGCAGCGCGTGGGTCTTCCGCCTCCTGGCCATCCGCGTGTTTCTTGGGCGGCAGCAGCATGCGCGACTTGATTTCGATCAGCATGGCGGCCATCAGCAAATATTCTGCCGCCAGTTCCAGGTTACGCTGGCGGATGTGCTCCACGTACAGCAGGTACTGCCGGGTGACGCTGACCATGGGAATGTCCAGAATATTGAAATTCTGCTTGCGAATCAGGTACAGCAGCAAGTCCAGCGGCCCCTCAAAGGCTTCCAGAACCACTTCCAGCGCATCCGGTGGAATGTACAAATCGTGCGGAAAGACAAACAGCGGCTCGCCATAGAGCCTGGCCAACGCGACCGGATCGGGCAAAACAGGCTCGCTCGAAACACTGGGCAACTGCGGGCTGGAAAATTCCACGTCTGCGGAAATATGCGTCATTGCGTTATTGAATACGCTATTCTTGTGATAGCTGTCCCCACTCTATACACGGGGATTGTGGCCGAATTTGGCCTTGATATAGCCTTTGATCGGCCCTTACTTTGTATCCGTCTGGTACACGTAGGGCTTTTGTGGCACCCGTGCTGCGCGAAAGCCCTCCCAGGCTGTGCGGTCTATGTTTTTATCCCACAACAAGCTGCGCCCTTCGCTTTGCTGGGCTTCGAGTTGGGGCTGCTTGGCCTTGAGTTGCTGGAGAAACCCGGTGGCTTCGGACGTGTAATCTGGGCGGCGGAAAATGCTCATGTAAATGGACCTCTTGGGCGGATTTTAATCGGCAAACCCGGAAAATCCGGTAAACCCGTTTTGCCGCCAGGCTTCAAACACCGTCACCGCCACAGCGTTGCTCAGATTCAGGCTCCGCTGCCCCGCGCGCATGGGCAGCCGCAGGCATTGCTCCGGTGCGAAATATGCCCGTACCGCATCGGGCAAACCACGGGTTTCCGAGCCGAACACCAGCCAGTCGCCGGGCTGAAACGCCACACTGAACGCGCTGCGCGTGGCGCGGGTGGTCAGGGTGAACAGCCGCTCGGGCGCAGGTTTGTGCGCCGCTAAAAACGCCGCCCAGCTGGCGTGGCGGTGCAGCGTGGCGTATTCGTGGTAATCCAGCCCGGCGCGCTTCATGTACCGATCCTCCATGGAAAAGCCCAAAGGCTCGACCAGATGCAGCGTCGAACCCGTGTTGGCCGCCAAGCGAATGATGTTGCCGGTATTGGGAGGAATTTCCGGCTCAACCAGAACGATGTGAAACATAAGCGCCATTGTCGCAGCCAAAAAGCTGTCCCTTGCTCACCCTGAATCACACAAGTTTCATATCACCGGTGATATCAAAAACACTAAAACCGCACTCCAGGTGCTCCCCGAAAACCTCCGTGGCACGTTTTTAGCCTCGATTTGGCCTCAAATCAGGTATCAAATCAGCCTGTAGCCCCCGTGGGACAAGCGGGATCAGCACCTAAAAACATAGTAAATCCGTTCGGGCCAGCACCAGGCCGGTGATGTGTACCACCCCCGCCCCGCGCAGGGCAAGCGCTGCTGCATACAGCGAAGCGCCCGTGGTCATGACATCATCCAGCAGCACCACCCGTTTGCCCTTGAGTTCCCCGAAACGCAAAGGATCGACCGCGTACGCATTTTTCACATTGCGCACACGCTCGCTGCGGCTCAGGCTGCGCTGTGGTGGGCTATCCCGGATACGCAACAGCAAGCCATGCTTCACCTTCGCGGCATCCAGCGCACAGGCCAGTTCATGCGCCTGGTTGTAGCCACGTTGGCGCAGACGCTGGGCGGACAAAGGCATGGGCAGCAGACAGTCGGCAGACTCCAGCGCAGGCTCGACCCAGGGCGCCGCGCGCAGCAGCACCGCAAAACTCGCAGCCCAGCCGGGGTCCTGGCGAAACTTGAAGCGCGCAATCAGGTCCGCCCAAGGGTAGGCATACGGCAGTGCTGCCAGGCAGGCGTCAAGCGGCGGCGGTGTCAGAATGCACGCACCACACTGCTGTACCCCGGCGCTGACCGGGATGGCGCAGGTAGGACAACGCAGCTGGGGTTGCGCGAACGCCGTCACGCACGCCGGGCACACCGGCTGCGTCGGCCACGCATGGCAGACAGCACAGCGGCTGGGCAAACGCCGCGATAAGACCTGAAATAGTTGGCGCAACACGCAAACAATATACTCGCAAGCCACTGTGAACAATAACAACCCCCCTCCCATCTCCGCCAACGCCGCAGCGCGCTGGGCACGCATGCAGCCAAGCGCCTCGCCGTGGCTGCATGAGGAAGTGGCGCGCCGCATGGAACAGCGCCTGGAATGGATCGTTACCCAACCGCAGACCTGGGTCCACTGGGAGCCGCTGCGGGGCGGCATGCAGGCACAATCCCTGATCACCAAACGCTATCCAAAATCCAGGGCTTTTGTTCTTCCAGAGCTTACAGGACAAGCGAGAGCAGCTATTAAATCAATAGAGCAATCTCCTGCATGGTGGAATCCCGCCCGTTGGACTACGGCACCCGTGCATTACGGCGCACCGACCCAGCCCGTGAATATGCTGTGGGCGAACATGGCGCTGCACATGGCCGCCAATCCGCAAGCGCTGCTGGCGCAGTGGCACGAACTGCTGGCGCCGGAAGGTTTTGTGATGTTTTCCTGCCTGGGGCCGCGTACGCTGCGCGCGTTGCACGCCGTGTACGCCGCCAACGGCTGGCCAGCGCCGACGCATGCCTTTACCGACATGCACGACTGGGGCGATATGCTGGTGCAGGCTGGTTTTGCCGATCCGGTCATGGATACGGAACAGCTCTACCTGACTTTTGCCACCCCCCAACGCCTGCTGGCCGAGCTGCGCGAACTCGGGCGCAACCTGTACCCGCAGCGCTTTGCCGCCCTGCGCGGCAGGCGCTGGCTGCAACAATTGCACGCCGCCTTGCACGACCATCTGAGTGACCCCGCCGAAGAAGGACGGTTGAAGCTGGATTTTGAAATCATCTACGGACACGCCATCAAACCCACCGCGCGCATGGCCGTACAAGCCCAAAGCCACATTTCCCTGCAACAGATGCGCGCCACACTGGGCCTGGGGCGCAAGCCATAAAAAACCATACCGCCAGTAATGCCTCAAGAGATGGCGCCTGTATGTCGATAGTCAACACAACAGCACAGTACAGGAGAGCACCATGCGTTTTGTTGTCA
>JAYRRD010000212.1:0-19836 GCA_041910275.1 Rhodoferax sp.
CAGCCTGGTCAACGAAGCCGCACACATTCTGGAAGAAGGCATCGCCAGCAAGGCCAGCGACATCGACATCGTGTACATCTTCGGCTACGGCTTCCCCCCGTTCCGTGGCGGCCCCATGAAATATGCCGACGAAGTGGGCCTCTTCAACGTCGTCCAGGCCATGCGCCGCTTCGCCCAGAACCCGCTGGACGATGCCAAATTCTGGGAACCGGCGCCCTTGCTGGCCAAACTTGCCGCCGCTGGCAAGACTTTCAACTGATCGCGCCCTCTCCGTCCCTCTCCCCCGGCCCCTCTCCCGCGAGCGGGCGAGGGGTGAGAAAACCATTTGAAGCCATCTCCTGCGTGCAACAGGAAATGAACCAGCACATGCTGACCGACCCGGCCTTGCTCAAAGCCAAGCCCGAAATCTACTGGGACATGCTAAAAACCGCCGAAAACGTCGCCAAACGGTACAACATCGGTCGCGCCGCCATGGACGAATACGGCGCCGCCAGCCAGCAGCGTGCCACCGCCGCGCTGGAAAAAGGCCTGTTCAAGGACGAAATCGCCCCCATCACCGTCACCATGGGCGTAGCCGATAAGGTCATGGGCCTGATGACCAAAAAAGTAACCGTCAGCGACGACGAAGGCATCCGCCCCGGAACCACGGTCGAGGCCATCAGCGGATTGCGCTCGGCGGTGCCCGGCGGCCTGATCTCGGCAGGCAACGCCAGCCAGTTTTCGGATGGCGCGGGCGCCGTGGTCGTGGCGCACGAAAAACTGGCCGAACAAAAAGGCCTCAAACCCTTGGGCCGCTTCCTGGGCTTTGCTGTGGCCGGTTGCGAACCCGACGAAATGGGCATCGGCCCGGTATTCGCCATCCCCAAGGTGCTCGCGCGCCTGGGGTTGAAGCTGGACGACATCAACCTGTGGGAACTCAACAAAGCCTTCGCCGTGCAGGTGCTCTACTGCCGCGACCGGCTGGGCATCCCGGCAGACCGCCTCAACGTCAACGGCGGCGCCATCGCCGTAGGCCACACCCCTACGGCGTCTCGGGTCAGCGCCTGACCGGCCACGCCCTGATCGAAGGCAAACGCCGTGGGGCCAAACGGGTGTGTGTGACGATGTGCATCGGCGGCGGCATGGGGGCGACGGGGGTGTTTGAGGTGTTGTGATGGTGGGGTAGGGCGCGGTAAGGCGCGCTTTACGGGCGCTGTACGTGCTGTAACGTGCTTCGATATTTGTAGCTATTGCCGCTTGTCCCATGGGCGGTACAGCTGTATTTCACCTATATTTCGGGGCTATTCAGCCCCGATTCGCCCTGTGTTGGCGGGTGGGTGGTGCGTGGCGGGGTGGTTTTGGGGCTAAATTTGGGGTGAATTGGCTTGTAAACCTTATGGGACATGCGGGGACAGCTATTGAAATGGGAGTTTTGTTGGTTTTCTCAGGCGCTGGCTTTGGTTGCGGGTGGGCATGGGCATATTGCGTTGTATACATGTCGGCGAATAAAAATCTGCCCAGTGCAGGTAAATTCCTTCGGCTCTGAGGCTATAGTGCCGGTGGTGCGTCTGCACACGTAGTCGATGCAGTGACCGGGTTGGTGCAAAATCGGCATGCTGGTTTTTCTGGGGCCGTTATGGCTGTCGATGTATACGGAATGTTGGTTGAAAATCTTATTCCATGCGGGGTTGCGGTGGATGCTTGGCCATGTTATGGAGATAATCGCCATGGTGGGGAGACGCGGGTGTTTCGCCATACATTAAGTTAGAGCGCAATCATGCCTACACGGAAAGCGCTGTTTGTCTTGTTTCTGCTGCTTGGTAGCGCAGTTTCCGAGGCCACTTTTTATACTTACAGTTTCGTCGACCTGTCCTCTTGCGAATACACAATAATTGGAGGAGAGAGGGCAGAATACTCTGAAATCTACATGACATGGCACGCAAAGGCTGAGGCTTTGAACAACAAACTACCCCCCACTGATCACAATATGTGGGGGGTTTTCTATATTTCTGACAAGACCACTGATTTCGCCAAAGTTGGTATCTGCCGAACAATTTATGCGCCGCAAGGCTATCCAACAGGATTCGAATGCCATAGTGAATCTCACAGCAATTTCCCGCTTGCTAGCGCCACATACATAATCATCGACGACAAGAGCGCACTTCCTTCCTATCGCTGTGCATCGGGCTGTGGTCGTGGCGTTCCTACGATGATCCATGATGAAGGATATGAAGCAGACCTCGCCGACAATATCCAACTTAGAAGGCTAATGAAGAAATTTGAAAAGAAGTGCCGTCGCGGCAATCGTCATGAGCAATGAAGAAAGGCGCGCTAACGAGTAAGGTTAGATCGTGCGCCGCAAGCGCCGCTACCAGGTTGGTACCGATCTACTGAAGGTAGCATTCATGTACCCTGTTTTTTATTTTCCGTAAAACCATGCGGGCCATTTCCAAAAGACCAATCCGTGAATTCTGGGAGCGCTACCCGCAGGCCAAACCTGCCTTGGAAGAATGGTTTCGCAAAGTGGGACAGATTACGGCCACATCTTTCCCCGAGTTGCGTAAAACTTTCAACTCGGCTGATTATGTGGATGGTTATACATTATTCGATGTTGGTGGTAATAAATACCGGATTGCCACTGTTATTCATTACGACAAGCAACGCATTTATATCCGGCAAGTGATGACGCATGCCGAATATGACAAAGATCACTGGAGGAAAAAATGAACGCAGTACTTGATATTCAAAAACTGATTCCTGCCTGGCAAGCGCTCAGGGCGACTGCGCCCGTTTCCCATATTGAATCCGAAAGTGATTATGAACAGGCAACGATATTCCTGAATCACCTGCTCGATATTGTCCGGGATGATGCCACCCACCCCTTGTATTCGCTGGTTGGTGTGGTAGGCGATTTGATCGAAGCCTACGAAATCGACCACGAGCCGGTGTAGCCGCTTGTATCAGGCTCATCAAGGGGATAGCTTATAGCCTGCTTCCTGCTGTAATATGCTTTTATATTTGTAGCTGTTACCGCTTTCTCCATAAGCGATACAGCTATATTCCCTCTTTATTCCGGCGATACCCACCCCCAATTTTTCCCGCCCGGCGCGGGCGGCACGCAGCGCCTGCCGCGCCTCCTGGGTGTCGAGGCCGCGCTGAACATGGTCGTCAGCGGCGAAGCCATCCCCAGCGAAAAACTCGCCATGCTGCCGGGCCAGAAACTCTTTGACAAGATCGCCACATCCGCCGAGACCCTGGCCGACGAAGCCTTGGCCTTTGCGCGTTCGGTCGCCGATGTGCGCCCCTTTCCGCTGGCGCGCGATCTGCCGTGCAAGCACCCGCAGGGCGACGGCTACTTCCAGTTTGCGCGCAACATGGTCAAGGCCATGTCGAAAAACTATCCCGCGCCGCTCAAATGCGTCGATGCCGTCGCCGCCGCCACCAAAGGCAAGTTCGCCGACGGCCTGGCCGTGGAGCGCGAAACCTTTGCCAACCTGATGCTCACGCCGGAGAGTCGCGCGTTGCAGCACATCTTTCTGGCCGAGCGTGCCACGTCAAAAATCCCGGACATGCCCGCAGACACAGCGCAACGCACTATCAAATCCGTAGCCGTCATCGGTGCAGGCACCATGGGCGGCGACATTGCCATGAACTTCCTGAACGCCGATATTCCGGTAAAAATGCTGGAGATGAAGCAGGAGGCGCTGGACCGTGGCGTCGCCACCATCCGCAAGAATTACGAATCACAGCTCAAAAAAGGCAAGCTCAAACAGGACAAATCAGCAATTCTCAATATGACCTTCCAGGTGGAAAAGAGCGTCATAAATCAAGCCGAATGCCCCGTTTTGTGGGGCTATCTGTACCAAAACCGCCCATTTTCCTGATAAAAAGTAGTAACAATCTGACTTTTCAAGGCCATATTGAGAGTTGCTGAAGGCAAATCCCCGGCATTGCATCGGCGTATCATTGTTGGTACGATCCATTCCATGAATCCCATTCTTGATGTCCGGTTCTTCCGCACCGATGCTGGTACAGAGCCTGTCCGTGATTGGCTGAAGGATTTACCGGCCATTAATCGCAAGACCATTGGCGAGGACATCAAAACTGTGCAATTCGGCTGGCCTTTGGGCATGCCGCTGGTTGATCATCTGGGCGCAGACATTTGGGAAGTGAGGGTCAAGCTTGGTAACCGCATTGCACGCATCTTGTTCACCCTTGATGGGCCGACTATGGTTCTCTTGCACGGGTTCATCAAGAAACAACAAAAGACGCCAGGGCACGACCACGATTTAGCCAAAGACAGGTTGAAACAGTTGAAAAGGAGATGATGACCATGGACAACAAGAATGTCGGCAGCAGATTTGATGACTTCCTTCAAGAAGAAGCGATCCTTGATGATGCGACGGCTGTTGCTTTAAAACGCGTTATTGCTTGGCAAATTGCCGAGGAAATGAAAGTTCAGCAGATCACCAAGACCGAACTGGCCAAACGGATGCACACAAGCCGAGCGGCCTTGAATCGGCTACTCGATGAAGCAGATCCAAGCTTGACTTTGACCACGCTTGCAAGTGCCGCTACTGCACTGGGTCGGAAAGTAAGTATCCAATTTGCTGCCGTCGGTCGGTAGTAAAGATGCCCCATCTGGCACACGCACGTCGTCGAGCGATGAACAGCGGAAATGAGCGTGCTACAGCGGAAAATCCCTACAACGGACAAATGCCCCAAACAGTACCCATACGACTACGTCGAAGGCAAACGCGACGCCATTCCGAACGCCGAAGTGGTCGCCATGATCGAAGAACACCGCAAGAGCCTGGGAATCACACCGCGCAAGATTTCTGACGAAGAAATTGAAGGCAAGCGCCGGGCTGCCCGCCGGGTGTGTGTGACGATGTGCATCGGCGGCGGCATGGGGGCGGCGGGGGTGTTTGAGGTGCTGTGATGGTGGGGTAGGGCGCGGTGAGGCGCGTTTTACGGGCGCTGTACGTGCTGTAAAGTGCTTTGATATTTATAGCTGTACCCGCTTGTCCCATGGGGAGTACAACTGTATTTCATCTTTATTTCGGGGCTATCCAGCCCCAATTCGCCCTGTCTCGGCGGGTGGGTGGTGTGTAGTGGGGTGATTTTGGGGGCTAAATTTGGGGTGAATTGACTTGGAAGCCTTATGGGACGAGCGGGGATAGCTATTGAAATGGGAGTTTTGTTGGTTTAATGGTTCCCAAATGAAACTGAAGAGGGGCGTGAGGTCGAACTGGTCATTCCACACGGGCACCTACGGGTCCGGTGGATTCCGACGTCAGCCCGCACAGAGCGCCACCGCGATGTTTGGAAATGAACGTAGCACTTTGCCATCCATGGTCACGAGCTTCGTGCCGAGATTCATCGCGAGCGCTACGAACTCGCAATCGTATGCGGAGCATTCGCTGTCGCGTACCAGTTCCAGGACGTTACGCGAGTCCACCTCGTACTCGGCGCCACGGAGCAAATCTTCGGCTTCACTTTGGAGTGCGTGCGCCTGCTCGAACGTCAGTGTCCCTCGCCGCAGGTATCCGGCCAAAATATTCCGAAATTCGCTGCGCCACAGCACCGGCGCAGCCCAATCGGGGTCGTGTTCCAGTAGCGCTTCCGCTGCTGCCGTATATTCCCCCGGCAAGTACAGATACGCCAGAACGTTTGAGTCCACGACGATCATGGGCGTCCTTGCTTCTTCAATGCATCAATATCGTGGGCGCCAAACTCTGCGCTTAACCCGGCACGCAGTTGGCGTGCTCGAGCAAGTCGCTCACCGGGGACTATCTTGATCGGCGTGAGCACGCTTTCAAGGCACACAATGGCCTCGCTGTTCAGGCTGCGGCGGTGCAACGCAGCCGCCACGCGCAACCGTTCGTACACATCATCGGGAATGTTCTTCAACGTCAGCGTCATAGGCATTAGTCTCTCCAACCATAATGGAACCATAACGGTTCCATTGTATAAGACCGTGGCTTGCTTGCCATCTGCGCCAAGACCTCCGAGGAAGTGCTGGCCACCGTCATGACGCTGGCCAAAAAGATCAAGGCTTACTCGACTCTGAGGCTATAGTGCAGGTGGTGCGTCTGTGCACGTAACCGATTTATGGAGACACGGGTGTGTCTCTCTGTGTTGAATTAGCGGCTAATCCATGTACATTTTGCATGCACTATTGCTACTCATCCTCGTATGCATCTCGATTTCTGGCAAAGCTAGCGAGACTGGGTTTACCAAAATGGATGATTTCATCTCCACATTGCCGGATGCAAAACATTTGGATGTTTCAAGTTCTGGTTTTCTGGATACCAGTGGATATGTTTATCATGCCCAGCTAGTCCAACTTGAAGGAAAATATCGGCTTCAACAAATTTTCATCTTCCGAGAAGGTTCTGACGGAAAATACATCCTTGTAGATCAATCAAGAAGAATGGAACACATGGGGGGAAGCGGGAGTTGGGCCGTCCAGAAAATTGAATTCAAGAATCAAAGCATATATTTTTCATTTGGTGGACATTGGGATGAATGTGTCCATAGCTTCACCAGCCAATTCAAGCTCCACAACGGAAGGCTCGTAATGGTCGGTCGGGAGTCAGTCGAAGAAAACAACAAGAAAGACCTTGTGGTCGAATCCAGTGCAAATCTCTTGACTGGCACAGCCTACTCCGTAAGCGGAAATCAAGAGGCAATGTATTTGATCGACAGCAGCAAATCAACCGTGAAGAAATATCAATTTAAAGTACCCAAAAAGACTCTGCCATTTTCAGAATTTGATGGTACACCTTGGAAATCGCCAATATACAAAGACAACCCGGTTTGTTAACAAGAAGTGCCGGCTGGGACTGATCTGCTGGAGGTTGCATTCATATTCCATGTTTTTTTATTTTCCATAAAACCATGCGGGCCATTTCCAAAAGACCGATCCGTGAATAAAAGCACTGGTTTTCGGGGCCATGGCCGGGTTTTCGGTCAAATCCATGCCGGAATAGTCGGACGGATTCGGCTGAACGTATGCCATTTCGGGCTGTAGCGCTTGCAGGACATGCGGGAGCAGCTTCTGAATTTATAGCATTATTGGCCATCTTGTTAAGCATTGAAGTGGGCCAGGATCAACACCGCCAGGAATCCGGAGATGAGCGCGCCTGCTGAGAAGGCAAGCGTTTGCAGTGGAATGGGCTTGCGCAGAACCATGCCGAACCACAAGCCAACAACGGCCACAGACAGAATGAGCGATAGGACTGCAAGGAACGCAGACTTCCATAGTTCGGTGACGAGGCCACCCCAGATCAAACCAACAAATGACAGTCCGAGGAAGGCGACGGGCCTCGAAATTTTCGGCTCCGGCACGCGGGTCCTTATCCCGACGCCGACGTCGCTTCGACCTTGCCAATATATTCCGAACGCCGCAGAGAAAATCACGACCGTGATGCAATACCCGGCTGTAAATTCCATGAACATGTTCGATAGCGCCAGGGTGATGGTTGCAGACCCTACGACACTCAGAGCCAACCGCCAGTGCGCCAGTATCCAGATGATGGCGTGGAACAGTTCTTCCATGGCTTCTAACGGCAGCGCTGTCTGCCACGCAGCAACGCAGCGTTTTGCGGCTGCGCGCCTGCGCCGGGCAAGCGGTCAAGGCAAGACGACATTGCCTGATCCCATCAGAAATACCGTTCCCAGCACTGCCGCTGTGCCAAAGAACAGCCACAGGGCAATAGGCATGCGCAGCGCGGCAAATGCCGACACGGTGAGCACGCCCAGTGTGCTTGTCGCCGCAGCCAGGTATTGCCCGTTGTGGACCCAATGGATGACCCACGTGAACGTGACGTAAGCAATGCACCCGACGCCAAGCACTACCGTCAAAAAATACGAAAGCACTTCAAGACCTGAGGTGAGGTCCGAAATCCAGCGAATCATGGCGCGCATTCACTTACCAATTGATAGCCGCTCCCGCTCATCCCATGGGGGTTTCAGCCAGATTGACCCGATTTCTCCCGTCGCCGTGCCAAATCCTGTACCTGGTCTTCGCCGATGGTGCCGACGTTGAAATAGCGGCTCTCAGGGTGGGCAAGGTAAAAGCCGCAGACGCTGGCCGCCGGGGACATGGCCAGGTTTTCGGTGAGATGCATGCCGATTTCGTCGCAGCGTAAGAGGGCGAACATGTCGCGCTTGACGTGGTGGTCGGGGCAGGCCGGGTAGCCGGGGGCCGGGCGGATGCCCTGGTATTTTTCGGCGATCAGGTCGGTGGAGGTCAGCGACTCATGGGCGGCATAGCCCCACAGCTCGGTGCGCACGCGCAGGTGTAGCAACTCGGCAAAGGCTTCGGCCAGGCGGTCGGCCAGTGCCTTGAGCAGGATGGACGAATAGTCGTCGTGCGCGGCTTCAAAGGCTGCGGCGCGGTGTTCGGCACCGATGCCGGTGGTCAGGGCAAACATGCCAGCGTAGTCGGCTGCATGTATGCCATCTACAGCATCGCTGGCGGGCGCCACAAAGTCGGCCAGGCAGCGACTGGGCATTTGTACGCCGTCGATTTCCTGTTTTTCGGTCTGCTGGCGCTGGCCGTGCCAGGTGAGCACGCGCTGGTTGCGTGTTTCATCGGCATAAAAAGCGATGTCGTCGGCATCGACGCTGTTGGCCGGGTAGAGTGCCACGATGGCGTTGGCCGTGAGCCAGCGGCCTTCGACGATTTTCTTCAGCATGGCCTGCGCGTCGGCAAACACGCGCTGCGCCTCGGCTCCGACGGTGGCATCGTCGAAGATTGCCGGGTAGGTGCCAGTCAGGTCCCAGGTCTGGAAGAAGGGGGTCCAGTCGATGAAGGGAACCAAGGCACCGAGGTCGAAGTTCTTGAACACGCGCCGACCGATGAATGTGGGCACGCCGGGGTGGTAGGTGTTCCAGTTGATGGCGGTCTTGTTGGCGCGGGCGCGCTCCAGCGGCCACAAGGGGATCTGCTTCTTGTTGGCGTGCTGTTGGCGCACCCGTTCGTAGTCGGCGCTGACTTCGGCGATGTAGCGCTCGGACTGGGCGCCGAGCAGGCCCTGCGCCACTGCGACGCTGCGCGAGGCGTCGGGCACATAGACCACGGGGCCTTCATAGTGCGGGGCGATCTTGACGGCGGTGTGCACGCGGCTGGTGGTGGCACCGCCGATGAGCAGCGGCATCTTGCGCAGGCGGAAATAGTCGTCCTTGTGCATTTCCCTGGCCACAGCCTGCATTTCCTCCAGGCTGGGGGTAATCAGACCGGACAGACCGATGATGTCGGCGTTTTCCGCACGGGCGCGCGCCAGGATTGCGTGCGCGGGCACCATCACACCCATATTGATGACGTCAAAATTGTTGCACTGCAAGACGACGGTGACGATGTTCTTGCCGATGTCGTGCACATCGCCCTTGACCGTGGCAATCACGATCTTGCCTTTGGACTTCACGTCCTGCCCGGCGGCCTGCTGCTGGCGTTTTTCTTCCTCGATGTAGGGCACCAGGTGTGCGACGGCCAGTTTCATGACACGTGCGCTCTTGACCACCTGCGGCAAAAACATCTTGCCCTGGCCAAAGAGGTCGCCGACGATGTTCATGCCGTCCATCAGCGGACCTTCGATGACCTGCAAGGGCCGCCCGCCCTGAGCAAGGATGGCGCGGTAGGTTTCTTCGGTGTCGGTGGCGATGAATTCGGTGATGCCATGCACCAGGGCGTGGGTCAGGCGTTGCTGCACGGGGGCTGCGCGCCACTCCAGCCGCTTGCTTTCGTCGCGCGCGGCACCCTTGGCGTTTTCGGCGATTTCGACCAGACGCTCGCCGGCGTCGGCACGGCGGTTCAGTACCACGTCCTCGACGCGCTCGCGCAGTTCAGGCTCCAGATCGTCGTAGACGCCCACCATGCCGGCGTTGACAATGCCCATGTCCATACCGGCTTTGATGGCGTGGTACAGGAATACGGTGTGCATGGCTTCGCGTACCGGGTCGTTGCCGCGAAAACTGAACGACACGTTGCTGACGCCGCCCGAGACCTTGGCGCCGGGCAGGTGCTGCTTGATCCAGCGCGTGGCTTCGATAAAGTCCACCGCATAGTTGTTGTGTTCCTCGATGCCGGTGGCGATGGCAAATATGTTGGGGTCGAAAATGATGTCTTCGGGCGGAAAATCGACTTCATCAACCAGGATGCGGTAGGCACGTTCGCAAATGGCGATCTTGCGCGCATAGGTATCGGCCTGGCCCTGTTCGTCAAAGGCCATGACCACGGCGGCTGCACCGTAGCGGCGCACCAATCTGGCTTGGTGTTTGAAGGCGGCCACGCCTTCTTTCATGCTGATCGAATTCACGATGCCCTTGCCTTGCACGCAGCGCAGCCCGGCTTCGATCACCTCCCACTTGGACGAGTCGATCATGATGGGCACACGTGCGATGTCGGGCTCGGAGGCGATCAGATTCAGAAAACGCACCATGGCGGCCTGGCTGTCGAGCATGGCCTCGTCCATGTTGATGTCGATGATCTGTGCGCCGTTTTCGACCTGCTGGCGCGCCACCGCCAGGGCTTGCTCAAAATCGCCATTGAGCACCATGCGGGCAAAAGCCCTGGAGCCGGTGACGTTGGTGCGCTCGCCGATGTTGACGAACAAGGAGCCGTTTTCGATGCGCAGCGGCTCCAGACCGGAGAGTTTCAAAGGGGGGGTAAACAATTCAGACATGCGTCTCACCTGTGGAAAAATGGCCAGGTGAGCGTCGTTACGGTTGTAAAGCGTGTACTCCAAGCCTGACGGAAGGCTTTTCCAGCCCCGCTGCAACGCTCCTTGGAGGGCGTGATTCTAATCGTGAATCCGTCAATCCGTGCATCCTGGGGCGTGAATCCCCGTGTGTGGGTGGTTTAACATACAGCCCCTTGTTGCATCGACGAAAAGTAGTTGTTTATGGCCATCCCACATGCTCCCTTGCCCCCTGATTTTGACCGTGAACAGACGTTCGAGCGCGCATCCGAGCTGTTGACCGCACCCAGCGCCCTCATGCATCTGACGCTGGAAGAAGCGCGTGTGGTGGTGGGCTATATGGTGCCGTATTTCATTGAGGCCGAGACCACGTTCATTCGGGAAGGCGATGCGGGTGATGAAGGTTTCATGGCCTTGCTGCTCGACGGCGAGGTCGTGGTCGAGAGCATCACCGTCAGCCGCACCGAGCCGCTCACGCTCAAGGTGCTGGGGCCGGGCAGTCTGGTGGGCGAGGTGGGGCTGGTGGACAAGGAGCCGCGTTCGGCCTCCTGCACGGCCAGTACCGATGTGCTGTGCGCCATCCTGTCGCGCCGCTCGCTGCAGGTGTTGATTTCCGCCGAACCCCACATCGGCGCCAAGCTGCTGCTGTCCATCTCCGCGCGATTGGCCGAGCGTTTGCGCGACAACGCGCGCAAGCTCAAACTCTACGCCAAGCTGGCCAAGGCCATGCAGATGGAAATCGACCACTTCCTGTTACAGACCAACTACAACCCGACTGCCCGCTAGGCTGCACGCCGGGCCAATCCCCTGTACAAGAGCCACACCATCCACAGCGCTTCCACCCACCCGACCCATGCGGCAAGTTGCAGGCTGTGGTGGGGGAGCAAGAATCGTCCAAAACCGTCCACCACATAGGCTGCACCGGCAATGGCCAGCGCGAACCCCAGTACCTTGGGGGTGTAGCCGGAGCAAAAAACCAGGTAGCCGAGGATGAGCAAATGGATGCCGAAAAACACCAGGCCCATGGCCCATCCGTCATCAAACACACGCAGCGATAGCATCACGTCGGCGTGTAACGGGGTGACTTCGCCCAGCGCGCCGGGGCGTACCGCCTCCAGAAGTCGCAGGGCATGCGTGTAACCCGACAACGCCACACCGAGCATGGCGGCGTACACCAGCCGAAACCATGCGGCAAGCAAGGAGAGGTTCTTGTTGGCCGGTGCGAAAAAGACATACAAGGCCCACGCCACCAGCACATCCAGAATCGCCACCACCAGCAAAGCGGCAATGCCCATGCGAAACTGCGCCTCGCCCGCAAGAATATTGCCCACCGTAGCCATGACGTTGCCTGGAACAATGATTTTTCCAAAAACGAAGGCGATGGCAACCACCGCGCACACGGTCATGGCCAGCAGCCCAGTTCCGGCAACCAGTGCCATGGTACGTAAGGCGGAGTGTGTGTTATGTGTGTTTGGCTGAGTCATGACTGCGTCCCTATTTTTTTCAGTACTTCCAGCACCGACGCCACCACCAGCTCCGGTCGCTCCAGTTGCAGGTAGTGGCCCGCGTCGGCGACGACCACATGTTTGGCATTCGTCTGCTTGGCCAGTGTACGCTGTCCGGTTATCCAGTGCTGGCGCATGTAGTCCGTATCCCATCCCGGAGGGAATTCGCTCAGGTCATTGGTACTCAGCACGACCGTTGGCACGGCAGGCAGTGGCGGCAGGCTGCGCGCCACGGCCAGGGCCGGGTCGATGCCCATGTATTCCGTGTACAGCGTGCGGTAGTTCTTGCTCTGCATGGCCAGCCCCTTGGCGGCGGGTTGTTCGGATGCAGGCAACTTGTCCAGCACCACGGAGGCTGGCGCGTTGCCCAGCCGGGTCAACCCCAAGGGTGCCAGCCAGGTGGCAGAGCCGGTCAGCCAGCGCATATTGCGGCTGTAGCGTGCGTGGGTGTCCGGGTCCATGCTGGCGGTCTGGTCGTGGTGCAAGGCGTCCACCAGCACCAGACCCGCCACCTCGTTCGGGTGCGTTTGCGCCAGCATCTGGGCCAGCATACCGCCCCAGGAGTGTCCCACCACCACCATCGGCCCTTGTGTCGGTCCTTGCAGGCCAGCGTTGCGCAGCAGGGTGCGCAGGTCTTCCACCGCCAGCAAGCCGGTGCGCGGCTGCTCTGCCTCCTCGGACCACGCATAGCCTGCGCGGTCGTAGCTGCACACGGTGGTGTGGCGCGCCAGCTGCGGCTGCACCAAGGCCCAGTCCTGCGACCAGCCGCTCAGGCCCGACTCGAGCAACACCAGCGGTTTGCCGCTGCCCTGGCAGTGCAGGTGCAGGCGGTGCTCGCCCACGCTGACCAGCTGGCCGGGCGGTGGGTACTGGGTGCGTTCGTCCGCAGTGAGTGCGCTCTGGGTCAGCGCCCCTGCGCCCAGCAGTGCCACAAGGCCCAGGGCGATGGTGCCGCCCATACGGCAGCGGCGTTGGCGGGGTGCGGTGGGTTTTTTCAGGTCTTTCATGATGGTCCTTGTCGGTTGATCGGGTTGATCGGGTTGTGGAGGTTGTGGAGACAGGTCTAGCTTAGTTTTGGCGCTTGTATTTGTAAAATTGATATACCAGATACATTTCATCCATATTTTGGATATATTGAATAAATTGCATATGTTGGATATACCTCGCCATAACCTGAACCTGCTGGTGGTGCTGGACGCGCTGCTGGCAGAACGCAGCATCAGCCGTGCGGCGGTGCGGCTGCACATGAGCCAGCCGGCCATGAGCGCTGCCGTGGGCAGGCTGCGGGAGTGGCTGGGCGATCCTTTGCTGGTGCGCGGCGCCGGTGGTTACACGCTGACCACGCGCGCCGAAGAGCTGATCGAGCCACTGCGCCACATCCTGAACGACATTGCGCACACGCTGCAAAACCCGCCCGGTTTTGATCCGGCCAGCGCCCAGAAAACCTTTCGCATTGCGGCCAATGATGCTTTTGAGCTGGTGGTGCTACCGGTGCTGGTGCAGCGTTTGCAGCAGACGGCGCCACAGGTGCAACTCGTCATCGAATCGACCGAAGGTGTGGTGCCGGTCGATGCGTTGACCAGCGGCGCGGTGGATGTTGCCTGGGGGCATTTTGAAGCACCCCCGCCGGGGTTGCGCACCCAGGTCATGCTGGAAGACACCCTGGCCTGCCTGATGCGCAAGGGCCACCCCGGCATCCAGGGCGAACCGCCACAACTGTCACTTATGCAGTTTTGCACCGCGCCGCATCTGGTGGTGGCGCTCAAGGGCAACACCTTGCCGGACCTGGTGCAGCGCCGCATGGCCGAAAGCGGGCTGGCGCTTAATATTGCCCTCACCGTGCCGCATATGCTGGCGGCCCCGGTGATTGTGATGAACTCGGATTACCTGCTGACGCTTCCCACCCGCGTTGCGCGCCGCTACGCCGATTTGCTCGGCCTGGAGTTCTTGCCTTTGCCGTTCGACTATCCGCCCTTTGCACTGCGCCTGGTCTGGCACGAGCGCGCGCACCGCGACCCCGCCATCACCTGGTTCAGAAATACGCTGCAGTCGGTGTGTGCAACGATCTGAGGGCGCGCAACGCCGGTATCAATCCCCGTCCCGGTTGGCCTCGAAAATGGCACGAAAGCGTTCGGCGCAGCCCTTGAAAGTCGCCAGTATCGCCGGGTCGAAGTGCGAGGGCAGGGTGCGGCCATCGCCCACGGTGATGATCTCCATTGTTTTCTCGTGGGAAAACGCCGGTTTGTACGGGCGTCTGGAGCGCAGCGCGTCGTACTGGTCGCAGACGTTCATGATGCGTGCCGACAGCGGTATGGCTTCGCCCTTGAGGCACAGCGGATAGCCGCTGCCGTCCCAACGTTCGTGGTGGTTGTCGGCGATCTCGGCACCCATCACGAGATAGGGTGAATCGGTACCGCGCAGCATCTTTCCGCCCAGCGCGGCGTGGGTCTTCATGATGGCCCATTCGTGCGGTTCGAAGGCTCCCGGCTTGCCGAGGATCGTATCGGGTATGGCGATCTTGCCCACGTCGTGCATCGGACTCGCGTAACGGATGGTGTCGCAGAACTCTGGATACAGGCCCAGCGCCTGCGCCAGTTCCTCAGTGTAGAAACTGATCCGCGCGACATGCGCGCCGGTCTCCTCGTCCTTGTAAGCGGCGGCGCGCGTCATCGTGGTGATGGTCTCGCGGTAGCTTGAGACAAGCTGTTGGGTGCGCTCCTCCACCTGTGTTTCGAGAATGCGGCTGTAATCGGCGAGGAAATCGCCGTATTCCTTGAGCTTGAGCAGATTCTTCACGCGCACCCGCAGCTCCCAGCGGTCCACCGGCTTGGTGACGAACTCTTCCGCTCCGCACTCCAGGGCATGTACGCGCGATCTGCGGTCGTCGAGCGCCGTCACCATGATCACCGGGATCGCTCTGGTGGCGGCATCCGCCTTGAGCGTGCGCACGACCTCGTACCCGTCGATGTTCGGCATCATGATGTCGAGCAGAATCAGGTCGGGTGGATTGCGCTGCACGCGTTCGAGCGCCTGCTCACCATTCGCAGCTTCCTCGACGAGGTAACCATCGGCTTCGAGCATACTGCAAAGCAACTTGCGGTTGCGCTCCTCATCATCGACGACCAGCACCCGCGCCGGTTCCATTCTTTCGTTCATGCCTCTTTTTCCTTTATGGGCAGGGCAGGTACAGTGTGAAGGTACTGCCTTTGCCTGGTTCGCTTTGGACATCAATGGTGCCACCGTGCCGCTCCACCAGCCGTTTTACCAGCGTGAGTCCCAACCCGATCCCGCCGTACGTGCGCGCCAGGGTCGCATCAAGCTGCACGAGCGGCTGGAAGAGCTTGGGCAGGTCCGCCGACGCGATGCCGATGCCGGTGTCGGCCACGGCAATTTCCAGTCTGCCGTCCGCGCGCCGTGCGCTGACCATGATCATACCGGATGCACGGTTGAACTTGACCGCATTGTCGAGCAGCGCATCGAACATGCGGCACAGCGCATCCAGATCGAGTGGAACGTTGCCGACATTCGCCGCCACCTCCAGGCCTACAGTGATGCCGCGTTCCTCGGTCGCATTGCGATGCGCTGCTACGCGCTCTTGCAACACCGCGCCGATGTCCACCGGTTCGCGTTCGAGTCCCTCGGCGTTTGTGTCGAGCCGCGCCATGTCCAGCATCCCCTCCACGAGTTTGAGCAGGCGCAGGCCGCTGTCGTGGATATCGGCGACGAACTCAGATTGCTTTGCGTTGAGTGGCCCTGCCACATCCTCGTCCTTGAGCAGTTCGCAAAAGCCGATCACGCAGTTGAGCGGCGTGCGCAGTTCGTGGGTGACGTTGTTCATGAAATTGGTCTTGGCGCGTAGCGCTTCCTCGGTCGCGCGCTGTCCTTGGTAACGTTCGGTGATGTCGATGATCGAAACGAGCACGAAGGACGACCCGTTGGCCTGAATCGGGTTCAGTCCGATTTCCACGTGCAGCTCGCTGCCGTCCTTCCTGCGCGCGAACAACTGGCTTCCTCTTTGCATCGGTCGGGCGGTGGGCGCGGCGGCGTAACCCGCCCGCAGGTGCGCATGTTCCGTGCGGAAACGCTCGGGAACGAGCGTATCAACACTGCACCCGAACAGCTCTTCGCGTCCGTAGCCGAACATCTTTTCGGTCTGCGCGTTGGCAAGTGCAATCACCCCTTTGGTGTCAACCATGATGAAGGCATGGGGTGCGTGCTCGAACATCATTCTGAAGCGCTCTTCGCTCGCACGCAGTGCTTCTTTTGCGCTGTCGAGAATGCTCTTGGCGCGCAGGTCCTTCTCGCGTGCGGCAACCGTTGCGGCGATGAGCAGGAACACCAACAGGCTGACGGTCACGCCGCCGCCGAGGATCAACTGCGGATAGGGATCGGCGACATCGGCCTCAAACGCGGGGGGCGAGGAAAAACGCAGCGTCCACGTCCTGCCGGCCACTTCGAGCGGCATCTCGCGTACGAAGCGCGCGGGAGCCTCGCCGTGCTGCCCGTGCATCGCGGCCCGGCGCACCGGCTCGGAGAACATGTCGTAGCTGAACGCGCGCAGGTTGCGGCCCGCGAACGGCTCGATGTAGACGACGGGTGTGTATTCTGAGCGCTCTCCTGCTGGATGGATGCTGTAGTCCGCAAAGCCCTCGGCGCGCACGGCACGGATGTGCGTTGCACGCTCGTGCGGCCAGATGTGCTGGGCAAAGCCGATGCCCTGGATGCCCGGATAACGTTGCTCGGCTTGCAGGGTCTGGACGTACGTTTGCCATTCGTGCCGATTCACGAAAACCGACGCGGCGAAGAGCGCTCCGGTGCCGCGCAGCAACTGCTCGTAGTCGGCCATGCGCTCGCGGATTGCGTCGTGCGCCAGTTGCGACTCGAACTGAAACTGCTGTTGGGCTATCCCGTCGGCGTTGCCCACTGCATGGCGCCAGCTCATCAGCGTGAAGGTGAGCGCCAGGGCGAACGCACCCCAGGCGATTGCCATGGCGCGCGCGAAGGGGCGTGGCGGCAGGTAGTTGGCGAGCGCGGTCCATGCAGTGGCTGCGCGTTTCATTTGCCCGCTCCGCGCAGCGTTGCCGCCACGCTGGCGAGAAACTCCTTGTAACGGATCGGTTTTTCGAGATACCCATCGAAGCCCTCGGCCAAAAGCCGCTCGGCATCGCCCTTCATTGCCAGGGCGGTGAACGCAACCACCTTGAGCGCTGCGGTGCGTGGATTGGCGCGCAGGCGTTTGAGCGTCTCGATACCATCCATGCCGCTCATCTGCACGTCCATCAGAACCAGATCGGGGGCGTGGGCGAGTGCCATCTCGACCCCTGCAGCCCCGCTGTCGGCACCCAGCACCTCGTAATTGGCATGCTCAAGCACCGTGACCGCGAGCCTGAGATTCATTGCATCATCGTCCACCACCAGGAGTTTCGCCATTGCGTTCGCCATCGTGTCTTCTTTTTAATCCCCGGTCGGTAGGGGCAGCGCGCGGCGCAGCTCGGTTAACAAGGCGCTGTGGTTGAAGTCCGCTTTTGCCAGGATCGCACGGATGTCGCCGTTCAGCCGCGCGTGGTCCTGCGGGGTCAGATCCTTGGCGGTGAGCACCAGAATCGGAATGCGCGCAGTCCATTCGGAATCGCGCAGCGCGTGCGCGACTTCGAAGCCGCTCACCTCCGGCATGATCAGGTCGAGAATCACCAGATCGGGCAGGTCGCGGCGTGCCACCTCAATCGCTTCGGCCCCGCCGTAGGCACGCAGCACGCGATAGCCCTCGGCCTCAAGGTTCGTTGCCACCATATCCACCGCTTTCACGTTGTCGTCCACCACCAGCACGGACGGTGCTGCGCTGTCGGAGCGGGTTTTGACCAGCCCGGTGAGCGCCGCCACGAGTTCCTCGTGTGCAAAGGGTTTGTGCAGCACGCGACGGGCGCCGAGCGCAAGACCGCGCCCCAGGTCCTCCGAGAGCGTGATCATGACCACCGGGGTGGCGGCGAGCGCCGGATCAGCCTTCAGGCGGCGCATGAACTCCCAGCCGTCCATTGACGGCAGGAAGACATCGAGCGTGATGAGATCGGGCTTGCTCTTGGCGGCGCGTACCAGCCCTTCTTCGGCGGTGGCCGCGCGGATCAACCGAAAGCCCTCGGCACGCAATTGCGCGGCGATCAGATCGGCCATGCGGTCATCGTCTTCGATCAACAATGCCAGCGGCACCACAGGCTGGGCCACAGTGGCGCTCGCATACGCCGATGCCCGCTGCGTGGGAGGGGGTGCGCGCCAGGGTAGCCATACGCAAAAGCGACTGCCGATACCAGGTTGGCTCGCCACGCCCACCGTGCCGCCGTGCAACTCGGTCAGACGCCGCACCAGCGAAAGCCCCAGCCCGGTGCCGACATGGTGCCGGGCGAGGGAGCTATCGACCTGCGTGAACGGCTCGAAGAGCTTGCCCAGGTGCGCCTCGGCGATGCCCACGCCGCCATCCTCGACCTCGATGAGCAGAAATTCGGCATCGTTGCCCGGTGGCAGCGCAATCAGCCGTGCGGGCATGTTCGTGTCGAGCGCTACCTCGCTGCGCGAACAGCGGCGTGCGGCAAGCGTCACGGCACCACCCTCGGGCGTAAACTTGACCGCGTTCGAGAGCAGGTTGTAGACGATCTGCTTGAGCTTTCTCTCGTCGGCCAGCATGGCGCCCAGCGCCGGATCTAGTCGGGTGTCAAGCCGAATGCGGTGGGTGAGCGCATTTTCCCGTACCACCAGCAGGCTCGATTGCAGCAGCGCTGGAACATCCACATCGTCCGCTTCGAGCGCAAGCATCCCGGCCTCGACCTTGGACAGATCGAGAATGTCGTTGATGAGCGAAAGCAGGTGCGTGCCGGCGTTGAAGATGTCGGTGACAAATCCGCGCTGTTTTGCCCCCAGCTCCCCCAGCACGCCGTCCTTGAGCATCTCGGAGAAACCGATGATCGAGTTGAGCGGCGTCCTCAGTTCATGCGACATATTGGCGAGGAAGTCGGACTTTGCGCGGCTCGCGTCCTCAAGCGATTCGTTGAGCCGTTGCAAGGTCTGCGTGGCTTGGCGCTCCTCGGTCACGTCGCGAAAGACGAGCACCACGCCGCCCATCTGGCCCTTGGCGGCGCGGATCGGCGCTGCGCTATCGGCAATCGGCCACTGCGTACCGTCGCGTGCGATGAGGACGCTGTGGTTGGTCAGGCCCTGTGCCTTGCCGGTCGCGAGCACCTTGGCCACCGGCATTTCGGCCGGTGCGCGCGTTTCTTCGTTTACAACCCGGAACACCTCACCCACGGGCCGCCCCCGTGCCTCGGCCAGGGACCAGCCGGTGAGCCGCTGGGCAACCGGATTCATGCGCGTGATGCACCCGTTGGTGTCCGTTGCCAGCACGGCGTCGCCGATGGAATGCAGCGTGGTGGCAAGGCCTTCCTCGCTCTCGCGTAGCGCGGCTTCGGCGCGTGCGCGGGCGGACAACTGCCTGCGGATCGTGGCATAGGTTGCCACAAGCAGTACCACCAGGAAGAGCGAGGTGATGGCGCTAAGGCCATTTCCGCAAAATCTCATCCCATATACCGTGGACGAATGAGGATGTCCCATTTGGGCAATAGAGGATTACGCACCAGACGTTCTTCCACGGCCTGCATGGC
>JAYRRD010000213.1:0-6657 GCA_041910275.1 Rhodoferax sp.
AAATGCGTGTAACCATAACGCTGAGGGCGATATTAACCAATTGCTACGGTGGTGCTCGTGTGGTCTTTTTCTGCAGGAAATGGGGCCGTTTCTCGGGGTAGAGAAATTGGCAATTTTGAGTCGTTTTTGGACAGCCTAGCTCTGATCCCCAGGCGCTCAAGAGTTATGTCACCGAACTGGTCAACCGTGCTGGCAATTTTGTGACGCTGGAACCGCTGGAAGTGCACCGCGCAGCACCCGGCATCCCGGTGGGCGTGCCCACTGCGGTGCATAAATTCACCGTCATCCTGCCCAGGGCATCCGAGCATGCGGTGTTCGGCAAGGCATTGCGCGATGCGTTTCGCGAAGCCAAGACGGGTGACCTGGAAGTCATAGACTCCGATACCCGACCCCACGAAATCACGCTGGTATCCATCACCAACCTGTTCCCGCTGCGCTACGTCAAGGCACTGAAACAGCTCGAAGAGCGCTACCAGCGCCGCCTGGAGACGGGTGGTGCGCGCGCCCGGCTCGAATTGCATACCGAGGGCGACGGCACCCAGTGGCCACGGCTGTTCGTGGCCTCCAGCAGCGAAGTCAAGGCCGAAGGCCTACCCTACGTGTTATTGGCCAAAGCGCTGGGTTTCATCTCCGAGGCACGCAACCCGGCCACCGGCGCCGACGAGGTGCTGCTGCTGACCAAGGACGCGGACGGCTTCGACAATGACCCCGTCCTGCTGGGCAAGCAGTTCATCGCCTGCGCCGATGCCATCGACCTGGAAAACCTGCACACGATCAAAACCGTCTGCGATGCCACCCTGGCCAGCACTGCCTACTTGCACCAGGACCGCCGCGCCGAACTGCGCCGTGCGGTGCTGGCCGAGGTGGAGGCCATCAAGGCCGCGCGCGGGGGCAATGTACAAGACGAGACCTACCGCCGCTTTCTGGAAGCGGGCAAGCGTGCCGCAGCGCTGCTCAAAGGTGAATAAGCCCCTGAAGGGACGTTCTTTCGCGCACACACACAATGGCAATGGATATGGAGACACACTGAGATGGCAATGGCAATGGGAATAGCGAAAACCGGCAAGTGTTCGAATTTTGGCAACTGCTCCGTGGCCGATGGCCGCAGCACCGTGGAGGTGGCCTCGGGCATGGACTTTGTCTGCACCGAGTGCGGCAAGCCGCTGTTGCTGACTGGCGGCGCCAGTGACGCTGGCAAGTCCAGGTTACCCATCTACATCATGGCCGGGCTGGTGCTGGCAACGCTGGTCGCAGGGGGCGTGGCATGGTTCAAACCGGACAAGACACCACCGCCTGCTGCCAACGTGGCAGTGGCACCACCCGCAGCAACCCTGCCCGCGCCACCACCACCACCGGGCGCAGGGTCCCCGGTGTTGCGCTTCGCAGGGTCGAACACCCTGGGCTCCAAACTGGTACCCGCATTGGCCGAAGCCTGGCTGAAATCCGAAGGTGCCAACGCAGTGCAACGGCTTGCCGGAGGGACACCGTCGGAGTTGTCGCTGCAAGCCAAGATGGCCGATGGCAGCACGCGCACGGTCGTCCTGGCGGCGCACGGTACCGGAACCGGCTTTGAAGGACTGGCCAGCGGCAGCGCCGACATCGCCATGGCCTCACGCCCTGTCACCCCCGCCGAGACCACCGGACTCGCCAGGCTGGGCGACATGACACGTCCCGCCAGCGAACATGTGCTGGGCCTGGATGGCATCGCCGTCATCGTGCACAGCGGCAACCCGGTCAGCACCTTGAGCAAGCCGCAACTGATGGGCATTTTTTCGGGCCAGACCACGGACTGGAGCCAGCTCGGCGCCAGCGCCAGGGGCAAATCCGGTCCCATCACCCTGTATGCCCGTGACGCCAATTCGGGCACTTTTGACAGCTTTCAGACCATGGTGCTCGGTGCCGGAAAACTGCCGGACTCGGCCAAGCGCTTTGAGGACAGCGCGCAGCTGTCCGACGCCGTGGCGGGGGACCCGACCGGCATAGGTTTCATTGGCTTGCCCTATGTGCGCAATGCCAAAGCGCTCGCCTTAGCCGAGAAAGGCGCATCGGCGCTGCTGCCGAACCGATTTACCGTCGCCACCGAAGACTACGTGCTCTCGCGCCGGCTCTACCTGTATTCGGCTGCCGCACCCGGCAATCCGGCGGTGTCGCGCTTCCTCGGCTTTGCCAAGGGCCGTGCCGGGCAGGATGTGGTTGCCGCCAACGGCTTTGTGGAGCAGACCGTGCAGGCACAGGACAAATCAGTCGCAGCACCGGGCACCGACGCTCCAGCGGCTTACCGCCAGGCCATTGCCAATGCCGACCGCTTGTCGCTGAATTTTCGCTTCCGCAGCGGCAGCAAGGAGCTGGACACCAAGGCCATACCCGATCTGGAGCGGGTGCTGACCTTCATCACCGACGTCAAGACCCCCCCGTCCAACATCGTGCTGCTGGGCTTTGCCGATGCGCGCGGCGCGGCTGACGCCAACGTCAAACTGTCCATCGAGCGGGCTGCTGCCGTCGCCGACGAGTTCAAGCTGCGCGGCGTCACGCCCGGCGTCGTGACCGGATTTGGCGCTGCCATGCCGGTCGCCGACAACGCCACGGCGCAAGGCCAGGAGAAAAACCGCCGCGTCGAGATCTGGGTAAAGCGCTGACGGCTGACGAAGATTCTGTCAGGTACCGATGATGCCACCGTCTTTGCGCGTGATCGCGATGGTGGCCGAACGTGGCCGACCACCGGCAGCGCCATCTGGCCAGGATGAAAACTTCTTTGGCGTGGCCGAAATGTCACCATCGGAGCCGTCTTCACCGGGATGCTGGATGTTGATGAACATGGTTTTTCGATCCGGCGTCATGTGGGCACCCGTGATCTCGCATTGTGAAGGCCCCACCAGGAAGCGCTTGATCTGCCCGGTGGTCGGGTCCGCCATCAGCATCTGGTTGTTACCAAGCTTCGCGTAGTCGGCATTGGGAGTCGTCGGCGGGGTGGCCAGGGTGGCGTTGTTGGACAGGCGTGAGGTGGAGACATCGGTCTGTATCCAGAGGTAGCCCGCATCATCGACCCACAATCCATCCGGGCTGCCAAAGGCATCGCCATTGATGCTGCCTTTCTTGAACGCATCGGCCTGGGTGGGATCACCTGCCAGCACGAACACACTCCAGTTGAAGCTGTTGGCCGCAGAATCGTCGCCGGCATCCCTCCAGCGCACGATGTGGCCGTAGGGGTTGCCGCCAGAGGCTGCATTGCCACGCGGGTTCGCCGCGTTCAGGGCCGGGCGCGCTGAACTGGCGGCGCTGGTTCCATCAACCGCATTGGACGACGCTGGCGTGGTACCACGGCGGCTGTTGTTGGTCAGCGTGACAAACACGTCGTTGGTCTTCTTGTTGGTGGCAAGCCACTCGGGACGGTCCATCATCGTGGCGCCCGCGCGGTCGGCTGCCTGGCGGGTACGAATGTGAATCTGTGCCTGCGATGTCCAGCCGTTTTCTGCGGTAAGCCCGTTCTTGCCCAATGTAAGTTCGAGCCACTCGCCGGTGCCGTTGTCGTTGAACCTAGCCACATACAACACGCCGGTGTCCAGAAGGTTCAGGTTGGCTGCACGGTCTGTTGCATTGAATTTGCCAGCGGTGACGAATTTATAGATGTATTCATTCACCTCATCGCAACCCATGTAGAACGCCACGCGCCCGTCTTTGGTCAGCAGCCACTCGCAGTTTTCGTGCTTGAAGCGGCCCAGCGCCGTGCGCTTGACCGCGCGGCGGGTCGGCTCGTAGGGGTCGATTTCCACCACGTAGCCAAAACGGTTGCCTTCGTTGGGTTCCTTGGCGATGTCAAAACGGCTGTCCTGTTTCCACCAGGGGTACAGCGAGCCCAGGCTGTTGGTAAATCCCGTGGCGGTGAAGCCATAGCGGCGCTGGTCGGCGCTCGGGGTGAAAGGCGTTACATCGGTGCCGAAGGTACCGTTGAAGTTTTCCTCGCACGTGATGTAGGTGCCCCACGGGGTGTAGCCTGCGGCACAGTTGTTGATGGTGCCCTTCACCAGGGTTCCGCTCGGGTCGGCGGATGTCTTGAGCAGGTCATGGCCGCGCGCGGGGCCGGAAATGTCGATCTCTGTGTCCGCAGTGATGCGGCGTGCAAATCTTGAGTTCTTCTTGACGGCCCACTTGCCGTCTGCGGCGCGTTCCAGTTCAACCACCGAGCAGCCATGTGCGGCCTTGGCCTTGAGCACGTTTTCTGCGCTGCTCCAGGTGGCAAACGGACCCAACAACAGCGAGGAGTCAATGTATTCGTGGTTGCAAGCCCAGAGTCCGCTGGTTGATGAAGTGGACTTCCAGTCGGGCAGGCTGAAGAAGTGGCCGCCGTCATGGTGCATACCCGCTTGCAGGTTTTGCTCGGCTGCGGTGTTCGATCCGTCCTGCTTGAAGACCGGAGCCACGCCATTGATCGGGTCTCCCCAGGCATACACCACCTGCCACTGGTACTCTGCGGGCACCACCACGGTATCGGCTGTGGATACGGACACCTGCGAGAAAGCCATGGCTTTCATATCCGGTGTGGTTGTGGCAGCCAGGTCGCTATCGGAGCCACCACCGCAGGCCACCAGGGAAGGAGCAAATACGCCGACAGTCGCGACGCCAAACCCCATCCGCAGAAACGAGCGCCGCGCAACGCCGCGCTCAACCACAGCCTCAAAATGCTCATTGCCGGACACATTGCTCAGGCCCAGGTCTTCGTATTCCAGCTTATTCATCTTTTCCATCTTTTCCATCTTTTCTCCAGTGCGCACAGTACACAGTTACAGGGACGCCCATGGTATGAAGAACATATGACAAAGCCATGAAGAACGAGGTGGGTGCGATTCAAACGAAAATCACATCAATTTCATATCACCCGTGATATTAAAAACACCAAAACCGCACTACAAATGCTCCCCGCAAGCCTCCTTGGCACGTTTTTAGCCTCGATTTAGCCTCGATTTAGGCATCAAATCAGCCTACAGCCCCCGTGGGAAAAGCGGGAACAGCTATTAAAAATGCAGTAAAAGAACGAATATGATGTTTCACCTGCAGGAGCGGGCCATGCCACAATGGCTGGGTGCGCCTGGGGATGCGGGAGCCCGCAACGCAGGATGCCTTGATTTCTTCCCACACGCTTTTTCCATGCATCTGTACAACACCCTGCCCCACCTGACGGACATCACCGACCCGCTGCTCACCCAGGCTTTGCAGCACAAGCTGAACAACAAGACCAAGCCACTGGGGTCACTGGGACGCCTGGAAGACTTGGCGCTCACCATCGGCCGGATTCTGGGCACGGAAAACCCGGTGCTCCAGCAACCGCAAATGGTGGTGTTCGCCGCCGACCACGGGCTGGCGGCGCGCGGCGTATCGGCCTTTCCCAGTGATGTGACCTGGCAAATGGTGGAGAATTTTCTTGCCGGAGGCGCTGCCGTCAGCGTGCTGGCGCGCCAGCATGGGCTGGCACTGACCGTAGTCGATTGCGGCGTCAAGCACGACTTTCTGCAAGGTCTACCGCCGGGTGCGACGCGGCCAGGCTTGCAGGTACGCAAAAGCGCCTGGGGCACGGGCGACTCCAGCAGCGGACCCGCGATGACCCGGACGGAGTGCGCACAAGCCGTGGCGCATGGCCAGGCATTGGTACGGGAGTTGCCGGGCAATGCGCTGCTGCTGGGCGAGATGGGCATTGCCAACACCTCGACTGCTTCGCTGCTGCTGGCCAAACTCACCGGCTTGGACATTGCCCGCTGCACCGGCGCCGGTACCGGACTCGATGCCCAGGCCGTACGGCACAAGACTGCCGTGCTGCGCGAGGTGTTGGTGCAGCATGCGCGCGTAACGGCACCGCTGGACGTGCTGGCCGCCATGGGCGGGCTGGAAATTGCCACCATGGTGGGCGCCGTGCTGCAAGCCGCGTTGGAGCGCCGCGTGGTGGTGGTGGACGGTTTCATTGCCACCAGTGCCGTGCTGGTGGCGCACGCACTGCAACCGCTGGTGTTGCAACGCTGCGTGTTTGCCCACCGTTCGGGCGAGCGCGGCCACGAGTTCATGTTGCAGCATCTGGGCGTACAGGCTCTTCTGGACCTGGGCTTGCGTCTGGGCGAGGGTTCCGGTGCCGCCCTGGCCTGGCCACTGTTGCAGTCAGCGTGCGCCATCTTGCGCGACATGGCCAGTTTTGCCTCCGCCGGGGTATCGGAAAAGAAAAACGAACTACTTTCCAGCGTCTGACGTGCCATGACCATAAGTGCCCCAAGTGCCCTCCGTGCGATTCCCTCCTAAAATGACCTCATGTAGTCACAAGGATGTCCCCATGGAAACCCTGCAAATTCGTGAAGCCAAGGCCAGTTTTTCAGCGCTGGTGGCCGCCGCTGAAAAGGGAAGACCCACTTTGGTCAGCCGCCACGGTCGGCCCTGCGCGATGATCGTGCCTGTGGCCGATGGTGCGCGCCTCTACCCGCTGGAGACGCCCAATTTTGCCAACTATCTGCTGGCGATCCCGGAGCCGCTGGAGACTAGTAGTTCGTTCCATTAAAACAAATACATATTACGCCACTCCGAGATCGAACTTATTCCAGCGAAACACCACGGGCGATTCATTGATTTCTTCGATGCCCTTGAGGATGCGCTGCTTCAGATCGTCTTTGGATGTCACCCGGA
>JAYRRD010000214.1:0-26519 GCA_041910275.1 Rhodoferax sp.
CACCACCAGGCACGCCGACCAAGCCAACGCCGGATACGCCAACCACACCTATTCCAGGCACACCACCAGGCACACCGACCAAGCCAACGCCGGATACCCCAACCACACCTATTCCAGGCACGCCGGGTACGCCGATCAAGCCAACGCCGGATACGCCAACCACACCTATTCCAGGCACACCACCAGGCACGCCGACCAAGCCAACGCCGGATGCTCCAACCACGCCTATTCCAGGCACACCACCAGGCACACCAACCAAGCCAACGCCGGATGCTCCAACCACGCCTATTCCAGGCACACCACCGGGCACACCGACCAAACCAACGCCGGATGCTCCAACCACGCCTATTCCAGACACACCACCGGGCACGCCGACCAAACCAACGCCGGATGCTCCAACCACGCCTATTCCAAGCACACCACCGGGCACGCCGACCAAACCGACACCGGATACGCCAACTGCACCTATTCCAGACGCACCGACCAAACCGACGACGGATACTCCAACTGCACCTATTCCAGACGCACCGATCAAACCGACGACGGGTACGCCAACTGCACCCCCTCCTCCCCCACTGAGGCTGCAGGGTCTTGATGAACGTGTGGGGTTACAACGCGCGGTGGGCGCACAGCCCGGTACTGCGACCATTGGTGGTACCCAGTTCACCTGGGGACGCTGGGATGCAGGTTCTGTAGCGGCTGCCCTGGCGGATCGCGTCACGGAAACGGCAACGTCCAGAACCATGGCAAGCGGGATGCATTGGGTAAGCGGCTCCCTGGCCAACACTGCGGTGACGCTGCCAACAACCGGCATCGTCAACTACACCGCCATAGGCAGTAGCGTGCCCACGGACCAGGCAGGAAACAGTGCAACGCTGAATGCAGCCACACTGAGCGCGAACTTCACGGCACAAACGGTCAATCTGGGTGTCAACGTGACGCTTGGCCAAGCCACGCTGGATGCGGTTGCCAAAAATCTGCCGATTCAACAGCGCGCGCTCTTTTCTGCCGACAGCCGTTTCAGCGGAGCCAATGGACTGACCGTGACGTGCCAGGGTGCAACCTGTGGCACATCGCACCAGGGCACCATTCTTGGCAGTTTCTTTGGAAATGAGGCCGCAGCCGCAGCACTGTCCTACAAACTGACCAAAGAGGGCGCCAATATGGGGAGTGTGTCCGGCACCGCTGTATTCAAGCGCCCTTGAAAACGCCCCGGCAATCCGTGGCAGGTTCCAGGCTTGAAGCATAAATACCACTAAGCAAAGCACAATTTCTTGCTTGATGGTGTGCGTTATCGTGCGTAGAGTGCAGCCGTTTTCAACTCACTTCTGGATGCCCCATGATTGCACGCACCCTGCGCTCTTCTTTGCTGGCCCTGACCCTGGTGACAGGGTTTGCTGCCAACTCGCTGGCCGACACCACCTTGCTCAATGTCTCCTACGACCCCACGCGCGAGCTGTACCAGGCGTTTGATGCCGAATTTGCCAAATACTGGAAAGCCAGAACCGGCGAAACGGTGACCATCCGCCAGTCGCATGGCGGCTCGGGCAAGCAAGCCCGTGCGGTGATTGACGGCCTTGCAGCCGATGTGGTGACGCTGGCATTGGCCTATGACATTGATGTCATCGCCGAAAAATCCAGAAAATTGCCCTTGGATTGGCAAAAGAAACTGCCACACAACAGCGCCCCCTACACCTCGACCATTGTCTTTCTGGTGCGCAAGGGCAATCCCAAGGGCATCAAGGACTGGGACGATCTGCTGAAAGCCGGCGTCGAAGTCATCACGCCCAACCCCAAGACCTCGGGCGGCGCACGCTGGAACTACCTGGCAGCGTGGAGCTATGCGCTGAAGAAAAACAAGGGCGATGAAGCCAAGGCCCGCGCCTTTGTTGCCGAATTGCTCAAACATGTGCCGGTGCTGGACTCCGGCGCACGCGGTTCAACCAACACCTTTGTACAACGCGGCATTGGTGATGTACTGCTGGCCTGGGAAAACGAGGCCTTCCTCTCGGTCAAGGAACTCGGGCCGGATAAGGTCGAAATCGTGGTGCCATCCATCTCCATCCTGGCCGAGCCGCCCGTGGCCGTTGTTACGGGCAATAGCGAAAAACGTGGCACAACCAAGGTCTCCACGGCCTATCTGGAATACCTCTATTCCCCCGCCGGGCAAAAATTGATCGCCAAAAACTACTACCGCCCGATCAAACCGGAACTGGCCGACAAGGCCGATGTCAGCCGCTTTGCCACTATTCCGCTGGTGAAAATCGACGACCTGGGCGGCTGGGCTGCCGTGCAGAAAAAGCACTTTGACGACGGGGGCGTGTTCGACCAGATTTACGCCAGGTAGTACCTTGTTGAATGCCTTGCTGCGCTGTCTTAGCTGAATTTTGCATAAGCAGCGCATTTTTAATTTCTTTCTTGTCTGTTGTGTTCCCCATAAACTCCTGGCATGTCTTTATCCAAAACGTTCCGGGTTTTGCCCGGCTTTCATCTCACGCTGGGCTACACGCTCGCTTGGCTGGGCTTGATCGTGTTGCTGCCATTGGCGGCGGTGCTGCTCAAGGCTGCCACGCTGACTTGGCCGGAATTCTGGGCCGTGGTGACGGCGCCGCGTGTGCTGGCTTCCTACCGTTTGTCGTTTGGCACGGCGCTGCTGGCTGCGGGCATCAATGCCGTTTTTGGCCTGATGCTGGCCTGGGCGCTGGTGCGCTATTCCTTTCCAGGCAAACGGCTGGTGGACGCCCTGGTCGATCTGCCGTTTGCCTTGCCCACCGCCGTGGCGGGCATCGCACTGACGGCGATTTATGCCAAAAACGGCTGGCTGGGTCAGTATCTGGAGCCGCAAGGCATCTTTGTCGCCTTCAAGCCGCCAGGCGTGCTGGTAGCCCTGATTTTTATTGGTCTGCCCTTCGTGGTGCGCACGGTGCAGCCGATTCTGGAAGACTTCGACACCGAGCTGGAAGAAGCCGCAGCCAGCTTGGGCGCGCACCGCTGGCAGATTTTTCGCCATGTGATCCTGCCGGTGCTGCTGCCAGCACTGCTGACCGGGTTCGCCCTGGCCTTTGCCCGCGCCGTGGGCGAATATGGTTCGGTGATTTTTATTGCGGGCAATATCCCGATGGTGTCGGAAATCACGCCGCTGATGATCATCACCAAACTGGAGCAATACGACTACGCCGGAGCCACCGCGATTGCGGTGGTGATGCTGGCCTTGTCCTTTGTCCTTCTCCTGACGATCAATGGCCTGCAAGCCTGGACGGCTCTGCGCACCGGGAGGAATCGCTGATGGCTGGCAGCACGGGATTACACGTTCGCACCGACCATGCGGCGCGCTTTGAAAATCAACTGGCCACCCGCGAGCCTGCGTGGGTCAAATGGCTGATTCTGGCGATGTCGCTTTCATTCTTTGCGCTCTTTTTGCTACTGCCACTGGTGGCGGTACTGGTCGAGGCTTTGCGCAAAGGCTGGGATACCTATGCCAGCGCGCTGCTGGACCCCGACGCGCTGGCAGCTTTGAAACTCACGCTGCTGGCCACCGCGATTGCCGTGCCGCTGAATCTGGTCTTTGGCGTGGCGGCGGCCTGGGCGATTGCCAAATTCGAGTTTCGTGGCAAACACCTGCTGATTACCCTGATCGACCTGCCCTTTTCGGTGTCACCCGTGATTGCCGGCCTCATCTACGTGCTGCTATTTGGCGCGCAAGGTTGGCTGGGGCCTTGGCTCGGTGAGCACGACATCCGCATCATCTTCGCCGTGCCCGGCATTGTGTTGGCAACCATCTTCGTCACCTTTCCCTTTGTCGCGCGTGAACTGATTCCCCTGATGCAGGCGCAAGGCAAGGAGGAAGAGGAAGCCGCCATCGTGCTGGGCGCGAGCGGCTGGCAAACCTTCTGGTACGTGACCCTGCCGAATATCAAATGGGGCTTGTTGTACGGCGTGATTTTGTGCAATGCGCGTGCCATGGGCGAATTTGGCGCGGTCAGCGTGGTGTCGGGCCACATTCGCGGCCTGACCAATACGCTGCCGCTGCATGTCGAGATTTTGTACAACGAATACCAGTTTGCCGCCGCCTTTGCGGTAGCCTCCCTGCTGGCCTTGCTGGCACTGGTCACCCTGGCCATCAAGACCTGGGTCGAACACCAGGCCACGGTCGCCTACCAGGACGCACTGGACCATCCCCAATGAGCACGCAATGAGCACATCATGAGCATACAGGTCAAAAACATTCACAAGCAGTTTGGCAATTTTGTGGCGCTGAACGATGTCACGCTGGATTTTCCCAGTGGCGAACTGGTGGCGCTGCTGGGGCCTTCGGGTTGTGGCAAAACCACGCTGCTGCGCATCGTCGCCGGTCTGGAGCAAGCCGACGCGGGACAGGTGCTGCTGGAGGGCGAAGATGCATCTGACACCCATGTACGCGAGCGCCAGGTCGGTTTTGTCTTTCAGCACTACGCGCTGTTTCGCCACATGACGGTGTTTGACAACATCGCCTTTGGCATGCGCATGAAACCGCGTGGACAGCGTCCAAGCCCGCAGCACATCAAGGCCAAGGTGCATGAACTGCTGCAACTGGTACAGCTCGACTGGCTGGCAGACCGCTTTCCGGCGCAGCTCTCGGGCGGCCAACGCCAGCGTATCGCCCTGGCGCGCGCGCTGGCGGTGGAGCCGCGCGTGCTGCTGCTGGATGAACCATTTGGTGCGCTCGATGCCAAGGTGCGCAAGGAATTGCGCACGTGGCTGCGGCGCTTGCACGATGAACTGCACATCACGTCAATTTTTGTGACACACGACCAGGAAGAAGCGCTGGAAGTCGCCGACCGTGTGGTGCTGATGAACCAGGGCCGTGTCGAGCAGATTGGCACACCCCAGCAGGTGGTGGAACAACCGGCGACGCCCTTTGTCGATGATTTCCTGGACCTGACCGACCACGGCCCGGTCTGGCTGATCCAGGCCAAGATTCGCCACCGCCGCGATGTACAAATGTCGGACGATGGGCTGACCTTTGTGATATGAATTTTCAGCAATTGCGCATCATCCGCGAAGCGGTACGCTGCGACTTCAATCTGACCGAAGTCGGCAACGCCCTCTTCACCTCGCAGTCGGGCGTTTCCAAGCACATCCGCGATCTGGAGGACGAACTCGGCATCGAGATATTCCTGCGCAAGGGCAAGCGCCTGCTGGGTCTGACCCAACCGGGCAAGGAGCTGCTGGTGCTGGTGGAGCGCATGCTGATTGACGCCAGCAACATCAAGACGCTGGCCGCGCAGTACAGCAAGCGTGACGAAGGCCAGCTGACCGTCGCCACCACCCACACCCAGGCACGGTATGCCTTGCCTGCGGTGGTAGCGGCGTTCAAACAGGCCTTTCCCAAAGTGCATCTGAAACTGCACCAGGGCAGCCCCGGCGAAATCGTGCAGATGCTGCTTGACGACGAGGCCGACATCGGCATCGCCACCGAAGCCGTCACCGGCGTGGAGGAACTGGTTTCGTTTCCGTATTACGCCTGGCACCATGCGGTGGTCGTTCCTGCCGGGCATGCGCTGGAGCAGGTGCAGCCACTGACGCTGGCAGACATCAGCGCCTATCCGCTGGTCACCTACCACGAAGGTTTCACCGGACGCCAGCACATTGATGCCGCGTTTGCCCAGGCCGGCATCACACCCGATGTCGTGCTCTCGGCGCTGGATGCCGACGTCATCAAAACCTACGTCGAACTGGGCTTAGGGATTGGCATCGTCGCCTCGATGGCCTACGAACCTGCACGCGACCAGAATCTGCGCCAGCTTGATGCCCGGCACCTTTTTCCGCAGAACACCGCACGCATCGCTGTACGCCGTGGGCACTATCTGCGCGGCTTTTGCTACCAGTTCATTGCCATGTGCGCGCCTGCGCTGACCGAGGAGCGGGTACGTGCCGAGAGCAAAGTTCTGTAAACCTTTTTCGGTGGTGTCGGTAGCCATGCAATCTCCTTTTTCTTGTCATTCTTGCCGGTCACCCGGTGGCTGCGGAACGCCTTTGTTTGAATAGACGTAACCTAGCAGTGCCATGGCGTTTTCAATCGCCGTGCTGGCAAAATCCGTACCCTGAAAGAACAGTGGCAGCGCCGTCTCTTTGGCCAGCGCGTAGGTAAACAGGTCGCCCAGATTAAGACGTGCTTGTGCGTCCACCTTGTGGTGATGGCGTTCGGCACCGGCTACAAAGTGCGGCAAGGAGTTCTGCGTGAAATCCACCGTTTCCACTTGCAGCGCTGCCAGCAGGGCCTCCACTTGCTGGGCGCCCGCCAAGCCCTTGGCGTTGAACGCCGCCAACCACGCCTCGGCCCGCGTGGCGGCACCGATGTAGAGCCGGGTGGTCTTTTGCAGTGCGGTGATGAACAGCGGGGCCGCTGGCTCGCCCATCAAAATGCACATCAGCGCCGACGAATCAACGATGGCCTCATCCAGATTTGCGCGTGGTGTGGCCTGCTTTGCTGTCATTGGGGCAAGCCGGAGGTGTCATAGAGCACTTCGTTCATGGGCCGCGCATCCAGCACCGGCAATGCGTGCATGGCTTGCAAAATGCTCGCGATGGACTGGGCATCGCGGGCGGGTTTGCCCGCCTTGTCGCGCAGGCTGCGAGCCTCTTCCAGCAGGCAAATGGTTTCCTTGTTCATGGAGCGGTGGTTGCGTTGCGCTTCTGCCGCCAGCCAGTCTTTCAGATCGGAGGGCATTTTCTTTATCAAGAGCGTTGCCTCAGTCATAGCGTGCCTTATGGGTTGCATTTAGATAGCCAAATGGTATCTATCGGCGGTTTGGGAGTCAACCTGACTGACTTCATACGTAGCCAAAATCTTTCAGATGCTCGGGGCCTGAAACCTGAGTCCGTGCCATGAACGCCTTGGTTTTTTGATTAAATTTTATTGCTGCTCCTATCTAACCTGTACACCAAAGATTCTTCTCCGTGCATCCACGCTCAACTCAATTGCTCCTGATACAGGAGCTGTCCCCGCATATTCCATAGGGCTTACAGGCCGATTTTGCCTGAAAAAACACCCGGTTACGGCACGTTTGGGCCACCAGGAGCGGTGGCGGGTGCCGTGTGAGTCGTTGTGGCAGGCAAAATCCAAGGCAAATCGGGCTGTACGCGCCATGTACCAAGCGGGAGCCGCTATCTTTTTTTGAATTCCGTGTGCACCCCGTGTTGTGTGCAGCAGTGTCAGCACGGGCAGCCACAGCCATCGGCTGATGGTTGGCAATAGTTAAACGTCGCGATCTCTACTCCCATGGCCCCGTCCCAACTTGGAATAGACACTCATAGCCACATTGCGCGATGTAACTCACGACTACTCCCGACGTACAGCGAATGCCAACGACTTGTTCAATGCGATCCGAGATGTACAAGGATACGTCTGGAGTTCCATCGGAATTGTGAATCTCTACATACACCTCAAGCACGTCGCCAGGTGGTAGCTTGACCTTGTGCGTCTTGGAGTAGCCACCAAGCAACGCGCGAGGGATGCTAACGTTGTACGAATCCAAGCTCTCGTCTCGAAAGCTGACACGGAGATGGCGCAGTTCGTTTGGAAGGGCGGGCATAGGCTGTCTGCGACGTCTAATCGAGATAGGAAGCAGCCTCACGGCCCATCCCTCTCACACCACCGGACACACGGGGCCTCCCTATCATGGCAATGATCGCCGTGACATGGTGGTGTGAAACCGGCGCAAACCCGCATATAGCAAGGCTTGCAGCCAAAATACTGTGTAGATGATCAGTCATGACATTCCAGAAAAAGCAGCATGCCGGTTTTTACGTTTACCCGGTTGCTGGATCGTAACTGAATCGGTTACGTGCGCCGATTTGTCTGTCTGCACTATAGCCTGTACACCAAAGAAACTTCTGCGTGCATCCACGCCCAACCCAATTGCTCCTGATACAGGAGCTGACCCCGCTTGTCCTATGGCGCTTACAGGCCGATTTTGCCTGTAAAAACACCCGGTTACGGCACGTTTTGGGCCACCAGGAGCGGTAACGGGTGCCGTGTGAGCCGCTGTGGCAGGCAAAATCCAAGGCAAATCGGGCTGTACGCGCCATGTACCAAGCGGGAGCCGCTATCATTTTTGTGAATGCCGTGTGCACCCCGTGTTGTGCGCAGCAGTGGCAGTGGCAGTGTCAGCAGCCACAGTATGGCGTACCATTTGTCATACGCATATACGCATATACGAATACAAGCAAGGTGCAATCTGATGAAAATTCACTTTTGGGGTACGCGGGGGTCCATCCCGGTTTCGTTGACTACGCAGGATATACGGAACAAACTGGCTTGCGCACTACAGTCGGCCAATGGTCGGACGTTTAACAACCGTGCGGAGATAGACCAGTTCATTGCTGGCCTGGGTTTCGATGTTTCGGGTACTTTTGGCGGCCATTCCAGTTGCGTCCAATTGGTGACGGACAGGCCGGAGCATTTCATCCTGGACCTTGGCAGCGGAGTCCGCCCCTTGGGTCAACACATGCTGCAATGCCATGGCCCTGCCAACCCGCAGGTTTACCACATATTCTTATCGCATTTCCACTGGGATCACATCATGGGGTTTCCGTTTTTTACCCCGGCTTATCTTCCGGGCAATCGGCTGGTAATCCATTCCGGGCATCCCAACGCCGAATATGCCCTGCGCAGGCAACAGGAGGACCCTTCATTCCCGGTCGGTTTTGACCACTTTGGCGCGGATGTGGAGTTTGTGCTGCACACGCCAGGGGTGCCCCGGACGGTTGCTGGCATGACGGTTGATGTGAAGAAGCAGCACCACAGCGGCGACTCTTATGGTTGGCGCTTTGATTACCAAGGCTCGCGCGTGGTCTACAGTACCGATTCAGAGCACCATGTGGAAGACTCGGTGGAGCGCGAGTCCTTTGTCACGTTTTTTCGCAATGCGGATGCGGTCATTTTCGACGCCATGTACTCGCTGGCAGATGCCATATCCGTCAAGGCCGACTGGGGACATTCCTCGAATATCGTGGCGGTTGAAATGTGCCTTGCGGCCAATGCGAAGCGGCTGTTTCTTTTTCACCATGAACCCGCCCATAACGACACCCAGATTGAGCAGATCCAGCAGGAATCCAGGCGCTACGAAGAAATCATGCGCGAGGGCCATCCCCTGGAAGTCCGTACGGCCTGGGATGGTCTGGTCGTAGAGCTTTGAAGCCAGACCCAGGGGTCAGAGCGAACTCCAGTTGGGTGACGTTGCGGCCTTCTTCTCGCGTGTAGTGGCCGCATCGGGCAAGGTTCACGATCAACCGCAGGCCAACACCTCCAATCCTTTCTCCAATCCTTTGCCCGGTCTTGCGTGCTTCGATATCGTCGCCTGCATCGTCGCTCATGGCGATGTCAGGGGACAGCGGATTGAACGCCTGAGCCTGATCGGTATAGACCACACGTAAAACAGTGTCACCCTGTTGCACCGTCAGCCAGACCGGATGGTCTGTTTCTTGTCCGTAGCCATGGTGAATACTATTGACAAACAACTCTTCAACTGCCAGTTGCGCGCGTAACAACGATGGCACATGCTCCGGTGCCACGGCATGGGTTGACAACATGGCCAGGAGCTGCGGCAAACTGGAAAAACGTGCCGGCACACAAACGGTTTTGGCTGTGGGTTGTATCATGTGGTGCGACCTCGGCAGTGGTTACGCTCCTTCAAAGAAGGCCCAGTTTAGCCGCAAGACCCAAGGAACACGAACATTGCATAACATTGAACGGAATGACACCATGAAATCCGCCTGGAATAACATGTTGCGCGCAGTATCTATCGTTTTCCCCTTGCTCGTCGGTGCGGGCATGGCATGTGCCGAACCGGCCGGCATGGTCAAGACCGTCAAGGGATTGGCAACTATTGAACGCAACGGGCAAAAAATTCCCGCCGTGGTGGGTGTCAGCGTCGAGAGCGGTGACCGTATCCTCACCGGAGTCGATGCGTCCATCGGTATCAGCCTGCGCGACAACACCTTGCTGTCAGCGGGACCGAACGCCACCCTGATCCTCAGTAAATTCGCCTTCAATGCGGGCACCCACGAAGGGGCACTGGATGGCCAGGTGAAGCGGGGTACCCTATCGGTCATATCCGGCAAGATCGCCAAGGCCAACCCGGACGCAGTGGCCTTTTCCGCACCGGGCATCACGCTGGGTGTACGCGGCACCGAGTTCATCATTGACGCAGGCCAGACGGAGGAATGAGTGGTATCACAACAATGGCATAAACCATTATCCCGCACGGCAACAGGCTTGCTGTGCGGCCTTGTTGCAGCGGCTGCAACGGCTGGTTATCTCGTGGACGGCAGCGGCTCACCCGTACGCTCGGCGAGCGGATCATGCGTCCGGATTGAAAGCAGGTCGGCCCATGACGTCAGCGATGCTTGTCAGCCCGCGACCGGGCGCGTCGTGCTGCTGCCAGACCCCAACGGCAAGGCCGGTGTGGTGCGCGTGCGCAGCAGCCAGGGAGAATCAACGCTTGACACGGCGTATGCTGCGGTGGGTGTCTCCGACACCGGCAAGCTGGTCACGCAAACCGAGAATGCGGACTCCGTGGCGTTGCGTTACGCAGCAACGCTACAGGCCCTGCCGCCGCGCCCGCTTTCCTTTCTGGTGTATTTTGCAACCGGCTCCGCAACCATGCTGGCGCCAGAGTCCCTTGCGGTTATTGAAGCGATCAAGACAGAGCTTGGCAAACGACCCGCACCCGAAATCACGGTCATTGGCCATACCGATACGGTTGGCGGCAACGCCGTCAACGACCCGCTTTCCCTCCAGCGCGCGCAGTCCGTCAAGGAAACCCTGCTTGCAGCAGGAATCAAGGCGACCAGCATTGTGGTGATTGGACGGGGTGAACGTGAACCACTGGTTCCAACCCGTGACGATGTGTCTGCACTGCGCAATCGACGGGTAGAAATCAACCTGCGCTGATCCTGTCGGGCGTCCATCGAATGGCAAGCAAGGCCATATCATCCGATGGCTCCATGCCCGCTACGTACCCGCCAACATCGGTCCGGATGCGCTCCACCAGATCATGAACCGCCAGGCCAGTGGCAGCGTGCAGAACCTTTTCCAGACGCGCACCGCCATAGATTTCATTTTGGGCATTCATGGCCTCGGTGACACCATCGGTATACATCACCAGCGTATCACCGGGCATCAATTGTGCCTGCTGCGCGGTGTAGGGAAAATCATCCACCATGCAAAGCGGTGGGCCACCGGCATGGTCGGGGCTGGCCAGTTGCGTGAGTTCACCATCTTTGCGTAGCCACCATGGTCCGGCATGTCCGGCATTGACCAGGGTGAGTTGGCCTCTTTCCAGGTCCAGCACGCCAACCAGCAAGGTCACGAAAAGAGCTTCCGGATTCATGTTGACGAGTTCAGCGTTGGCCAGCCTTGCGACGCCAACCGGACCCGCATCCACATGCTTGGCAATGGTGCGTGTCAGTGTCTGGGTGATCGCCATGAACAGGCTTGCAGGCAAGCCCTTGCCCGAGACATCGCCAATCACGAATCCCAGGCGTTGTTTGTCAATCATGAAAAAGTCAAACAAGTCACCACCTACGTCTTTGGCCGGAATCAGCAAGCTGGCCAGGTCAACGCGCGGTTCGTTGTGCAACAACGGTCCGGCTTGCGGTAGCGCACCCCGTTGAATACGCCAGGCGGATGATCGCTCTGCGGTCGCAATCGTTTCGGCCTCGCGCATGCGCTGTTGTTCTGCGGCCATGGCCGCGTTGTGCAGGTTCACTTCAATCAGGGCACTTGCCAACAGGCTGCCCAACACGCTGGACAGCACAATGAATGCAACGGAGGAATCAAACAGGTAGGCACCAAATACAAAGGCAGCAAAACCGGCGGCAGCCATTGCGAGATTCACGGCCAGTGTCAACCATTTCCAGACCGTGGGCTGCTTCTTGGCAGGGATTGTGGCGGATGCGATTTCCATGGGAATTCGCCAGACCAGGAGAACGCCGAAGATACCAACCAACAGTGTTTCCAGCCATTTCATCCACCATGGTCGAACCAACATGCGGCCATCGAACAGTGTTTCTATGGATTGCGCCTGAATCTCGACGCCTGGCACCAGTTCACCCAAGGCAGTGATCCGTTGGTCAGACAATCCGGCACCCGTCAATCCGATCAGGACCAGTTTGCCGGCCAGCAGATCCGGATCAGCCTTACCCGCCAATACGGTTGCAGCGGATACATAATGTGCACTGCCCGAACGTGCCCGTGCGAAGTGCAACCAGATTTCGCCATCGGCTTGGGTCGGCACCGTTACATCGGAGACGGTCAGGCCCGTAATGCCACGTGCGCCAACTGCGACCTCGATGGCGGAGGAGCCGGTGCCTACCCGCAGCATTTCTGCGGCCAGTCCCGGTACCAGTTGGCCATTGACCGCCAGGACCAAGGGTATGCGACGCACCACACCTCCTTGTGCTTGCACTGTCAGTAATGCCTGCCCGGTGGCGGCGGCCTGCAACTCCGGCAGACTGGCCAGTACCCACGGAAAGTTGCGCACGAAAGCCAAGGGGTCGCCCTCGCCGGTCGATTGAACCGGAAACGTGCGCAAACCGGCGCTGCCACTGAGCGTTTGAAAGTCAAACCCGGCAGCCCCCAGTACGGAGGGCACGCTGCGCAAGGCATGGGCCAATTGGGTTTCGTGGCTGGGCATTTGGCGCAATGCGCTAGCCACTGCTTCATTGCCAGGCGGAAGGTTGTCTGCCACCTTGGCGGGTGATGTGGCATCTTCTTCCGGCATGTAGATGTCCAGGCCAATTGCGGCAGGCTGGTGGGCGGCGATGGCGTGGATCAATGCTGCCGTGCGGTTGCGGGGCCAGGGCCATTGCCCGAGTTGCTTGAGACTGTTTTCATCAATGGCAACAATGGTCACGGGCGCGCTCTTCGGCAACCTGGGGTGCAGTTTCTGGTAACCACCAAACAATGCGTCCTGGCCGACCTTGAAGGGAGAGCCAAAAATATCACCGATCCAGTGCAACAGCCTGGGCGGTTGATGGACTCCCCAGTCGATCTCGGATATGACGTTGACAGACAATAACCATACCAGGATGAACAAGGCCACCGGGCGGCCACGCCCGCGCAGAAACAGGCCTTGAAAAAAATCAAGCCACGTCCTGATCATGCGGCGAATGGGGTGTTCAGCTGGACCAGCGCAGTGGCAAGGTCGGGATACACGGTCATGACCTTATTAAACCGGCTGATCTGAAAAACCTCGGCTACCACCGGGGTAAGGGCCGCAATGGCGATCACGCCCTGCTGCGCTTTGACCTGCCTGGCAGCGAGCATCAACACACGCAGGCCCACACTACTGATGTAGTCAACACCGGAGAAATCCAATAACAATGGATTTTCACCATCCTTGTTCATTTCCAGCCAGAACGCCAGTTTGGCCTGAAACAAGTCGGCGCTGGTCTGGTCAATGCGTCCGACAACAGCTACGACGCTGACGTTACCGTGCGATGTTGCAATAAGGTCCATGTTCAATCTACGCCCTTGAAGGGGCGAAAAATCAATTCTATCCCGTTCAAGGAGAAGCCCCGTGTTGGGTACACTGCGCGCGGAATAACTACCGTCAAGCAAAGCACCATTTCTTCACAATTCCTTCAATGAAACTCAACGCCAAAGTCACGCTGTTTTTTGTCGCCATGTCCGTTGGCCTGATGGTCGTCCTGGTGAGCATATGCCTGTATGCATTTCGCTCATTTTCCATTTCTGCGGTGGGGGACCATCTGCGCACCGCCGCAGAAATTGTGCGCGTCCACCTGACCGAATCCATGATCAATGGCGTGATCAACAAACGCGAACAGTTTCTCAGCCGTCTGATGGAAGTCCAGGGGATCAAATCGGCCCATGTCGTGCGTTCCGAGGAAGTCATGCGCCAGTTCGGCAAGGGCTTGAATACGGAAACCACCGCAGATGAAGTCGAGTTGGGTGTACTCAAGGACGGCAAGGCGCGTTTTGATGTGGTGGAGCTGGCAGACGACACGATTTTGCGTGCCACCATTCCCTACATCGCATCCACTTCCGGCACGCCCAATTGTCTGCAATGCCACCAGGTCCGACCGGGCGCCGTTCTGGGTGCGGTGACCATGACCATGTCGGTGGAGAACCTGCGCAACAAGGCCATGCTGACGGTGCTGGGCATTGCGATTGTCATTGCCCTGTTCACGCTGGTGGTGCTCTTTTTGCTGGGGCGCCTGCTGCGCCCGGTTTCCGCAACAGCCCATGCGGTGGAGGTTGCGGTGCATGATGCCCTGGAGGGCAACTTCAAATCCAAGATCGACATACAGACCCACGACGAAATAGGCCAGATCGCACGGGATATGAATCGTTTACTGGGTTTTTTGAACAAAGGTCTCAACACCATAGGCACCAATGTGGCCCGCTTGACGGAGCGCACACCGTCCCCCGGCGAAAACCTGCTGACCGCCACCATAGACACCGTGGACAGCCTGACCAAGGCGGCCCGCTTCAAGCAAGCCATCGAGGAGGACGAGGCCACCCAGGAGATTTACCAACGCCTGGCCAGGACCATCGAGAGCGAATTTGGCATCCGGGAATACTCGCTCTACAAAGTGGGCCGCAGCAAGGCCGAGATAACCCCGATCGTCGTGGACGGCGAATTGGATGGTGCGTGCCGCTGGTGCGATGCGCAGATTCAGGTCCGCCCGGAAGCCTGCCGCGCACGGCGCACAGGCCACATTGTTGACAGCGTTGACAGCCCTGGCATCTGTTACGCCTTTTCACCGCCCGCCGAGGCCGAAAACCGCCGACATATCTGTTTTCCCATCATGCAGTCCGGCTCGGTTGGCAGCGTGATGCAGCTGGTTACCACTCCCGAAGCAGGACAGCTGCTGCACGACAAGATTCCCTATATCGGCGTCTATCTGCGCGAGTCAGCCCCGGTGCTGGAGACCAAGCGCCTGATGGAAACACTGCGCGAGGCCAATCTACGCGACCCGATGACGGGCCTGAGCAACCGGCGCTTTCTTGAGGAGTATGTGGACACGTTGCTGGCCAATGTGCAGCGCAACAACATCCATCTGGCCATCCTCATGCTCGATCTGGATTACTTCAAGATGGTCAATGACACGCACGGACACGATGCCGGCGATGCCGTCCTCAAGGCCCTGGCGCGTGTACTTAGGCAAAAGGTGCGCGCCTCGGACATGGTGATCCGCTACGGGGGCGAGGAATTTTTGATCATCTTGCAAAACACGCAGGCCGAGGCCGCAGACAAGGTTGCCGAGAACATCCGTCTGGCGGTGGAAGCCATGAAAACGCAGGTTGGTGGCGTGATCCTGCAAAAAACCATCTCCATCGGGCTTGCCGACTTTCCCACCGACAGCGAAACGTTCTGGCAGGCCATCAAGTTCGCTGACGTGGCGCTGTACCAGGCCAAACACAGCGGTCGCAACCGGGTGGTCCGGTTTACCGCCGAGATGTGGGAAGACAAGAAAGAGTACTAAAGACCGATCAGGGGCGCTTTTTGAACTTGATTTCGGCCTTGAGCTTGTTTTCGATGTTCAAGGCTTCATACGCTTTCATGATCTTGTCCATGATGGCCTGGGCATCCGGCAAGGTCTTGCTGACCATGATGTAAATGGGCACGCGCTTCAAGGAGGCTTTGTTGACCGTTGGCAAACTCAGTTTGGCCAGGGTTTCGCTCGCAGGCTCGATGTAGTCCAGCAAGAAAGTGGCGCGCCCGGCTTGCAGCATCTGAAAAGCCGCTTCGTGGGTGTTGGCTGTTTCCAGTTTGATGTTGTTTTTCGGATCGCTCAGTTCCTTGATCAGCCCGGAATAGCCGTAACCACGTATCGTGATGAGCGATTTGCCCTTGAGTTCCTCGACGCTTTTGGGCAGGGAATCTTCGGCTCCCATGGTATAGAGTTCCATGTTGATTTCCGAGATGGCCTTGGGGCTGACCAATACCTTGCCCTCGTACTCGGCAACCCCCGTCGTTCCCATCCAGATTTTGGTAACACCTTCGCCGACGTTGTTGTAGAGACGCTTGGGCGGATAGCCTTTGAAGGTGTACTCCAGCCCGGTACGGTCCAGCATGGTTTTAAGGAAATCGTACCAATAGCCACCCACCACCTTGCTCTCGTTTTCCAGCACGTAATAGGGCGGAAAATTCAGCAAGCCCACTTCCAGTGATTCCGCGCATTGCGCGTGCATGGCGCCGGTGCCAAGTGCCACGGCCAACAGTGCCGAGCGAAAGAAGTTGCAATTCAATTTCATCCAGGGTTCTCCTCGTCATTAAAATGGGAATGGCCATCCTACCCTAGTGCGTCCCCACAGTGAGTGAAAAAATCAGTGTACAACCGTACTAATTTACGTCGCAACATTCCCTGGCGGCCTGCTTTGCTGACTGTAGGCGTGCTGCTGGCACACTGGATGTTGCTCGGCGCTGTGTCCTTGCCCCTGCCCGCAGCGCAGACCCCGGAACCACTCGGCAACTGGGCGTTTCATACCCGCAGCTTGCCAGTACCGGCACCAACACCCGTACCCACTTCGCGGCCACTACCACCGCCGCCCCAGCGCCCTGCCCCGCCTGCGGCGCGCACCGCAGCGCCAGCGCCAGCGCCAGCACCAGCACCAGCACCAACTGCACATCCTGAATCACATTCTGAATCAAATATCCAGTTATCGCCTGTGGAACAAGCGAGAACACCTGCTGAATCAGTAGCAAAACCGGATACTGAAGAGCACACCCATAGCGCGCACAGTACACACAATGCGCACAATGCACACAACCCGGCGCCAGAAAAACCCGCCGAAGCCACTGTGGCCAATCCGGTCCACATCCACGAGTTTGCGCCATCCACGCGCCTGAAATACGCCATCAAGGGCGAGATCAAGGGAATTCCCTATTTTGTCAATGGGGAACTGCTCTGGTTGCAAGACGGCAAGGCCTATTCGGCACGCATGGAAGTGAGCCATTTTTTGCTCGGATCACGTGTACAGACGAGCACTGGACAGCTCACGGAACAGGGCTTGATGCCCAGTCGCTTTGGCGACAAGGTGCGTAGCGAAGTTGCCGCACATTTTGTTTACGACAAGGGAAAAGTCGTCTTCAGCGCCAACACGCCCGACGCACCCTTGCTGCCGGGCGCGCAGGACCAACTCAGCATCATCCTCCAGCTCGGGGCCATGCTGGGCGCGCAAGCCCAGGCACTGACACCGGGGCGCAGCGTGTCGTTTCAGGCCGTGGGACCGCGTTCGTCCGATACATGGACATTCACGCTGGGCGACGCTGAAAACCTCAGCCTGCCCGGTGGTGATGTGCGCGCCGTGCGGCTTTGGCGTGACCCCACGGGCGAATACGACCCCAAGGTCGAACTGTGGCTGGCGCCCGATATGGCCTATCTGCCGGTGCGTATCCGTCTGAGCCAGGCCAATGGGGACTTTGTGGAGCAGCAGTGGCGTTCAACCCAAGCGCCGTAGAAGGAAAAATTTCTGTCAGAATCACCCTTGCCTGCATCTTGACCTCTTGAATAGCAGCGCCTGGGACCGATATATTCGATAAGAACCTTACCATATACCACCTATGCAAACACTCTATGACTCGGAAACGTATTCGGTGACCCACATGCTGGCCAACGCGCAAGCCGATGGAAAACCGGAAGTGGGAAGCATCAAGACGGCCCAGTACCCTGGTGGCGTGCCGATGCTGCCACGCCACGGCTTTGAGATTATTGACAAGCGCTCAGGCAAGGAGGTGTATCTGGATGGCTCCTGGGCCGAGCTGTTTCAGCAGCACATCATGGCCTGGCAGCTCAAGACTCCCACCCAGGAAGAGGTTGAGCACACACTCGAACAATATGCGGAACTGGCGCAAAACCCGGTGCGTATCCACTGAATGACCACTAAAGCGCTATGAGCAGAACCTATATCCTTACCCTCTCGTGCCCGGACCGTCTGGGGCTTGTGCATGCAGTTTCCGGCTTTTTGCTGGAGCGTGGCGGCAATATCGAAGAAGCCGCGCAGTACAACGACCCCGCCACCGGGCTTTTTTTCATGCGGGTGCAGTTCAGTTGCGTGCAGCTGACGCACGACGATCTGCGTACCCAATTGGGCTTCTTCGCCACCCCCTATTCCATGCGCTGGGGCTTGCACGCCACGGCGCAACCCATGCGCACCGTGCTGATGGTCAGCAAGGAAGGACACTGCCTCAACGACTTGTTGTTTCGCTGGAAAAGTGGCCTGCTGGCCATTGACATCCGCGCCATCATCTCCAATCATCGCGACTTTTACCAGCTGGCAGCTGGCTACAACGTTCCTTTTCACCACATCCCGGTCAGCGCCGACACCAATGCCCGCATGGAAGAACGCCAGCTGGAAATCATCGAATCCGAAGGCGCCGAACTGGTCGTTCTGGCGCGCTATATGCAGATTCTGAGTGAGAACATGTGCCGCAAGCTTGAAGGCCGGGCGATCAACATCCACCACTCCTTCCTGCCAAGTTTCAAGGGCGCCAAACCCTACTACCAGGCGCACGACCGGGGCGTCAAGCTGATCGGTGCCACCGCCCACTACGTGACCGCCAACCTGGACGAAGGTCCGATCATCGAGCAGGACGTGGCCCGGGTGGACCACAGCAAGACCGTTGATAACCTCAGCGCCATTGGCCGCGACACCGAAAGCCAGGTGCTGGCGCGCGCCGTTGCATGGCACAGCGAGCATCGCGTACTGCAAAACGGCCACAAGACCGTGATCTTCCGGTAGAACACGCGCCAAAAATGTTGTCGTGGCAGCGGCCACGGCCACGACCATCCATGCTGGTTTCAATCCGGGTTAGGACGGCATAGTCCTTTCGAACTATGCCAGGCGCCCGGATAGTAGTTCCATTGCACCGACCAACACATCCCTCCGGCTAATAGCCAAGGCAGCGCCAATCGGCGAAAGTCTGGGCATATTCTGGGAGAGGGAAATATGGCTTCTGAACTGCGCAATGCGAAGCAAGCTTGGTCGGTGTTGATTGTCAGCACGCTGGCCTTTACCGTCTGCTTCATGGTCTGGATGATGTTTGGCGTCATCGGCATCCCGATCAAGAAGATGCTCGACCTCAATTCCACCCAGTTCGGCTTGCTGACCGCCATGCCGGTGCTGACCGGCTCGCTGATCCGCGTGCCGCTGGGTATCTGGACGGATCGTTACGGTGGGCGCATCGTGCTGGCCTGCCTGATGGCCTCCACCGTGCCTGCCATCTGGCTGATGGGCTATGCCACCGAGTTCTGGCACTTTCTTGTCATCGGATTGTTTGTCGGTCTGGCGGGCGGCTCGTTTTCTGTCGGTACGCCTTATGTGGCGCGCTGGTTTCCAAAGGACCGCCAGGGCATGGCGATGGGCGTGTACGGTGCGGGTAACTCGGGTGCCGCAGTCAATAAATTCGTCGCTCCCTTGCTGCTGGTAGGCTTTGGCTGGGCAATGGTGCCGCAGGTCTATGCGGCCGTGATGCTGGGTACGCTGGTGCTGTTCTGGATGTTCAGCCACAGCGATCCGGCGCATCTGGTGCCCAGCCATGTCACGTTCATGGACCAGCTCAAGGCATTGAAAGATCCTCGGGTGATCAAATACTGCCAGTACTACAGCATCGTGTTTGGCGGCTACGTGGCCATGAGCCTGTGGATGGTGCAGTACTACGTCGGCGAATTCGGCCTGGACATCCGGGTTGCGGCCTTGCTGGCGGCGTGCTTCTCTCTGCCCGGCGGCGTCTTGCGCGCCATCGGCGGCGTGCTATCGGACAAGTATGGCGCGCACGCCGTGACCTGGTGGGTGATGTGGGTCAGCTGGATTTGCCTGTTCCTGCTGTCTTATCCACAAACCGATCTGACCGTTACCACGGTCAATGGCCCCATGACCTTCCACGTTGGCCTGAATGTCTATGTATTCACGACACTGATGTTCATCCTGGGCATCGCCTGGGCCTTTGGCAAGGCCAGCGTCTTCAAGTACATCAGCGATGACTTTGGCGCCAACATCGGCACGATTTCCGGCATCGTCGGCTTGGCCGGTGGCCTGGGCGGCTTTGTTTTGCCGATCATGTTTGGCGCGCTGATGGACATCACGGGCATTCGCTCCAGCGCCTTCATGCTGATGTATGGCGTGGTCTGGGTCTCCCTGATCTGGATGTACTGGACCGAAGTACACAAGGTGCAGTCGCGCGACAGCCACAACCAGGACCTGATCTGATCCATCTGATCCATCCGAGCGTTTCCCCCCTATTGGAGTACCCCCACCATGAGTGAGAAAGTCAATTCATCCGCCGATATTGCCGATTGGCGCCCCGAGGACGCGCAGTTCTGGGAAAACACTGGCAAGAAGATCGCTTACCGCAATCTCTGGATATCCATTCCAGCGCTGCTTTGTGGTTTTGCGGTGTGGGGCATGTGGGGCATCATCACCGTGCAGATGCTCAACCTGGGCTTTCCATTCAAGCAAACCGAGCTATTCACGCTGACCGCCATTGCGGGCATCTCTGGTGCCACCATGCGCATCCCGGCATCCTTCCTTATTCGCATGGCTGGCGGGCGCAACACCATCTTCCTGACCACCGCCATGCTGCTGGCTCCCGCCATCGGCACGGGCATCGCCTTGCAGCACCCGGAGTGGCCGCTGTGGGTATTCCAGCTGATGGCGCTGTGGTCTGGTGTGGGCGGCGGCAATTTTGCCTCGTCCATGTCCAACATCTCCACCTTCTTTCCCAAGCGGCTGCAGGGTACGGCGCTGGGCCTGAACGCCGGCCTGGGCAACTTTGGCGTGACGACGATGCAAATCGTGATTCCGTTGGTGATGACTGTGGGCCTGTTCGGAGCGTTAGGTGGCGACTCCAGGGCGCTGATCAAGGACAGTGGCTGGATCTTCGGAAAAATTGTAGCCGGCACACCCACCTGGATTCAAAATGCCGGTTTTGCCTGGGTGCTCTCGCTGGTTCCCTTGTCCATCCTGTGCTGGTTGGGCATGAATAACCTCAAGACCGTATCCCCCGCAACCGGCCATCCTCTGCTTGCCTTTGCCAAGATCACCTATCTGTATTCGCTGGCCTTCATTCCCTCGATTGGCATGCTGTACCTCTACCTGCCAGAGCCCACCGGCCTGGGTTTGCTGAACATGTGGGTGGCCATTCCGCTGGACATTGTTGCGGCCCTGCTCGTCATGCGCCTGGCGGCCTTTGGTGCCATGAAAGAAAACGTCGCCAAACAGTTCGCCATCTTCAACAACAAGCACACCTGGAGCATGACGGCGCTGTACGTGGTGACCTTCGGCAGTTTCATCGGCTTTTCCATGGCGCTGCCCCTGGCCATCACCGTGATCTTTGGCTTTCAGCACATTCCTGATGCGGCCGGTGTGTTGCAGCATACGCTGAAAAATCCGAATGCACCTTCCGCGCTGACCTATGCCTGGATCGGTCCTTTCGTCGGTGCTGCCGTGCGTCCGGCTGGCGGCTGGATTTCGGACAAGGTGGGCGGCTCCATCGTGACACAAATCATTTCTGCCGTGATGGTGATTGCCTCGACGGCCGTCGGCTACGTGATGTTGCAGGCCTACGGCTCGGCCACACCGGAGCAGTATTTCCCCGCCTTCATGGGCTTGTTCATCGTGTTGTTTGCCGCCAGTGGCGTGGGCAATGGGTCAACCTTTCGCAGCGTGGGCTTCATCTTTGACCGCCAGCAAGCCGGCCCGGTACTGGGCTGGACTTCTGCTGTGGCGGCCTACGGTGCTTTCATCGCCCCGGTGGTCATCGGCGCGCAGATCAAGGCGGGCACCCCGCAAAATGCGATGTACGGTTTTGCCATCTTTTACGCACTGTGCCTGGTGCTGAACTGGTGGTTCTACCTGCGCTCGGCTTCGGAAATCAAGAACCCTTAATAACTTTTGATAACTTTTAATTTTCACCAAAGGTCCCACCATGAGCCATTTTCTGGATCGACTCAGCTACTTCTCCAGCCCCAAGGAGCCATTCTCGGGTGAGCACGGACTCACCACGGGCGAAGACCGCACCTGGGAGGATGCCTACCGCGACCGCTGGGCGCACGACAAGATCGTGCGCAGCACGCACGGCGTGAACTGCACGGGTTCGTGCTCCTGGAAAATCTATGTCAAGGGCGGCATCGTCACCTGGGAAACCCAGCAGACCGACTACCCGCGCACCCGCGCCGACTTGCCCAACCACGAGCCACGCGGCTGCCAGCGCGGCGCCTCGTATTCCTGGTATCTGTACAGCGCCAACCGCGTGAAATACCCGCTGGTGCGCGGCAAGCTGCTCACGCACTGGCGCGCGGCGCTGGCGGTGGCCAAGGACCCGGTGAATGCCTGGGCCAGCATCGTCGAAAACCCGACAGCGCGCGCGGACTGGCAAAAGCAGCGCGGCCTGGGCGGATTTGTGCGCAGCACCTGGGAAGAAGTCAACCAGTTGATTGCCAGCGCCAACGTCTATACCGCCAAAAAGTACGGCCCGGATCGGGTGATCGGCTTTTCGCCCATTCCCGCCATGTCCATGGTCAGTTACGCCGCCGGTAGCCGCTACCTGTCACTGATCGGTGGCGTGTGCATGAGCTTTTACGACTGGTACTGCGACCTGCCCCCTTCCAGCCCGCAAATCTGGGGCGAGCAGACCGACGTGCCCGAGTCGGCTGACTGGTACAACTCCAATTTCATCATCGCCTGGGGCTCCAACGTGCCGCAAACGCGCACCCCGGATGCCCACTTCTTCACCGAAGTACGCTACAAGGGCGCCAAGACGGTGGCGATCACGCCCGACTATTCCGAAGTCGCCAAACTCGCCGACCTGTGGATGCACCCCAAACAAGGCACCGACGCCGCCGTGGCGATGGCCATGGGGCATGTGATCCTCAAGGAGTTTTACTTCGACCGGCGCTGCGCCTACTTTGATGACTATGTGCGCCGCTACACCGACATGCCCAACCTGGTGCAGCTCGAAGAACGCACGCTGCCCGATGGCCGCAAGGTGCTGGTCCCAGGGCGCTATCTGCGCGCCAGCGATTTTGATAACAAACTGGACCAGGGCAACAACCCCGAGTGGAAAACCGTCGCTCTCGACCAAAGCGATGCGGTCGTGGTGCCCAATGGCTCCATTGGTTTTCGCTGGGGTGCCGAAGGCCGTGCGGATGGGGGCAAGTGGAATCTGGAAAACAAGGAAGCCCGCGCCAACGCCGAGGTCACGCTCAAACTCAGCCTGATGGAAGGCGACAAACCCCAGTACGAAGTGGGCGATGTGGGCTTCCCCTACTTTGGCGGCATCGACACGCCCAATTTCAACGCCAACAAACAGGCCGGGGATGTGCTGGTGCGCAAGGTGCCGCTGCGGCGCATGCAGCTGGGCCAGGCCAATGTGCTGGTGGCGACCGTGTTTGACCTGACCGTGGCGCACTACGGCGTGGCACGTGGCCTGCCCGGCGACACGGGTGCGACCAGTTTTGACCAGAACACGCCCTACACCCCGGCCTGGCAGGAAGCGATTACCGGCGTCAAGCGCGACCAGATCATTGCGGTCGCGCGCCAGTTTGCCGACAACGCCGAAAAGACCACGGGCAAATCCATGGTCATCATCGGCGCGGCCATGAACCACTGGTACCACAGCGACATGAACTACCGGGGCATCATCAATATGCTGATGCTGTGCGGCTGCATCGGCCAATCCGGTGGCGGCTGGGCACACTATGTGGGCCAGGAAAAGCTGCGCCCGCAGACCGGCTGGACCGCGCTGGCTTTTGCGCTGGACTGGGTACGCCCGCCACGCCAGCAAAACTCCACCAGCTTTTTCTACGCCCACACCGACCAGTGGCGCTATGAAAAACTCGGCGTCGAGGAAATCCTTTCGCCGCTGGCCGACAAAAAGCAATACGGCGGCAGCCTGATCGACTACAACGTGCGCGCCGAGCGCATGGGCTGGCTGCCCAGCGCACCGCAGCTGCAAACCAACCCCTTGCAGGTGGTCAAGGACGCACAGGCCAAGGGGCTGGACGCCAAGGACTATGTGGTGCAGTCGCTCAAGAGCGGCGCGCTGAAAATGAGCTGCGAGGATCCGGACAATCCGCAAAACTGGCCGCGCAACCTGTTTGTCTGGCGCTCGAATCTGCTGGGCTCCAGCGGCAAGGGGCACGAGTATTTCCTCAAGCACCTCCTGGGCACCACGCACGGCGTGCAGGGCAAGGATTTGGGTTCCGGTGATGCCAAGCCAACCGAGGTACAGTGGCACGCCCAGGCGCCCGAAGGCAAGCTCGACTTGCTGGTGACGCTGGACTTTCGCATGAGCACGACCTGTCTGTACTCGGACATCGTGCTGCCCACCGCCACCTGGTACGAGAAAAACGACCTCAACACCAGCGACATGCACCCCTTCATCCACCCGCTCTCCACTGCGGTTGACCCCGCTTGGCAAAGCCGCAGCGACTGGGAAATCTACAAGGGCTTCGCCAAAGCCTACAGCCAGGTCTGCGTGGGACACCTGGGTGTGGAAAAGGAAGTCGTTCTCACGCCGCTGATGCACGACACCCCGTCCGAACTGGCGCAAGCGCTGGATGTGAAAGAGTGGAAACGCGGCCAGGTCGAGCTGATCCCCGGCAAGACCGCTCCTTCCATCGCCGTGGTCGAGCGCGACTACCCCAACACCTACCAGCGCTTCACCTCCCTAGGCCCGCTGATGGACAAACTGGGCAACGGCGGCAAAGGCATTGGCTGGGATACCAAAACCGAAGTCGAGCAGCTCGGCGACCTCAATGGCCGGGTGCGCGACAAAGGCGTGAGCAAGGGAATGGCCAAGATCGAGAGCGACATTGACGCCTGCGAAGTGATTTTGCAACTGGCCCCGGAAACCAATGGCCATGTGGCGGTGAAAGCCTGGGAAGCCCTGTCCAAAATCACCGGACGCGACCACACGCATCTGGCACTGCACCGCGAAGACGAAAAAATCCGTTTCCGCGACGTGCAAGCCCAGCCGCGCAAGATCATCTCCAGCCCCACATGGTCGGGATTGGAGAGCGAAAAGGTCAGCTACAACGCCGGTTACACCAACGTGCATGAACTGATCCCATGGCGTACCCTGACCGGGCGCCAGCAGTTCTACATGGACCACCCCTGGATGCTGGCCTTTGGTGAAGGCTTGTCGAGCTACCGTCCGCCCGTGGACCTGAAAACGGTCAACGGCATCAAGGAACGCAAGCCCAATGGCAACAAGGAAATTTCCTTGAACTTCATCACGCCGCACCAGAAATGGGGCATCCACTCGACCTACACCGACAACCTCTTGATGCTCACCCTGAGCCGTGGCGGCCCATGCGTGTGGATCAGCGAGGACGACGCCAAGGTGGCGGGCATTGTTGACAACGACTGGATTGAACTCTTCAACATCAACGGCGCCATTTCAGCACGTGCGGTGGTGAGCCAGCGCGTCAATCCCGGCATGTGCCTGATGTACCACGCGCAGGAAAAGATTGTGAACACGCCCGGAGCGGAAACCACGGGAACGCGCGGCGGCATTCACAACTCGGTGACGCGCGTCGTGACCAAGCCCACGCACATGATTGGCGGCTATGCGCAGTTCAGCTACGGCTTCAACTACTACGGCACCATCGGCACCAACCGGGACGAGTTCGTCGTCGTGCGCAAAATGCGCAAGATCGACTGGCTCGACGACGAAGGCACCGACACGGTTCAGGCATAAACCATTTCGATTGGGGAGAAATACATGAAAGTACGCGCACAAATCGGCATGGTGCTGAATCTGGACAAGTGCATTGGCTGCCACACCTGTTCCGTCACCTGCAAAAACGTCTGGACCAGCCGCGCTGGTATGGAATACGCCTGGTTCAACAACGTCGAAACCAAACCCGGCATCGGCTATCCCAAGGAATGGGAGAACCAGGACAAATGGAACGGCGGCTGGGTCCGTAACGCCGACGGCTCGATTGCACCCAAGCAAGGCGGCAAATGGAAGATGCTCATGCGCATCTTCGCCAACCCCAGCCTGCCGCAGATCGACGACTACTACGAGCCCTTCACCTTCGACTACGACCATTTGCACTCGGCGCCCGAAACCAAGGCCGCACCGACCGCACGCCCGCGCAGCCTGATCACCGGCCAGCGCATGGACAAAATCGAATGGGGTCCGAACTGGGAAGAAATCCTCGGCGGCGAATTCTCCAAGCGCGGCAAGGACGCCAACCTGGCCAACTTCGAGCAGGTGCAAAAGGACATGGTGGGCCAGTTTGAAAACACCTTCATGATGTACCTGCCACGCCTGTGCGAGCACTGCCTGAACCCGGCCTGCGTGGCCTCCTGCCCATCCGGCTCGATCTACAAGCGCGAAGACGACGGCATCGTGCTCATCGACCAGGACAAGTGCCGGGGCTGGCGCATGTGCGTCTCGGGCTGCCCGTACAAGAAAATTTACTATAACTGGAAGAGCGGCAAGGCCGAAAAGTGCATCTTCTGCTACCCGCGCATCGAAGCCGGTCAGCCCACGGTCTGC
>JAYRRD010000215.1:0-23672 GCA_041910275.1 Rhodoferax sp.
AGCCTTGAGCAGCAAGCGCTGACAGCTGCGCAATCCATAGCAGCGCTGGAGGCGGAAAAAGCAGCGCTGTCCGCTGCCCGCGACGAACAGGCCAATCGCGCTGTAAGTCTTGAGCAGCAAGCGCAAGCAACTGCGCAATCCATAGCAGCGCTGGAGGCGGAAAAATCTGCATTGGCCACTGCGCGCGACGAACAGGCCAATCGGGCTGCAAGCCTTGAACAGCAAGCGCAAGCAGCTGCGCAATCCATAGCAGCGCTGGAGGCGGAAAAAGCAGCACTGGCCGCTGCGCGCGACGAACAGGCCAATCGGGCTGCAAGCCTTGAGCAGCAAGCGCAGGCAGCTGCCCAATCCATAGCAGCGCTGGAAGCGGAAAAAGCTGCCCTGGCCGCTGCGCGTGACGAACAGGCCAATCGGGCTGCAAGCCTTGAGCAGCAAGCGCAAGCAGCTGCGCAATCCATAGCAGCGCTGGAAACGGAAAAAGCTGCCCTGGCCACTGCGCGTGACGAACAGGCCAATCGGGCTGCAAGCCTTGAGCAGCAATCGGGCAAAGCTGCACAATCAATAGCAGCGCTGGAGGCCGAAAAAGCAGTACTGGTCGTTGCACGCGATGCCGAAGCCCAGGCAAAGCATGATTTGCAACAGAAACTCAACACCGCAAGGCAAGGCGAAAAAGATGCGCTGGATCGCGTCAGCCGCGCAGAGGCCGCCAACGACGAACTACAACGCCGCCAGACACTGATGCAGGAAGAATTGATCAAGGCCGAGGCCCAGATTGACCTGATCAAGGACCTTTTGCTGCGCGAACCAAGTTTGTGAACAACCTAAACCCTACAAGGCACCACACTATGAAACTGAACAACACCATTGTCCTGTTACAACCTGGCATGTATATTCTGCGCCACCCCAAGGGGGGCTTGCCCCCTCTGTCTGTCAGCCGAGCGCCGGGCGCTTCGGGCTCCACGGGCAAGGCGGAATTGCTTGCCACGCCCAGGACGCACGGCGCGGTCTTGCGGGATGGGAGCGATTGCATCGTCGTCCACATCATGGATGCTCCGGTGGAGTTTCTGGTCACCGCGTTTCTGGCGGATGAAACGGCCACCGTACCGGCGCTCAAAATTGACCGGATCGCCCTGGACGAGGCAGCGCCTGCACCATCGGCCCCGACAGCATTTGCGGTGGCTTCCAAGGGCATTTCGCTGATAGGCCATATTGAGCGCACCGGTGACGCATTGGTGGGAGCTGACCAGTTGCTGGGCGACCCCTCATCCGGTTTGCGCCTGGAAGGTTTTCAGCTCGTCTGGCCGGACAAACCAGAAGGCGTTGACGTTGTTTACAGCGTTTCCGTGGAAGGCTTTGGAGAGTTGCCGCAGGTGAGCACGGGTGCCTTTTGTGGCAGCCGGGGCACGGCGAGCCGTATCACGGGGCTTACCCTGACTTTGGTGGGGTCCAACGCGGCCCAATACCAGCTTCTCGGGGAGGCACACTTTTCTGGCGGCTTTCAGCTGCCACTGCGCAGCGGTGTGCCACTGAGCGGACCCAGCGGATTGGAGCATCTCACGGCATTGGGCGTGACGGTGCAAAAGAACGTTCCTCTGGAGCACGCGCCGGCCCCCTTGCATGCTGCGCTGCCGCCTGACAAGGCCAAGGTGGCCGCAGCAGCCGGCACCCCCGCCAAACTGCCGGCAAGGAAGCAGACGAAGAAAACCAAACCGATGTAAACCATCTGGCACCCGGCCAACATCCAGTCATAACCCTGGATGTTCCGCCAGGGGCATCAGGAGTCTCAGGGATTTTTCAGGGACTGGCTGGTTTTTGCCACGATCTCGGTGCTTGCGCCGTCCACCAGCGTATGCAGCCGCACCTGGGCCAGCAAATAGGCATGGCGCGCCTGGGTGAGGTCGCGCATGCTGGTCATCTTGTTGTTCTCTGCGTTCAAGACATCAAGACGGGTTCTGCTGCCGCCTTCAAACGATTTCTGGCTGGACTTCAGTGCCTGCTCGGCAGAATTTACCGCCTGCGTGAGCGCTTTGACCCGCAGCACGCCCTCTGACATACCCTGAAACTCTTTTTGTACGCGCAAACCCAATTCACGCCGACTGGCTTCGAGGGTTTGCAGCGCACGCTCATGGGCCGCTATGGCCTGGCGTGTGCTGGAGTCCACGCCGCCACCGGCATAGATGGGAACCGTCAGTTGCAGGCCAATCAATTTCTGGTCGGTACTGGACTGGGTGTTATAGATGTTTTCACTGGCGCTGCGCGACCATTGCGCCACGGCATCCAGCGTGGGCGTATGGCCAGACCTGGTTTTTTCGATGTCCAGCCTGGCAGCCTCCAGTCTGGCTTTCAAGGAGCGTATTTCCGGACTGTTATTCTCTGCGCGCGCGGTCCAATACTCCAGTTCATTGGGCTGCGGCGTGGCAAGCGCCAGTTTGCCCGTATCGACAGGCGCGAGTTTATCCACCGGCTGGTTCACCATGGTCTGCAACTGGCGGCGCGTCAGCGTGACGTTTTGCCGGGTCTCCAGTTCCTGGGCCGTGGCCATGTCCAGACGGGACTTCACCTCGTCAATGTCGGTCCGGGTGCCCGAGCCCGCATTGAATAGCTTGCGCGCCGCCTCCAGTTGCACGGTGAGGGTGGCCAGCTGCGCCTTGACCAGGGCGTGCTGCTCCTCGGCGAGCAAGGCGTCAAAATAGGCCGCAGCGACCTTGGACAGCAGATTTTGCAATTCGGCGGCCAATGTCGCCTCGACATCTTCCTGCAAAACTTGCGCCTGCTGATAGCTGTCCCACAGGAACTTGCGGTACAGCGGTTGGCGCACCGTCAGGGTTTCTCCGTGGCTGGGGTAGTTGAAGTCCGTGGTCGTCGGGTTACCTACCGCGTTGGGCGATGTGCTGGACAGCTGGTTGTTGTACCGGCTGAGGCTTAAGGACACATTGGGAAGTAACTGGGCTTTTGCCTGGGGCAAGGCCTCACGCCCAACATCCGCCGATGCGCGGGCCGCCTTGTACCTGGGGTCTTGATCCAGCGCGGCCTGGTAACACTGCGCCAGGTCCATCGACCAGATGCTGCCTGAGAAACAGGCCAGCACAGCGCACAGAACATTCTTTTTTAGATTCCCCACAAGTTCACTCCTCTTTCATGGCTGCCGACATGCGTTTGGTCAGCGGATGGAGCAGGTAGTCTAACAGCGTCCGCTCCCCGGTCTTGAAAACAACTTCGACCGGCATCCCCGGTTGCATTTGCCGTGTGCCCAGTGTCTTGAGGCCTTCCGGCGTGACACTCACCCGTGCCAGGTAATGGCTCGCGCCGCCTTGCGGCTCGACACTCACGTCCTTGGATACGGATACAACCAGCCCCTGGACCAGCAGCTGCGGCGAGTGGGCAAACGCTGCAAACCGGATATCCACCGGCAAACCGGCATGCACCTTGTCAATCATGCCCGGATTCACCTGGGCTTCGATCAGCAGGGCTTCTTTCTCCGGAACGATGTCTAGCAGCTTTTGTCCCGCCTGCAACACACTGCCAGGCGCTTGAATCGCCAGGCCCATGACTTGCCCACCCACGGGGGATTTGAGTTCGATGCGGGCCAGATCATCTCGGGCCACGCGCAGCTTCAAGGCATCCGCCTGGGCTTCCCGCACGACCTCCGCCAGCTGGGACTCCACTTCTTTCTTGTACTCCTGGCGCCTTGCAATCGAGCGCTGGGTTGTTTCAGAAATGGCGCTTATCGTGCGGGTGATATTTCCCAGCAGATCAGACAAGGCGGTGCTGGACTCTGCCACCATGCGTTCGAGTTCAAGCTGGCGGTTGCGTGGCGTATATCCCTCCTTCACCAGCTGCCGTGTATGGCCCAACTCCTCCTTGAGCAGTGCAAGCTGCTGGCGCCGGTTGTCCACGTTGCCTTGCAGGGATTTGAGCACCCCTTTTTGCCCCTGGATGTTTTCTTCAAAGGCCTGCAGGTCTGCTTCCAATCCATCCTGGCGCGATGCAAATAGCTGGGTTTGCCTTTGGATGAGCTCCTGCACCAAGGGGTCATTTTTTTCCGCCATCAGATCCGGATGGAAGTGCAAACGCCTTTCCATCCGGTTTTCTGCTTCGAGCCTGGCCTGCATGGCCCGCAGGCCAAGGTAGTGCTGGCGCAAGGTTTCGTAGTTGGCACGCGATGCCGCATCGTCCAGGCGCACCAGTACCTGCCCCTCCTTGACGATATCGCCTTCGCGCACCAGCACTTCCCTGACGATGCCGCCCGTGAGATGCTGCACCGGCTTGCGCTTGGTTTCGATGGCAATCGTGCCTGCACTGGGAACGCCTTCATCCAGCGGAGCCAGGGTGGCCCACAACAAAAAACCACCAAACCCCAGGGCCAGCGCCCATAAACCTACGCTCGTGGAGCGGGAAAACCCGCTGGCACGCCCGATTTCGGTCCATTGCTCCGCTTGTTCCGATTGCTCCAATGGATAAGACTCTGCAGTAACGGCCAGCACGTTTTCAGGCCGTTTCACCAATTGGTTTGGGGGGTTGCTCATGGCACGCCTTACGAAAAATATTGAAAATATCCTGAAACATTTACCCGATGGTGCTCAAGCCGGCGCGGCGGCAGAGGCGTTTTCCTGCGACTTGGCATGGTGCAGGGCCAGCAGCACAGCGTCTCGTTGCCCTGCCATGCTGATTTTCCCATCGCGCAACACCACCAGCTGATCGGCAGCCGACATGGCTGCAGGCCTGTGGGTAATCAACAGTATGGATTTGCCATCAAGCTTGAGACTTTCAACGGTCTTCATCAACGCGGTTTCCCCCACTTCATCCAGATTGGCATTGGGCTCATCCAGAATGACCAGCGCCGGTTTCCCATAGACTGCGCGCGCCAGCCCGATGCGCTGGCGCTGCCCGCCCGACAAGAAGCGGCCCGCCTCGCCGATGGACGTGTCGTACCCCCTGGGAAAACGCAGGATCATGCCATGCAGGCCCGTGGTCTTTGCAGCCTCAATGACCTTGGCCGGGTCAATGGGGCCAAATCGCGCGATGTTTTCCGCGATGCTGCCCTCGAATAATTCGATGTCCTGGGGCAGGTACCCGATATGCGGCCCGAGCTCCGCGCGGTCCCAGCTGCTGATGGGCGCACCATCGAGCAACACATCGCCCTGAACATGCGGCCAGATGCCCAGGATCACCCTGGCCAGGGTGGATTTGCCAGAACCCGAAGGGCCGATGACGACCGTCAGGGTTCCAGGCATGATTTCCAGCGTGATGCCGGTCAGGATAGGCTTGGGACGCACGGGCGCTGTGGCGGACACATCCACCAGTTTGACCATTCCGCCCGGGGATATGTGCCGGGGCGCATGGCTGCGCGCAGGGTACTGCGCCAACAAGGCATGCAAGCGGAAAAATGCTTCCTTGGCGCCGATGAAGCCCTGCCATAGCCCCACCAGCATATCAATGGGCGCCAAGGCACGCGAGGTCAGGACGTTGGCAGCAATCATGGCGCCGGGGGATATTTGCCCATCAATCGCTAGCAGCCCGCCGATTCCCAAAGCCAGGGATTGCTGGGTGTAACGCACAAACTTGCTGATGGCCGTCATCCGGCCTGTGATGGCATGGGTATTTCGGCCCAGGTTCAGGGCATGGATATGTCGTGCACGCCAATGGTGCAACAGGTTTTGCACCATGCCCATGGGCTCCAATGCTTCCGCATTGCGGAGTTTGCTTAGCATATACACATGGCTGTCGATGACGGCCTGGTTTGTGGCTTCGCTCGGTGCCGCCGTGCTCCGGTTGCTCCACCACGCCAAGGCGGCCTGAATCACAGCGAATGCGAGGGCGGAAATACCCAGCCAGGGGTGTAATACGTACAACACGCCGATGTACACCACAACCCACGGCACATCCAGAAAGGCAAATACGCCGCTGCCCGTCAGGAAGTTGCGCAGCAGCAGCAGATCGTCAACGGACTTGAATTTGCTGCCGCCTGCTGCGTTCAGCTGGGCATCAAACCCCGCATGAAAAACACGCGCGCTTAATTGCGCATCCAGTCGGATACCGGATGCGACCAATACCCGTGCCCGCATCCACTCCGTGAAAGCCATCACCAAGTACAAAAACAAGGCGATAAGCGACAAAGCCAGCAGCGTCAATTCACTCTGGCTGACCAAAACCCGGTCGAAAACCTGCAACATGTACAGCGTGGGCGAGAGCATCAACACATTGGCCACCATGCTCAACAAGGCGACCACCACCAACTCGCGTTTGAACATGCGCATGGCAGCGAGCAAGTCGTTTTTTCTCGAAGGATGCGCAGATGGGACTGATTGGACTGTCATGGATGCTCACGCTTTTGTCGGGTTTTCTGAGGCAATGGTTTGCCGCGCCTTGGCATTGGCCTGGTTGAATCCGGCCATCACCTCGCCAATCGGCCCCCATGCCAGGGTGCGTCCATCGTGCAAGACCAGCAATTTGTCCGCCACGGCAAACACGCTGGTACGGTGCGTCATCACCACGAAGGTCGTGCCGCGCGCCTTCATATCGACAATCGCCTTGGCAAGCGCCGCATCACCCGCCTCATCCAGACTGGAGTTGGGCTCATCCAGCACCACCAGCACGGGATTTCCATAGAGCGCGCGCGCCAGTCCCACCCGCTGGCGCATCCCGCCTGAAAGCAAGACCCCATCCTCCCCCACAGGGCTGTCATACCCCCGGGGCAGGCTCAGAATGTACTCGTGCAAGCCCACCGCAGTGGCGGCTGCCATGACTTTTTCCAGGTCGCTCACGCCGAAACGGGAAATGTTTTCTGCAATCGTGCCTTCGAATAACTCCACCCCCTGCGGCAAGTACCCCAGATGGGGACCGAGTTCATCCTTGTTCCAGGTGAACACGTCCACATCATCCAGCCGCACCTTGCCATTGGATGCCGGCCACAAGCCCACCAGCAGCCTGGCCAATGTGGTCTTCCCGGCCGCCGAGGCGCCCGCCACGACCAACACTTCTCCAGGCTCAAGGTCAAAACTGATGCCTTTGAGAATGGCAACCGACCCCCCTGGCGCCACGGCAATAACGTTGTCAACGTTGAGTATGCCCCTGGGCGCAGGCAAGGCCATGCTCACGGGCTTGGGAGGAATGGTCGAGAGCAATATCTCCACCCGGCCCCAGGATTCACGAAAACCGATGACCCCGCGCCATTGGGCCACCACCTGGACCAGGGGAGACAAGGCACGCCCCCCCAGTATTCCTGCGGCAATCAGCATACCAGCGCCTCCGGTGAGCTGGTTGTGCAGCAGCAACCAGCAACTCAGCCCCAGCAACATCGAACCCACCACATTCTGGGTCAATTTGGACAATGCGTTATAACCCGCAGAACGCACGGATGCCAGCACCTGCAAGCCCAGAAATTCACGCTGTTTCACCATCCACAAACGATGGATATTGCGCACCATCCCCATGGCCTCGATCACCTGGGCATTGCGCAATCCGCTATCGGCGTATTGCTGTGCCGTGAGCAAGGCTCTATTGGCCTGCATGAGCGTGGGCTGCGTTCTGCGGTCATTCGACCAGCCGATGAACACCTGTACCAGCGCAGCAGCCAGCGCCGCCCACCAAAGAACAGGGCTAATCATAAAAATTGCCCCCAGAAAAACCAGCGCAACCGGTGTTTCCATGACCGCCAGCACGGCGGGTGACGACAGAAAATCACGGATGGTGCGCAAATCCCCCATCGCCTGGGAAGCCCCCCCGGACATGTGCCGTAGATTGGCCTCGAAAATGGCGAGAAACACCCGCTCCGACAGTGCCTTGTCCAACGTCAGACCAGCGGCATGCATCAAGTTACTGCGCACCCACTCCAGAACCTCCATGACCACATACGCACCAATGGCCAGCGCAGTGACCATCACCAGCGTCAAATGGCTGCGGCTGTTGACAACCCTGCCATAGACTTCCAGCATGTACCATGTTGGCACCAGCAGCAGCACGCTGCAAGCCAGGCTGAACCAGCCAGCCCGCACAAAATGCCCCCGCAATGCAGCCATGGCCAACTGCAATTCACTTGGCGGTTGTTTCACTTTCATACTATGCCCAATATTTTCTTTTGCTCCGCCAGGCAATGGCGTAGCGCTATTTTTGGCAGGTTTTTGGTATAGCGTTTTTCCTGCGCAGGTGCGGCAAGCAAATCGACAATCCTGTCACCAAACCCCTGTATATCGAAGAAGTCCATAACAGGAACGCCAAGCGCGCTGGCGAATTCCTGTACCGGTGGCGTGGCCGAGGCCACCACGGGAACACCCGCCAAAGCCGCCTCCAGGAATGACCAGGATAAAACGAAGGGCGTCGTCCAATACGCATGGACCTTGCTGATACTCAGCAGATCCAGGTAGGTTTCACGGGACACACGCCCCAGAAAATGAACCCGGCGCAAATCCAGTGCGGAGCCAAGCTCCCGCAGCAGATGATCCCTCCAGCTTACGGCACCGGGAGCGTGATGCCCGTAACTCACGTCGTCGCCACCCACAATCAACACATGGGCCTGGGGACGGCGGGACAAAACCTGTGGCAGCATGCGCATCAACACCTGAAAACCACGTACCGGCTCAAGGTTGCGCGCAACGTAAGTCAAGACCTCATCCCCCACTTGGAAAGTCAGATCAGGATGGTGCTCATTGGCTGCTACATGTATCCTGGCCATAGACCGATGGTTCAATCGGCCAATGTGAATGCCGTCATGGATAACGGTTATTTTTTCCTGCGCCCAGGCGGGGTAGGTGCTTTTTTGCCACTGCGTGGGGGAAATGGCTGCATCCGCAATTTCCATGCTCAACAGATTGGTGGTATTTTTCAAGCGTAACAGGTAACGCTTTTCCAGGGTGAGGGGTGGAATCTCGGGGTCAAAACCCACATCCTGTCCTTCGTGGGAATAATAATATTCGCAGTAAATGACCAACTTCGCGCGCGGAAATACATCTTTCATGAACAATGCTTCCCCCCACCCAGGGTGGGCCACGATGATATCGGGAACAAAGCCCTCGCGCTGGAGTTGCAAGGCCGCAGCGGCACAGGCCTCGGCGCGCAACACCTTGGCCTCCTGATCACGCAACAACGGGTGTGTTTCCAGCACGGGTGCGCGCAACAGCGTGTACAAACGCAGCAACACCCCTTCCGGGACCGGCTGTCGATGGATGGACAAGGCAGCAACACGTGTATTTTTTTGTTGCGCCAGATCCGCTGCCAGATGTTCAAACTGGCCTGGAAAATTCTGATGGATAAATAATATATTCATGTACTTGATCCTATGACACCGGCTGCGCGGGGCGAACGGTCACGCGGTGGTAATGCGAGTGCGCCAAAGGCCTGCGTGTGCACATCCAGGCTCAGGCTGGGATGGTAAGCAGGGTCTCTCAGCAAGACAGGCCCCCAGCGCTGGCGCAACAATGTCAACTCACGCCGTGATCGAGCCCGCTTCTGCGGGGTATCCTCATCCCCGCGACTGGCCGATTCGGCGTGCAACAAGCGCGCATGGGGTGTCCAGACAATGGTTTTTCCGCTTTTGCGCAGCTTCAGACACAAATCAACGTCGTTGAATGCCACCGGAAAGGCCCGCTCGTCCATTCCACCCATCGCCACATAGTCCCATTTGCGCATGAAGAGGCAGGCGGCGGTGACCGCACTTACCTGCTGAACCAGCTGGTTACGGCCATGGTCCCCCCAGTCCGCATCGGCCAGGAGGTTGCCGAAGTGTCCTGCGGCATTGCCCATGCCCAGAAGAACTCCGCCATGTTGCACCATGCCATTGGGCCACAGCAGTTTGGCGCCCACAGCACCCACCCCGGGACTCCATAAATGGCTCAGAATTTCTTCCAGCCAGCCGGCATGCAAGACCTCCACATCATTGTTCATCATGCCAATGACTTCGCCTGCGGCCATGTCAACCGCACGGTTGTTGATTGCCGAGAAATTAAAAGCTCCGGGAAAGGGCAGGATTTTTATCCCTTGGCGCGCGATCTTGCGGAAATAGTTTTTCGTTTTCGTTTGCACGGAATCATTGTCGACCACGATAATTTCGAGATCGGGCCAATGCGTGAAATGCATCAGGCTATCGATGCAGCGCTCCAGCATGTCTGACTGGTCCCGGGTTGGAATAATCAGACTGACAGGCACATTCCGCACCGATTCAGGCAATGTGCGCTGCACACGCCGTGCAATAAACAACGTTTCTGCAGGATTTTCCTCTGTTGCCACCAAAGAAGCCGTTGGTTCCATCCTGTTCAGGGCATTGCGTGCTGCAGACAAGCGCGAGGCCTTTTCATCGGCATGCAATGGTGATTGGAACTGGTATAGAACATGCGGCACATGCACAATGGCCCGTTCACCGCTCGGCCAGCACCAGGCCAGCATCCACCAGGCCAGCGCATCCGCACTCCCCGGAATTCCATGGTGCGCAATGCATTCCCGTATGGCGCCAACTCGGACCAGCAATAGCTCCAGTGGGTAATCGCTCCCCAGGGCATATTCCGGATTCCAGGCCGGTTTGAACCAGGGGACTCCCCCTTGTTCGCTATCGGTATAAACCAGTTGCACATCCGAAGAATAAAAACCGGAGACGGCCAGGGCGGATGCCTGCGCGCACAAGGTGTCGCCTGCGCGCACACACGCAACAAAGTCGCAGCCACTTTCCAGTGTTTGTTGCAACACGTCCTGAAACGCAAGTACCCGCTGCGTGCCCGCATCAGACGCATACACCTGTACCGCAACACCTTTTTGCGCCAACAGGCTGCTCCTGGAGCGGGAAAACTCCGCTTCGCTGGCATGGCCCGTTACCAAAAAAGCAATCGATACCGCCGATGGACCTTCACCAGGGAGAGAAGGCCCAAACCGTGACGACCACTGCGGGTACTGCTCCAGGCCAAGCCCGCGCGGCAAATACCGGTCATAACTGGCAAGAACCGCTGCCAGAATTTCACCATGGGCCGTGCCATTTTCTCCCTGGAGCGCAAGCAAGCTGCTGGCACTGCCGGCATAACAACAGATGTCAAGCGGACTGCCACCAAGTTCCTCGCCATGCTGGTCAACAACCCGGACGGTATGCTTGCAGCCATCGGCCCAAGCCAGAGGCAAATCCAGCACAAAGCCATATGCCCCTACAGCCTGTTTGCGCGTCGCAGGTGTCCAGCGATTGGCGGTGGCTTCGGCAACCTGCACGTTGCCGATCAGTGCCCGCACTATTTGCGGTCGCGTCGGATCGGTCGGATCGACCAACCAACCATGCAAACGAACCCCCCCGTCGCCATACACCTGACTGGCAATTTGTACTGCTGGCCTGATGGACTCGTTGATGGTGTATGTACCTGGCAGCACAATGTCCGTATTGGCAATCCGCAGGGTCAGCACGCCATGCGTTCCCGTGATGGCCTCCCGCACATTGGCGACAAACCCATGGCAATCGTCACAAGGCCATACTGGCAATACCGCCTTGCGATAGCGCTTGAGCGCTTCCCGGATGCCGCTACGGGCCACATCGGCCATCACACAGGCAAAAGCATCCCCATTCAAGCAGACTTCCAGCACAATGCGCGCATCGGGTTGTTGGGTATCCAGCACCCACCCATAAAGCAAGCCATTGTGCACGCCATCCATGCCCCCTATCCAACGCGATGGGCTGTTTTTCGAGAAACCATGGCGCATCAGGCAAGAACCCCTTCTCGCTCAAGCCATTGGAGAAACCAGGAGCGGGGTTCGAACGTGTGGTCCAGTCGAACCTGCTCCAGCGCTACACGCACCGTTTGCAAGACTTCGCACACCAGCACCCGGCACCCGCATAAACCCAACAAAATAGCATCGGTCAGTAATCCGGCATCTTTCTGTGGTATTTTCGGCAATACATCGACCACTCCGGTATGCCAGAGTGCTTCCGTGGCTGTGCCAAAGACCAATAAACGCACCGGTGGCGACAAGGTGGTTTGGTTTGCAATGAGCCGCGCCAACGTCAGTATTTTTGTAGCATAGCGCGATCCCGGATCGTATGGCCACACCGCAATCCGGCGGCACGCTGCGCGCAACGGCGGTGGCACATGCTGCGGCAGTACTGCTGCACTCCCTTGGGTTGCAGCCACGGCAACTCCCAGCCAGTGCGGGCATTCCTGCGCCAACTTCTGGTGCAATGCTGCGCGCGCATGCTGCAAAGGGTCCTGCGCGATGAATGCATGGTACTGCGCATAAAAGCCGGGATACCGGGCCGATATGACGGCACGATTCTGGGCAACACGCAGGGTTTTTTCATACCCGAACGAAGCATTTCCGGCATGGGCCACAAAAACGCCACTTGCCAGGCGATGCCGGTAGCCTGCGGCGCTGGCACGCAAACACCAGTCCACTTCTTCGCTATAGCCACGGGTCAGATCAACGCCATCCAATAACCCGATTTCGGTGAGCACAGAATACCGCATCAACAAAGCGAAACCACAGCCGCAGGGAATATCCACATCCTGAATGGCCCCGCCCAGCCGCAAAGCCTTGGCAGTCTCATCAATCATCGCCAACTGTTCGATCGAAGGACATGGCGCAACGCATGCGGCGCGCGGGAAACTGCTGATTTCTCCGTTATTGGACCAGGGTGTGACCGATGCAAGGTCGGGCGCACTGTACAAGGCTGCACATAAGCGATCCACCCAGTCTCCGTGTACAAGCGTGTCGGCGTTGAGCAACAAGGCATCGCGGCCCGCACACCGGCGCAAACCCCGATTGGCAGTTTCAATAAAACCCAGGTTATCCGGGTTTCTTAGCAGAGTAATCCGTCCTGCCGCTGCCAACGCATCCAGCCAGGCACCCAGATCAGCATCAGGGCTGGCATCGTCAATGACGGTGATGGCAGTAGAAGCGGTATTGGCAGCCAGACTGGCAAATACGCTGTGCAGACAGGCTCGTACCAACGCCGCATTACGGTAGACCGGGATGATGATCTGCACAGAAAACCCGCTGCGAGGGGCATGGGATGCAGGCTGTTCTGGCCTGGACCAAGCCAACGCATCACCAAAAACAAGCGGCGAGCCACTGAGCAATAATGGGCGCGACTGTCCCGCAGACACATCACCAAGAGCAACAGACCACACACCACAGGGACGCTGGAGTTCAATCCTGAAAATAGAACCATCCACAGGCACATCAACAAAAAAAACTTCTTCTTCGCTGGATACCTTGAGTTGCGCATAAACCGTACCCTGGTTGTGCGCCTCGGGGAAGAACAGCATTCCCTCGATATGGCGTTCCACCTTCCAGCAAGCCCCAATGGGCATGGCACCGGCGGACTGTAGCAACTGCACCAGTGCAGCGTGCTGACCACTACGACCGCGCGCAGGCAAAAACAAGGTGCCAATGTCGCGCACACTGGCCAACGCTCCCGACGCGATGAATGCCTGCAACATGGCATCTTGCAACATGGCATCCTGGGGATTGCGGCACCAAGCCAGATACCACGCCTTGAGGGCCAGTGCGGGCTGGGCGTTTTGCAGTATCTTGGCACGCAAGAGTGCAGGCGCACCATGACGGGGAAGCCGACGGCATACACACTCGACATCCAGCAGGGCGTCCGCCAGATAGCCTTGCGTGAAGGCTGTCAGGGACCGGGTCAGCAACGCATCATCACGGCGCTCCGGCGCATGCACATCCAATGAAAAAGGGGCCGAAGCCCCTTCCTGAAACAATGGCAAAACCATCAAATGATGCCGGTGACCACAGTCACTTCCCCTATGACCGTGGGCTCTGTCTTCGCGATCCCTGCATCGTTTTGTCCTGCGGCATAGGAAAAATGAGCAAGCAGATCCGCACGGGTTGATCCGTGCGCCAACGCATCCATCCAGTAGGCAACGCCAGCGGCCTCACCTGCGCGACCAAACGTGTTTTGGTACAAACCCTGCACAAAACTTAGATTGTCCTTCGCAGCAACTGATGCGAACTCCGCACTACTCGTAAACGCATTCGCAATCTGCTTGAGGCTGGCTCCACCACGAGCGGTATCAAACCAGTAATCCAGACCACCGGGTTCGGCGTCGCGCCCAAATGCCGTGTGATAGAGCGCCGCTACGGAAGCTTCCAGAGAATCCTTCGCAAATATAAGGGCTTTATTGTTGTCCAACTGAACGTATTGAATCTTGGAAATATCGGTGGTTTTATTTGTAGCGGTATTTGTCACGATTGCGTGCCCACCGTTCACCGTCACTTGATAGTTCGTAGCATTTCCCGCCAGCTTCACCACCGCATAGTCACCGGTGCCACCAGTAATGGTGCTGTTGCCAAGCCCAGCCTCCACCGTATCCACGCCACCCCCGGTAGTCACCGACGAGTTGCCTGAGCCAAGGACGACCTTGGTGTTTCTCGCATCGGCAACGATAATTTTGTCATTACCCGCAGAACCAACCACAATCCGATCCACACGGCCTTGATCGCCGCTTGGCACAGTAGCCGCTGGATCATTGATTGTTGCAATCACACCACCGCGCCCCTGGAAAATCACCACAGGCACATTGGCAGGCGGTTTAACCACGGACTGGAACGTATCGGAAGACGCCACCAGCACCACCTCGGAACCAGCGGCCACGGTAACGTTTCCACTCGAATCGGGGCTTGCCTGATCAAAACGCACCGTTGAATTATCCTTGGTTGCCAAGGCCAATATCTGATTAATCGTGGCATCCGAGAAAACAGTTGCGTTGCTTGATTTTAAAGCATCGGTTACTGTGGATGGCTCTTGCTCGTACATAAGATGCTCCTTAGACTGTGTTGGAAATCCATACTAATATCAACTTACGGCCACCACCACTACCGAAGACAGCTGCCGGTCTGCCGATGATACAGAAAAAAAAAAATTCTTTCAAGCCTTTCGCAGTGCGATATGCGCCCGCGCATACGGCTTGAACCGTGCTGATCATACAGCATTGTGAATCGCCCTGGGAATCGCGCTCGCCGGTGTAGGCCAAGTCTTATGCGCGCTTTAATGCGCCACACGTTCGCTGCCGTCATGAAACAGTTCATCCAGCACCAGGGCATCGGGTTGTTGTCCAAAGCTCCAGTAGACCATCAGAACGATGAGCTTGAGGTCGTTCAGGGATACCGGCGCACCGGACGCGGCCAGTGCGCGTTCAATGACCACCTCGCGCATGGATGCCGATAGGGCACCGCTGGATTCCAGAAAGTGGAGGAACCCGATACACCGCCGACCCAGATGGCTGCGCTCAAAAGCCGGATAAATGCGCACGCTGCTGGTCTGGGGCTCGCATAGCCAGATTTGCTGTGGAGTGCGTTGCGTGGCACCAACAAACCCTTTGGAACCGCGCGCGGCGGCGTGCAGGCCGGTCAGCCAGGTGAGCGCATCGTCAATTTCGTCGGCTTCAAACCCGACAGCACTGAGTTTGCGTTCCAGGTGTGCTGGCTCTGGGCAGCTATCACCTGCGTCGTAGTTTTCGTAGACAAAGGCAAGGACTTCAAACATGGCGCCAATATAGCGCGCAAAACCGCCCGCCCGCCGGAAGTGCCGGACTTCGCCCCTTATTTTGCGTTTATGCCAGCGCCATGCGCTGAAACAGGCCGCCTGGCAGCCGGGTGATCTGCCCCAGCAGTTCCAGCTCCATCAGGCGGGCTTGCAGGGTGGCGGTGTCCAGGCCGGTGCGCGCCTGCAACGCATCAAGTCCCATGGGAGCAAAGCCCAGGGTATTCAGGAGGTCGTCATCAGGCACAATTTCAGGTGCCATTGTGCTGCCAGGCGCCGTGGGTAGAGCGGGTACAGCTATTGATTTTGCAGTATTTTCAGCAGTGTGCCGCGTGCGGCCATCGACTTGCCATTCTTCCAGTACGTCTTGTGCCGACTCCACCAGCCTGGCACCTTGCTTGATCAGCGCGTGGCAGCCACGGGATTGGGCCGAATGGATAGGGCCGGGGATGGCAAACACGTCCTTGCCCTGTTCTGCGGCCAGCCGGGCGGTGATCAGCGAGCCCGAGCGCAGGGCGGCTTCGACGACCAGGGTGCCACGCGCCAGGGCGGCGATGATGCGGTTGCGTTTGGGGAAATTGTTCGCCAGCGGAGGTGTTCCCAGGGGGTATTCGCCCAGCAGGATGCCGCGCTGCGCGATGCGGCGCGCCAAGTCCAGATGTTGCCGGGGGTAGACGCTGTCCACTCCGGTGCCCACGACCGCAATCGTGGCCAGTTGCCCCTGGGGCGCGCCATCGAGTGCGCCTTCGTGTGCTGCGCCGTCAATACCCAAAGCCAGACCTGAGACGATGGTCAGCCCGGATTGCGCCAGTTCCTGGGAGATTTGCCGCGCAGTCGCAGCGCCTTGCGTACTGGGCGTGCGGCTGCCGACGACGGCCAGCGCGCGTGACGCGCAGGTGGCCAGCGCATGGGCGTTGTCGCGCCAGAACTCCGGTGCGCCCGTGGCGTACAACAGCAAGGGCGGGTCTTCGGTTTGCAGCAAGGCTTGCGGATAGGCTGCGTCGCCCAGCGTGATGACACGCCGCTGTTCAGGGGCAGCTTGTAACCATTGTTCGGTGGTTTTGAGCTGTGCTTGCAGGGCTTCGGGTTCGCATCGCAAGGCAGCGCTTTGCCGGCTGCTGACGACTTGCTCCAGCGCACTGGCGGAGGCGGCAAAAATCTGCTCTGGCAGACCGAAGGCGGTCAACAAGCGTCTGGCCGAGATGTCACCGACCCCCGGTGTCAGTTGCAGGCGCAACCAGCCAGCGAGTTCTTCGTGCTCCAAGCCAATACCCGACAATATTTGATAATACTTAACGCGGGTTGGTCAGTCGGTCACCGACCCGCACGCCGTCGGTGATTTCCAGCACCAGCGCGTAAGACAGGCGCTCAAAGGTGCGAAACACCATCAGGAGGCCATTGCGTTCATCGGGTAGTTTGATCATCTGGCGTGCGTCGTCGGTTTTGTCGGTCAGGCGCGCACCGTCCTTGAGGATGGCCAGTACCATGCCCAGCTCCATGCCGTCCTTGCTGCCCCGGTTGATCACCACGGCCTGGTTCTGGCCCGCATTGGCCATGGATGCGCTGCCATAGATCGACACAACGCGCCCGTCCACCCTGGCAGCGGGGGAGCGGGGGGTGTAAACGCGCAGAACCCGCTCGGGTTCGGGTAGCAGGCGGTCGCCAACGCGCATTTCTTCCTTGGCTTGTACGATGTCGATGGTGGCAGGTACCAGGGCGGTTCTCTTGCTGCCATCGCGCTCTTCCACTTCGGTTGTGGATTCACTGCGCACCAAAAGCGCTTTGCCCACGTACTGGGCCTCATAGCCCAGCACCTCGCCGGTGACGGGGTCTTTCAACGGAATGGCCTCACGGAAAATCCGGAAAGTTTTTTCGCGCGCCTGGTCGTCCAGCAGCGGTGCGTCGTGGGGGCCGCGAGCGTAGGCGCGGTCGCCTTGCGTGAGCATGACGCGCCCCTCCTGGGCAGCCACAATACGCGGTGCCTGGCGCAGCCCGTCCTCGTCCACAATCAGTGGCTCTGCCAGGAATGGCTCAATCAGACTGGGGCGCAGCGTAGGCAAGACGGTGCTTTCGGTCAATACGGCGTAGCGTGTGCGCGGCGACACGCGAACGTCCAGCGGCTCCCCGGACCCGACGGGCTGCCCCAGCCGCAAACGGGCCATGCCGTCCTTGCGATCCAGCAACAATATCTGTCCAGGGTATATGAGATGCGGATTTTTGATTTCCTCGCGGTTCATCCCCCACAGTTCAGGCCAGCGCCAGGGGCTTTTGAGGAACATGCCGGAAATGGCCCACAGCGTGTCGCCGGGCTGGACCACGTGTTTATCGGGCGCCTTGGCTGCCAGTTCGCTCAAGGGCACGCCTTTTTTCGCAACGTCGTCGGCAGCTTGTACCTGGGCAGCAGGGACTGGCGGAGATTGGTATTGGTCCTGGTATTGCGGGTATTGCGCCCAGGTGGGTAGCGCCACCAGCGTCATCAACGCGCCAACCAGGGGAGCCAGGGTGGATTTTGCCATCAGGTGTGTCGTCATAGCGTATGTTAGCGTATGTTGCCGTGCGTGGATTTTGGAAAAACATGTACGCGCGATTGTCGGCCCAAGCCCCTGATCGGGCAATGTTTTCAACCATTCGCGCATGTGCTGCACTGCAAAAGTGGCGAAAATAGCGACATTCCCTGAATATTTCCCGAAATTTGTTCCTTATTCCGTCCCTTCTTCTGCCCGACCATGGCCTTGCTCCCCATTCTTCAGTATCCCCACCCCCGATTGCACATCGTGGCCAAACCCGTCCTTGCGGTCGATGCGCGCATCCAGGCGCTGGTTGCCGACATGATCGCCACCATGTATGCCGCCAAGGGTATCGGCCTGGCAGCCACCCAGGTTGATGTGCACGAGCGCGTCATCGTGATGGACGTGTCCGACGAGCGCGACAACCCCCTGGTGCTCATTAACCCCGAATTGGTCTGGACCAGCCCTGAAATCCGTCTCAACGAGGAAGGCTGCCTCTCGGTTCCCGGAATTTATGATGGCGTAGAACGTTTCGAGGCCGTGCATGTGCGTGCGCTCGACCTGCAAGGCCAGACCCATACCATCGAGGCCGATGGCTTGCTTGCAGTGTGCATCCAGCACGAAATGGACCATTTGTTGGGTAAGGTGTTTGTCGAATATCTCTCGCCGCTCAAACGCAACCGCATCAAGAAAAAAATGCTCAAGGCTCAGAAAGAGGAGGCCTGAAGTGCGGGTCATTTTTGCCGGAACCCCCGAATTTGCCCGCGTTGCCCTGCAGCGGCTGCACGCCAGCGGCCACACCATCGCCCTGGTGCTGACCCAGCCGGACCGTCCTGCCGGGCGTGGTCTGAAACTGCAGGCGTCCGCCGTCAAACAGTTTGCCCAGGAGCAGGGCATCCCCGTAGCCCAGCCACGCAGCCTGAAACTGGATGGCAAATACCCCGACGATGCAGCCCGGGCGCGTGCGGCCATTGCAGCAGCCGATGCCGATGTGATGGTGGTCGCTGCCTACGGGCTGATCCTGCCACAATGGGTGCTGGACGCCATGCAGCAGAGCGGCAAGTTCGGCTGCCTGAATATCCACGCCTCCCTCCTGCCGCGCTGGCGTGGTGCTGCGCCCATTCACCGCGCCATTGAAGCGGGCGATGCACAAACCGGCGTGACCATCATGCAGATGGACGCCGGGCTGGACACCGGCGCCATGCTGTTCATGCACAGCGTACCCATAGAGCCAGGCGACACCACGGCCTCCTTGCATGACCGCCTGGCCGATCTGGGTGGCAAACTCATCGTGCTGGCGCTGGAACAGGCGTGTGCCGGGCGGCTGAAACCTATTGACCAACCCCTGGAGGGCATAACCTACGCCCACAAGGTCGAAAAACACGAATCCGCCATCAACTGGAGTCTGCCAGCCGAGGTGATTGCACGTCGCATACGGGCGTTCAACCCGTTTCCAGGCGCCAGCACGACCCTGCAAGGCGAGGGTGAGCGCGAGGTATTGCGGGTGTGGGCTGCACAGGCCGTGGTGCAGGATGCGGAACTTTCAGGAGTTAATTTTGGAACGATCATGGCTGCAGGACCCGAGGGAATAGCGGTGGCAGCTATGGATTCAGTAGTAGTTTTGACACAGTTGCAGCGCTCGGGCGGCAGGCGTTTGGCGGTATCCGACTTTTTGCGGGGTTTTCCCATCGAGCCGGGCATGCGCTTTGTTTGACCTGAATCAGCGCCTCGCGTAGTGTGTGTGCAGATGGTCCACCATTGCACGGAATTCATCGCGTAAATCGACAGGTTCGACCACCAGCACTTCATCGCCAAAAGAGCGCAACCAGATACGCAGCTCCAGCGTATCAGGCACGGTGGCTGTCAGGCGCACATAGTCCTCATCCTCATCTTCGACGATTTGTTCGGCAGCAATCGGCGCTTCGCACAAATGGATGGCAACATGCCGAAGAAACAGCGCTTCGAGTTTGATCGGGCGATGTGAGCGTGGGATGCCAAACTCCCCCTGCTTCAGATAGACATCCAGATCAAAACTGGCCGGGCGCACCACCGGCGCATCCAGCAGCACCGCCGCCGACATCCGATGCAGTACCAGTTGGCGCACGTCCTGGTAGCCCTCGAACACACACAGCAGGTAGATGAAATGGTCGCGCACCACCAAGGCCAGTGGGTGGATGGTGCGCATCCACGGCTCGGTGGCACCGTTGGCCAGGTAAGTGGCCCGCACCTGCCGCTCACGCAGCACCGCTTCCGACACATGGGCCTGCACCTGCGCATCAATGGCAGGCGGTAAACGCGGCAGGCCCGAGGGCAGCACGCGCAATTTCTGTGGCCATTGCGACAAGCCATTGCCATGCTCACTCAACACCCCTTCGGCTTTCTGGAACCAGGGGTGCAGATGTTCCAGCGTCGAAGCGGGCAGCAGCGGCTGCATGTAGCGCTCCACCATGTGCAGCGCCAGGGCCGCCTGCGGGTCCACTTCGGGTAGAGAAAGCACCGGGGCATTCTTGTCCCAACTCCAGCCCTGCGGCTTGCCGCCGTCGCTGCGCAGGGGATATGTGCTTTTCAACGCGACCAGATCGCGCTGGATCGAACGCGGCGTGACCTCGTAGCCAAAGTGCATCAGTTTTTGCACCAATTCGGCAACGGTCGTTTTCGTCGGTTGACGCGGGATCAGCAGCAGCATCTTCACGATGCGCAACAAGGGCGTTTTGGCGGGCATGGCGTAAAAATCAGGTTGAAGGGAGCGTGGCATCGGCCAGGTAGATGCGCCACATGCCACGGCAGCCATTTTCCACCCAATTGCCCTCCAGAATCGCGCTGTCCGATGCACGGTGCAGCATGGCCCGGCCATTGACCTCGGGCGCGCTCAAATCGTAATGCCCACCGCCCATATCCTTGCCACTGTAATTGACCCACCCATCTTCCCCTTCATACGACACCACCAGCGTATCGTCCGTGATGCGCACCTCGTAACCGGGGTCATCAAAGATGGGCTTGTCCTTGCTGTTGGCGTAATAAATGTCGGAATGGCAGTTTTTCCAGATAGTCATGAGAAGCTCCTGTTGACGGTGAAGAAAAAATGCAGGCACCACACATGCGCCCGCCATGCCATTAGAGTCGAATAATCCGACAAAAAGTGTCGCATAAAAATGTGCGGCAATCGACTTTCAAACGACATGTATTGTCGTATGCCTGGCGCACAATGGCTGTTCTACCACCGCAAAGGAAAGTGCCATGAACGAAGTCATTCAACCCTTGAGCTTTCTGAAAATCAGCCGACATGCCCGACCCGGCGACCCCTCGCAGGGGCGTTACTGCCTGGATGACTACAAGCCCTTGCTGGGATTGTGGCTGATCGACATCGCCCGCGTGCTGGGCTGGAGCGACACAGCGGACATCGAGAGCATGAGCACAAAACTGCTGGACAGCGATTTCCTGCAGCTTACCGGCTTGCGCACAGCGCTCACTCCGTTGCTGGAACGCGATCTGGACGACGATGCGTTGGCTGAGCTGGAACTCGATTTGAACCCGGAAGAAGCGCTGCACGCCCCCGTTGTGCTGGGACGCAAGCGCAGGCTGCGCAAAAGACGTGTGCAACCTAGTGGCATAAGCAGCCGCGCCAGCTACCTCATCAGGCAGGCGGTTCACCGTGCAATGCAGCAGCGCCGCGCCAGCCTGTATGCCGAATTCAGCGAAAAAATTGCCAACAAACGCCTGACCCTGTTCGACAACATCGAGCGCCTGGGGCGGATCGTGCAACTCAACGACGCTGAAAAAACCATCCTGACCTTTGCTGCCGCCATGTCCTGCAACGTGACGTTCCGCAGCGCCTGTGTGGCGGACGAAAATGTCCTTTCCGACGACGATCTGGCTGCGCTGCTGACAGCCCTGAGCGGCAACGGCTACGAAGAGCTGCGCAAAGCCCTGCGCCAGGACGCGCTGCTGGCGACCTCGGGTTTGATCGAGATCGACCACACCGAAGAAGACCTGCAGGACAAGATTCAACTGGGCCGAGGGCTGCGTGGCATGATGCTGGATCAGTTTGCCAGTGACGAGGAATTGAGTCAGCGTGTGCTGTTGCCAGCCAAACCAGGCACGCTGACGTTGGCGCATTACCCGCACCTGCAGCACGACGCACGCCTGATACTTGCCTATCTGACCGGCGCAGTGCAAACCCAGGCGGTGGGCGCGAACGTGCTGCTGTACGGTCCGCCGGGCACGGGAAAAACCGAATTTGCCAAGGCGCTGGCGGCGCAGGCCGGTTTGACACTGTACGAAATTGGCCATGCCGATGGCGATGGCAACCCAGACGACGGCGAAGATCGCCTGCGCAACCTCAACTTCTGCCAACGTGCCCTAGCGGGCAAGCCCACATCCGCAGTGTTGTTCGATGAAATCGAAGACGTGCTACCGGGCAAGCCCGGTGGCCTGCTGGCGCTGTTCGGCTTCGAGAAAAGCGAAACCAGCGTCGGCAAAGCCTGGATCAACCACACACTCGAAGCCAACCGGGTGCCCACCCTCTGGATCACCAACAATACCAACATCGACCCGGCCTACCTGCGCCGCTTTGACTATTCGCTGGCCGTGCGCATTCCGCCACGCGCGGTACGTGCGCGCATCGTCGCCGAACACCTGGGCGCGCACGCCCCCGACGCCGAGGCGCTGGCTGCCCTGGCCGAACTCGACGATCTGATGCCCGCACAACTCAACGCCGCCGCACGTGTCGCGCGTCTGAGCAGCCACGCAACCCCCGAGCTGGCCTGGAGCCACGCGCAACTGGCATTGCAACGCAGCCGCGCCCTGCTCGGGCAAACGCGCAAAAACGTCAAAGCGCACCTGCACACCCAGTACCGCCTGGAGTACCTGAATCTCAACGTGCCCATCGGACCGCTGCTTAGGCAACTGCAAGCACGCCCCGAAGCACGCCTTTGCCTGTATGGCCCCTCGGGCACGGGAAAGAGCCAACTGGCGCGCCATATCGCCGATGCGCTGGGCAAGCCGATTGTGGTGCAACGCGCCTCCGATCTGTTGAACAAATACGTCGGCGGCACCGAGCAGCGCATCGCCGCCATGTTTGAAACCGCCCGCGCCGAAGACGCCGTACTGCTGCTGGACGAGGCCGACAGTTTCCTGAGCGAACGCAGCAGCGCCATGTACCGCTGGGAAGTGACGCAGACCAATGAATTGCTGACGCAACTGGAATGCTTCGACGGTATTTTCTTTGCCACCACCAATCTGATGGACAAACTCGACCCAGCCTGCCTGCGCCGCTTCAGCCACAAAATACGTTTTGATTATCTCAAGCCAGAGCAAAGCTGGAATATGTTTGTGCAGGAATTAATCCGCATGGGCGGTGATATGGCACAAGCGCACACTCTGGAGCAACAGGTGCGTAAACTCGATTGTCTGACGCCAGGCGATTTTGCCGTGGTCGCGCGCAATTGCAAGCACGAGGGTGGTAACATGACAGCGGCCAAGCTTCTGGAATTGTTGACCAGTGAAGTGGCCGTCAAGATGCAGGGTCATGGGCGGGTGGGATTTGTGTGATTGAATAAAATTTTTTCTTGGCTCATATTGGGTTTTGAGGTCATCACAATGGATGAGAAAAGGATCGGTTGCAATGCCCTTCGTCATAGTATTGTGACGGAGGGCCACTGCCATGTTTCATATCCAGGAGTTGATGGACGATGAGAAGTGTTACG
>JAYRRD010000216.1:0-7224 GCA_041910275.1 Rhodoferax sp.
ACATCGCCATCCAGAATGGCAGCCAAGCCCGTCGCCGTTGCCTTGCCAAAAGTCACACACAGATAGTCGGTATAAAGGTCGAGATGATTTTGATTCATGCGGCAACTATACAAAAATGGTGCCCGTGCGTAACTTCAGTAACCAGCAAAGAAAGGCAGGTGTTTTTCACCGACGGAAGCGACGGCCATGGCCTGGGCGCACAGCAATTCGGGCGGACGTGCTTCGTCAGCGAGTTTGGGTGCGAAGCGCAGGGCCAGTTCGCCACGAAAGCCAAAGCGTCCCGGCGTAGCGGTCGGTGCCTTGAGAACGGGGTTGAGCAAGCGACCTTCTTCCTCCAGCCGCGCAAATGCGGTGTCGCTGATTTCGGTGGGGGCTATGGTTTCAGTCATGAAGATTCCTTGGTTGGGGTTACCTGCTCACATCAGCAATGACCGTACCAGGTAACAAACGGGCAAGGGACGCTGCAAACGCGACAAAAGTTGCCGGATTGGCTGCGCAGCAGGGGACGTTTGCGACAAGTTGTCCCCTTTTGTCGGGAAGTGAACAATCCCCATGCGCGCCTACTTCTGCATGGAAAAAATCCTGTTTCCCCTATGAAAAAACGATAACTTCGCCAACATTTCGCTGTGCCGATTCCGCATGGCATGGAAGCTGCAATAGGGATGCTGCACGGACCTGCGCAACCTTGTTTTCAACCCTTCCAAATGGAGTACTGCAATGGCTAAACTTCGGCAAATCGCTTTCTACGGCAAAGGTGGCATCGGTAAATCGACCACCTCGCAAAACACCCTGGCGGCACTGAGCGACCTGGGGCAGAAAATTCTCATCGTCGGCTGCGACCCCAAGGCTGACTCCACCCGTCTGATCCTGCACGCCAAGGCACAGGACACCATCTTGTCCCTGGCCGCAGAAGCCGGTTCCGTGGAGGACCTGGAACTCGAAGACGTGATGAAAATTGGTTACAAGAACATCCGCTGTGTGGAATCCGGCGGCCCCGAGCCAGGCGTTGGCTGTGCTGGCCGGGGTGTGATCACTTCCATCAACTTCCTGGAAGAAAACGGTGCCTACGACGGCGTGGACTATGTGTCTTACGACGTTCTGGGTGACGTGGTATGCGGTGGCTTTGCCATGCCGATTCGTGAGAACAAGGCACAGGAAATCTACATCGTCATGTCGGGCGAGATGATGGCCATGTACGCCGCCAACAACATCTCCAAGGGCATTTTGAAATACGCCAACTCGGGTGGCGTGCGTCTGGGTGGCCTGGTGTGCAACGAGCGCCAGACGGATAAGGAACTGGAACTGGCCACCGAACTGGCCACCATGCTGGGCTCGAAGCTGATCCACTTTGTACCGCGCGACAACATCGTGCAGCACGCCGAGTTGCGCCGCATGACCGTGATCGAGTTTGCGCCCGACTCCAAGCAGGCCGCCGAGTACCGGACACTGGCTTCCAAGATTCACAACAACGCGGGCAATGGAACCATCCCCACCCCCATCACCATGGACCAGCTCGAAGACATGCTGATGGAGTTCGGAATCATGAAAACCATCGACGAGTCACAAGTCGGCAAAAAGGCCGCCGAGCTGGCGATTGCCTAACGATTGCCTAACACCCCCTACTGGAGCACCCCTATGACTGCCACCGTTGAAGAGCGCAAGGCCGCGAACAAGGCCTTGATTGATGAAGTGCTGAAGGCCTATCCGGAAAAGATGGCCAAGCGGCGTGCCAAGCACCTGAACACCTATGAATCGGGCAAGCCCGATTGCGGTGTCAAGTCCAATATCAAGTCACTGCCCGGCGTCATGACCATTCGTGGCTGCGCCTACGCGGGCTCCAAGGGCGTGGTGTGGGGGCCTATCAAGGACATGGTGCACATCAGCCATGGGCCTGTCGGCTGCGGCCAGTATTCCTGGGCCAACCGGCGCAATTACTACATCGGCACTACCGGCGTTGACAGCTTTGTGACGATGCAATTCACCTCCGACTTTCAGGAAAAAGACATCGTCTTCGGTGGCGACAAGAAGCTCGACAAGATCATCGACGAAGTCCAGGTTCTGTTCCCTTTGAACAAGGGCATCTCGATCCAGTCGGAATGCCCCATCGGTCTGATTGGCGACGACATCGAAGCGGTATCGAAGAAAAAGAGCCAGGAACTCGGCGGCAAGACTATTGTGCCGGTGCGCTGCGAGGGTTTTCGTGGCGTGAGCCAGTCGCTGGGCCACCACCTGGCCAACGACACCATCCGCGACTGGGTGTTCGACAAGACGGACCCCAAAAAGAACACGGAATTTGTCTCGACCCCCTACGACGTGGCCATCATCGGCGACTACAACATCGGCGGCGACGCCTGGTCGAGCCGCATTCTGCTGGAGGAAATGGGCCTGCGCGTCATATCGCAGTGGTCAGGAGATGGAACCATTGCCGAAATCGAAAACACCCCCAAGGCCAAGCTCAATGTGCTGCACTGCTACCGTTCCATGAACTACATCAGCCGCCACATGGAAGAAAAATATGGCATTCCCTGGGTGGAGTACAACTTTTTTGGCCCCACCAAGATCGAGGCCAGTTTGCGTGAAATCGCCAGCCATTTTGACGACACCATCAAGGCCAAGGCGGAAGAGGTGATTGCCAAATACAAGCCGCTCATGCAGGCGGTGATCGACAAATACAAACCACGTCTGCAAGGCAAGACCGTCATGCTGTACGTGGGTGGCTTGCGTCCCCGCCACGTGATTGGCGCCTACGAAGACCTTGGCATGGTGGTGGTTGGCACGGGCTACGAATTTGCCCACGGTGACGACTACCAGCGTACGGCCCACTACGTCCAGGATGCCACACTGATCTATGACGATGTGACCGGCTACGAGTTTGAACACTTCGTTGACAAGATCAAACCCGATCTGGTGGGCTCGGGCATCAAGGAAAAGTATGTATTCCAGAAGATGGGCGTGCCGTTCCGGCAAATGCACAGCTGGGATTATTCCGGTCCTTACCACGGCTATGACGGCTTTGCCATCTTCGCCCGCGACATGGACATGGCCATCTCCAGCCCGGTCTGGGGATTGACCCAGGCCCCCTGGAAAAAAGCGGCCTGAACCTGCCCACACTGGCCGGTTCGCGCTGGCCTTTTTTCTCATTGACCCATACCGTTTGGAGCCCGTCATGCCTCAAGTAGCCGAAAAAATCATCGACCATGAAATGCTGTTCCGTGAACCGGAATACCAAACCCTCTTCAGTAACAAGAAACTCTTTGAGTTATGTTACCCGCAGGAGTCTATCCAGCAGACCGTGGAATGGACCAAGACCGAAGACTACAAGCAGAAAAACTTCGCCCGCGATGCCCTGACCGTGAACCCGGCCAAAGCCTGTCAGCCCTTGGGTGCGGTTTTTGCGGCCAACGGTTTTGCCAAAACGCTGAGTTTTGTCCACGGCAGCCAGGGCTGTGTCGCCTACTACCGGGCACATTTCTCGCGCCATTTCAAGGAGCCGACTTCCTGCGTCAGCTCTTCCATGACGGAAGATGCAGCCGTGTTCGGCGGCCTGAACAACATGGTTGATGGCCTGGCCAACGCCTACAACCTGTACAAACCCGAGATGATCGCCGTCTCGACCACCTGCATGGCCGAGGTTATCGGCGACGACCTGGACGCCTTCATCAAGACCAGCAAGCAAAAGGGCAGCATTCCCGAAGGGTTTGATGTGCCGTTTGCCCACACCCCGGCGTTTGTGGGCAGCCATATCACGGGGTATGACAATGCCTTGCTGGGTGTGTTGCGCCACTTCTGGGATGGAAAAGCCAATACCACCCAGCCACTGGTGCGCGTCCCCGATGACAGCATCAACTTCATTGGCGGCTTTGATGGCTTTGTGGTCGGCAACATGCGCGAAATCCGCCGCATTTTTGATCTGTTCGGCGTCAAGGCCAACATCATCTGCGATCCATCCGACGCCTGGAATACGCCGACCGATGGTGAATTCCGCATGTACGCGGGTGGCACCACCAAGGAAGAAGTGATCGCTGCGCTGCACGCCAAGGCGACCATCGTCTTTCAGGAGTATTGCTGCGAAAAAACCAGCAAATTCATCGCCGAACACGGCCAGGAAGTGGTGGTGCTGAATGCCCCCATGGGTGTGGCTGGCACGGACAAGTTCTTGATGGAAATCGCGCGTCTTACGGGTAAACCAATCCCGGCAGAGCTGGAGAAGGAGCGTGGCGAACTGGTCGATGCCATGGCCGACAGCCAGGCGCACCTGCATGGCAAACGCTTTGCCCTGTACGGTGACCCGGACCAGATGCTGGGCTACGCTGCGTATCTGATGGAACTGGGCGCAGAACCCGTGCACGTCCTGTCCACCAATGGCACGGAGACTTGGGCCAAGAAGGTGCAGGGCTTGTTTGATTCATCTCCCTACGGCACGGGCTGCAAAGCCTATCCCAAGCGCGACCTGTGGCACATGCGCTCACTGCTGTTCACCGAGCCGGTGGATTTTCTGATTGGCAATACCTACGGCAAGTTCCTGGAGCGCGACACCAAGACACCCCTGGTCCGCCTGGTGTTCCCGATCCATGACCGCCACCACTACCACCACTACCACCGCTATGCCACCTGGGGCTACAGCGGCTCCCTGCGCGTGCTGGTGATGTTGCTCGACGAGCACTTTGAAGCGCTCGACGCCAACACCATGGAAATCGGCAAAACCGATTACAGCTTCGACATTGTTCGCTAAAGGGTAAACAGCTATGGCAAACGTAACTTTTAGCTCTCCCCGCCTGAAAAAAGACGTGACCGTCTACGCTGTTGCGGGCGACACCAAGACGCTGCTCTCGGTGGCCAAGGCCAACGGCATTCCGCTGAACCACGAATGCGAAAACGGCGAATGTGGCTCCTGCCAGGTGCAAGTGTCGGTGCTCTCAGGCAAACGGCCCATCGGTGTTGCCATGACCGAAAAGGAAAAAACCGTCTTGCGCCTGGCCGGCAGAATCACTGCGCAGCAGATCCTGGACGCCGAAACCAACGACTGGCCGCCACCCTGGCGCCTGGCGTGCCAGATGGTTGTGCGCGATGAGGATATTCTGGTCAAGTTCTGAGCAGGCTCTGATATGAACAGCGTGGAAGAGTTCCTGGCCCATAGCATCCAGCTGGAGCGCGAAGCGGCCCTGCGCTTCGGCCAGCTTGCCGATGCCATGGCCACTGCGGGCAACAAGGAAGTGGGCCGTCTGTTTCGCCGCCTGGCCGACTACTCCTTGCTGCACCTGGGGGACGCGCAGGCCCGTGCCGGTTTTCGCAAGTTGCCGGAAATAGCCAGCAGTGACTACCGCTGGCCCGACATGGAAAGTCCCGAAACCGCCGCCATCTGGGCCGCAGACCCCCTCATCGGCATTGAGCAAGCGCTGCAAGTGGCACTGGAGGCAGAAACCGCCGGGCTGGACTTCTATGCCAACGTACTGGCCTTGACCAATGACCCGGAAATCAAGGTGTTGGCCAGGGAGTTTGTCGAGGAAGAAAGTGCGCACGTCGCCGAATTGCAGCGCTGGATCACCCTGCACCAGAGCGGGAAGACCCAGTCTTTCAGCGGATGACTGGCGCCTGGTTGCATGCGTGCGTGCGTGTGGTGTCTACTCGTCGGCCAGCAAAGCGTTATAGACCACTGCGCCTACGATGGCTCCCAGGATCGGAGCCACCCAGAACAGCCACAAATCGCCCATGGCACCCGTCTGGGCGAACAATGCAGGCCCGGTGCTGCGGGCCGGATTCACCGACGTGTTGGAAACCGGGATGGAAACCAGGTGGATCAAGGTCAGACACAAACCAATGGCCAGGCCACCAAAACCACCGGCGGCCCGCTTGGCGGTAGCACCCAGTATGACAATCAGGAAAATCGCCGTCATGACCACTTCGCACACCAGCACGGACAGCATGCTGAACTGGCCCGGAGAATGGGCGCCATAGCCGTTGGTGGCAAAGCCACCCACGCCATTGAAACCGGCTTTACCCGAAACAATCACATACAACACGGCAGCGGCAACAACCGCACCCAGAACCTGCGCCACGATGTAGCCAAACAGCTCCGCTGCGGGAAAGCGTTTTCCGACCACCAGACCGATGGACACCGCAGGATTGAAGTGGCCACCCGAAATCGGGCCGAAAGCGTAAGCGCCGGTTACCACCGTCAGGCCAAATGCCAGCGACACACCCAGCAGACCGATGCCCACCCCAGGAAATGCCGCAGCCAGCACCGCGCTACCACAACCGCCCAAAGTGAGCCAGAACGTGCCCAGAAACTCGGCAGACCATTTTTTCAAATTGCTATTCATACTGTATGTAACCCTGTATCAATGTTGAATGGAAGTTGGCCAGTCCCCCTCGGAACGTACTGCCTTTGGGGTTGGGACCATACACATTGTCGCCCGCCGCCGGGATTCGGTATCGTGCAACCGACGCATACCAACTGCCAAAGGCAGGACAAAAGCCAGGATGTTTCCAGACAACATCCGGACATTAGGGGAATTTGTCTAATTTGGCATTTTCATTATTGCTCGAACGTTCGTACTATTTCGCAGGTAGCAAGCCGGTTGAACGTGACCGGACTGTCTTGACGGAATGGCAGTTTCGCAGCTACATGGCTCCGTCAGTAAATGCAATTTTTAAAGTCAAAGGATAAAGATCATGGATTGGCTTCAACAGGATGGTCGCAAGTTGTTGCTTGGTCAGATGCTGGTTCGGGAAAACCTGATTTCGAGAAGCCAGCTGGCGCGGGTCATGGAACGGCAGAAAAAAACGGGGCAGCGCCTGGGGGATGTGGTCTACGAGCTGGATATGGTCCCCAAAAGAATGATTGACGCCGTACAGCGCAAACAACGCCTGATGCGCGTTGTGGCCACAATCGTCGCCATATTGCTCTACCCTATCGTGATTCCGGGCTATTCAAGCAGATCGCTGGAGCCTGTGGCCACAATCGCAACAAAAACCAGGATGCATGCAACGCCAAGGCAAAAGAGCGCACGCAAGTCACCACAACGCCATGTGTATGACCTTGATGCCGCTGCAGTCAAAGGGCTGGAAGTTGTTGAGCTTGACGCGTAACTACCAACCGTCCCCTTTGGTACCATCAGACATCTGGTCGAAGTTTGCCCTTCTGATGCAGTTACTTTGAAGCGCATAATGCTCCCTCTGATCGATTTGTAGCGACACTACCTCACAGCAGATTCGTGGAAATCA
>JAYRRD010000217.1:0-68418 GCA_041910275.1 Rhodoferax sp.
CTACAAAAAGGGCCTGCGCCTTTCCAAGAAGGCCATGCAGGCCGTGGAAGAACGTCTGGTGCGTAATCCTCTATTGCCCAAATGGGACATCCTCATTCGTCCACGGTATATGGGATGAGATTTTGCGGAAATGGCCTAAGTGCGGTATGCGCTATGAATTATTGAGCACTTCCGGCGCAAACCCGGCAAGCCTGACGCAAGCCTGACAACCGTCCTAGGATGAAAACATGTATTGCAATCCCAGCGCATCGCGCAAAGTGGCGAAAAGTGCCGGTGGCACGATAAAACATGGCGTTGTATGCTCATCTGCGCCACCATCCAGCGTAAAACTGTAGAAGGCTTTGTGATTTGGCGCTGTGCATTGGGTACGGACATAGGAAGCATTGCGCTCGCGCACCACGACTTCGAAGTAGCGGCACTGCATTGCCTCAAAATAATAGGCCACATTGCCTACCTGTGGCTGCCAAGTGGCATAGCACTGGTAAACCAAAGGAGCCAATGCAGCGGCAGTCATCTTGTTCAGAGATTCAATCTGTTCTCTGATGGACTCGATCTGGAGATGAAGTCTGGCGACAGTATCTGCGTTCTGGCGCACAACGGTGAAAGCATCGGTCATAGCTGAAAAGGATGAAATGGATTCCCTCGAAGAGTTCCTTGAGGGTATCGAGAAACAGACTTTTGCCAAAACGCCGGGGGCGCGAGAGAAAGTACTGCGAGCCTCTGGCGACCAGATCGACAGCGATGCCGGTTTTGTCCACGTAATAGCAGTCGTCCTCGCGGATTTTGGCGAAGGTCTGAATGCCAATGGGCAGTCTCTTGCGTGGCAAGGCAAAAGGCGTGGTGTTCATGTCAGAACCTGATTTTCTTCACATCGTCGGTTCATCGGCAGCCGGTTTTGTTGCCTCGGCCACATACCCCACCCTGCGTGGCACCAAGTCTTCATCGAGCAAATCCTCAATGTGGGCAAACACTTCGAACCGGGAAAAAGGTTTCTTCATGAAGCTGTCGGCGCCAATCCGGTTGGCGTAGAACTGTTCGGTGGCGTGTTCATTGCCGCTGATCATGATGACCGGAATGTGCTGGGTCGCAGCATCCTTGCGCAATACCCGCAAGGCACCAAAACCGTTCATGCCCGGCAACACTATGTCCAGAAAAATAATGTCCGGCTTATCCTCGGCAATCAGCTTGAGTCCTGTTTCGGCATCTGCCGCATCGCGTGTGAGATACCCGGAAGAACGCAAAATCCTGCGCAGCACCGCCACCACCGTGGCGGAGTCGTCAATAATGACCGCTTTGGCTCCCTTGCGGGCATCCTTGCGCTTGCGCTTGCGTCGATCCACCGGGGTCAGCAGGGGATCATCGGGTACGGGCAACGGACGCGTAAATTTTGCGGAAGCTGCAGGTTTTGCGGGGGTTGGCGCTGCCGTTTTTGTCAGCAAACCTCGAAATCGATCAAAAATATTCATGCTGATGCTGATGCAAATTGGTTCAACTGTTTTAATACCACGGGTTGAAGGATAACGCCCACTGGCCGCGAAACCGTCGGCTTTACCCTGTGTCTGGCAGTATTTTTATCGTCCTGGACATGTGCACTGGCAATGGCTCAAGTTTCTGTGTACGTGACCATGATGATCGCGTATCTCTTGTTACTATCGAATTAAGAGCTGTCCCCGCTCACCATATGAGCCATACAGCCAATTTTGATCAAAAAGCCAACCACGCAGACTTTTTGAATAGCCTCTCTAAATCTTGTGTTAGCATTTCTGAGAATCAGACGTTCCTCCCCTTTTCCTCTTTGTCCTGGCGCACTGTGCTGTTTGGTGCCGGGCAATTTTTACTTTTTGAGCATTCCGCCATGATGCAATCTACATTCAATCTGTTCAAAGGGCTGCTCTTTTGTCTGCTTGTGGCCTTGCTGCAAGCAGGCCCCGCAGCGGCGTACTCCGAAGAAGATACCAATACGGGTAAGAGTGGTACATCTCCTCGCAGCACGTACATGCTGACAGTCAGTCGCGCGGGCAGCGGTTCCGGCACGGTGCAATCGACCAGCGTGGTGGCGGCAACCACCAACGCCATGGCGGCGCAACTGCCTGAGAAAAACCGTGCCAACGCACAAACCGCACAAACGCTTGATCCACGGATCGTGGGGGGGACGGCAGCAGCAGCAGGTGCGTGGCCCTGGCAAGTGGAGCTGGATTTTGACGGATTTTTTGGGTGCGGTGGCTCTATCCTCTCCAGTCGATGGGTGCTGACGGCTGCGCATTGTATTGATGAGGGTGGCGTGACGATCAGCCCCAATGGAATAACCGTGCGCGTGGGTTCGCTCTCGCAAGGGAGCGGCGGACAGTCGGTCGGGGTGAAGCGCATCATCAAACATGCGTCGTACTCAGCAACCACCACGGACAACGATATCGCCTTGTTGGAGTTGTCTTCTGAAATAAACCTCTCAAGCTCTGCCAATGTGGTGGTGCCCTTGTTGGCATCCCAGGAAAGTGCGCTTGCCGCGACCGGCACATTGGGAACGGTGACAGGTTGGGGTAGCACCAGTTCCGGCGGCTCCATATCGCCCAATTTGATGCAGGTGCAAGTGCCTTTGTTTACACCGGGCGATTGTGCCAGTGCGTCAGCTTATGGAAGTGGCCAGATCACCAGCAACATGATTTGTGCCGGTTATCTCACCGGGGGAAAAGATTCATGCCAGGGCGATAGCGGTGGTCCGCTGGTGGTGCCCAATGGCCAGGGCGGTTTTGTCCTGGCGGGCATCGTCAGTTGGGGGGTCGGCTGCGCTGCGCCCAAGTACCCTGGGGTTTACACACGGGTGGCCAATTACACCGACTGGCTCAAAAGCAATACCGGGTTGACATTTGGTGTGCCTGAAACCGCTTCCATTGATTGCGGTAGCACATGCAGCGCTTCCTTTAACAGCGGCACCAGTGTGACCCTGCGCGCCACTGCAGCAGGAGATAGCATCTTTACCGGCTGGAGTGGGGCGTGCACCGGGCTTGATAGCAGTTGCGTCGTCAGCATGACCGAAGCCCGGAATGTCACTGCCACGTTTGCGCTCAACGTGCCTCCGATATGTACACTGAAAGCCGATCCGGCCACCGTCAGTGCAGGTGCCAGTTCGACCCTGACGGCTACATGTACTCCGGAGGGATTGGGTTATATGTGGACCGGCGGGACGTGCACGGGAACCACCGGCCCGACCTGCACGGTAACGCCCACCGCCATGACCACCTACAGCGTAGCGGGCGTCAACACGAACGGAACCGGAGCGATAGCCAGTACCACAGTCTACGTAATCACACCCTCAGTCGGCACAATGCAACCCAGCGCCGATGGCACGGTGTTCGATCCAAAAACGGGGCTAACCTGGATGCGCTGTGCTGTCGGCCAGTTGTGGAAAGGCAGCACATGCAGTGGCGTGGCCAATGGCTACACCTTCGATCAAGCGAATGCGCTGACCGGTTCGGTGCCATTTGCCAACCAAAGCGACTGGCGCATGCCCAATATCCGCGAGTTGCAGACCATTGTGGATCGCTCGGCTGCAAACACCTCGAATGCCCTGCTTGACAGTGCCGCGTTTCCCAATACGCCAAATTCGGCCTTCTGGTCCGGTTCTGCCTATGCCGGTGATCCGGACAATGCGTGGAGCGTCTATTTTGGCAATGGTGGCACCTACGACAGCAACCGCAGCACCAACCTTGCAGTGCGGCTGGTGCGTGGCGGACAGTCTTCGGCCTCTTTGTTTAGCGTTACACGTCCAGTGAGCGACTATGTGGACAATGGCAATGGCACGGTGACGCATAAACCGACCAATCTGACCTGGAAACGTTGCGCACAAGGCCAGACATGGACGGGCAGCACATGCAGTGGAACGGCTGGCGAATACAGCTTTTACCAGGCCAATACACTCACGGGTACCACCACGTTTGCAGGCAAAAGCGATTGGCGCGTACCTGCGGAAGATGAATTGTTAAGCCTCGTGGACTACTCCGTCGCCTATCCAGGGCCAGCGGTCAATGGCAGCATTTTCCCGGCAACACCTGGTGCGAACTTTTGGTCGGCATCGCCTGCTGGTGCAAACGGTTCGGACAGTGCCTGGCTGGTTTATTTCGGCCATGGCGCTGCCTACAGTGGTGGTCGCAGCGGCAACTACGCAGTGCGGTTGGTGCGTGGTGGCGAACAGTCTTCGGGTTCTTTTGCCTTGACCGTGGGCAAGAGCGGCTCGGGAACCGGTAGCGTGACCAGCAGCCCTGCCGGCATTGACTGTGGCAGTGCGTGCAGCGCATCGTTTACCAGTGGCTCCAGCGTAACCCTGACCGCTACTCCTTCCAACGGTAGCAATTTTGGCGGCTGGAGCGGCGCATGCAGTGGCACAGGCAGTTGCGTCGTGGGCATGACCGAAGCCAAAAGCGTTACGGCAAGTTTCCTTACCGATGCCTGCACCTACTTCCTCAATACCAATAGTGCCGCAGTGATGGCGACCGCCAGCACCGCCAGCATCAGCGTGACCTCTTCTTGCGCCTGGACGGCTACCAGCAACGCCAGCTGGATCAGCATCACCTCGGGTGCTTCAGGCAGCGGTAATGGTACTGTGGCCTATGCAATTGCGGCCAATACCGGCACAACCAGTCGCACGGGCACGCTGACCGTTGCCGGGCAGACCTTCACCGTGACGCAGGCAGCCGCAACCGTTTCTGCCCCGGTTTGTACCTTGAGCGCCAATCCGGCCACGATCACTGCGGGCGCCAGCGCAACCCTGACAGCTACCTGCACCCCAACAGCAACCAGCCACATCTGGACGGGCGCAGGCTGCGCGGGAACCTCGGCATCAAGTTGCACGGTCAGCCCCACGGCGACGACCACCTATACCGTTACAGGCGTCAACACAGGCGGAACCAGTCAGGCAGCCAGCGCGACCGTAACAGTAACCGCCACGGCCAATGCCACGTCCTACACGGTGCCCGGAACCCTGGGCAACGATGTCTTTGTTCTCACTGCCGGGAACAGCTACTATGGCGGAAGCGGCGATGACACCTACATCATCAGCTCCCACACCCTGCGCGGCGATGTAACGGCCCAGATCATTGACAGCGAGGGTGACAACCGCATCCAGCTGGTCGATGGCATGCTGGTTACAGCCAGCAGCTTCTACACCGATGCCGCGCAGCTCACGCTTTCCAGCGGCGCCAAGGTGCAGATACTGGGCGCCTCCAAGTTCAAATTCCAGTTGGGTGCCAACCTGCTGGCGGGCGACACGGCCACGGTTCTGACCTACACCGAGTTTGTCACCAGCCTGGGCGCATCCCTGACCGGCGGCACGCTGCCGGCATCGGGCACAGCGGGTTATGTCGTGCCAACGGGCTTTGTGCAAGCAGCAGCGCCTGTGCCAGCCGTTGCAGGCAGCGCCTACACCGTGCCCGGCACTCTGGGCGCTGATGTGCTCGTACCCTCGGGCGGCAACAACTACCTCGGCGGTGGTGGCAGCGATAGCTACATCATCAGTCCCTATGCATTGAGCGGTGCAAGCGGTGCGGTCACAGCCAAGATTACAGATACCGAAGGTGGCAATGTGATCCAGCTGGTCAAGGGACTGACGATTGCATCGAGCACCTTCTATAACGATGCCCTGCAACTGACGCTCTCCAACGGCGCAACCGTGCAGATTCTGGGTGCCTCCGGCTTTGTCTACCAGTTGGGTGCCAACGCACCGGCAGGCGAGACGGCCAGCAGCCTGAGCTATGCCCAATTTGCCGCCGCGCTGGGCGCCAGCGTGCCGACGGGAACTTCGGTGGTGAGTGGTAGCGCCAACTTTGTGGTGCCAAGTCCCTGATATTTTGGGTCAAATAAGCCTCTGGGCTTATGGATAGAGCGGGTGCAGCTACTTATTTTGTAGTGTAGCCAGGCGATTGACGCAGCCGGGTCGGTGCGGCTGTGCCAGGCACGGCAGCCCGGGCTGCGACAAGGCGCAAGCGGAATTGCTCGATTAACGTTTGCAGGTTGATAGCCTGCTCGTTCATTTGTTCGGCTGTGGCAGACAACTCTTCGGAGGCCGTCGCATTTTGTTGCGTGATCTGGTTAAGTTGGGCCATGGCGGTGGAAATCTGACTGGCGCCAGTTGCCTGTTCGCTGGAAGCGTAGGTGATTTCTCGCACCAGTTCGGCCGTCTTCTGGATTGCGGGCAACATGGTCAGCAGCAAGGTGCCAGCATCTTCGGCAGTTTTGACGCTGTTGGCGGCCAGTTCGCCAATCTCCTGGGCTGCCACCTGGCTGCGTTCGGCCAGTTTTCGTACCTCGGCAGCCACTACGGCAAAACCCAGGCCGTGTTCGCCAGCGCGTGCAGCCTCGATGGCCGCGTTGAGTGCCAGCAAGTCGGTCCGGTAGGCAATGTCGTCAATGATGCCGATTTTCTGGGCAATCAGGCGCATGGCGGCGACTGTGGACGCCACGGCATCACCACCTTTCCTGGCGTCGTCAGCAGACTGCTTGGCGATGCCATCCGTCATCTTGGCGTTGTCGGTATTTTGGGCAATGGATGCCGACATCTGCTCAATGGCAGAGGTCGTCTCTTCCAGACTCGCCGCCTGTTCAGTGGTAGCCTGGGACAGGGATTGCGAGGTGCTGGCGACTTGCCCCGATGATTCGGTAATCACAGTTGCCGTGCTGGCGACCTCCGCCAGGGTCATGCCGAGTTTGTCCTGCGTGTTATTCAGGGCGTCGGCCAGTGCCTTGAAGTCACCGTTGAAGTTGCCATCCACACGCCGGGTCAGATCGCCGGTGGACATGGCCTTGAGCACATCGCCCACGTCTGCCATGACTGCGGCGCTGGTCTGGGCCAGTAGATTGACGCTGGTGCCCAGTTCATGGGAAAAGCCACGCTTGTCGTGCAAATCAATGCGCTTGGCCAGATTGCCGGCGGCTGCGGCGCTGACCACCGCCTGTGTTTCAGACATGACTTGCGACAGCCGGTCAATCATCTTGTGCATGGCGCGCTTGAGGTCGGATATTTCGTCGCGCCCATCGGCTGCGCAACGAATCGTCAAATCCCCCTCGGCCAGCCGGGTCGCCACATCCACCACCTCGGCCAGCGGGCGTGTGATGGAGCGCACCAGTACCATGCCAAACACCATCGCCAGCAGCACGGCTGCTGTGCCCGAGCCGATGATCCAGACCCGCGCCAAGGCGTAGCGCTGTTCGGATTGCGTGCCAATTTGCTTGCGTTCATTTTCAAAAAACGACGACAGTTCACTGGCAGCCTTGTTGAAGGCATTCTGGTGCGGATTGACCTGCTTGAGCAGCAGCAAGTTGGCCTCATGAAATTCTCCTCTTTGCAGCGCATCCAGCGCTGGGCGCATGCCCTCAGCGATCAGCAACTTGCGCGCCGTATCGAGGGCTGAAATCAGGCGGGTTTCTTCGCCTGCGCCCGGCTGGCGCGCAGAAAACCGCTTCCAGATGGCTTCGCTATTTTCCAAACGCTGGCCGATGATTTCCATATGCAGGCTTGTCGGGTGGCTGTGCATGGCGCGAAACGGGCTGTCAGGCGCATGCTGCAGGGCCAGCAACACGTGTGAGCGCATCTCGGAAAAGTCGTTGCTCAGGGCTGAAAGCTGTTCGTTGGGCACAATCGTGTTGCGACTGGTCTCCTCGTGCATCCGTACCATGACGGCAAGATTGGATAGGCCAATCAATGCAATCAATACCAAGAGGCTTATCACCGTCGCCAACAGTACCACCAGGCGTGTACCAATACGGCTATTCTTCAAAAAACGCATCCCACTTACCCCATTCTTTCACGGACAGACAATTACAGACAATTCAGGCACACAAAGCCACAAAGCCGGGTATCGTACCGCACAAAAAGCAATTTTCATGCCTGCATGCAATCCTGCTCCATGTGGGTGCGATTCAATGTGATGTATTGGTTCTTGTTACTACGTTTTCAGTAGCTGTCCCCGCTTTTCCCTCGGGGGCTGGCGGCTGATTTGATGCCTGAATTGAGGCTGAAAACGTGCCACAAAGGCTTGCAGGGAGCATCTGTAGTGCGGCTTTGGTACTTTTAATATCACGGGTGATATGAAACTTGTGTCATTCCATGTGATACGTGCAGGGGTGACCGCCCTGGGGTCAGGGTAGGCACGGGGGCCTGCCCCTACAATGGCTTGCCGCCATCCACTGTCTTTAAAAACCTCTTGCCAATGAGCAGCCGTGTTTCCGAATTGCTCGCCTTCAACACCATTGGAGCCAAGCTGACCAGCATCATCTGCGCGATCATCGCCTGCGGTTTTTCGGTCATCGTTTACTTCTACGCCAGCCAGCAGGAAAAGAACCAGCTGCTGCAAAACGAGCGCGCCATCCACCAGGTACTCAGCAGCGTCAGTGAAGGGTTGCAGACCGTCATGATCACCGGGTCGGCAAGCATTGCCGAGCTGTATGCCAAGCGCTTGCTGGGCGTCAAGGATGTCGAGGACTTTCGTATTCTGCGCACCAATGGTCTCGAAGCCTTTCTCGACAATGAGACGATCACAGCGGTCAACATACTGCGCAAGGATGTGGAGTTCACGCCCCGCGAGGCGGAAGTGCACAACCGGATATTTGTCGAAGAAGACCCGAACTTCCGACAGGTGTTGCTGACCAGGCAGTTCACCTATTTTTATGACCAACAGGTGGAACAAGGCGAGGAGACGGAGCATCTGACTTTTCTGCTGCCGATCAAGAACGTCAAGAAATGCCACCGCTGCCACGGCAAGCAGCGCGAAGTGCTCGGCGTGCTCAAATTCACTTCATCGCTGGAGGGTGTCAGGAAAAGCGTGCGGGAGACATGGATGCGCGCCGGGGTGTTTCTGTTGCTCTCCCTGGCCGCCACCCTGGCGGTGACGGCGCTGGTACTCAAACGCTACATCGTGCGGCCCATCGAGGCGGTGTCCGATGCCATGGGCTGGGTTTCCAAAGGTGATCTGGCGCAGCAAGTGCCGATTCTCGGGCGCGACGAACTCTCGATGATGGCCACCAGCTTCAACCACATGACGCAGGAACTGCGCAGCATCTACGATGGCTTCAATTCCGAGCGCAACAAGCTGTCAACGATCATCATGGGAACCGACGAGGGCATCGTCGTCACCAATGACCAGGGGGCAATCGTGCTGCTCAACCCTTCGGTCGAAAAACTGCTGAATAAAAATACCGAGAAAATCACCGGCGATGGTTTTCTGAACCTGCTCGATGCACCGCAGCGTCTGGAAAAATTGCTCGACAGCAGCACAACAGGCACAACAGGCACAACAGGCCAAGCGGGCCATCATGATCCGGAAATTTTCCTCTACCAAGCACGCTTTCTCGCAGTCTATGCGGCAACCATTCGCCGCGCGAACGGACAGCTGCTCGGGCGCACGCTGGTCATTCGCGACGTCACGCAGGAAAAGCGTCTGGAGCAGAAGTTGCGCGAGCTCTCAAGCACCGATCCGCTGACCAATCTGGCCAACCGCCGCGCGCTGGATGAAACGCTGGCGGCAGAAGTTGCCCTGGCGCTGGAGCAAAAGCGCGACTTGTTACTGCTGATGTTTGACGTGGACCACTTCAAGAAATTCAACGACGTCTACGGCCACGACCAGGGGGACCGCGTCCTGCGTGCCTTTTCGGACGCCACCAAAGAATGTGTGCGCGATGTGCTTGATACCGTCTGCCGCTACGGCGGCGAGGAGTTTGTCGTCATCGCACGGGAAACGCCACAGGAGGGCGGTCTGATCCTGGCCGAGCGGATTCGCGCAGCCATTGAGGCGATGGAGGTCGATGGCCTGAGCGTCACGACCAGCATCGGCGTTGCCGGCATACGCGAAACCGGCGCCAAAACGCCTGCGGAAATGATCGAAAAGGCCGATGCAGCGCTCTACAGGGCCAAGAACGCCGGTCGCAACCGGGTGATGCCCGCCACGGTGGTGGTCCCATGATCCGGTTCAAACATATCGGTTTGCGGCTGCTGGTCGCCGTTTTTTGTATCGTCATCATCGGATTGGTGGCGATTGCCGTTTCCTACTCCTTGCACCAGCAGGAAGAACTCGCGCGCGAAGCCGAAGCCTCGCTGGCCAAGGTGACGGACAGTGTGGCCGAGGGCATGACCGCGATCATGCTCGGTTCACACGCCAATGTCGCGCCCGAATTCGCCGCCCGATTGCGCAACATGCCCAACGTCATTGATTACCGCATCCTGCGCAACGACGGCTTCGAGGCCTTCATCGACAACACCACCATCGCCAAGGTGAATGATGTGCTCGGCTCGTATGAATTCACCGAACGGCCCAGGCGCGAAACCGCCCAGGAGGTGCTGGCCGCAACCGATCCCAACCTGAAGAAGGTTCTGGAAACGGGTGAGCGCGTTGTCTTTTACCAGGTACTCCCCGGCGGCGAGCGCCACATCACGACGCTGGCGCCCATCAAGTCGGGTCCGGTGTGTTCCGGCTGCCACGCCAAGGACGTGTTGGTGCACGGCGTGATCAAACTGACCACCTCGCTCAAGGAGGTGGACCGGGACGCCCAGCGTACCTGGTGGCTGTCCATCGGGGTCATCGTCGCGGCACTGGCCAGCATTGTCGGTCTGGTCTACTGGGTCGCGCACCGCGCCGTCGTGTCGCACATCGTCGAATTTTCCAAGGCAATGGAAACTGCGGCCAGGGGCGACATGTCGATCCGCCTGCCGGTACGCAGCAAGGACGAACTCGGCAACATGGCCAACTCCTTCAACGAAATGAACGAGGAACTCGAAAAGATTTACGCCGGGCTGCGCGAGGAGCGCAACAAGCTCAGTTCGGTGATTCAGGGTGCCAGCTCGGGAATTGTCGTCACCGACGCGCAGCGCACGGTGGTTCTCGTCAACGAGGCCGCCGAGCGGATTCTCGGCAAGAGCGCGCCGCAAATCACCAGGGAAGGCTTTTTGGCCTTGTTTGACGATCCCGCCTGGATGGAAGAACGCCTGGGCCGCGAGAACAACACGGGCGACATCCGCACATGGCATGCGCTGACGCTTTCGGTGCAGGTATCCACCATCAACGATGCATCCGGCACGGTGATCGGCTCGGCAGCCCTGCTGCGCGACATCACCGAAGAAAAGCGCCTGGAAAACGAATTGAAAATCCAGTCGATCACCGATGCGCTGACCGGACTGCATAACCGCCGCCATTTCAACGAAGTGATCCAGACAGAGTTCAAACGCTGGGAGCGTTACGCACAACCGCTATCCGTGATGCTGCTCGATGTGGACCATTTCAAGCGCTTCAACGACACCTACGGCCACGAATGCGGCGACCGCGTGCTCGGCGCCATCGGTGGGGTTCTGCGCAACGTGGGCGCACCCTCGCTGATTCCGTGTCGTTACGGTGGCGAGGAAATGGTCGTGGTTCTGCCGGGTTGTTTGCAGGACAAAGCCTGTGAGGTTGCCGAAGCCATCCGGGTGAAAATTGCTGCGCTGGTCATTGACGGCCTGAAGGTGACCGTCAGCATCGGCGTGGCCGGCATGCCTGGGTACAAGATTGCGGACGGCGATGCACTGGTCAAACTGGCCGACGAAGCACTCTACAAAGCCAAGAAAGGTGGTCGCAACCGGGTATACGCAGCGGCAACGACAGTGTTGAACCCGTAACCCGCAACCCGTTGAAGCAGCAGGTGAAGTCGGCGTCGCCCTCTTACCCGAGCAATTTACTCGACTATATGCTATACTCTACTGAAATGGTCGGAAATGCATCCATGTGGATGCAACCAGAATCCTTGCTGAAGGAGCGTGTCATGCGGCTTACCACCAAAGGCCGGTTTGCGGTCACTGCGATGATTGATCTGGGCTTGCGCCAAAGCAGCGGCCCGGTGACCCTGGCGGCGATCAGCCAGCGCCAACGGATTTCTCTTTCCTACCTGGAGCAGCTGTTTGGCAAGTTGCGTCGCCATGCGCTGGTGGAGTCCACCCGTGGTCCTGGCGGCGGCTATACCCTGGCGCGCGATGCAGAACAAATTACGGTGGCAGACATCATTGTCTCGGTTGATGAACCGCTGGATGCCACCCACTGCGGAGGGAAGGAAAACTGCCTGGGCGAGGGCGCGCAGTGCATGACGCACGACCTGTGGACCTCGCTGAATGTGCGCATGATCGAGTTTTTGGGCTCGGTTACCCTTCGAAAATTGGTTGATGACCAGCTGGCCAAGGGTTTGCAGGTGGACGAGCGGCCCAGCGTCAAGCGTGCCATCCTGCCCATGCCTGTAAGCCAGCCGATCCAGATGAATACGCCCAATTCGGTTTTTGCCCTGGGCAATGCGTTCTCCAAGTCATAAATACTTTTGTCCTGGTATGGAAAACCTTACTCCCCATTTTCCGATTTACATGGATTACAGCGCCACCAGCCCCTGCGATGAGCGCGTGGTGGACGCCATGGTGCCGTGGTTGCGCAGCCACTTTGGCAACCCGGCCTCGCGCAGCCACGCCTGGGGCTGGGAGGCTGAAGCGGCTGTGGAGGCTGCGCGTTCCTACGTGGCGGCGCTGATTGGCGCGGATTCGCGTGAGATTGTCTGGACTTCCGGGGCTACCGAGTCGAACAATCTGGCGCTCAAAGGCGCGGCGCATTTCTACAAATCCAGGGGGCGGCACATCATCACCGTCAAGACCGAGCACAAGGCGGTGCTGGACACGTGCCGCGAGCTGGAGCGCCAGGGGTTTGAGGTCACTTATCTGAATGTGCAGCCGGATGGGCTGGTCAATCTGGAAGAGTTTCAGGCTGCATTGCGCACCGACACGATCCTGGTGAGCGTGATGTTTGTGAACAACGAAATTGGCGTGATCCAGGATGTTGCCGCCATCGGGGCGCTGTGCCGCGCCAAGGGCATTGTTTTTCACGTTGACGCTGCCCAGGCGACGGGGCGTGTGGCCATTGATTTGTCGGCGTTGCCGATTGATTTGATGAGTTTGACGGCGCACAAGATTTATGGACCCAAGGGCATTGGCGCGCTGTTCGTGCGGCGCAAGCCGCGTGTGCGGCTGGAAGCGCAGATGCACGGTGGCGGGCACGAGCGCGGCATGCGCAGCGGCACCTTGCCCGTGCACCAGATCGTGGGCATGGGCGAAGCCTACCGCATTGCCAAGCTGGAGATGGCGCAGGATAACGCCCGCATCACTGCGCTGCATGACCGTATGCTGGCAGGACTTCAGGACATTGAGCAGGTTTTCATCAACGGCCATCTGGAAAAGCGTGTGCCGCACAACCTGAACATGAGTTTCAACTACGTCGAGGGTGAGTCGCTGATCATGGGCATCAAGGGCCTGGCCGTCAGCAGCGGCTCGGCCTGTACTTCGGCCAGCCTGGAGCCCAGCTACGTGCTGCGCGCGCTGGGACGTAGCGACGAGTTGGCGCACAGCAGCCTGCGCATGACCATTGGCCGCTGGACCACCGAGGCGGAGATTGACTACGCCGTTGCCACCATCAAGAGCAATGTGGCACGCCTGCGTGAACTCAGCCCCTTGTGGGAGATGTACCAGGACGGCATCGACATCAGCACCATCCAGTGGGCGGCGCATTGATTCAATAAACTGAAGGAGTACACCATGGCATATTCAGAAAAGGTCGTTGACCACTACGAGCATCCGCGCAATGTGGGCAGCTTTGAAAAGGGCGATGACAGTGTGGGCACCGGCATGGTCGGCGCGCCCGCCTGCGGCGACGTCATGAAGCTGCAAATCAAGGTCAACGCGCAAACCGGTATCATCGAGGATGCACGCTTCAAGACCTATGGTTGTGGTTCGGCCATCGCCTCCAGCTCCTTGGTGACCGAATGGGTTAAGGGCAAGACGCTGGGTGAGGCGGCGGCCCTGAAAAACAGCCAGATTGCACAGGAGCTGGCTTTGCCCCCGGTAAAAATCCATTGTTCCATCCTGGCGGAAGACGCCATCAAGGCGGCGGTGGATGATTACAAGAAGAAGCACACGGGCTAACACATTACGTATACGGATTGATCGACAGAATATGGCCATTTCTCTGACACAGGCTGCAGCAAGGCACGTGAACCGTTATCTGAGCAAGCGCGGCAAAGGCCTGGGCGTGCGTCTGGGCGTCAAGACCACGGGTTGCTCGGGTTTGGCGTACCAACTGGAATATGTGGACGATCTGACGCCGCAGGACTTGGTGTTCGAGAGCTACGGGGTGAAGGTTCTGATCGATCCGAAAAGTATGGCCTACCTGGATGGCACCGAGCTGGACTTTGTGCGCGAGGGTTTGAATGAAGGCTTTCGCTTCAACAACCCGCACGAGCGGGACCGGTGTGGTTGTGGCGAGTCGTTCCGGGTGTGAATGAATCTGAATCTCCAATCCAACGACTTTGAGCTGTTTGGACTCCAGCAGCAATTTGCCCAGGAGCGCACGGTGCTTGATGCGCGCTGGAAAGACTTGCAGCGCCAGGCGCATCCTGACAAGTTTGTGGCGCAAGGTGCTGCGGCGCAGCGTCTGGCCTTGCAGTGGTCCGTGCGCATCAATGAAGCCTACCAGCGCCTGAAGGACCCGCTCAAGCGCGCGGCCTATTTGTGCGAATTGGGCGGCGTGCCGGTCAATGCCCAGGGCAATACCGGCATGCCTATGGAATTTTTGCTGCAACAGATGCAGTGGCGCGAGACACTGGATACCGCACCATCTCCCGAAGTGCTGGAGGCCTTGCGCCGCGAAGTGGACGCCGCACAGCAGCAGCTGCTCCAGGCGTGTGCCGAACAGCTCGATGTGCAGCACGATTACGCGGCGGCGGCCAAAACCGTGTGTGCCTTGATGTTTATTGACAAATTTTCCCAGAACCTGAGCCATGTTGCTACAAATCTCTGAGCCAGGCCAGACGCCTATGCCCCACCAGCGGCGTATTGCCGTCGGTATTGATCTGGGCACCACCCATTCCCTGGTCGCCGCAGTGCGCCACGGCGTTGCCGAATGCCTGCCCGACGCGCACGGCCAAGTGATTTTGCCCTCCATCGTGCGCTACCAAGTGGGGGGCAAACGCCAGATTGGCTACCAGGCACAGCAGGCGCTCACGGGCGATCCGCATAATACGATTGCCTCGGTCAAACGCTTCATGGGGCGCAGTCTCAAGGATATTGCCCAGGCGGACAAGCTGCCCTACCGCTTTGTTGACCATGCCGGTATGCTGGGTCTGATGACCGTGGCAGGCGAGAAGTCCCCGGTGGAGGTCAGCGCCGAGATTCTGGCCAGTTTGCGCCAGCGTGCCGAAGACACTTTCGACGATGATCTGTATGGTGCCGTCATCACCGTGCCGGCTTATTTTGACGACGCGCAACGCCAGGCGACCAAGGATGCAGCGCAGTTGGCGGGCATTCCCGTGCTGCGTTTGATCAACGAACCCACGGCGGCGGCCATTGCCTATGGCCTGGACAATGCCAGCGAGGGTGTCTATGCCATTTTTGATCTGGGTGGTGGTACCTTCGACATTTCCATCCTGCGGCTGACACAAGGCGTGTTTGAAGTGCTGGCCACCGGAGGCGATTCGGCCCTGGGTGGGGACGATTATGACCATGCGTTGGCCGACTGGGTGGTGGCGCAGGCCCATGTAGCTGCATCGACCCTGGAAGCGGTCGACAAGGCGGCGCTGAAGAACGCGGCGCGTGCTTGCAAGGAAGCCTTGTCTGCTACAGAATCAGTAGCTTTCCACGCGCAGCTGACGAGCGCAAACGTCCATTTTGATGTAACAAGAAGCCAGTTTGAAGCAGCGACTGCACGCCTGACTGAACGCGCCATGGTAGTGGTGCGCCAGACCCTGCGCGATGCGCATCTGGCACCGGACGCCGTGCAGGGTGTTGTGATGGTCGGGGGGGCTACCCGCATGCCGCAGATACAGTCGGCAGTGGCGCAGTTTTTCGGGCGTGCGCCGCTGAACAACCTCAACCCGGACGAAGTGGTGGCCTTGGGGGCTGGCATCCAGGCCAACCAGCTGGCAGGCAATGCAAGTTCGGGCGATGTCCTGTTGCTCGACGTGATCGCGCTGTCGCTGGGGGTGGAAACCATGGGCGGACTGGTGGAGCGCATCATCCCGCGCAACCAGCCCATTCCCACCGCCATGGCCCAGGATTTCACCACCTATATGGACGGCCAGACTGCCCTGGCTTTGCACGTGGTGCAGGGCGAGCGCGATCTGGTGGCCGACTGCCGCAGTCTGGCGCGCTTTGAGTTGCGCGGCATTCCCCCCATGGCGGCGGGCGCCGCACGCATCCGGGTGACCTTCACGGTTGATGCCGACGGTTTGCTCAACGTGATGGCGCAGGAGCAGCTCAGTGGCGTCCAGGCGGAAATCAACGTCAAGCCGTCCTACGGCTTGTCCGATACGCAAATCGCGCAGATGCTGCAAGACGGTTTTGCCAGCGCCGAGCAGGATATACGCACCCGCGCCCTGGTGGAGGCGCGCGTTGATGCGGATCGGTTGTTGCTGGCCATTCAAAGTGCGCTGGATGCAGATGCCGATTTGCTCCAGGAGCAAGAGCGCGCCAGCATTGACCACGCCATGCAGGCCTTGTCCAGCGCCCGCACGCTCAGTGATGCAGCTGAAATCGAGGCACGCAGCAAGGCCTTGGCCCAGGCCACCGAATCCTTTGCCGCCCAGCGCATGAACCGGGGTATTGCCCGGGCCTTGTCTGGCAAGAACATCGAGGCGCTTTGATATGCCCACCATCAAAATCCTGCCCCATTCCGAATACTGTCCGCAAGGCGCGCACATCACGGCAGCGCCTGGCGACTCGATTTGTGAAGCACTGCTGGAAAACCACATCGCAATCGAGCATGCCTGCGATATGAGTTGTGCCTGCACCACATGCCACATCATCGTGCGCGAGGGTTTTAACTCGCTGAACGCGCTGGATGAAAACGAGGAAGACCTGCTGGACCGCGCCTGGGGGCTGGAGCCCAACTCGCGCCTGAGCTGCCAGGCATTTGTGGCCCAGGAAAATCTGGTGGTGGAAATACCCAAATATTCCATCAACCACGCCAAGGAACATCACTGAAGCACTGAGCATGCGCCAAATCTTTCTGGATACCGAAACCACGGGTTTGTCAGCGGCAACGGGCGACCGCATCATCGAAATCGGTTGCGTGGAACTGGTCAACCGCCGGCTCACCGGCAACAATCTGCATTACTACCTCAACCCTGGGCGCGACAGCCACGAAGATGCGCTGAAAGTGCACGGCATCACCACCGAATTCCTGCGCGACAAACCCCGGTTTGACGCCGTGGTGGACGAGTTGCTGGCGTATCTCAAGGACGCGCACATCATCATCCACAACGCCTCCTTTGACGTAGGTTTTTTGAACAAGGAACTGGAGCTGGTGCAGCGCCCACCATTTGACACGTATGTGGCCAGTGTCGTGGACACCCTGGTGATGGCCAAGGAAATGTTCCCCGGCAAGCGCAACAGCCTCAATGCCCTGTGCGAACGCTTGGGGGTAGACCATTCGGGCCGCACCTTGCATGGCGCATTGCTGGATGCCGAGCTGCTGGCCGAGGTGTATATCAACCTCACGCGCGGCCAGGATGCCTTGTTGATGGATAGCACAGGCCCCCAGGAAGCGGGTATCCCTGTGGCCCAGATTGATTTGCGCAGCTACAACCTGCCCATCATCCACGCCAACGCACAGGAGCTGGCCATGCATGCGGATGTCCTTGCCCAGATTGATAAATCCAGCTCTGGCAAAACACTTTGGCATTTAATGCCTCAATCGTCCTGAATCACCCTGCAAGCCTTGCAGACCGTGCGAGGAGAGCTAGCAAATATGTAGTATATTTGCGCCTGTTAATTCCTGCCATAATGCGGCGTTCAAAATTACCAGGAGATGACGAATGGTCACAAGCAAAAAGACAGTGGCAAGCAAGACGGAAGCACCCGCCAAGACTGCTGCCAGCAAGACAACAACCGCCAGTGCCAGTGCCAAAAGCAGCGCTGCCAAAACCGCTGCGCCAAAGCCTGCTGCCAAGGCAGCGGCGAAGGCACCTGCTGCCAAGCCGGAAGTGGTGAAACAGGAGGCCGCGCCCGCGCCGGTTGCCGCTGCGAAGCCGCAAGCCGCCGAGCCAGCCGAGGCCAGCGTAACCGTAGCCGTGGCCGTAAGCATCACGCCCGAGCAACGTACCAATTACGTACAGATGGCGGCGTACTACATTGCCGAGCGGCGTGGCTTTGCTCCGGGTAACCCGGAGGAAGACTGGCTGGCAGCCGAAGCCGAGGTGGACCGGCTCATTGCCAGTGGCAAGTTCTCAGGCTGATACCTTGCAAACCATCACCCTGGGCGGGGGCTGCTTCTGGTGCACAGAGGCGGTTTTTGTGCAGGTGCGTGGTGTGCTGGATGTTGAATCCGGCTACTGCAACGGCCACGTATATCAGCCCAGCTACGAGCAGGTCTGCACCGGCAGCACGGGACACGCCGAGGTCGTCAAGCTGGAGTATGACCCGGCGGTGATCAGCACACGTGCGATTCTGGAAATATTTTTCACCATCCACGACCCGACCACCCTGAACCGCCAGGGAAATGACCTGGGCACACAGTACCGCAGCGGGATTTATTTCTCTGACATACAGCAGCAGCGCGTGGCGCAGGAGTTGATGCTGGAACTGCGCGACAGCTTCACGCACCCCCTTGTGACCGAGTTGCTGCCGCTGGCCAACTACTGGCCGGCGGAGGAGTACCACCAGGATTTCTTTGCCAAAAATCCCCATCAAGGGTATTGCCTGGCCGTCGCTGCCCCGAAAGTCGCCAAATTCCGTAAAACTTTTGCGCAGTTCCAAAAGGCGTGACATTTTTTCCAGTCCGGCCCAGGTAAGATCGCGCCCGTGATTGCAGCGCGTAGGTGCTGTTTCTGGTTATTTATCCATCGAGAGTTTTTCCATGAGTCAAAACCCTAGCCTTTCTATTCGTACCGTGGCCCTGGTGGGGCACGGAGCCGCCGGTAAAACTACGCTTGTTGAAAGCCTGCTGGCTGCCACCGGCACCATAAGCAGCCGTGGCACAGTCGAAAAGGGCAATACGGTGTGTGACTTTGACCCGATGGAGAAAGAGTTTGGCCATTCACTGCAAACCGCACTGGTGGGTTTCAAGACCGGCGCGGCCCAGGTGCAGCTCATCGACACCCCCGGGTATCCGGATTTTGCCGGCCAGGCGATTGCCGCATTGGCGGGTGTGGACACAGCGCTGATTGTCATCAATGCGCAAACCGGCATCGAACTGTCCACCGAGCGCATGTTTGATCTGGCGGGTGAACGTGGTTTGTGCCGCATGATCGTGGTCAACAAGATTGATGCCGACAACGTGGACCTGCCCGAGCTGGTCAATGCCATCCGTGAGCGTTTTGGCAAGCAGTGTCTGCTGCTGGATCTGCCCGCCCACCACGGGCAGGATGTGGTCGAGCTGATGGGCCATACCGATGGGGAAAGCGATTTCGCCTCCGTGGCGGCTGCGCACCGCAGTCTGATCGACCAGATCATCGAGGAAGACGAAGACCTGCTGGCACGCTACCTCGAAGATGGCCAGGACCCCAGCCCCCAGGAGCTGCACGCGCCTTTTGAGGCGGCCTTGCGTGCCGGGCACCTGATTCCCATCCTGTTTGTCTCGGCCAAAACCGGCGCGGGTGTGCCGCAACTGCTCGATGTGCTGGACAAACTCGCACCCAATCCGACAGAAAGCAACCCCCCGCCGTTCTACCGGGGCGAAGGCAGTGAGGCTAAAGCCTTTGCCGCCCAGCCGGACGACGCGCTGCACGTGCTGGCCCATGTGTTCAAGGTGGTGGTGGACCCGTTCATCGGCAAGGTCAGCGTGTTCCGTGTGCACCAGGGAACGGTGCGCAAGGACGCACAGTTGTTCGTCGGCTCCGGCAAACGCGCGTTCAAGGTCGCACATCTGTACCGCCTGCAGGGCAAGGACTACGTGGAAGTCAGCAGCTTGGTGCCCGGAGACATTGGCGCTGTTGCCAAGGTTGATGAGGTTGAATTTGACAGTGTGCTGCACGACTCGCACGATGAGGACAACATCCATCTCAAGCCCTTGCAATTCCCCTTGCCCATGCAGGGGTTGGCGGTGCGTACCCAGCGCAAGAGCGATGAGCATCGCCTTTTCGAAATTTTGCACAAGCTTGAACTCGAAGACCCCTGCTTCAAGGTCGAACGCCATCCCACCACCAACGAGACTGTGATTCGTGGCCTGGGCGACATGCACCTGCGCAGCAAACTCACGCGCATGCAGCAGCAGTTCAAGCTGGAACTCGACACCAGCCGTCCGCAGATCGCCTACCGCGAAACCATCACCCAGAACGCCGAAGGACATTGCCGCCACAAAAAGCAAAGCGGTGGCGCGGGCCAGTTTGGCGAGGTCATGCTGCGCGTCGAGCCATTGGAGCGCGGCACCGGGTTTGAATTTGTCGATGTCGTCAAGGGTGGCGCCATTCCCGGTGTGTTCATGGCCGCAGTGGAAAAAGGCGTACGCCAAGCGCTGACCGATGGCGTGGTGGCAGGTTTTCCGGTGCATGATCTGCGCGTTACCGTCCACGACGGCAAGACGCATGCGGTGGATGGCAAGGACATTGCTTTCATGAACGCCGGGCGCAAAGCCACCATTGATGCCATTCGCAAGGCCACCCCGATCATCCTGGAGCCGGTGGTGAATATTGAAATCGTGGCACCCGAATCGTCAATTGGCGATCTGACCGGCGACCTGGCCTCCAAGCGCGGCCAGATTACCGGCACCAATCCCCGCCCGGCTGGCACGGTGGCCATCAATGGCCAGATTCCCCTGGCCGAGCTCGACGAATACCAGGGCCGCCTCAAATCCCTGACCGCAGGGCAGGGCAACTACGGCATCACCTTCTCTCACTATGCGCAGGTACCGTTCAACACCCAGGCGCAGCTGGTGGCGGCGCACAAGACGGTGGAAGAGGATGAGGAGTAAATCTGCTGCGGACGGGGTATGTTGACGCTTTATTTTTGATAGCTGTCCCCGCATGTTCCATGAGCGCTATAGCCTGAATGGATAAGCACTACCTCACTTCCTTATTCGAGCCGAAATCGGTCATTGTGTTTGCCAGCCGGGTCCATGATCCGACGGCGCAAACACCGCATGCAGAAGTATTGCTGGATGCGCTGCGTGCCCAGGAGTTCCAGGGGGCGTTGCACTTTTGGGACATACATGCCGGTGATACCAGTGCTGCATCGCTTGATCTGGCGCAAACACGCGCCGATCTCGCCATCATTGCCCTGCCAGCCGAAGACATCCCTGCAGCGCTTGAACTGGCTGCGCGTGTGGCCTGCCGGGCGGCATTGCTGATTTCCAGTGGTATCACGGCTGCAATGGCCCAGGAATTCAAAAGGATCGCCCAGCAGGAGGGTATGCATTTGCTGGGGCCAAACTCCCTGGGCTTTCAGCGTCCACAGTTGCAGCTCAATGCCATGGCCACAGAGCGTCTGGCCCAAAGAGGGTCTTTGGCATTGGTATCGCAATCCGGTGCCGTCACGTCGTCCATGCTGGACTGGGCCAGCGGTAATGGGGTGGGGTTTTCCTTGCTGGTGTCGTTGGGGCCGCACACGGTGGTGGACATTGCCGGGGTACTGGATTTTCTGGCGAATGACGCGCAAACCCACAGTATCGTGGTGTATCTGGAAGGCATTTCCAGTGCAAGGCGGTTCATGAGCGCCTTGCGTTCGGCGGCCAATACCAAGCCGGTGATCGTTCTCAAGGCGGGGCGTAAACTGCTGGCCAACCGGGCGGCGCAAACCCACAGCGGGGCCAATGTGGGGAGCGACGATGTTTTTGATGCAGCGCTGCGCCGTGCGGGTGCGGTGCGGGTGGGTTCGCTGGAAGAGTTTTTTTCTGCTGCCAAATGCTTGGCCACACGCGCGCGGACGGTGGGCAAGAGCCTGGCGATCATTACCAATGGTGGTGGTCCTGGGGTGCTGGCTGTGGACGGGATGCATGCAATCGCATTGCAACTGGGGCATTTGTCACCGGAGTCTGTCGCTGAACTCAAACCCCTTTTGCCACCATTGGCCAGCTTGCATGATCTGATTGATCTGTCTGAACATGCGCAACCAGAGCATTTCAGGGATGCAATTGCCGTTGCTGAAGCGGACCGTCAGATTGACGGTGCTCTGGTCATCTACTCTCCCAAGTCATCGGTCGATGCGCTGGCGATTGCCGACACCCTGACGGACCTGAAGCGTACCACCAGCAAGCCCTTGCTCGTATGCTGGATGGGGGATGCTTCGGTGAGCGGGGGACGCGACATTTTCAAACAAACGGGCATTCCCAGTTTCCGAACCCCGGAGGCTGCGGTGGCGGCTTTTGCTTGCCTGGCGGCGTTTCATGAAAATCAGTTGCTGCTGCTGCAAACGCCGCACCCCTTGTCCGCGCTCAAAACCCCGGATGTGGAGGGCGCGCGGCTGGTGATTGAAAGCGTGCTGGCTGAACGGCGCAAGGTATTGACGGAGATGGAGTCCAAGGCGCTCTTGTCTGCATTCCACATTCCTGTGACCAAGACCATGTTGGCGCGCAACGCCAATGAGGCGATGATGATTGCCACACAACTCGGGTTTCCTGTGGCCTTGAAAATCGACTCTCCCGACATCAGCCACAAGTCGGACGTTCAGGGCGTGGTGCTGAATATCGAAAACGCCACGGGTGTGCGCGATGTGTACAACGACATGGTGCAGGCGGTGAAAAAATTGCAACCGCAGGCGCAGATCCATGGCGTCACGGTGCAAAACATGGCTGCTGCCAGGCGTGGCCGTGAGATATTCATCGGCGTGGTCACGGATGACCCCTTTGGTCCGGTCATCGTATTTGGCGCTGGCGGCACCATGGTGGACCTCATCAATGACCGCGCGATGGAGTTGCCGCCACTGAACCAGTTTCTTGCACGGCGCCTGATAGCGCGGTCCCGGGTGGCGGCAACGCTGGGGGAGTGGCGTGGGGGTGGTTCCGTCAACATGGACATGCTGGAACACGTGTTATTGCGGGTTTCAGAAATGGTGTGCGAGTTACCCCAACTGCGCGAGATGGATATCAATCCGCTGATTGTGGATGAAAACGGTGCTGTTGCGGTCGATGCGCGCATTGTCATTGACCACGCACCCCAGACGGCCAGCGGTATTTCCAATAACTATAGCCACTTGGCGATTCTGCCGTACCCGGCGCGGTATGCGCAGGTCTGGCCTCTGCCCGGTGGTGGCGAATATGCTGTGCGTCCCATCCGACCAGATGATGGGCAGATGTTGCAGGATATGGTGCATAAGCTCTCGCCCCAGAGCCGCTACTTCCGGTTTGTTTCCAGCATCTCCGAGCTGCCGCCGAGCATGTTGGCGCGTTTCACGTTGATCGACTATGACCGCGAGATGGCTTTGGTGGCCGTGTTCAAGGAGCGCGTTGCGGCGGAAAACGGTGAGTTTTCCGAAACAGAGCGCATCATCGGGGTATCGCGCTACGTGACCAACCCGGATCAATCCAGTTGCGAATTTGCCTTGGTGGTGGCAGAGGACTTTAAAGGCAAGGGCCTGGGCGCGCGTCTGATGCTCAACATCATGGAGGTTGCCCGCGAGAAGGGTTTGACCGAGATGAATGGGCTGGTCCTGAGCAACAACCCAACCATGCTCAAACTCATGCGCAGGCTGGGGTTTTCAAGCAAAGTTTATGCAGAAGACCACAGCTTCAAGCTGGTGACACACGTGCTGTAAACCGGATAAAGTGCGGTCAAACACGCTCAAACACGCTCAAACACGGTAACGGTCGCCTGAAGTGGCCAATTTTCCCAGCAAGGCTGCGGCGATATTGGACAGAGGCAGCACTTCATCCGCAGCCCCGTGCAGTATGGCCTCGCGTGGCATGCCAAACACGACGCAGCTTGCTTCGTCCTGGACAAAGTTGTAGCTGCCGGAGTCTTTCATTTCTTTCATCGCCCGTGCGCCATCGTTGCCCATGCCGGTGAGCATGACGCCCAATGCGTTTCTACCGACCACGCGCGCAGCAGATTTGAACAGCACTTCGACCGAAGGTTTGTGTCGGTTGACCAGTTCGCCATCTTCAACCACACAGACATAGTTTGCCCCGCTTCTGTCTACGCGAAACTGCTTGCCACCCGGTGCGATATATGCGTGTCCAGGAAGAATGCGCGCGCCATTGGCCGCCTCTTGCACGGTGATCTGACACAAACCATCCAGACGTGCGGCAAAACTGGTGGTGAATCCAGGTGGCATGTGCTGGGTAATCACAATGCCTGGCGAGTTGGCCGGCATGCGAACCAGTATTTCCTTGATGGCCTCGGTTCCGCCGGTTGATGCCCCGATGCAAATCAGTTTCTCGGTCGAGACGCGCCCAAGAGTGGGTAGCTCCTGGCGCTGCACAGCTGCTGTGGGTGTGTCAGGGGCGCCGCCATCGGCCACTGGTGCGTTCGTTGGCGTCAGGCGCCGGATGTGGGCTGAGGCTGCAATGCGAACCTTTTCAACAATCTGTCCGGCAAGGTCCTTGATGCCATCGACCAGCCCTATTCTTGGTTTGGCGACAAAATCGACCGCCCCGAGTTCCAGGGCACGCATGGTCACCTCGGCGCCACGTTCGGTCAAGGTGGAAATCATCACCACGGGCATGGGCCGCAGGCGCATCAGCCGGGCCAGAAAATCAATGCCGTCCATCTTGGGCATTTCAATGTCCAAGGTGATGACATCCGGGTTCAGTTCACGAATCATCTCCCTGGCAATGAGCGGATCATTGGCAGCCCCGACACATTCCATGTCTTTTTCGCGGTTAATGATTTCGGACAACAGGCTGCGAACCAGCGCAGAATCGTCAACGACTACAACACGAATCTTTTTCAAGGGAATCTTTCAAGAGTCGTTCAAAACAGGTCCACCGAACCGCCTGCATTGGATTTTGCAACGGTGGCCGCGTTGCCACGCCGCTCTTCCACCACCAGGGTTTCCGGATGGGAATGTGCCAGCCGTTTGACCAATGCCTTGCCGGTCACCGGAAAGAAACAGACCTTGCGCGGGTGAATATCCAGAACATCCTGTGAAACCACAGGGATGCGTTCAGTCGACAGGTAGTCCAGCACAAACTGGGTATTGCGCTCCCCCACATTCATGGTGGTGAAACCCGCCATGACCTGCGCGCCGCCAAATATCTTGGCCTGCATGGTTTCACGGCGGGCACCGAGCTTGAACATTTCGTTGATCAGCAATTCCATGGCATACGATCCATACCTGCCAAAACCGTCGGCAGCATCCCCATCGGGCAACATGAAATGGTTCATGCCACCCGTTCTTGCCTTGCCATCCCATATGCATGCGGCAATGCACGACCCGAGAACCGTCATCACAACAAGGTCTTCGTTCGAAACGTAGTATTCGCCCGGCAACACCTTGACCGCATCGTATTGAAAATGGTGGTCCGTATAAAAGAACGATGCTTCACCAGGTTTGCGGGGTTGTGCCTTGAGTTGATCGACTTTGGAGACTCTTCCATTCGCCAACATTTTTGCTGGGGGCGGGCCGCCGGGTGTTCTGTTTGCCGAAACTCCAGCACTGTATTGAGACAGATTCATGTATGCCTTGTTATTCCGTTGACAAAAATAAGACAGAACCTTATGGGTAGTCAGGCGTGGGCAGGGAGCCGGGTATGCTAACGGCGTTCATAGACAGTCTTTCCTTTTAATACAAACAAATCACGTGAATCGCTGAAATTTTCTGCATGCCCGACAAATAACAAACCACCCGGTTTTATCACCCTGTAAATGCGTTCCAGCACCTTTCTTTGCGTTTGTGCATTGAAATAGATCATCACATTTCTGCAAAACACTACATCGAATGGTTCTCTGAAAGGCCAGTCGTCATGGACCAGATTCACGATCAGGAAGTTGATCAATTTTGATAACTCCGGCTTTACCCTGACCATGCCGTCATTGTCACCTTTTCCGCGCAGGAAGAAACGCTGCATTTGCTGGGTGTCAATTCCCTTGAGTCCATCGAGCCGGTAAATGCCTTGTTGTGCCGATGCCAGAACCTTGGAATCAATATCGCTGGCTACCAGGGAAAAGTTGGCGCGTGGGCCCAATGTTTCCAGTGCAGTGATAACGATGGAGTAGGGTTCTTCCCCGGTCGATGCGGCACTGCACCATACTTTCCATGCAGTGGTTGCGGGTTTTGATTTGAGATGGTCGGCAAAAATCTCGAAATGGTGGTGTTCGCGAAAGAAAGAAGTCAGATTGGTCGTCAGTGCGTTGATGAACTCCTGCCACTCAGGACCGTCGCTCGATTCCAGCCAGCTCAGGTAATCACGAAAACTCTGGTGCCCGGTGTCGCGCAGTCTGCGTGACAAGCGGCTGTACACCATCGCATGCTTCCCATCGTGCAGACTGATGCCTGCACGCTTGAAAATCAGTGCCTGAACGTTGTTGAAGTCTTCGTCTGTCCAGGCAAACTCGCGGTTCGGGATCGTGCTTGCCAAACCAGTATCGTTGCCGGTTGCAGGCGAAATCTGCATACGGTCCACTGCACCTTGCCGTTTCATCATTATCCGGGTTATTCAAGTCACTCCGAGCCGACCAGTCCCATGTCCGGTGCAGACATCAAACGTTCAATGTCGAGCAGTATCAGCATCCGCTCTCCCAACGACCCCAGGCCAAGGACTGCCGAGCTGTCGATGACGCTATCAATGTCCGGGGCTGCCTTGAGACTTTCTGGCGGCAGCTCCATGACGTCGCTCACGGAGTCCACAACAATGCCAACAATCCTGCTTCTCAGGTTCAAGATGATCACAACGGTGAATGCGTTGTAGTCCGCATTGGCGCAGTTGAATTTGAGCCGCATGTCCACGATGGGGACAATGGTGCCGCGCAAATTGATCACGCCCTTGATGAAGTCGGGCGCGTTGGCCACACGGGTTGGCGATTCGTAGCCACGGATTTCCTGTACTTTCAATATGTCGATGCCATACTCCTCCTGATCCAACCGGAAGGTCAGATACTCGCGTGCGCCGGAAGATGTCAGTTCATCAAGTTTTTCCATCATGCCCATAGTGCATTCCCTTCATACCCTGGTATCAATGCCGCGAACGACGGACCAAGGCGCCTGTATCCAGAATAAGTGCCACCTTGCCATCGCCCAGAATCGTTGCCCCGGAAACGTTGGGGACCTTTCGATAATTGGTTTCCAGATTTTTCACCACCACCTGCTGTTGCCCCAGCAGTTCATCCACCAAAAGCGCAACGCGGCTGCCTTCTGCCTCAACAACAACCATGATGTCGCACGATTTGTCGAAATCAAAGCGCGGAATCTGGAAGATTTTCTCCAGTTCGATCACGGGCATGTATTCATCGCGAACCTTGACCAGTTGCGATCCCTGTCCCACGGTGTTGACAGCATCACCCTTGACCTGGAAAGACTCGACAACCGAGGACAGTGGAAGAATGTACACTTCGCCGCCAACCCCGACGGACATGCCATCCATGATGGCAAGCGTCAAGGGCAGGCGCACGGAAACCTTCATTCCGTAGCCTTCAGATGAATCAATCTCGACGGTTCCATTGAGGGCTGCGATATTGCGCTTGACCACGTCCATGCCGACGCCGCGTCCGGACACATCGGTCACCACCTCAGCGGTAGAAAAACCGGGTGCGAAAATCAACTGCCATACCTCGCTGTCGGACATCTGGTCAGAAACATCCAACCCGCGCTCGCGTGCCTTGTTCAATATTCTTTCACGCGACATGCCTTTGCCGTCATCCCTGACTTCAATCACAATCGACCCACCCTGGTGTGAGGCGGACAGGGTAATCGTTCCCGTCTCAGGTTTACCTGCCGCCAGCCGCTCCGCAGGCGACTCCACACCATGGTCGCAGCTGTTGCGAACCAGATGGGTCAATGGGTCCGTGATTTTTTCCACCAAACCCTTGTCCAGTTCCGTTGCTTCTCCCTGGGTGACAAAATCCACTTTTTTACCCAGCTTGCTTGCCAGATCACGCAACATTCTCGGAAACCGGCTAAAGACAATGGACATGGGAATCATGCGGATCGACATCACGGATTCTTGCAAGTCACGGGTGTTGCGATCCAGGTCAGCCAATCCGGTCAGGAGCTGCTGGTAAACAGCCGGGTCCAGCGCGCGGCTGTTTTGCGCCAGCATGGCCTGGGTGATAACCAGTTCCCCAACCAGATTGATCAATTGATCCACTTTGCTGATTGCAACGCGAATGGTCGCCGCCTCGGGTTGGGCCACCGGACCACCAGCTCCGGTCTTTGAAGCAGCCTTGGCTGCTGGTTTTGCGCCTCCCTGGCTTGTAGTCGTACTGCCTCCTCCTGCACCCGATCCCGATGGTGTGGAGGATGTTGTCGGCGGAGCGCCCGGAGCGCCATCAAAAAATCCGAATCCTGGAAAAGTGGACAACGAGGGGGCAGGGGCTTCTTCGGGGGCCGCCGCTGTAGTCGTTGTAGTTGTTGTGGCCGTTGCGGGAGTAGCCACTTCCACTGCCTCTGCTGGCTCTACCGCCGATTCAGGCTCGGTGGCCTCGGTGATCTTGATATTTTCCCTGGATACGTGAAAGGCGAACAGATCAAGCAACTCCTCATCGCTGGACGCAGTTTCCACGGCAAAAAGCCGGGTATTCTTGCGCTCCGAAGGCAAGGCAGAGATTTTGCCCAAGCCTGGAATATCCCGAAACAATTCCTGCACCGCATCGGCCTGTTCTGGTCGCTCAAGCGGGCCAATCTGTATTTCCAGCGAGCGTCCTGCGGACTTGTCTTTTTTGGATGCGGCAGGCGCCGGTGCGGAAACCTTGGGTGCCGGTGGGGGAGGGGGTGGGGCAGGTGGTGCGGACGCAACAGGCATCCGTCCGGCAACCAGTTCACTGATACGCCGAACCAGATCGGCTGTTGGAATGGCATCGCCTTCTCCACCCGATTGGTGGCGAGCGAGCAGACCCCGAGATGTGTCAGCCGATTCCAGCAAGACATCCACCATGGCGGAGTTCGGTTGCAGTTCATGGCGCCGCAAGCGGTCCAGAAGGGATTCCATCTGGTGTGTCAATTCTGCAACATCGGCAAAGCCAAACGTGGCGGCACCACCTTTGACGGAGTGGGCACAACGGAAGATGCCGTTCAACTCTTCATCGTCCGCAGTCTCAAGATTCAGATTGAGAAGCATCTGCTCCATCTGATCCAGATTTTCACCCGCTTCCTCAAAAAAGATCTGATAGAACTGGGTTAAATCAAAATCACCGCCCCCGCTCCCACTATCCTGATGCGTTTCTGCCATGCAACACTCCTGTTTTTTATCTTCTCTCTGGCCAACAAAGTTCAAAGTTATTTGTCAGCGAATGACCTTCTTGATGACTTCCAGCAAGCGCGCTGGATCAAACGGTTTGACAAGCCAACCCGTCGCCCCTGCGGCTCTGCCGGCCTGTTTCATCAAATCACTGGATTCGGTGGTCAACATCAGGATGGGGGTCGACTTGAACATCGGATGGCTGCGCAGTTTGCGGGTCAAACCCAATCCGTCCAGGCGGGGCATGTTCTGATCGGTAAGAACCAGATCAAAAGTTTGTGTCTGTGCCTTTTCGTAGGCATCCTGTCCATCCACGGCTTCCACAACCTGATACCCCGCACCGGTTAGGGTGAAAGACACCATTTTGCGCATGGAAGGCGAATCATCAACGGCGAGAATTAATGGCATTTGAAGCTCCGACTAAGAGAATATTGGCGTATTGGAATAGTGGTTATTGGGAGAAAAATCAGAATAAATCAATGGAACCCGCATCCATTTCGTCCTGGGTGACAGGGTTTGGTCTATCAGGAACTTCTTCCACGAAAGGCACTGCTTCTCCGTCCTCAGACCCCATGGCTTCGGAGGCCAGACGGTAAGCGCAGCCTTGCAGTATCTTGGAGGTATGCACGATGAGTTGTGACGCCATATCCTGGAACTGTAACTCGGTGACAGCCGCACGCAAGGTGTTGCGTACGTCATCCAGCTCTTTGGAATTGACCAAAGCGGGATGGGCCAGATTGGCGCTGGCGCTGGTGAAACGCTCCATCAGGTTTTCCATGGTGTGCGCAAGCAAGCCGTCAAGCCGTGTCAAATCGTGCACGACCACCAGCAAGGAATCCTGCACTTCTGCTACGAGCATGACAGGTAGTTGCACCGCTGGAACTGTCGGAGCGGTCATTGATGGCTGCATTGTCATATCTCCTAATCCCCCCTCTTCATGTCAAACGAGTTCATGTCTTTTTGGAAACCCGAAACTTGGCAGGTCTGTAGGTTAGCAGCAAACTCAAGAGGGTGGCAATTTTCGCTCACTAACAACGAGAATATACTTGTTTCCAAGACTTCACCAGCCAGTGTTTTGCAGTGGTTCAAATGGTACCTCAAATTTGAGAAATAAGCCGTCAATACGCCCCATGAAAATCCTCCACCTGGAAGATTCTGCCCTGGACCACCAGCTGGTTTGCCTGACACTCAAGAAAGCCCATCTCGCGTTCTCGATTGCACGGGTGGAAACACTGGAGTCGTTCATCGCCATGGCCACAGCCGAATCTTACGATGTTATCCTGGCCGATTATCGACTACCAGGTTTTACGGCACTGGATGCATGGTCTGCCTTGCCTGCATCCCACAAGCGCCCGCCGTTCATCCTGTTATCGGGAGCCATCGGGGAGGCCGCTGCGGTGTCGGCCATCCATCTGGGCATCAGCGACTATCTGCACAAGGACGAGCTCGCCCGTCTGGACCGTGTGATTCAACGGGCGGTCGAAGTGCATCAGGCAAGGGCCGCACAGGAAAAAGCCAATCAGGCGCTGGCCGCGTCCGAGCAACGGCTCTCTGAATTCGCCGGCTACTTGCAAACTGCCATCGAGCACGAGCGTGCCGCGATTGCACGTGAAATTCATGACGACATTGGCGGGGCTTTGGCCGCAGCCAAATTGGACATATCGTGGGTTGCCAGGCACAGTCTGGATACCGCTGTTCTTGCGCACGTTCAGGCTGCGACCGACATGCTGCAGCATGCATTGGGAGCCAGTCAGCGCATCATGATGAATTTGCGCCCCTCCATCCTGGACCAGGGCCTGTTTGCCGCCATTCAATGGCTTGCTGCCGGTTTTGAGAAGCGCACGGGCATTAAAACCTCCCTGCGCTCGAACAATGAACAGCTGTGCCCGCCAAAATCCGTCCAGCTGACCGCCTACCGGACAGCGCAGGAGGCATTGACCAATATTTCCAAATATGCCAGCTGCAATCTGGTTCAAATCGAGCTGTCGGATGCAGAAGATGTGTTGACCCTGGAAATCAGCGATAACGGCATTGGCATTTCAGCCGAGCAACTCAAAAAATCCGAGTCCTTCGGCATTCGCGGTTTGCATGAGCGCGCAAAAACGGTTGGCGGATGGCTGGATGTCAGTACGCGCGTGGGGGCGGGTACGACCATCATTCTGTCTGTACCATTGACCCAGTCCATGCACACCATGCACGAACAGCAGGCATCCGAGGAGCAATTTCAATGATCAAGGTGGTTCTTTGTGATGATCATGCCATGGTCCGTCGCGGTATCCGGGACACCATTTCGGATGCAGTCGATATCCAGGTTGTGGGTGAATCCGGTAGCTATGCCGAGGTGCGCGAAGTGCTGCGCTCGACCCCATGCGATGTGCTCATTCTGGACTTGAACCTGCCAGGGCGGGGGGGGCTGGAGGTGTTGGCGAGTCTGCGGGAGGCTGGTTCGCCGATCCGGGTGCTGATCGTTTCCATGTTTGCCGAGGACCAGTATGCGTTGCGTTGCCTGCGCGCCGGTGCCGATGGCTACCTCAACAAGGCGGGCGATCCGACCGAGTTGATCTCTGCCGTGCGGGTATTGGCCAGCGGGCGCAAGTATGTCACGCCGGAAATTTCTGAAATGCTGGTCAGCAGCCTCTCTTCTCCTGGTACGCAAACCCTGCACGCCACTCTTTCGGAGCGGGAACTGCAAACCCTGCTGAAAATTGCCTCCGGCAAACGCCTGTCAGAAATCGCCGAAGAGCTGATGCTCAGTCCCAAGACGGTGAGTGTCTATCGGTCACGCTTATTGGAAAAGCTCAAGCTGTCGAACAATGCCGAGCTGGCGGTGTATGCCATCCGCAACCAGCTGGTCTAGATTTCAACTATTCTGGTAAGCCGCCAGACCGGAGTAGCGCGGGTTCGCGCCCTGCTGCAGCGATGCCAAGCTGGCTTGCTGGGATTTCAGCGTTGAAGACCGTTGATTGAGGGCGGAGACGGTTGATCCGACGCTGCCATCGCTGCCGAGTTCCTTGAGCGCGGTTTTGTCGATTTTCTGGCCCAGTTTGACGAGGTTGTTGCGTACATCGGTGGCGTTGGCGGTCTGCGCTGCGTCAAACTTTGCCTTGTCCAGCACCAGCTTGCCGTCGGTATTGACACTGGCGCCGATTTGTTTCAGTGCTGCCAAAGTGCTGTTATCCGAAGTTACGGCGCGTGTCAGCTCCCGGCCAACCCGCAGGGCATTGCGGCCAGTCGTTGTTTCTCCCGCAACGCTGGCGGTTCCCTTCGCAGTGTCGATGGTCGTGTTGAATGCATCCACCAGCTTGGTCGCTGCAGTCTTGACATCTTCGGCTTTTGCGCTGCTTGACAAGCCCGCAGCAGCCTTTGCGCTGGTCTGGGTTTGTGAGACAGCAGACTGGAGCTTTCCAAATGCCGAGAGCTGGACATTGGTGCTCTCCACCTGGGCTTGAATGCGGTTTTCGGCCTTTTGCAGACCCTTGGCCAGACCATCGGTGCTGGCAGCTGTGCGCGCAGCGGGGGCGTAGCCCAGGAATCTACTCGCTGAATTGGCGCTGACAAAGTCGTTGATGTTCATGGTATAGCCTCACGGATCGTTGATCGAATCTATGCCAAACCTGAGAAAAAAGCAAAGTCTTTTTCCGCATTTCTTCACTTTACTGCCTATCTGCCAAGCCTAGCTGCTCGCCACGCACTTGTGTTAGAGGCAGGTTAAAACTTTCCCTTAGCTAAAATGGCTATAGAACCATGCCGGAGCCACACCATGCAAGTCACAGCCACCCAAGCCAAAAACCGTTTTGGTGCGATCTGCGCCCAGGCCAAGCTTGAGCCTGTGTTTGTCGAAAAGGATGGTCGCATCGACACCGTCATCGTGTCGACCCAGCAGTTTGCCGATCTACAGGCCGCCAAGCACACCGAAACGCTGGCGCAGCGCAAAGCGCAATTCGAGCAAGCACACAGCGCCTGGATCGCCGAGCAAAACCAGCGCTTTGAGGCACATGGTTTGTGGTGTGACGATCTGCGCGTCTGGACTATGCCCCCTCATCACCGTGCATGACAAGTCCTTGATGCTGGTGCCGTTTGAAGCTGCACCACTCGATAAGCGCCTGCTCAAGACAGAAATCACCTCCGTCCGGGAACGCTCGCACGAAATCATTGCAGCAATGGACGCGGTACTGAGCGGTATCTGACGACCGTAGAGAGCGCCAATGAATACTAATACTTCAACCGCACGAGAAACCCCCGCCTTGTTCTGGTGGCTGGTCGCCATCTCCATCGGGGCGGCCATGGTGCCAACGGCCTGGACTGCGTTCGACCTGGATGCCGCTGGGCTATTTTTTGGTAACCCACCGGCAGTGGTGGTGGGGCATTGGTGGTGGGTGGAGCTGATCAATCTGTACATCCCGGCACTGTTTCGCACCGTGCTGTTGCTGGCATTGGTGGCCTGGGTGTGGGCGCGTTGGCATTCCCGTGGCCAGCGCTGGCGCCTGCCGCTGGCTTTTGTAGTGCTGGCGGGAGTTCTGGGGCCTGGCCTGGTGGTCAACAGCGGCTTCAAGGACCATTGGCAACGTGCCCGGCCTTACCAGGTCGTGGATTTTGGCGGTACGCAGCGCTTCACACGCGCGGCGGTGATGACCGACCAGTGCCAGGAAAACTGTTCATTTGTCAGCGGCCACGTGTCCTGTGGTTTTTTCTGGGTCGCCCTGATGCTGATTGACCGCAAGCGGCGCGTGGTCTGGGCTGTAACAGGTGTTGCGGCAGGACTGCTGATCGGGTTTGCGCGCATGGCGGATGGTGCACACTGGCTCAGTGATGTGCTGTGGGCCTGTCCGATCACCTTGCTGTCCAACTGGCTGGTGTGGAAATTATTGCTATTATTTGGCAAGTGAAACCTAGTTGTAGCAGGCCATTCCAATGAAACCATTCTGGACCCACTCGGACGGCCAGACCGCCCTTTACCGCTTCCATCTGCTGGAAAAGAACTACACGATCAAGGTTCTTGATGATCCGTTCAGTGGCACGCGCATCCTGGAGATCAAGTCAGAATGGAATGGCGGAAAAAGTTTTGCGCAAGTGGTGCAACCAGGCAAGGAATATGACCGGATCGCAGCGGCTTTTCTGAAGGCCAAAGACGCCAAAGACACTTGAGACACCTGCATTTCAAGGGTGTGGCTTTTGCGCTGCTGGCGAGTGGTATAGGGCGGTATAGATGGCACTCCCTATGGCAAGGGGACAATTGCTCGCTAACATCGCGCACAAAGGAGTTTTCCCATGACCGATTCGTATCTCGATTTTGCCAATTCCAACCTGGGTTCACGCATTGCGCAGGCGCTGGGCTTGCCCCAACCGCTGCCGCTCGAGCGTTACCGTGCAGATCAGCCGGTCATCAAGGGTTCGGTGCTCCTGGCTGCGGGAGGTGCGCCCGAGTTGTTGCCAACGCTGGCCGGATTCTTCAAGTCCATGGCAGTGCAGACGCTGGCGCACAAGAGTTTGCCGCAGTGGGTCATCGTTGCCAACCAGGCCGGTTTGATGACCGGACGCTGGGGGGTGGAAGACAAGGCCGGAGAAAAAGTCAAAGCCCTGGTGTTTGATGCCACCGGCATGGAAGACAGCACGCAGACCGATGCGCTCTACCATTTTTTCCATGACGCGGCGCGCTCGGTTCTGCCCTGCGGGCGGGTGCTGGTGCTGGGACGTCCGCCGCAGGAGTGCGCATCTGCGCGCAAGGCGACCATGCAGCGTGCGCTCGAAGGCCTGACACGCTCGCTGGCCAAGGAGATGAAGCGCGCCATTGCCGTACAGCTGGTGTATGTGGCCGAAGGTGCCGAGGACCAGCTGGAGAGCAGCTTGCGTTTCCTGCTGTCGCCGCGCTGTGCCTATGTTTCGGGCCAGGTGGTGCGCGTCGGTCTGCCGGTTGGTCCGGTGGTGGATACCCTGGACTGGAAGCAACCACTGGCAGGCAAGAAGGTTCTGGTTACTGGTGCTTCGCGCGGGATTGGTGCCGCCATTGCCGAAGTGATGGCGCGCGATGGTGCGCAAGTCATTTGCCTGGATGTGCCGCAGGCGCAAGCCGAGCTGGACGCCATTGCAAGCCGTCTGGGCGGCAAGTCCTTGGCATTGGATATAGGCTCTCCCCAGGCGCCGGAAGCGCTGGTGGCAGCGGCACAGGCCGATGGGGGCTGGGACGCGGTAGTCCATAACGCGGGCATCACCCGTGACAAGACCATTGCCAATATGAAGCTGCACCTGTGGCAATCGGTGGTGAACGTCAATTTGTCCACACAGGAGCGTATCAATGACGCCCTGGTGGAGTCGGGTGCGTTGAAGGCGGGCGCGCGTATTGTCTGTGTTTCGTCCATTTCCGGCATTGCAGGCAATTTTGGCCAGACCAACTATGCGCTCTCCAAAGCGGGTGTGATTGGCATGGTGCAGAGCATGGCGCCCGTGCTGGCCAAACAGGGCATCACCATCAATGCGGTCGCACCAGGGTTCATTGAAACCCAGATGACGGCACTGGTTCCCTTGGCCATGCGCGAAGCGGGCAGGCGCATGAATGCGATGGGACAGGGCGGCCAACCCGTGGACGTGGCGGAAACCATTGCCTGGTTCTGTAGTCCGGCGTCGAGTGGCCTGTCGGGCAACGTGGTGCGCGTGTGCGGACAAAGCCTGCTGGGCGCCTGAGCCGGAAGCACTCGTATGAGCAAAACTGTAAAGACCGTGAAAACCATAGAGGTCAGCGATGCACCCAGCATTCCCGCCCTGTTCTTTCGCGCCTTGGGAACCGGCGTCAAGCATCCGGGCGTGGTGCGCAGCCTGCCACCTGTGACGCTGGTCCTGCCCAAGGTCGAACTGCGCGCTGCGCACATTGAACGCTATGCGCAGCTGTGTGGTTTTGACCCAGCCATGGGCACTCCCTTGCTGTACCCGCAGTTGTTGACCTTCCCGCTGGTGACGGCTTATATGTGCTCCAGCCACTGTCCCTGGCCGGCGCTGGGTACCGTGCATCTGGCCAATTCGGTGGTGCAACAGCGGCGCCTGATGGCGGGGGAGCAGCTGCGTGTGGAACTGGGTGCAGGCCACTTGTTTGCCCACCCCAAAGGCCAGGGGTTTACGCTGGACCTGCGCATTCTGAGCGCAGGCGAGCCGGTCTGGACAGCAACCCAGAGCCTGCTGCGTCTCGGGGTGAAACGCAGCACTGGCGAGGCCGTACCCAGCCCGTTTGATGCCACGATTCCCTTGTCGTGTCAGGCTGAATTTCATGCTGCTGCCGACATCGGGCGGCGCTATGCCCGCGTGTCCGGCGACCACAACCCGATCCACCTGACGGCATTGACGGCCAGACTGTTTGGCTTTCGGCGTGCCATTGCCCACGGTATGTGGACCCAGGCCCGCGCGCTGGCCTGTTTGTTGCCATCGACTCCCCTGGAACGCGCCAGTCTGGCCGTGGAATTCAAGGCGCCGCTGTTCCTGCCGGGACGCGCCACGCTCTGGAGTGCGCGCCATGCCCATGGTGCCGAGTTTGAAGTACGCGATGCCAAGGGACAGCGGCCCCACTTGCATGGACAATTCAGCTACTGAGCAACTTATTCAATCCAACTTATTTTCCATAAGGCCAACCACCATGAAAGTCATTCGTCGCGTCGCCATCCTGGGCGGAAACCGTATTCCCTTTGCGCGCTCCAATACCGCCTATTCGCAGGCATCCAACCAGGACATGCTCACGGCCACGCTGCAAGGCCTGGTGGACCGCTTCAATCTGCACGGTCTGCGCCTGGGCGACGTGGCGGCAGGTGCCGTCATGAAGCATGCGCGTGATTTCAATCTGGTGCGCGAATGCGTGCTCTCGACCACCTTGTCGCGCGAAACACCGGCTTTTGACCTGCAACAAGCCTGCGGTACCGGATTGGAGGCCACCATGCTGGTCGCCAACAAGATTGCCCTGGGCCACATCGAGTGCGGCATCGCTGGCGGCGTTGATACCACGTCGGATGCGCCCATTGCGCTGAACGAGCAGATGCGCCGCATCCTGCTCGATCTGTCGCGTGCCAAGACAGCCACCCAGCGCCTGGCCGTGGCTTCGCGCTTGCGTCCCCTCATGCTGGTCAAACCGTCTCTTCCACGTAACGGAGAACCCCGTACCGGCCTTTCCATGGGAGAGCATGCCGAGCTGATGGCGCGTGAATGGAGTATCAGCCGAGAAGCACAGGACGAGCTGGCGCTGAAAAGCCACGAAAACCTGGCCAGGGCGTATACCGACGGCTTTTTCACCGACCTGATGACCCCGTTCAAGGGATTGACGCAGGACAACAATCTGCGCGCCGAGTTGAGCATCGACAAGCTGCGCAGTCTCAAGCCGGTCTTTGACAAAAAGGTGGCCCCGAAACAAGGCACCCTGACCGCAGGCAATTCAACGCCCCTGACCGATGGCGCTTCCGCCGTGCTCTTGGCCAGTGAAGAATGGGCGGCCGCGCGCAATCTGCCGGTACAGGCCTACCTCACTTTCAGCGAAGTGGCGGCGGTGGATTTCTTTGATAAAAAAGAGGGCTTGCTGATGGCACCGGCCTACGCGGTGCCACGCATGCTGGCCAGGGCCAATCTGACACTCCAGGATTTTGATTACTACGAAATCCACGAAGCCTTTGCCGCGCAGGTTCTGTGCACGCTCGATGCCTGGCAGGACAAAGCCTTTTGCAAGGAGCGTCTGGGCTTGACCAAACCTTTGGGCAAAATTGACATGAAAAAACTCAATGTCAATGGCAGTTCACTGGCTGCGGGCCATCCGTTTGCCGCCACCGGCGGGCGCATTGTGGCCACATTGGCCAAGCTGCTCGCGCAAAAAGGCTCGGGTCGTGGCCTGATTTCGATTTGTGCCGCTGGCGGGCAAGGCGTGGTGGCCATCCTCGAACGATAAGCCTGCCTTGGCACATGGAACTATTTGATGGAAATATTTGACTACGACAACATCCTGCTGCTGCCGCGCAAGTGCCGCGTGAATAGCCGCTCGGAGTGCGATGCCAGCGTTGCGCTGGGCGGACGCCAATTTCGCATTCCGGTAGTCCCGGCGAATATGAAGACCGTGGTTGACGAGGACATCTGCGTCTGGCTGGCACAAAACGGCTATTTTTATGTCATGCACCGTTTTGATTTTGACAACCTGCTATTCGTCAAAAACATGGCGGCGCGCGGTCTGTTTGCCTCTATCTCCCTCGGGGTGAAAAAGTCGGATTACGCCACGGTGGACGCGCTGGTGGCTGCGGGTCTGGAGCCCGAGTACATCACCATCGACATCGCCCATGGCCATGCCGACAGCGTGAAGGACATGATTGCCACCATCAAGACACGGCTTCCCGGAAGCTTTGTCATTGCCGGCAATGTGGCGACCCCCGAGGCGGTGATTGACCTGGAAAACTGGGGGGCGGACGCGACCAAGGTCGGCATAGGTCCGGGCAAGGTCTGCATTACCAAGCTCAAGACGGGGTTTGGCACGGGTGGCTGGCAGCTCAGTGCCGTCAAATGGTGTGCCAGGGTGGCAACCAAACCCATCATCGCCGACGGTGGCATCCGGGAACACGGCGATATTGCCAAGAGCATCCGCTTTGGCGCCACCATGGTCATGATCGGCTCCATGCTGGCGGGCCACGAAGAAAGTCCTGGCCGCACGGTCACCATTGACGGCAAACCGTACAAGGAATACTACGGCTCCGCTTCCGACTTCAACAAGGGCGAATACAAACACGTCGAAGGCAAGCGCATTCTGGAGCCGATCAAGGGCAAACTCCGCGATACCCTGATCGAGATGGAGCAGGACGTGCAAAGCTCCATCAGCTACGCCGGCGGCAAGAAGTTGCTGGACATTCGCAAGGTCAACTACGTGATGCTGGGCGGCGACAATGCGGGTGAGCATTTGTTGATGTAGGCGGCCATGACATCATCACTTTACGTTACTACCGCGTTGCTGGGACTTGGCCTTGCTGCTGCCATCATGTGGCTCTTGCGCCGGGACCATCTGCACCTGAGCCACGGCGTGTTCTGGTTGATGGTGGCAGTGGTTGCGGCCATGCTGGGCGTGTGGCCTGGAATCATGGACCGGCTGGCCGCGTTTGTGGGGGTTGCCTATCCGCCCTCGTTGGTGCTGCTGCTTGCGGCCATCGTCTTGCTCGTCAAGGTTTTGCACACCGACATTCTCAATACCCGCATCGAGCGCCAGCTCAAACGGCTGAATCAGCGCTTGTCCATCATGGAACTCGAACAACAGGAAGCGCGTGCCGCGCAAGCCAAAGACTAACCCAAAGACTAGCGCTGGCGCGACTTCATGGCCCGCTCGACCTCGCGCTTGCCTTCGCGCTCCTTGATGGTGTCGCGCTTGTCGTGCTCGGCTTTGCCTTTGGCCAGGGCGATCTCGCATTTGACCTTGTTGTCCCTCCAGTGCAGGTTCAAGGGCACGAGCGTATAGCCTTTTTGCTCCACCTTGCCAATCAGACGCTGGATTTGTGCCTTGTGCAGCAGCAGTTTCTTGGTGCGCACCTTGTCGGGGTTGACGTGGGTGGATGCCGTATGCAGGGGATTGATCTGCAAACCGATGATGAACATCTCGCCGTTGCGGATCACCACATAGCCATCGGTGAGTTGTACCCGCCCCTGGCGTAGGGATTTCACTTCCCAGCCCTCCAGCACCAGCCCGGCTTCGAATTGCTCCTCAAAAAAGTAGTTGTATGCCGCTTTCTTGTTGTCTGCAATGCGGGTGTTGGGCGCAGGTTTGGTTTTTTTGTTCATGTTGTGTTTCCTTTGTCCTTACCCTTGGCTCTTGCCCGTGGGTGTGCGGCATCGTAGGCCTTGGCCAAATGCTGAAAATCGAGCCGGGTATAGACCTGGGTGGTGCGGATGTTGGCGTGGCCCAGCAGTTCCTGCACGGCGCGCAAGTCCCCGCTGGACTGCAACAAGTGGCTGGCAAAGCTGTGGCGCAACATGTGCGGATGCACCGGGGCGGACAAGCCCGCTTGCACGCTGCGTCCGCGCAGACGCTGCCAGACGGCCTGGGGGGAGAGCCGCGTGCCGTTGCGCCCGATGAAGAGAGCGGAACTGACCTGCGCGGCACGCGCTTCTGGCATGCCAGCCACAAAGGCGCTGCGTGCTTGCAGCCACGCCTGCAGCGCCTGCAATGCAACGCGGCCCACGGGAACCGCGCGCCACTTGCTGCCCTTGCCGCAGACTTCGGCTTGTGCTTGCTCCAGGTCAACCCAGCCCTGTCCGTTGGCGCTGCCCACCGTGCTGGCCTGGACATTCAGCGCAATGAGTTCGGCCACCCGCAAGCCGCTGGAATACAGCAGCTCGACCATGGCGTGGTCACGTGATTCCAGAAAAATGGCTTCTTCAGACGCATTCAAGCCACAAGGCCCGTCGATAGAGCGGGAACAGCTCTCATTTTGAGAGTTTTTATAGTTGGCAAACTGCACGGCTTCATCCACGCCCAATGCCTTGGGCAAGGGCTTGGCGGCTTTGGGGATGCGAACGTCCTGCACCGGGTTGCACGTCACGCGCCCCATGCGGCCCAGCCAGGCATAAAAGCCGCGCCAGGCAGACAGGATGAGCGCAATGCCGCGCCCGCTGCGCCCGCCGGCGTGCATGTGCGCCACCCAGCGGCGTACGTGCTGGTTTTGTACGGCGGTCAAGGCCACGGGAAGTTTGTCGGCGTAGGCTATCAGCTTTTGCAAATCCAGCGCATACAGCTCGACGGTGCGTGCGGCCAGGCGTTTTTCGACGCGCACGTACTCCAGATAGCGCTCGACAAGCAAGCTTTCGTCTACAGCCGTTGTGGCCACCGTCGCCATGGGCTTATTTCAGACGCGAAACTGCGGCGCTGACCAATTCACCGATGCGGCTCAGAAAATCCGTACCCATGCCGCTGTGGAAGCGGTGTGCGTCGGGCGAGGCCAGTACCAGCAGGCCGAACGCCGGAGTCGGCTGGGCGCCAGGGTTGCCACTGCTGCGCAGCGGAATGAGCGCCAGGGACGCCACGCTGGATGGATCGGGCAGCCAGTTGACAGCCTCAAAGCCGGTGTTGATGCCGCAAAACGGCTCCAGCAGCGATGATGCGAAGATACGTGCATCCTCGCTGACTTCCCGGGTTGCGCCCAATCCGGTATAGGCTGCAGCCATGCCCCACAAGCGCATGCCGACCTGGGGTACGGTGAACTGGTGTGCAATGCCTTCTTGAATCGCCGTGGGCAGCGCAGGCAAATCGTTATGAATCAACAAACTGCGTGCCCAGCGCAGGATTTTGTCCGACAGGATGGCGTTGTCGCTGCCATTGCGCACCATTTCCATCACGCGGTGCTCCAGGGATTTGATTTTTTCCCGCAGCAATTCGGCCTGGCGCTCCTGCAAGCCGACCGTGCGGTGGCTGTAGGGACTGGTGAGCTGTACGCTTGCCAGCAGTTCGGCGTGGCGTAAAAAGAAATCGGGATTGAGCGCCAGATAGTCGGCAATATCATCCTCGGTCAAGGGGTTGCCCAATGCAGAGTTCGTGGAAGTCGTCATGGTTGGTTCGTTTGCTTTTTCAGTCAAAAAATCAGAAATATCAGGAATATCAGGAATATCAATCTCACCCCGGAACACGGTGGTGGCCGGGCCGGTCATCAAAACGCTTGCGGTGCCGCCATCCCAGGCGATCTGGAGCAAGCCGCCTCGGGTCTGGACGGAAACGCTGGCGTCCAACAGCCCCAGCCGAATGCCTGCCACCACGGCGGCGCAAGCGCCCGTGCCGCAGGCCAGGGTTTCGCCCACGCCCCGCTCGACCACGCGCAGCCGGATATGTGTGCGGTCCTGCACCTGCATGAAGCCCACGTTCACCCCCTGGGGAAAACGCGCACTGCCTTGCACCAACGCAGCCTGCTCGGACACGGGTGCCGTATCCACATCGTCCACCAGCGCCACCGCATGGGGGTTTCCCATGGAGACAACTGCTATTTTAATAGGAGCTGTACCCGCTTGTTCCTCGGGAGCCAGGGGCCAAAATAGCCATGAACCCGAGGACTCGGGCTGCAAGCCGTCGGCGTTGAATGGAATCTGTTCCAGCTCAAAAACCGGCGCACCCATGTCCACCGTGACGCGGCCATCGGGGGTGAGGCGGAGTTCAATGGCGCCTTTCATGGTCTGCACACGCAAAACGTCCTGGGCGCTCAAGCCTTTTTCGCGCACAAAACGCGCAAAGCAGCGCGCGCCATTGCCACACTGCTCGACTTCGCCGCCGTCGGCGTTGTGGATCACATATTCAAAGTCGATGCCTGGTTGGGGACTGGCGCGCACGCTCAGAATCTGGTCGGCGCCGACGCCGAAGTGCCTATCGCCCAGAAAGCGGTAGTGCGCGCTGGAAAGCCCCAGCCGGCCACGGGTTTCGTCGAGCACAACAAAGTCGTTGCCGGCTCCTTGCATTTTGGTGAATGGGATACGCATGGGGCGAATTATCGTTGCTGTTGACGTATGAAAAACCCGCGACCAGGATTGATGCCTTCCACGCACGCATGCAAGGACATGCATGGCCACACTACAACCTCTGGAACCCACCGGGCCAGCGCCCACCTTTCAAGATGTCTGGCGCATGCTCCAGGAAACGGATCGCAAATTCCAGGAAACGAAACGCTTGATGAAAGAGCGTGCTGCTGAAACCGACCGCATTGCCAATAACCTGTCCAAACTCATGGGGCCGATGCCCGCTCCACCACCTTGAATTCGATCATGGCCACTTTTATGGCCACTTTTGTGCACCGTGGAGCAAACGCAGCAGCTCGATGCGCTTGCCCTTGATGCGGTACACCACAATGAAGGGCGTGCGGCTGATCACCAACTCACGAGTGCCTTGCGTACGCCCTGGCCGCCCCATTTTTGGATGCTGCAAGAGTTGGTCTATCTGGTCGTCAATGTGGTCACCTTGGGCGACGGCAGCCAGTGGGTTGTCCTTGGCAATGTAGTCAAGCTGGGCATCCCGGTCATTGAGCGCTCGCTTCAGCCACACCAGCATTACGTGGTGCTCCCTGCGCGCATGACCAGTTCAGCCCGTTTCTTCTTCCAACTGCTTTTGGCGTCAGCAGCCGATACCCACTGGGCATCCGGCGCGTCTGCCTCCTGGATGGCAACAGCCACTTGCTCCCGGAACCACTTGTCGTGCCCAGCGGCTTCGTGTGCCTGGCGCAGCCGCTCGGACGCGTCGGCGCGGGACTTACCCTCCAAGGGCGCCCCCTCAGAATGGTTGGTAGCGTCCAGGAGATCAAAACGGGCGATATGCAGTTCGTTCTTCAGGTAGGCCACGGCGCGGTCCAGGCTGCGCCAGGTGCGCGGCGTGTCGTTGCGCTGCGCACCAAGCGGGCGCTCTTGTAGGCCCATTTTTAAAACTACGGACCAGCCGCCAGGCTGGCCAATGATGGATGCGCTGCGGATTGCGTCGGCTTCAACCATGCGTTTGGCCATGGCAGTATCTATGGTGTGTGTGTTCATGGTGTTTGACGGTGTTTAACAGCTTAAAGTTGCCACACAGTATGCACATTATTAATGAAATGTGCAAACAACACTAACAATAGGGTGCGATTCAATGGTGGTGTCTGTAGGGTCTGCCCCCGTGGCCGCCCTGGGGTCAGTGCAGATAAGGCGGTAAGACTTGTTCATGGTGCGTCTCTTCGGGTTTTCCTGGGTGTTGGGAGGCAGGCTCTTTTTACTACATCTTTAGTAGCTGTTCCCGCTTGTCCCACGGGGGCTACAGGCTGATTTGATACCTGAATTGAGGCCAGATCGAGGCTGAAAACGTGCCACACAGGCTTGCAGGGAGCAGTTGTGGTGCGATTTTGGTGTTTTTAATATCACGGGTGATATGAAACTGGCGTTCCGGCTTACAGCCCTCATCGGATTCTTCTGGAATGCCCGCAAAACGTGTGCGATCCGCATGCTAGCATGCGAAAAATAGGATAAGAAGGACAACAACCATGCCAAGCCAAGCCTGTGGTTCGCACGCGGTTTCTACCCACTTCTCCCCCGGTTTCTCTAAATCCGCGTTCAGTCTGTCCAGATGGCTGCTACTGGGCCTGCTTACGGTTTTGCTGCAAGCGTGCTTGTCCACAGGGTCTGCGCCGCAGGCCGACACCGGCACCAGCACCGGCACCGACGCAAATACCAGCACCAGCACCGGAGCCACTGGTACCGAAGCTACCGGTACCGTAACGGACCCTAAAACCGGCTTGACCTGGATGCGTTGCGCCATGGGTCAGACCTGGACGGGCAGCACCTGCACCGGCGAAGCCAGCACCTACACCTTCGACCAAGCCAACGCACTGACTGGCACCGTGACCTACGCGGGCCAAAGCGACTGGCGTTTGCCCAATATCCGCGAGTTGCAAACGATTATTGACTGGTCGGTCGGTAGCCCGGCGATTGACAGCGTTGCGTTTCCCAATACCATCATCAATACGCCAACTTTGGGTTACTTTTGGTCGAGTTCACTCGATGTCAGTAATGCGCGTTTCGCGTGGTATGCCAATTTTCGTTCTGGCGGCATCAGTCTCGACGGTCGCCACGACGGCAGTCTTGCGGTCCGGCTCGTGCGCGGCGGACAGTCTTCTGGCTCTTTGTTGAGCATTACGCGCCCCACAAGCGACTATGTGGACAACGGCAATGGCACGGTGACGCACACCCCCACCCGTCTGATATGGAAGCGCTGCGCCGAGGGCCAGACCTGGACGGGTAACACGTGCAGCGGCACTGCCAGCAGTCTGACGATGGACCAGGCAGAGGCGCTCAGTGGTGTTTTTGCCGGATACAACGACTGGCGTCTACCCACACAAGATGAGTTATTGAGTCTGGTGGACTACAGCCTCCTTAACCCGACGACCAACAACGACATTTTCCCTGCGACCATGGGTTTCGACTTTTGGTCGGGTTCGCCCTTTGTCGGCAATCTGATCGCTTCGTGGTCCGTGAGCTTCTTTAGTGGCCACGCCTTTACGAAACACCGTAGCTACAACGGGTCGGTTCGGCTGGTGCGCAGTGAATCGTCCGCTACCAGCTCCGTTCCGGTCTGCGCCCTGAGCGCTGGCCCAGACACCATCACCGCCGGGGCAAGTGCAACCCTGACGGCCCGTTGCAACCCGGCGGCGGCACGTTACACCTGGAGCGGCGGCACGTGCGCGGGCGCCACCGGGGCAAGTTGCACGGTCACGCCCACGGCTACAACCATCTACACCGTGGTGGGCGCCAATGCGGCAGGAAGCAGCGCGGTGGCCAAGGCCACAATCAAGGTCGTTGCCAGCAGTATGCAAATCAACGCCGATGGCACCGTAACGGACCCGAAAACCGGCTTGACCTGGATGCGTTGCGCCATGGGCCAGACCTGGACAGGCAGCACGTGCCGTGGCGCAGGCAACCTCTACACCTTCGCTCAGGCCAATGCACTAACCGGCATCGTATCCTTTGCGTTCCATGGCGACTGGCGCCTGCCCAATATCCGCGAGTTGCAAACGATAGTGGATCGAACGACCTATGGCCCGGCGATTGACAGCGCCGCGTTCCCCAATACGCCAATATATTGGTACTGGTCGAGTTCTCCCATTGCTGCCAATGCGGGCTACTACGCGTGGTTCGTCAGTTTCTCCGATGGCGACGCCGACTCTTATCCTCAGGGGGTTGGGAACAACGCCTCGGTCCGGTTGGTGCGCGGCGGACAGTCTTCGGGTTCTCTTTTGAGTATCACACGCCCCACGAGCGATTATGTGGACCATGGGGATGGCACTGTGACGCATACGCCGACCCATTTAACCTGGAAGCGCTGCGCCGAGGGTCAGACCTGGACGGGCAGCACATGCAGCGGCGAAGCCAGCCTCTACACCTTTGACCGGGCCTCTGCGTTGACCGGCATGGTGATGTTTGCCGGACACAGCGACTGGCGCATACCGACGCAAGACGAGCTATTGAGCCTGGTGGACTACAGCGTCTATTACCCGTCGATCAACAGCGTTGTGTTTCCCAATACACCGCCAGCAACTTTTCCAGATACACCGCCAGTCGGCCCCGGTTTTTGGTCGAGTTCGCCTGTTGCCATTGGCTCAGGCAGCGTGTGGGAGGTCTATTTCGCCCATGGCGTTGCCGACAAAGGCAAACGACTTGGCGAACCGGAGTGGCGACCGGTGCGCCTGGTGCGCACTGGACAGTCTCCTGGTTCTGCCACAGGCATTCAGCGGTAGCGCACCGACTGACCAATCTCTTCGGGTTTTCCTGGGTGCTGGGGGCAGGCTCTTGTTACTACATTTTTAGTAGCTGTCACCGCTTGTTCCACGGGGGCTACAGGCTGATTTGATACCTGATTTGAGGCCAAATCGAGGCCAAAAACGTGCCACTGAGGCTTGCAGGGCGCCGCTGTAGTGCGGTTTTGGTGTTTTTGATATCACGGGTGATATGAAACTGGCGTTTCGGCTTACAGCCCTAATGTATACAGCCGGGCATAGGCGCCGTTGTTTTGCATCAGTTGCTGGTGTGTGCCGGTTTCGACGATCTGGCCGGCTTCCATGACGATGATGCGGTCTGCGTGCATGACGGTCGAGAGCCGGTGGGCAATGACCAGGGTGGTGCGCTGGCGCATCAGCACCTGCAAGGCATCCTGTACGGCGCGTTCGGATTCGGTGTCCAGTGCCGAGGTGGCCTCGTCGAGTATCAGCAAAGGTGCATCCTTGTACAGTGCCCTGGCAATGGCCAGGCGCTGGCGCTGGCCGCCCGATAGCTGCATGGCGTTGTGCCCGACCGGAGTGTCCATCCCCTGCGGCAAGGTGTTCACCCACTCCTCCAGGTTGGCCGCGCGCAGGCATTGCAGCACCTTGTCACGCTCCAGTTTCAGCCCCAAGGCGACATTGGCGGCGATGCTGTCGTTGAGCATGATGACGTGCTGGCTGACCAGGGCAAATTGGGCGCGCAGTGCGGACAAGTCCCAGTCGCGCACGTCGTGGCCATCCAGGAGCAAACGCCCGGAGCTGATATCGACAAAGCGTGGCAGCAGCGCGACCAGGGTGGACTTTCCGGCCCCGGAGCCGCCGACGAAGGCGATGGTCTGGCCGGACTGGATGGACAGGTCAATCGACTGGACCGCCGGGGTGCTGCTGGCTGCGTACTGCACGCCGATGTGCTGGAATTCGATATCGCCCCTGGCGCGCGGTGTCGAATAGGTACCGCCTGTTTCGTTGGGAGCGTCCTCGATCAGGGCCAAGCCGCGTTCCAGCGCCGCCAAGCCGCGTGTGATGGGGCTGGATACTTCGGACAACTGGCGAATCGGGGCGATGATCATCAGCATGGCGCTGACAAAGGCGACAAAGCCGCCGACGGAGGTGCCACTGGAAGCACTTTGCGCCAGCGCAACCGAAATCACGGCGGACAGCGCCACGGCGGCGAGCATCTGCGTCATGGGCGTCATGGCGGCTCCGGCAATGGTGGCTTTCATGGCCAGATGCCGCAGCGCGTCGCCAAGGTGCTCGAAGCGCTGCGCCTGCGCATCCTGGGCGGCATACAAGCGCACGTCGCGGTGCGCCAGCACGTTTTCTTCCACAACATACGCCAGGGCATCGGTTGCGTCCTGGTTGGCTTTGGTGATGCGGTGCAAGCGGGCCGTGAGTACGCGCATGACTACCGCCACGGAGGGAAAAACCGCCACCACGATCAGCGTCAGTTTCCAGTTGAGAAAAATCAGGTAGCCCGTGAGTGCCACGAGGGTCAGGCTGTTGCGCGTCAGGTTCAGAATCGAGTTGACCAGCATGAAGGCACCGTTTTGCGCCTCGTACACGATGGTGTTGGACAGAGCGCTGGCGCTTTCCTTGGCAAAGAGCTGGAGTTGCGCCGCCAGGAGTTTCTGGAACATGGCCCGGCGCATCAGCACAAGACCCTGGTTGGTGATTTTCGACAAGCCGATCTGGGCGATGTACCCGGCTGTTCCCCGCACGCCGAACAGCAGCAAGAGCGCTACCGGCACCTGCCAGATGGCCAGCTCGCCTTGCTGAAAGCCACGGTCCAAAAGCGGCTTGAGCAGCGCCGGAATCATGGGCTCGGACGCCGCACCCACCACGGCAGCGGCAGCGACCATCAACCAGGTGCCACGGTGGCGGGCACCGAAATAGGGCCACAGGCGCTTGATGCGTTGCAGCACCGTGCCGGTGTCAGAAGCGGAAGGATTGGCGTTTTTGTGTGTCATACCATTGCTATATTTATTGCATCTGCTCCCGCTTGTCCTGCAAGCGCTAGCGGGCGATATTGTCTATATTTTCTTGCGACTGCCGCAGACCCAGCGCCAGGAGCAGTCCGAGGCTGACGCACAGGTAGTCTCCCATCAGATCGTCGTACAGGGCGGAATTGAACAGGCAGGCCATGGCCATGGCGGCTGTTACGGATAGGGTGGCGCGCTTGCAGGCTGTGGAAAAACGCAGTGCATCGCGCACCACGCACGCCAGCAAGGCGCACAGCAGCAGGATGCCACCGATGCCGACCTCCACGCCCCACAGCAGATATTCCTGGTGCGGGTTGCTGTTGTTGCCTGCGCCAAAGATGCGCTCTGCGGCGCTGCCTTCTTGCCGCTTGACCGCCGGGGTCCAGCTGCCAACGCCGTGCCCGTGCCAGGGCTGCTCCTGAATGGCCTGCAAAGAGCGCCGCCAGGCATTCAGCCGCCAGCCGGAAGAGCTTGCAGTTTCCTGTTGGTCCTTTTGTGTGGCTTGTGCGGCTTGTGCGTAATTTTTACTCTCGTGCCAGATTTTGAGCATACGCTCTTGCACCTGCGCCGAGCCCAAAGACAAGCCGGATAAAACCAGCACCGGGGTCAGGACCAGCGCCAGCAGCTGCAAACGCCGGGGCATGGCCCACATGGCGGCCAGCGCCACCGAGGTCAGGGCGATGGCGTAGCCGCTGCGCCCCTTGAGCACCAGAAAAACATTGGCCAGGGCAAGCAGCGCCAACCCGATACCCAATCCTTGGGACCACAGTTTTTCTGCCCGCAGGTGCCAGAAAACAGCGGCAACGGCGCCAAACATGATGGATTGGTCCAGGTAACTGCCGGAAAAGACCACGTAGAGGGTATCTGGGATGGCCTGCGCCCCTTGTTCATGCAGAACCCACGGCAGCGGTATCTGGGCGTAGAGCAGCCAGGACGAGAGCAGCACAAATATCTGCCCCACAGCAAAGACCAGCACGGCCAGCCGCGCTTCGCGTTCGGTGCGGATCAGGCCAATCAGCAGCACAATGCCCAGTAATTTGGCATGCTTGAGCAAGCTTGCCAGCGCGGTGGGTAGTTCCGCCTCGGTCCAGGCCAGGCTCAGTGCGGATACCACGACCAGCGCCAGGACGGCGCGCGGAGTCCATAGTTGAGAGAAGGGGATGTCGTGGCGTTGATGCAGCCAGTTGGTGACCAGATAGCCCAGCCCTGCAACGAACAGCAGCACTTTGGCAAGACTGATCCAGGCCATCGGCAGGCTCACCGAAAGCGCCACCAGGCAAACCAGGCACAGGCGCGCGCTCAAGCGGGCGGTTGTGGTGCTTGCGGTGCTTGCGGTACTTGCCATTGCGCGCCCTTTTTTTTCTCGAAGGCTTTGACGTAACGGTAAAACGTTCCTTCAAAATTGCCCAGGGCAATCACAAAACCCGCCCATCCGTCCAGAAAACCGAGCTTGAAAACATAGTGTTTGACAAAAGCCCATATCCCGTGGGACAGCGCCGTGCCCATGGAGATGTTCTTGTGCATGATCTTTTCAGCCCCCAGGGTCGAATAGCGGTTGGCCTTGTGCATGACTTCGGCCATGTTCTTGAACGGGAACTGCCAGATGGCGTTGCGCAGCGCGCCCAGGGGTTTTGTCGAGAGCAAAACGTAGCCCTCGTGTACCGGCTTGAGGTCGTAGCGCATGCTGCCATTGCGAAACAGTTGCGGCTGGCGGTAGTTGGGGTACCAGCCGGAGTGGCGAATCCAGCGGCCCATGAAAAAGCTGGTGCGCGGCACCCGGTACACGTCCAGCGCCTGCGGGTCGTTGATGATGGACTTGATTTCCTGGCCGACTTCCGGGGTGCAGCGCTCGTCGGCGTCCAGACTGAATATCCACTCATGGCTGCAAGCGGCAATGGCGGCGTTGCGCAAGGCGCCAAAGCCCTGGAATTCCACCTGCACCACGCGCGCCCCCATGCTTGTGGCGATCTCGGCGGTGGAATCCGTGCTCCAGGAGTCCACCACCAGCACCTCGTCGGCCCAGGGCACACTGGCAATGGTCGCCGCCACCTTCTCGGCTTCGTTGTAGGCAATGATATAGACAGAAATTTTGTTCATCCGGGGTTGGTGGCAGTATGCGTTCGCGCAAGGGTGGCATTGGCGGGTTGGTCGGCTGGCTTGCGGCGTAGTCTAGTTCAATCTTCACCCTGCTTATAAGCCTTGTTGAAATGTACAATCCAATGGTACATCGAGAGGATTTTCATGCGAACACTTCCATTTTCCGAAGCACGCGCCCATTTGGCCGATGCTTTGCGTAGCGTAGAGGCTGGCTTGGCCGGACTGCGGCTGGTGAACGGGTTTACTTAAAATTGATAGCTGCACCCGCTCGATTGACGGGGGATTCAGCACGAAATGCCACGTATGCCACGTATGCCACGTATGCCACGTATGCCACTTGTGGCACTTGTGCAAGCCTTGTCCTGCAGCCCTTCTTTGCCTGCAATAGAATGAATCCGTCTTTCCTGGCTTGCCGTTCCGTGTCGGATTCGCGCCTTGAGAGGTGGATGTAACAGTGCTGATATGCTGATAGACAGGACCACCATTTTTCTGGTTTTCATGCTGGTGCAGGCCCTGGGAGCCGTCATCTATTGGCTCACGGTGCGCCGCCACCCCCATTTGCCAGGGCCAGGATGGTGGGGGCTGGGCTGTCTGGCTGCGATGTTCGGGTTTGCCGGCATTTTGTTCAGGGGCTCCATTCCCGACATCCTGTCGGTCAATCTGGCCAATTCGCTGATTTTCTGCGCCACCTTCTTTCTGTGGTTCGGTCTGCGCGCTTTCTACGCCAAACCCCTACATAAAGGCTTGCTTGTTTTCAACATCTGCGTGGCAAGTCTGCTGCTACTGGTATGCACGTTTGTCTGGCCGTCTGTGGCCACACGCACTCTGATCGTTTCCTTGTTCAATGGCTTTGGCTCAGTGCTGGCTTTGCGCGAACTGCTGTTGCAAAAATCCCCCTCCATGCCCATTGAGGTCAATTTGCTGCGGGCGCTCCTGGGGATTGACGTTTTGCTGCATGGTTTGCGCATGCTGGGCGCCATCGTGATGCCACCCCCTGCCAGTTACGCCGCCTCCAATCCCCTGGAGGGTTATTTCCTGTTGGCCTTTGTGATTTCTGCGGTGGGTCGCCTGATGCTGTTCATCACGCTGATCTCCGGGCGCTTGCAGGATGAACGCATGGCAGCCGAAGAGCGGGCCAGATCGCTGGCTTATCACGATGCGCTCACGGGGCTGCCGAACCGGCGTTTGTTCATGGACCGCCTGCAGCAGATGCTGGCAGACCGTGGGCGTGAAAAGTCGGGGGCGCTGTTGTTCATTGACATGGACAACTTCAAGACCCTCAACGACACCCTGGGGCACGATTATGGCGATGCGTTACTGGTTGAAGTCTCCTTGCGTTTGAAAAAATCGGTGCGCGTGGGCGATACCGTGGCCCGTTTGGGCGGGGACGAGTTTGTCGTTTTGCTCCGGGACCTGGGGGACACGGGGCCGGCAGCCGCCAATCGGGCGGAGCTTATTGCCGAGAAAATCCAGGCCGAACTCAATCTTTCCTACCATCTCAAGGGCCATGCATACCTGAGCACGCCCAGCATCGGTGTTGCCTTGATCGGCGCGCAGGGTGAGGGGCTGGAATCGCTGCTCAAGCGCGCGGACATGGCCATGTACCAGGCCAAGGGAGCCGGCCGCAATACCATTCGCTTTTTCGACCCGGAGATGCAGGCCGCCGTGATGGCCAGAACGGCGCTGATAGAGGATTTGCGTTTTGGCATTGCCCATGACCAGCTGCGGCTGCTTTTTCAGCCGCAGGTCAATTCCCTGGGACAAGTCATTGGTGCCGAAGCGCTGGTGCGCTGGGAGTTTGCGGGGCGCGGAACCATTTCTCCGGGTGAATTCATTCCGCTGGCCGAAAAGACCGGACTGATTCTGCCTCTGGGGCAATGGGTGCTGGAAGCCGCATGCCAGCAACTCCATATCTGGGGCCAGGATGCCCACTTTGCCAAGCTGACGCTGGCGGTGAACATCAGTGCGCGCCAGTTCAAGCAGCCAGACTTTGTTGACCGTACATTGGAGGTTATCACGTCCAACCGCATCGCCCCAAGCAGGTTGCAGCTGGAACTGACAGAGAGTCTTCTGGCCGATGATGTCGAGGAGATGATTGCCAAAATGGCGCAACTGCGCGCGCATGGCATAGGTTTTGCGCTGGACGACTTCGGCACCGGGTATTCTTCCCTGGCTTACCTGAAGCGTTTGCCGCTGGACCAGCTGAAAATTGACCAATCCTTTATCCGGGATTTGCTGACGGACAGCAATGATGAGTCCATCGCCGGGACCATCATCGTCCTGGCCAACAATCTGAAGCTGTCGGTCATTGCCGAAGGCGTCGAAACACGGGAACAAAGGGATTTCCTGGCAAAACTCGGCTGCCACAACTACCAGGGTTATTTTTTTGAAAAACCGTTGCCGGTCGATGATTTCCACGCATTTACACTAAACTGCGGCGCTGCTCCAGACCAGTTTGCCGTGCCGGCGGCACCATGAGTCCCTAAATCCATGCCCAATGCCCGACCCGTTTCCCGCTATGCTTCGGAATGGCTGCTGCTCGGCGGCACCTTGCTGCTGTCCGCCTTGACCATTGTGTATTTTTTCCACACGATGTATGTCGATATTACCGAGCGGGAACAGGGGCGGCTCGCCACGCAGGCGCGCGTGATTCACGACTCGCTCGCCAGCCAGATCGGCATCATTGATCGCACACTCGCGGGTATTCGCGACGAGTGGCCCCGCTGGAATACCGAAGCCCAAGGCATAACGCAGGCCAAACGCCAGTTCAAGATGTTCGCAGACGCCATGCCCTATGTGCGCACCCTGGCGATTTTCGATGCCCAGGGCAATGTCCTCGTTGCCAACCGCGTGGAATTGATCGGCAAAAATTTTCGCGAACGCGATTATTTCCAGATGGTTGCCGATAACCCGGACTTTGACACGCTGTATCTCAGTCCGCCGTACAAAACCTCTCTTGGCGTTTTTGGCATGAACCTCGTGCGCATGCTGCCCGGCAAGCACGGTGAATTCGCAGGCCTCGTCAGCGCCACGCTGGACCCGGAGAGTATCCAGAATGTGATGAATTCCGTGCGCTATGCACCGGACATCTGGGCCGCGCTGGTGCATGGGGAGGGCAAGCTGTTTCTGATGACTCCTGCGCGCAACGAGTTGCTGGGAACCAATCTGGCCAAACCCGGCTCGTTGTTTTCCCGCCACCGCGACAGCGGGCAGCCAACCAGCGTCATGACCGACACGGTGATGCTCACGGGCGAAAAGCGCATGCTGGCGCAGCACACCCTGCAGCCGCCTGCGCTGAAAATGAACAAGCCCCTGGTCATTGGCATTGGCCGCGAGCTGGGCGCCATGTACGCCAGATGGTACGAAGAGGTCGCTTTGGTGGGCGGTATCTACGCCTTGTTTGCGGCCATCACCGTATCCGGTCTGTTCCTGACCCAACGCCAGCGGCGCAAGGCCGAAGAAACCGCCGCTGCCGCCCACAACGCGCTGGCGGAGAGCGAACACTTCATGCACGCACTGATTGACGTCATTCCTGGCATGGTGGGCTACTGGAACGCAGAGCTGCGCTGCGGTTTTGCCAACCGGGCCTACCAGGAATGGTTCGGAAAAACACCGGAAATGATGATTGGCATCCGCATTCAGGACCTGATGGGCGAGGCGCTGTTCAATAAGAACGAGCCCTATATCCGCGCTGCCCTGCGCGGCGAATACCAGCGTTTTGAGCGTACCATAACCAAGGCCAACGGCAGTACGGGCTACACCTGGGCGCACTACATTCCCGATAGGGTCAATGGCAAGGTGTGCGGTTTTTTTGTGCTGGTCTCGGACATCACGGAGCTCAAGCAAGCGCAGCTGGACCTGGAAAAACTCAATGCGCAACTGGCACTGCGCAGCGCCGAAGCCGAAGCCGCCAGCCGCGCCAAGAGCTCTTTTGTTGCCAATATGAGCCATGAGATCCGCACACCGATGAACGCGGTGCTGGGCCTGCTGCAACTGCTGCAATTCACCAGACTGGACGCGCGCCAGCTGGACCATGTGGAGAAGGCGCAAGGGGCCGCGCAATCGCTGCTGGCGATTCTCAACGACATCCTGGATTACTCGAAAGTCGAATCCGGCAAGCTCGAACTCGACGATGCACCTTTGCGTCTGGACGAGCTGCTGCGCAATCTCTCGGTGGTGCTCTCTTCGACCCTGCAACGCAAAGAAGTTGAAGTGCTGTTTCAGCTGGACCCCGGTATTGCGCCCACCCTGCGTGGCGATGGCTTGCGTTTGCAGCAGGTGCTCCTGAATCTGGCGGGCAATGCCATCAAGTTCACCCAGCACGGTGAGGTTGTCGTTGCCCTAAAGTTGCTCGAAACCGACCCACAAGCCGAAGCGAACACGCAGCGCATCGAATTTTCGGTGCGCGACACCGGCATCGGCATCCCGGCAGACCGTCTTGCGGCCATATTCGAAGGCTTCACGCAGGCCGAGACCTCGACAACGCGGCGCTACGGCGGCACCGGCCTTGGCTTGGCAATCAGCCAGCGGCTGGTGCGTCTGATGGGCGGGGAGCTGAGGGTGGACAGCACACCTGGACAAGGCAGCTGCTTTTGCTTTGCCATCAATTTCCACCGTGACGCCACCATTTCACCCGATCTGCCGCATGTTCTGCCACACGTTTTGCGCGTACTGATTGTGGATGACAACGCGACCGCCCGCGAGGCGCTGGTTGCCATGGCTGCGTCCTTTGGCTGGCAGGCAGAAGCGGTGACGGGTGGCGCGCAAGCCCTGGAACGCTTGCGCGAAGCCCAGTCTGCCGGGCAGCCACCGTTTGACGTGATCTGCGTGGACTGGATCATGCCTGGCATGGACGGCTGGGAAACCATTGGGCATATCCGCACCGAGTACGCAGGGCACCTGCCGACAATCCTGATGATCACGGCGCATGGACGCGAGTTGATCAGCCAACAGTCCGCCGAGCAATCAAAAGCCATCGACGGCTTGCTCACCAAGCCGATCACGCCCTCCATGTTATTTGATGCAGTGGTGCAGGCCACGCGGGGGGAGGAGGCGGCGCAACAACACCGCGCTGACCAAGGTGCTGACAATGCCGCCCGTCCGTTGGCCAATCTGCGCATTCTCCTTGTCGAAGACAATCCGCTGAACCAACTGGTGGCGCGCGAACTGCTTGCCAGTGTCGGGGCTGAAGTCGAGGTTGCTGCGGATGGCCGACAGGGCATCACGTGTGTCAAGACTGCCACGCAAGCTTTCGACGTGATTCTGATGGACATCCAGATGCCGGACATGGACGGTTACACCGCCACGCGGATTCTGCGCACCGAAGAGGGCGTCACCACACCGATCATTGCCATGACCGCCAACGCCTTGCCTTCCGACCGGGAAGCATGCCTGGCTGCGGGCATGAACGACCACATCGGCAAGCCCTTCAACATCCGCGAATTGGCGGAGCTGGTATTGCGTTATTGCCGCAACAACGCGACGGACCCAGGCGCTGCCACCGCAGCATTGTCCGAACAGCCTGAACAGCCGCCCCAGCCCGAGGGCTTTGATATCGCCGCCGCTCTGGAGCGCATTGACGGCAACCGCAGCCTGTTCGCCAGCTTCGTGCGGCGTTTTGACGCAGATCGCGCAAGCATCCTCGCAGCCGCAGTGGCAGCGCTACGCCGGGGTGACCGGGTTACCGTAGTGCGCGAAATGCATACGCTCAAGGGCTTGGCCGCCACGCTGGGCGCCAATGTACTGGCACAACAGGCCGCCAAGGCAGAGGCAGCCTTCAAAGCGGGCGCAGACCATGATGACGAACAGCGTATTGTTGAACTCGGCGAAAGGCTTGATGCTGCCGCCGCCGTGCTGCGCGCTGCCGCCGACGCACTCGACCCGCCACAGGCCACCACCGAAGACGTGCCCCTGGACCACAACAGGGTTCTCGAACGTCTTGACGAACTCGACGCGCTGCTTGCAGAGCACAACATGCGTGCGCTCGAGGTTTTCACCACCCTCAAACGCGAGGCCGGTGGCATTTTTTCCGAAAATCTGGCAGAACTTGACGCAGCTTTGCTTAAACTCGACCTTGCCGCTGCGCGCGAAGAGCTCACCCGCCTGAAAGAGACGCTGACACAATGATTCCCACCCACCGCCTTTTGCCGGAAGTCCACACACTGACCACCCTGGTCACACCGCCAGAGCGCTCGCGCCTGCTGCTTGTGGATGACCAACCGATCAATATCCAGACACTCTACCAGGTCTTTCACACCGATTACGAGGTCTTCATGGCCACGGGTGGCGAGCAGGCCCTGGCTTTTTGCCACGACAACCAGCCGCCCGACCTGATACTGCTGGACGTGATGATGTCCAGGATGGACGGCATCGAAGTCTGCCGCCGCCTGAAGGCCGAATCGGCCCTGGCGGACATTCCGATCATTTTTGTCACGGCCCTCACGGACCCCATCGACGAAACCCGCGCACTGGAAGCGGGGGGCGTTGACTTCATCACCAAACCAGTCAATCCGGCTGTGGTGCGCGCCCGTGTCAAAACCCATATCACCCTCAAGGCGCAGACCGATCTGCTGCGCTCGCTGGTATTCATTGACGGGCTCACCGGCGTTGCCAACCGGCGCCGCTTTGACGAAGTATTGCCCATCGAGTGGCGCCGCTGCCGACGCAGCAACAACGCGGTGACCTTGTTGATGATAGACATCGACCATTTCAAGCGCTACAACGACCATTATGGCCACCAGGCGGGCGATGCCTGCTTGCAACAGGTCGCCGCAACGCTCAAGGCGGGTCTGCAGCGTGCGCATGATCTGGTGGCGCGCTACGGCGGCGAAGAGTTTGTCTGCCTGATGCCGGAATGCAACCATCCGGCCGGACAGAAAAAAGCCCAGGAACTGCATGCGGCCATCGCAACATTGGGCATTCCCCATGCCGACTCGCCAACTGCCAGTCATGTGACGCTGAGTATCGGCATCTCCGTCATGCGACCCGACGAAACCAATACCATGGACGAACTGATCGCCGCCGCCGATGCCGCGCTCTACGATGCCAAGCTCGGCGGTCGAAACCGAAGCTCTTCCAGTGCCCAATCCATGGAAATCGTGCAGTCACACAAGCAGGACGTGCGCAAGTAGCTTCCTTTTCGATAGCATAGATCATTCTTCCATGGACATTGCCAGCATTGCACTTTCCCGTCATACCTGCAAGGCTTATGACCCCTTCCGCAAGGTTTCGCCCGAGCAAATCGAACAGATCAGGACGCTGCTGCACAACTGCCCGTCCTCCGTGAATTCGCAGCCCTGGCATTTCATCATCGCCGCCTCCGATGCAGGCAAGGCGCGCATTGCCAGGGCGGCCCAGCCCCCGGTCTATGCCGCAAACGGGACAAAAATTCTCAACGCTTCGCACGTCGTCGTTTTCTGCGCGCGCACAACGATGGACGAGGCCCAGATCACGGCCATCACCGAACAGGAGGACCGCGATGGCCGCATTGCCAGCCCGGATGCCAGGGCGGCGCAGTTCAAGGGCCGCAGTTTTTACGTCAACCTGCACCGCTACGACCTCAAGGACACGCAACACTGGATGGAAAAGCAGGTCTATCTGGCACTGGGCACCCTGCTGCTGGGCGCTGCCACGCTGGGCATCGACGCAACCCCCATCGAGGGCTTTGACCCACGCATCCTCAATGAGGAACTGGGCCTGCGTGAAAAGGGACTGACCAGCGTGGTACTTGCCGCCCTGGGCTACCGCAGTACGGAAGACTTCAACGCCAGACTGCCCAAATCGCGCCTGCCCATGGACGTGGTGGTGTCCGATTTATAGCGATTTATAGCTATGTCCTGGCTTGAAATCATCGGCGTAACCATTTTGGGAATTCTTTTCTGGCAATGGATCGTCAGCACCCGTATCCACGAGATCGCGGTCGAGTACGCCCGCAGGGAATGCCACCGCGATGGCGTCCAGTTCCTCGACGACACGGTTGCCATCGCCAGCATCCGACCACAGCGGGACGCAAACGGACGCCTCGTGCTCAAGCGCACCTACACCTTCGAGTACAGCGACACGGGCAACAACCGGCAACCCGGCAGCATTGTCATGCTCGGCCAGAATGTGCAGGGCGTGGATATGAGCCTACGTCTGGACGATATTTCATGATTCTGCGCACGTTTTTGCTTTCGCTGCTTGCTGTAGCAGCTTTGGCCGCCTGCACCCCTCAGCAGGTTGAGCCGCCCATGCTCGGCTACGTCGAGGTCGAGCCCACCCGCGTTGCGGCGCCTTATGCGGGTCGGCTGGTCAGGCTGGCGGTCACACGGGGTGGCACGGTTGCAGCGGGTGCGCCGCTTTTCACCCTGGATGCAGACCTTGAGCGTCCGGCGCTGCTTGAAGCCCAGGCGCGCCGGGAACAAAGCGCGGCGCAGCTGGCGGACCTTGCAAGCGGCAAGCGCCCTGCGGAACTGGACGCCTTGCGCGCGCGCGTCACTGCTGCGGAATCTGCACTGCGCCTGGCCAAGCAGGACCTGAGCAGGCAGCAAGACCTAGCCAAACAGGGTTTCCTGAGCTCGGCGGGGCTGGATGGCCTGCGCGAACGGGTGAACAGCAGCACCGCCCAGCTCGAACAAGCGCGTGCCGACTTGCGTGCCGCCGAACTGGCGGGGCGCGAAGCACAGCGTAGCGCCGCCGCTTCGGCACTCAAGGCCGCCGAGGCGCAGCAGGCCCAGGCGGCCATACGGCTCGATCTGAAAACCCTCACGGCTGCTGTGGCCGCACGGGTGGAAAACACCTATTTCCACGAAGGCGAGTGGGTGCCGGCGGGCACGCCGGTGGTCAGTCTGCTCCCTGCGGGCAGCACCAAGCTGCGCTTTTACATTCCACAAGCGCGCCTTGCCGCCTTTCCGGTCGGCAGTAAGGTCGAGGTGGTGTGTGATGGCTGCGGTGCTGCGGTTGCGGCGCACATCACCTGGGTGGCCTCCAGCGCCGAGTTCACGCCGCCGGTGATCTACTCCAAGGATAACCGTTCCAAACTGGTCTATATGGCGGAAGCGCGTCCGCAAGGGGATGCGCGCCTCGCACCGGGTCAGCCGGTCGAAGTCCGTTCCGGGGCAGTGAAGTGAGCACCCGCAACGGCCTGATTTCCCCGCTGGATATTCCCCTTGCGCAGATCGCCGTTGACGTCGAAGGCCTGACCAAGCGTTTTGGCGATAAAACCGTGGTGGACCAGCTTTCCATGACCGTGCGGCGCGGCGAGGTGTTCGGTTTTCTTGGCCCCAACGGCAGTGGCAAAACCACGTCCATCCGCATGATGTGTGGCTTGCTGACGCCCGATGCCGGCAGCGGCCATACGCTGGGCTACGATATCCTGCGCGACACCGCTGCGATCAAGCGCGAAGTCGGCTACATGACGCAGCGTTTCGGTTTGTACGAAGACCTGACGATCCGTGAAAACCTCGATTTTGTCGCCGGCATCTACCGCATGGACCGCCGCCGGGAACGGGTGGACGCGGCGATTGAGCGCCTTGGTCTCACCGCGCGCGCAAACCAGCTCGCCGGTGGCTTGTCCGGCGGATGGAAGCAGCGCATGGCGCTGGCTGCTTGCATGCTGCACGAGCCCAAGCTGCTGCTGCTCGATGAACCGACTGCGGGCGTTGACCCCAAGGCGCGGCGCGACTTCTGGGAAGAAATCCATGCGCTCGCAGCCGAGGGTATCACCGTGCTGGTATCCACCCACTACATGGACGAAGCCGAACGCTGCCATCGCCTGGGCTACATCGCCTATGGTCGGCTGCTGGCGCTGGGCACCCCGCAGCAACTGGTGGAAAACAGCGGCTTTGCGACCTGGCACGTGAGTGGTAACACGGTCAGCGTGCTGGCCAACGCGCTGCGCCACGCGCCAGGTGTCGATATGCTGACGCGCTTTGGCAACACGCTGCACGTGAGCGGCACCAGCGCGCAGGAGCTCGCCGCAGCCATTGCACCGTGGCGCGACAGGGAAGGGCTCGCATGGAAAGCCGCCGATCCGCAACTCGAAGACGTGTTCATCCACCTGATGGGCCAGTCGCGCGACAATTTCTCGGGAGCGCACTGACATGGCAATGGCCAGACTTTCCTTTGCACGCATGCTGGCAGTGATGCGCAAGGAGTTCATCCAGCTGCGGCGCGACCGGCTGACCTTTGCGATGATGATCGGCATCCCCTTGATCCAGCTGACCTTGTTCGGCTTTGCGATCAACGGCGACCCCAGGCACTTGCCCACGGTGGTGGTGGCGGGTGAACAAAGCGCCGCCGCGCGCAGCATTACCGCCGCACTGACGCACAGCAACTACTTTGACATCGTGTCCACCGCCAGCACGGCGGAGGAAGCCGACCGCATGCTGGCACAAGGCCTGGCGCAGTTCTCGGTGACGATCCCGGCGGACTTCACCCGCAAGCTGGTGCGTGGCGAGCGCCCGCAACTGTTGCTCGATGCCGATGCAACCGACCCGACCGCCACCGGCAATGCCATCTCGGCACTGACACAGATGGCACCGACCCTGCTGCGCTACGACCTCACCGGGCCGCTGGCAGCGCGCGCCAGTGGCCAGCCGCCCTTTGAACTGGTCGTGCAGCGGCGCTACAACCCGGATGGCCTGACCGCCTGGAACGTCGTTCCCGGCCTCATGGGTGTGATCCTCACGATGACGATGATCATGATGACCGGCGTTGCGCTGACGCGCGAGGTCGAGCGCGGCACAATGGAAAACCTGCTCGCCACCCCGGTGCGGCCCATCGAGGTGATGATTGGCAAGGTCTTGCCCTTTATCCTCATCGGCGGCGTTCAGGTGGTGCTGATCCTGCTGGCGGCAAAACTGCTGTTTCGCGTACCCTTTGTCGGCTCGCTGCCGCTGCTGCTACTGGGCGTGCTGGTATTCATCGCCGCCAATCTGATCGTCGGCATCACCATTTCCAGCGTTGCCCGCAGCCAGATGCAGGCCATGCAGATGACTTTCTTCTTCTTTTTGCCCTCGATCCTGCTCTCGGGTTTCATGTTTCCATTCCGGGGTATGCCCGGCTGGGCGCAGGTCATTGGTGAAGCGTTGCCGCTGACGCACTTCATCCGGCTCTCGCGCGGCGTGATGCTCAAGGGCAACGATCTGGCACTGGTGTGGGCGCACCTGTGGCCACTGCTGGTGTTCATCACGGTGGTACTGGCAATCGGCTTGAAGCGCTTTCGCAAGACCCTGGATTAAATGGTGTTGCTGGCGTTACCGGCGCCAACTGCAAACGGCGGTACTTTTGCCATAAGGTTTCCTGGCTCTCGACCCAGTGTGGATGCAGCGGTATGCACGCGACCGGGCACAGTTGCACGCACTGGGGTTCCTCGAAATGCCCTACGCATTCGGTGCAGCGCTGCGGGTCAATTTCGTAGATGTGCGGCCCCATGGTGATGGCCTGATTGGGGCATACCGGCGCGCATACGTCGCAGTTGATGCATTCATCGGTAATGGTCAGCGCCATGTCTGGCCTTTTTATTCCACATCCGCCACCACGGGGTCTGGCTTGACGATCATGACCGGGATGGGGCTGGCATGCAGCACCTCGTTGGAGACCGAACCCATCATGGCACGGCGCAATACGCTGTTGCCGCGCGCGCCCATGACAATCAGGTCGCAGGCAAAGCGTTCGGCAATGTCGATGATGGTGTGTGCCGGATCGCCCTTGGCAACTTCGCACTCGTACTCCAGTTGTGCGGCATTGAGCAACTCCTGCGCGCCCGCCAGCGCATGGACGCCGGCTTCGGCGCTCACCCGGTCAATCACCTCCGGGTCATGCGCTACCAACAGCTCATAAAAGCTGGCAGGCTCTTGCACATTGGCCAGCACCACTTCTCCGTGCAGCCCGGCCAGCAGCATGCGAATGGCAAAGCGAACGGCTTCGAGTGCCAGTTCCGAACCGTCAACGGGTAACAGGATTTTCATGGTTTTCCTTATTTTTCAAGGCTTTATTCAAGGTTTAATTTTTGCATCAACCGTTCCAGAACAGATGGTGCGACAAACTGCGCCACATCGCCCTTGAGCGTGGCAATTTCACGCACCAGCGTGCTGGATATGTACTGGTAGCGTGCGTCCGGGGTCAAAAATACGGTTTCAAGGTCGGGGGCCAGGGCGCGGTTCATGCCGGCAAAGCGGGCTTCGAAATCAAAATCGCTCACCGAACGCACACCGCGCACCATGGTGTGCGCGCCCTGTTCCAGCGCAAAGTCACGTATCAGGCCGGAAAATGATTGCACCTGGACGTTGGCAAAGGGCACAAGCACCTCGCGCACCGTCTGAAGCCGCTCATCCAGACTGAACAGGGTGCGCTTATGGTGGGCGGCGGCCACGGCCACGATGACGCAGCCAAACAGGCGCGCGGCGCGCCGGATGATGTCCTGGTGGCCCAGGGTGATGGGGTCAAAGGTGCCGGGGTAGACGGCAATTACGGGGTTCGACATGGCGTGATTCAGGGCTGATTGGTGTGATAAGTGGATTGATTATGCAGTGGACAAGGTGGCTGGCGTTGCTTACGAAATTTTTTAACACAGGGGGCAGCCATCGCCAACCGCCCCCTGCCACACCACCAGCCACAGGTATCTGCGTTCTCTATTCCGTTATTTAATACAATTATTGCAACTTTAGTCAATAATAGCGGACATGCCACGCAAACCGCCCGTCATCTTTCCTGCCGAGCAACGCATACTCGCCGCCCTTGGCGAGCGCATACGTCTGGCCAGACTGCGCCGCAAACTCAGCAGCGCCGTGGTAGCCCAGCGATCCGGGATTGCGCGCTCGTCCCTGTACAAGGTGGAAGCTGGCGACGGTGGCGCCACACTGGGAACCTATCTGCGCGTACTGGCGGCACTGGGCTTGGAGAACGACCTGGAGAAAGTGGCCGCTGACGATCTGGTGGGCAGGCGTTTGCAGGACCTGGCACTGGACAGCGGCCCCCGCCGCAAAGCCCGTGGCAGTCCGCCGGATTCGGAGCCTGCGCTGTGAAACCGGCTCCATCCGATACCCTGGAAGTCTGGTTGGACAGTGACCTGGGACCGGCGTGCCTCGTAGGAACGCTCGCCCATGACCGTGGCCAGATACGGTTTCGCTACCATCCCCAGTGGCTCCATGACGCGCGCGCCTTTGCGCTGGACCCGGACCTGTCATTGGATAACGCACCCTTCTTCCCACGGCCGGAGCTGGGAAACTTCGGCATCTTTCTGGATTCTTCACCAGACCGATGGGGGCAGACACTGATGAAGCGGCGCGAGGCGCTGCAAACCAAGGATGCCCAACGGCCACCGCGCACCCTGTATGCCTGGGACTTCCTGATTGGCGTGCAAGACCTGACGCGGCAAGGGGCGCTGCGATTTCGGCGCACCGGCAGCACAGTGTTTCTGGGCGATGAAGCCATGGCCGCCCCTCCCGTGACCTCCTTGCAGGAGCTTGAATCGGTCGCCTGGCAACTGAGCAGCCGGCGCATGGACGACCTGGATGCACTACGCGCATGGCTTGCGGTGCTGGTTGCGCCAGGCGCATCGCTTGGCGGAGCGCGGCCCAAGGCCAATTTCACGCAAAACGACGGCTCCCTGTGGATTGGCAAGTTCCCTGCACGCGACGACGACCGCGATGTGGGCGCGTGGGAGTTTGTGGCGCACACCTTGGCAGCCAAAGCCGGTATCACCGTGCCGGATGCACGGCTGGTGCGCTTCAACAGCGAGTTTCATACCTTCTGCGTCCAGCGATTTGACCGCAACGGGGGCGCACGGCGCTTTTACGCATCCGCCATGACTTTGCTGTGCAAGGAACGCAGCGAAGGCAGCAGCTACCTTGAGCTGGCACAGTTCATCCGTGGACACGGCGATGCGCGACGGGCGGACGGTGACCTGCAAGAACTGTTCCGGCGCCTCGCTTTCAATGTGGCCATTGGCAATCGCGATGACCATCTGCGCAACCATGGCTTCATACTGGGCGAGACCGGCTGGATGCTGGCGCCCGCTTTTGACGTCAACCCCAACATCGACAAGGACGACCATGTTTTGAACATTGACGACACCGACAACCGCTCGGACTTGCACACTGTCATCAGCACAGCGCCCTTTTATGGCTTATCGCACGCACAGTCCGTCGATGTGGTCGAAAGCGTGGTGGCGGTGGTGGACGACTGGCAAACCTGTGCCAGGTCCATCGGTCTGTCCAATGCCGACATCGCTGGAACGCAAGGAGCCTTTTCGGCACACACGCGCTACAGGCAGCTATCGAAGCAGTCATCAAAGTAACTACAAAAATAGTAGCTACCCCCGCTTGCTATATAAGGCTTACAGCCCTATTCGCCTTGAATTTCGCCCTTCAGAACGGGTCAATGCGATGCCAGAAACCGCCATAAGAGGCCAAAACGGGCCGTTTTCGGGTGTTTTTACATGACAAATCGGGCTGCAAGCCTTATGGGATGTGCGGGAGCAGCTCTAATATCAGGAGCGCATCACAAATCCACCCGGAAATCAACGCTGGTATGGGGTATCCGGATTGGTTGCAACAGGGGTGCGGCGACGTTGGAGCCAAAGAAACCGGGGCTGGGCATGCCATCGGGCCGAGCGATCCAGACCTGGCTTGCACAATTCAGCGATAAACATGTCAAGTATATTTGACATATTAGACGGCAATGTGGCCCAATAGGGCTTATGAACCTTGCAGATATTGGCCAAATCGTCCACGTCCGTCGGCTCGCTTTAGGGCTCTCACAAGCCCGACTGGCAACGCTAAGTGGCTTGTCGCGCGCCACCATCAATCAACTCGAAACCGGGTCACTGGTGGACCTGGGCGCAGCCAAGCTGATTGCACTCCTGGATTTGCTGGGAATCCGTCTGGATGCGGGCACACGCCAAGGGCACCAACACGCACTTCGATCCGTCAGTCAAAGCGCCAGTGTCAGTTACAAGACGATGCTTGATCCTGATGTTTTGGCTGCCGCGCTGGTGGATGGTGGTATGCCGACCGACATCATTCCCCACATTGCCACCCTGTTGGACGAGGTGCCTTTGCCCCTGATTGTGGCCGCCGTGGAAGAGGTGGCGACGAGCAACCGCATGTCGCCCAAGCTGCTGTGGAAACATTTGTTTCATTGGGCCAAAGACTTGCATTCACCGCGAGGCGTGTGGGCGTGATGGCCTCCAACTTGAAGACACCGCAATCTCTGCCAGTTGGTGTTTGGCAGGGATTGCTGCAACACGCCTATTCGCTGATCGATGAGATAGCTGCCCATGGCATTCAAAATCCATTCTGGACCTTTGGCGGCGGTACGGTCTTGATGCTTCGATACCGGCACCGTATGAGTAAGGACATAGACATCTTTGTACCCGATCCGCAGTACCTGGGTTATGTGTCCCCCCGCCTGAGCGATGTGGCCGAAGCGGTTTCAGACAAATATGTCGAAGGCCCCGGCTATGTCAAGTTGCTGCGCCCGGAAGGGGAAATCGATTTTGTTGCATCGCCCAACTTGACGAAAAATCCCTTTGAAATGTGGGAGTTACTTGGGCGCCAGATCAAAGTCGAGACGCCGGCTGAAATCGTGGCCAAGAAGCTGTGGCATCGGGGTGACCGTGCAACGGCACGCGACCTTTTTGACTTGGCACTGGTCATTGCGCGTGAGCCGCTGGCGCTTGCAACTGCCAGCTCCTTTCTGACCCGTCACCGGAATGAATTTTTGCAGCAGGTGGAGCAACGCAAAGCGGTGTTGAAGGCACAGTTCGAGGCAATTGACACGTTGGACTATCAGCCCTCATACGAGCACGCAGCCGAATCTGCCGCTGGATTTCTATTGTCGTTATGAGAGTGTGCCCTTCAAAACGGGTCAAAGTGGTGCCAACAACCGCCATGAGGCATCAAAACGGGCCGTTATCGGGTGTGTTTACATGGCGAATCGGGCTGTAAACCCCATGGGATAAGCGGAGGCAGCTCTTGTATCAGGAGCTATTGGATTTGGTCCTGGATGGGTGTATCCCGGAGTCTGTCATAAATCCGCCCAGAAATCGACGCTGGTATGGTTTCCGGCGCTGTCAAATAGTAGCTATTCCCGTACATCCAGCGGGCGATGTAGGCCAATTTACTTCAAAACCGCATATCGCGGCCCTGGTGCCTTTGCCGATATGCAACGTGCTTCTAACCCAGCCCGCACACAGTGCCACACAAACGGAAAACAGGCCGTTTCGATTGTCAGATCGGGGATCACAATATGCCAGAATGGGGGGGTAAGGATGGGTCAGGATGCGGTACCTGGGGTCGTGCGGTTGGATTTCCCTACCCCCTTCTTATCTGTTTTAAGCTCCGCTCAAAACAAAAATCAGTACACTTTGTCGTTCTTGCGTGACGAACTTCATGACAACTGCCCGAGTCTAGCCCGCGCCGAATATCATCATCAAGCAAATTACAACATGAAAAAATTTAACATCATCTACACAGGAATCGCTCTGTTCATATTCATAGGTGGGTTGAGTGGATGTTCCCGAGAACCATCTGCGGCCGACATGGAAGCGTTGGCAAGAGCGGAAACGGAAGTCCTGAGAAAAAATGCTCAGAACCAAGGCATTCCAGATGAAAAATTGCCGATTCTCCATAGGTTCAAGAAGATTGCCTGTATCGCTGCAACGAACGAACCTGGGTATAAGTGTGATGCCGAGGCAGATATGGAGATGCCACACTTGGGTTTGGCGCGTCGAGCAACAGTTATTCAGGTTCGTTACGTGAAAACCTCAGAGGGTTGGAAAACATTAGACGCTCATCACTGACAAATTGGTCCCTTCTTGGTGATCTAAGTTTTCTGCCCTTGCTGTCGCACCTGTGCGACTGCGAGTAAGGATGCTGCCTATAGTGCAACGTTGTTCCACGCCACCGTGGCGGACGGCTTGGCACACTGGCTGATAACCGTAGCACAGCAGCAGAGTTTGACCAGGATCGCAATCGGCGGCTGCGCCATGAATGGGAAATCTTACAGGTCAAAATCTTCGGATCAGCACCTGCAGGCTGCGTGCTGTGCCGTCGTCAACAATGATTTTTGCTGTGAAGTCAATGAAGTGATTGCATCAGACTTAAGCGCAGCAAGCGACTCGGAAGATAGCGCAGCCAACTGAACCGCCGTGACACTATTCACATTGATGCCTGTCAGCATGCCTACTTGGGCAGGTGTTAAGGCCCCAAAGGAGTAAACATCAAGACTTGCAATGGCTAGGCCATGGTTAAGACTTGCGAGGATCGCAATCTGGGCCGGACTTAATACCTTAATTTGCTCAGGCGAAATTGAGGTAATTTGAGACTTCAGATTGGCTGGTCCGGCAATAAAAGCGAATTTAAATACACCGAATACTGCATCAGATAAGAATTTTATGTTTTCCCCCATCATAGGAATATGAAAACTGGAAAAAGTCAGCATCTCTTGTGGCGTGATAGCAGCAACCTGCAGGGGATCACTAAAAAGCTTCTTCCACGCAGAGTCATTCAAATAATTTATTTGAGAAATACCTGTTGCTGTAGCCCCCAAATTTCTAACTTGTGCAGGTGTCAGTACTGCAATTTGATCCGCTGTAATGGAATTAATCTGAGATGCATTGTTATTTGGTGTCGCAATAAAAGTTGTTTTCAATGAACCTATCACCTCATCGCTAAAGTATTTAGAGCGTGTTAAATAACCAATTCTTTGAAAATCAACAAGTTAGCATATAGGGCGTTTTCATTCTTGCTATTCTTTTCATATTTGGCTGTATAACGGGGACCACTTCTCACCCTTTCTCCACGGTTGAGGCACAGGGCATAG
>JAYRRD010000218.1:0-31960 GCA_041910275.1 Rhodoferax sp.
CCTACAAAAAGGGCCTGCGCCTTTCCAAGAAGGCCATGCAGGCCGTGGAAGAACGTCTGGTGCGTAATCCTCTATTGCCCAAATGGGACATCCTCATTCGTCCACGGTATATGGGATGAGATTTTGCGGAAATGGCCTAATGGACGCTCATGCGGGTTCCACAGGCTTCAATGTTTTCGCAACGTCATCGTCAAACATTTCAACATATCCACACTTGGGGCAAACATACACGTCTCCAGAAAAAACGTTCATTTCTGACAGGGAGATCAACCCCCATCTATGCGGCTTTCCTTCAAGAGTAACGGAAACAAGGTCGCCGTGCCCATAGCGGCAGTTTGGTTTGATGGTTACTTTCTCAGTCATTCGTTTACTTTATCACGAAGGAAAGAGTTGTGTGACGGAGCGGGGATCGCGCTCCCTGGCTTTTCTTTGGCTAGGCTGCTACCGGCCCGGATGCCACCTTCGCCAGTTTCATATCACCCGTGATATCAAAAACACCAAAACCGCACTACAACTGCTCCCCACAAGCCCCCGTGGCACGTTTTTGGCCTCGATTTGGCCTGAATTTGGCCTCAAATCAGGCATAAATCAGCATCTAGGCCCCGAGGGACGAGCGGGGACAGCTATCAATAACGTAGTAGCAATAAACAAGGGAGTAAAACCCAACAGCCACCCTTGGTGTTTATAACGCAAGGCACACTGCCGTGAATTGCCGGGTGTGTCCCGGCTCTCGTCCTGAGCGTGCCCGTCTACGCAACCAGCCCTTGCAGTTCCCGCCATCCCACGACCCGGCAGCCCTGGCGCTCGTAGCCGCCCTCCCCGCCATAGACAATCACCGGCGACAAGCCCGCATCCGCGCTGAACTTCTGCCATTTGTGGATCGCATCGGGCCAGTCCGGGGCGAAGGTGCTGCCGGATTTGATTTCCATCGCCTGCATGCCCTGCGGGGTCTCGAACAGCAGGTCCACTTCATGCCCCGCGCTGTCACGCCAAAAATACAGGTCGGCACTCTGCCCGGCGTTGAAGCGCTGCTTGATGCATTCGCCCACGACATAGGTCTCAAACAGCGCACCACGGGCCGCGTGCGTCTGGATGCTGGCAGCATCGCGTATGCCCAGCAGCCAGGCCATGAGGCCGACGTCCAGAAAATACAGCTTGGGACTCTTGACCAGGCGCTTGCCAAAATTGCGATGGTACGGTGGCAATCGCACCACCAGATAGCTGGCTTCCAGCACCGACAGCCACTCCCGCGCCGTCACCGCCGAGATACCGCAATCCGCACCCAGCGCCGCCAGATTGAGCAGTTGCCCGGAACGCGCCGCGCACATGCGCACAAAACGTTGAAACAGCGACAAATCGCGCACCGCAATCAGCTGGCGCACATCGCGCTCCAGGTAGGTGGCCACGTAGTTGGCAAACCAGTCCCCTGGCAACAATGCGCGGTCATACAAGGCGGGGTAGGTGCCGCGCAGCAGCATATCCTCCAGCGTATCTGGCAACTGGCCAACAGCAACCAGCTCAGACACCGAGAACGGCAACAACTCGATGCGCCCGACACGGCCCGCCAGCGACTGCGTGATGCCCGAGAGCAGATCAAACTGCGATGAACCCGTCAGGACAAAGTCGCCCATGCGACCACGTTCGTCCACCAGACCTTGCAGCCACGACAACAGCTGCGGGCAGCGCTGCACTTCATCCAGAATCGCCCCCGACCCGAACCGATGCAAAAACGCACGCGGGTCGCGTTCCGCGAACTCATATTCGTCCGGATTTTCAAGGGATACATAGGCCTTGTCCGCAAACACCGCCTTCGCCAGCGTTGTCTTGCCGGACTGGCGCGGCCCGGTCACGGCGAGGATGGGAAAGCCTCTGGCCAGGCGCTGCAAAGTAAGGGTAGCCGCGCGGGGAATCATTTCTTGCAAATCGGAGTTTTAACTTTCGATTTGCAATTCTATGTCCATCCGGCCATCCGACCGTCCGGCCTCTTGCTTTCATGGCAATTTCATATCACCCGTGATATCAAATACACCAAAACCGCACTACAGAAGCTCCCCGCAAGCCTCCGTGGCACGTTTTTGGCCTCGATTTGGCCTGAATTTGGCCTCAAATCAGGCATAAATCAGCCTACAGGCCCCGAGGGACAAGCGGGTACAGCTATCAATAACGTAGTATCAATGCGCAAGGGAGTAAAGCCCGACGGCCACATCACTGCTCGCACCCTTCATGGAGACGATAGTCCCCACAAAGTCGAAAGCGGTGCAGCCCAGATGCCATCTCCCAGCGGCAGCGTTTCTTCACCGTCGTACAGCAAAACACCCATCTTGAACTGGGCACCGGCCAGAGCGGAGAGTTTCTTCAACCCCCGCAGATCGCCTTCCCTGACCGTAGCCGCCGCCTTGACCTCGACGCCGACCAACTGCCCGGCGGCGTTCTCGATCACCACATCCACCTCGAATTTGTCGGCATCACGGTAATACAGCAACCGATAGTCGCCCTCTGCCGTGGTGGTGTGCTTCAACAACTCTGCGAACACGAATGTTTCCAGCACATGCCCGAACCGTGTCCGGTCCTGCTGAACCGTATCAAGGCCCAGGTCGAGCAGCGTGGCCAGCAAGCCGGAGTCGATGAATTGCAGCTTGGGCGTCTTGACGACCCGGTTGAGACGGTTGCGCGCCCATACGTCCACGCGCTTGAGCAGGTACATCTGCTCAAGGGCGCCCATATAGCGGGCGGCTGTCTTGCCGTCCAGACTGACCCGCCCCCCGAGCTGGGTGTAGTTACACATTTCCCCGGCGGTCTGGGCCAGGGCGCGCAGGAAACGTGGCAACTGGTCCAGCTTGTCAATACCCGCCACGTCACGCACATCACGCTGGATGAGCGCATCCATGTACTGCCGACACCAGGCCATCCGTCGCCTGGGCGTGGATCGGGCAATTGCCTGCGGATATCCCCCGCGCAACACACGCTCAACCAGATCACGGCCAAGGGCAGGAGTACCTGGCTTGGCAAGCTGCCCGCAAAATACACGATCAATCCAGTTGCCCGATTGCCCTTCGATCTCACTCTGGGACAAGGGCAAAAGTGACAGGGTTTCCATGCGACCGGCCAGAGAATCTGCAACCGTCGGCAACGCCATCAGGTTGGCCGATCCGGTGAGCAAAAAACGTCCGGGACGACGGTCCTCATCGACACTTTTCTTGATTGCCAGCAACAACTGTGGTGCGCGCTGGATTTCATCAATCACTGCCTGGTCCAGACTGCGAACCATGCCAACCGGGTCTTCACGCGCCGACAACAGTGTCAGTTCATCATCCAGCGTCAGATAGCGCCGACCACTCCCGGCCATCTGACGCACCAGGGTGGTTTTGCCCGCCTGGCGCGGGCCAGCCAGCAAAACCACTGGCGTATCCAGCATGGCCTCTGCAATGCGTGGTTCGATCCAGCGGGGGTAAAGGTCAGGCGTATGCATGCCTGCATGCTACCGTAAATTACGGAATATAGGAACGTGAAATTCGGAATCTGATAACGTAGAGCTTGTAGAAATTTTTTTGCAGATGACAGATAAAACGACACACCCTGTCCGGCGTGCAAACTACCATCCACAGCATCATGTCCAAAACCGAACACGACAAACTGGCGCGCCGCCTGACCGAGATTCTGATCAAGCTCAACAACGGCGACAAACTCGACCCGCAGGAACTGGCCAAAGAATTCGGCGTCAACCTGCGTACTATTCAGCGCGACCTCAACGAGCGTTTTGCCTATCTGCCGCTTGAAAAAGCCGATGGTTGCTATCGCCTGGATACGGCCTATCTTGGCAAGCTGACGTTACGCGACCTGGAACGTTTTGCCGTACTGGCCGGTGTGCGTGGTCTGTTCCCGTCGTTATCCGATGATTTTCTACGCGATATTTTCGACAGCCGCATCCAGACGGCACTACTGGTCAAAGGCCCACAGTACGAAGACCTCAGCAACAAGGAACCACGTTTTCGACAACTCGAACAAGCCATCCTGGCGCACCAGCACATCAGTTTCAGCTACCGCAAGGACCAGGGCATCAAGTCCTACACCAACGCCCTGCCCTACAAGCTGGTCAATCACGGCGGTATCTGGTATCTGGCCGCACAGGACAGCGGACGGCTCAAAGCCTATTCCTTTAGCAAGATTGACCATCTGCAAGTGCATGAAACCACATTCACGCCCGACCCGGCGGTACACCAGACACTGCATGACGAGGACGGCATCTGGCTCAACCCCGACAAAAAGGAAATCGTCCTCAAAATTGCCCACGAGGCCGCAAGCTATTTCCGTCGCCGCAAACTGATTGCCAACCAGGCCATCGAAAAAGAACTCGAAGACGGCGGCCTGATCGTCTCCGCCAAGGTCGCCCACCCGAACCAGATTCTGCCCATCGTGCGCTACTGGCTGCCCCACGTGCGCATCATCAGCCCGGAGGGACTGCAAATGCAGATGGAGCAGGAATTACAAAAATATCTGAAAGGAAGTGCATCATGATTGCAGCAGTGTTTCTGCTACTCGGAGCAGCCGCTTTGTGGCTCATATTTTTCGCCATCCAGGTAATTCTTGGAGCGGCCTTATTCACCTTGCTGCTGGGGCTGGCCGCAACGGCGGCGGTCTATGGCCTGACATTTTTGGGCCTGTTCCTGATCCTGGGTCCAGCCAATGCGGGTTGGGCCATTTTCGGTGCCATGTTCCTTGGCACCCTATTGTGCAAAGCAGCCATGCAATCGCTGGCCCGCCATGCGGCATAACCCCAGAAATACATTAGCATCTATTGAAAACTAGAGAATCACCATGCCTGTTCGACCATCTCCCTGTGTCTGTAAATGCCCTGCTTGCCACTGGTTGAAGGTCGTTTGGCCGCGCAGTGATGCGTTGCAAACTGGCGATTACTATACCGCCTGTCCGAAGTGTGGCAATGGGCATCTGAAATGTTTTCCCCTCCCCCGCCCCAGAGCCAACGGACTCTTCGCCCATCTCTTGCAGATTCTTTCGGAACCACGGTGATGCGTGATGCTGATGCCACCGACACGAATGTAGATGCCACCAAAAAGGCAGGACAGCGCGCCGAAGCGCGCGTCGTGGCAGCGCTCAAAAAATTACCTGCGCCTTGGCAAGTTTTCCCCACGGTCGAATGGCGGTTGTTGAAAGAAAAAGGCGAGGTAGTGGGTGAGGCCGATGTCGTGGTGTTTCACCCGAGCTTTGGTGTGGTGGTTATTGAGATCAAAGCTGGGGCGGTGTCGGTGCGTGAGGGGAAATGGTATTACGAAGGCGGCCTGTTCATGAAGCGATCACCTTTTGAGCAGGCGCGGAACAACCGCTTCGCACTCATTGAGAAACTGGCCTACCGTCTCGACAATACTGCACAAGCGCTGACCGTCACCCACGCCGTCTGGTTGCCAGAGGTGTACTGGGATGGCCCCTTGCCCGGCACGGAACCGCCATCGCGCGCATTCTTGCTGGACCGTGCATCACTGGATACGCCCGAAGCCGCCTTGATCAAACTCTTGCGCGAAGCAGCGCCGCAACCACGCGCCTGGAAACCGGCTGAACAACATGCGCTCAAAACCATTCTGGCACCGGATTGCCAGCAATTCGTTCCCCTAGTCGTGCAGGTGGAAGACACTACGTTGCAACTGCAAACCGCCACCGAACAACAGGTGCAGATTTTGCGTATGCTGCGCAGTCAACCCCGTTTGTTGATCGAAGGCAGCGCAGGCACCGGCAAGACCGTGCTGGCATGTGCCCTTGCGCGCGACCATGCAGCGCAGGGCAAACAGGTTTTGCTAACCTGCTTCAACAAGGCGTTAGCCCAATACCTAGCCCGCTGTCTGCGTGATACGCCGGGCCTGACCGTGCTGCCGTTTCACGACTTGGCGCGCACTCTGGCGCAGGAAGCCAATTTGCCGTATGCCATTCCGGCAGACACTGCGGCGCAGTCCATTTTCTTCCGGGAGCAAAGCCCCGACTTGCTGCTGCAGGCCGCCGATTATTTGGGTGCACGCTTTGACACGTTGATCGTCGATGAAGCCACTGATTTTTCAACCACCTGGTGGGTGGCGCTAGAGGCACTGGGAAAGCCAGATTTTGGCTGGTACTGCTTTTACGACCGGCACCAAAATCTGTTTCAGTCGGACCAAGCCTGGGAGCCGCCCTTTGCCGCATCGCCCATGATGCTGGATGCCAATTTGCGTAATACCCGCCCGATTGGTGAACTGGCAGCACGCCTGGGCGGACTGTCCATCCCGCAGATGTTCAGGGTGGACGAGGGTATTGCGCCAAAGTTTCTGTACAGCCCCGACTTTGACCAGATGGCGGTTCAGCTCAGGCAACTTTTGCACAACCTGCTGGGCAAACAGCAACTCAAGCCCGAACAGATTGCAGTGCTCTCGCCCTACAAACACACCAACGCCGCGTCCACCTGGGCTGTCGGCCTGAACCAGACCCACATTACATTGGATATGGCTTTTGGCGCATCTGGCTGTGTCCGTGTTGGCACGGTGCAAGGTTTCAAGGGTATGGAGGCCGATGCGGTTGTGCTTGTCGGTCTGGACGCCAGAACCACCCACCACCGCGAAACCCTGTACGTAGGCGCCAGCCGCGCCCGCTCAGTTTTGTATGTACTGGCGTTGGAGGGGGCGGGTGTGGAATGATTTAATGGCTAACAATTTAATGGAAAGTATGGTTAGTCAGGGCAAGGGTTTCAAATTGTGCGATATACAACGCTTCATTAATGAAAAAAGGAGAAATCATGGAAGCAATACTAAAAAAGTGTAAAAAGGAAGACTTCAATTACCTGTCCGAGGTTCTTGATAGCTACTTATCATTTGCTGACGATCAAAAGAGAAAGTCTCTTTTGGCGCAGAGTGAAAGCAATTCACATGCCAAGGCAGAATTGATAACTCTTATAGATAAGCAAATCAAGTATTTTGGCTCGTCCGATATTGCTTATTTAGCACGTTCACTGTTCTTCAGTTCCGGTGGCGTCAGCGCAATAGAAATAGTCAGCGATGTATGCGATAAACTTAGCATAAAGATAAAAATGGGTGGCAGTGTTGAAACTCTCCTTGAGCGTGTTGTTAGCGCCGTTGTCGAGAAAGAACTCCTAAGTAAAAGCCCTGAAGATCTTTCAAAAGCATTCAAAGATATCGGCATGGGAAATTCCGATATAAAAGCGATAATGGAGAAAATAAAATATAATGGCAAAATTGCAATTTTGCCGATTCTGGTCGAGGTTCTTGGACCAAAAGTCACGATGGGCATTATTGAAACTATCATTATCAGTCTCATTGCACAAATCATAGGCAGAGAGGCTGCTAAACAATTGGTCAAAGAAGTTATGAAAAGAAATCCCTGGATAAACGCATTAGGCCCCGTTCTATGGGCACTATCTGGGGTGTGGTTGGTCTTTGATCTTCAGGGGCCTGCATACAGAAAGACCGTCCCAATAACTTTGTATTTAGGTATTGTTGCGCTACGCGATGGTACTGAAAATATCAACTCGTAAATTTTCCCAAATTATATGCTAACGTTGCAGAATGCAGGGGTAGAATAATTTTCTTGGCATGAAAGTTTTATGAAGGATAAATGTTATGTTTGAAAATCAAAAAGAAAAAATATATCAACAAGTTACCGGATCTATTGAAGGAGCTTTTGACACAGTTTACCAGGAACGAAAAGATTTTTACAAAAAGCCTGGGAACGCGCTACCGCAAACAACATCAGTCGATGGAATAATTGCCAAATATTCTTATCTGAATGCAAGTATTTCTGGCGCATCTGGACTCGTTCCAGGTCCATTTGGGATGCTGGCTGTCGTCCCAGAAATCATAGCAGTAACACGAAATCAAATTGCCATGGTATATGACATAGGAGTTGCTTGCGGAAAAGAAGATTCCATTGATAAGGAGCTATTAATGGGGATATTTGTCTCTGCAACCGGTAGTGCAGTAATTGGAATTTTTACTTACCGTGGCGGTCAATTGTTAGTGAAGCGGGCATCATTGCGAGTTATCCAAAAACTGGTTACGATTCTGGGTGGAAAAATAACCCAACAAGTATTGAAGGCTGCTATCGCAAAATGGTTGCCTGTCGTTGGCGCTGCCGGTATGGCCGCCTGGTCAAAGTACTCTACCGATGAAATTGCAAAAAAAGCAGTGGAAATTTTCTCATACCAGATTCAAAAATCTAATGAAAATATTGAAACCATATAAGATTCCATCTCTGAAGTTTGTCCCCCACAGATTTCCGGGATTTCTAAAACCTGGGGAAAATAGAGAATCAAAATGAGTGATGTTGATAAAGAAGCTACGATTGCAGGTGCTGCCGGTGCGGCAACAGGTGCAGCTGGTTCTGTTGGAGCTGTTGCAGCAGCGGGCGCAGTAAGTGGACTTGGAGCGGCTGGTATAACTTCGGGGTTAGCAGCAATCGGTGGCGTTGCGGGCGGAGGCATGGCTACAGGTTTAGTTATTACTGCTGCGGCTCCTCTTGCTGTTGGCGCTGCAGCATATGGTATATATAAGTGGTTGAAAAGTTAATTGTTTTTGATACTCCAGCGGATTGTTTGCCGTGATCCGCTGAATTAGCTGGCAGGTTAACATGGCATTGCTGCTGCGCATTAGTCATGCCGACATTAGGAATACAGCATTGATTGAAGCGCAAAACCCCGTAGAACGTGCGGGAGAAGCTATGTTTATAAGAGCGGCTGATTACTCACCTGCATCCATCTGGCACACCCGGTCAAAAATGGCAGTCGAAAGGTGCGCGCAAGCCGATTTGACCACCTGCCAGTCATGCCAGCGGGGATGGAGGTTCTTGTATTCACCCAGTTCGGTTTCTTCCAGGTCGTAGGGTAGCGCGTTGGCGAGTTGCACCTGCAACTGCTGTAACGGCGACTCCCCGCTGTCTTGCTGGTAGAGCCGGTCAAACGATTGCAGGGCGAGGGCCACACGTGCATCACCCATGTAGTCGGCCAAGGCCACGAAATCAAGGTAGTCCCGCGTGGCATTGCGTTTGAGGATCAGCACGCCCTTGATGCGCAGAATCTCGCCTTCGGTTGGAACGGTGATTCTGGCTCCGTGGTAATCCACCACAGCCGTTTCCAGCGGTGCATCGCGGATGAGTTGGCGCACCCCGGTTTCGATGCCATCAAGACTGCCAAGGATTTGCACGGGACGCTGCACACGTGCCGTTTTCCAGCCCGCGACCGACTCCAGCTGCGCCAGCACCGCATCAAAACGATAGCGCAAGTCGGTCAGCACATGGTCGGCGTCACGCGAGAAACGATGTCCGGCGTGGATCGCCGAAGCGGTTCCACCAACCAGAACGGCATCCGGCAGGATACGCTGGAGCCGCGCGGCAGAGGACAAGACGAGCTCCCAGTCAGGCAGCTGTGCGGTGTTCTTTGACATAGTGCATCCAGAAGTGGTGGCGCTGGGCATAGGGGTCGCAAACGTAAGGGCGGCAAACTTGCTCCACCTTGTCCAGCAGGGCGCGGTCGGCCAGAACGGCCCGGCGCAGATCGGCCCAGTCCTGCCACCGTCCGCGCGAAATCACGTCGTCAATGGCGGCAAGGGTAAAGCGTTGGTGGTTGAGGTGGCGATGCAACATGGCAAATGAATCAAACTATCACTCCAGCCGCGCCCGGCTGCAGACAAAAACCCCGGCGATCACCAATACGGTACCGGCCAGCAGCCAGGCCGTCAGGGGTTCGTCGAGCAGCAGTCCTCCCAGCAGCATGGTGGACATGGGGCCGATCATGCCGGCCTGGGCGGCCAGGCTGGAGCCGATGCGTTCCACCGCCACCATCACCAGCATGACGGGCAACACGGTGCACAGTGTGGCATTGAGCAAGGATAGCCACAGCACCTCGGGCGCCAGCGCCAGCACCGAGTCCATCGGACGCAGCAGTGCAAATTGTGCAATGCACAGCACGCTGGCAACCGACGTGGCCAGCCCGACCAGCCGCATCGCACCCAGGCGTTGCACCAGCTCGCCACTGTAGAACAGGTAGAGCGCGTAGCTGGTCGCGCTCAGGAAAACCAGTACCGTGCCCCACACCACATCCTTGTTGTGTGCGCCGGTCAGCTCATGTGCAAACGCCAGCAGCACGCCGCAGTAGCTGATGGCCATGCCCAGCGCCTGATGCCAACCGATGCGGCGCCGGAAAATGACAAAGCCCAGCAGCAGCACCATCGTCGGGCTGAGGTACAGAATCAGGCGCTCCAGTGCTGCGGTGATGAATTGCAGTCCGACAAAATCCAGGAAACTGGCCAGGTAATAGCCGCTGAAACCCAGCCAGAAGATGCCCAGCAGATCGCGGCGCGTCAAGGGGGGTGCCTGGCGGCCCGGCGTATGGCGGCTGGTCCACCAGCCTATGGCCAGGAAAAAAGGGAGAGCGAACAGCATGCGCAGCATGATGAGCGTAATGGCATCCACGCCGTAGCGGTAAGCCAGCTTGACGATGATGGCCTTGCCACTGAACGCCACCGCGCCCAGCATGGCAAGCACAACACCGCCAGCTACTGAATGAATAGCTGTGCTCGCACGTTCTACGGGGCTTTCGGCCATTAATGGGCAGTAAACCCTCAGAAGTTCAGCGTACGTTTGTCCACCGCCAGTGCGGCTTCTTTCGTGGCTTCGCTCAGGGAAGGATGGGCGTGGCAGATGCGGGCAATGTCTTCGGCGCTGGCCTTGAACTCCATGGCCACCACGGCCTCGGCGATCAGCTCGCTGGCTTGTGGGCCGATGATGTGTACGCCCAGAATCTCGTCGCTGGCGGCATCGGCCAGAAATTTGACAAACCCCGTGGTATCGCCCAGCGCACGTGCCCGGCCATTGGCCATGAATGGGAACACCCCCGCCTTGTACGCGCGCTCCGCAGCCTTGAGCTGCTGCTCGGTCTGGCCAACCCAGGCAATTTCGGGGCTGGTGTAGATCACTCCGGGGATGGTGTTGAAGTCCACATGGCCGTGCTGGCCAGCAATGCGCTCGGCCACGGCCACGCCCTCCTCTTCCGCCTTGTGCGCCAGCATGGGGCCGCGCACCACGTCGCCTACGGCCCAGACGCCGGGAAGATTCGTTTTGCAATCGCCATCGACGATCACCGCGCCACGGTCATCGAGTTGCAAGCCCACGGCTGCGGCGTTCAAGCCCGTGGTGTTGGGCGTGCGGCCTATCGAGACAATGAGCCGGTCTGCTTCCAGCACCTGGGCTTCGCCTTTTGCGTTGGTATAGAGCACCGACACCCCGTTTTCGTTGGTCGCCACCTCATTGACCGCCACGCCCAGCTCGATACGCAGGCCTTGTTTGGTGAATGCCTTGTAGGCTTCTTTGGCCACTTGCTCGTCAAGCATGCCCAAAAAGGTCGGCAAGCCCTCCAGGATCGTGACTTGCGCGCCCAGTCGGCGCCAGACCGAGCCCATTTCCAGGCCGATGACGCCCGAGCCGATCAGGGCCAGCTTCTCGGGAACCGTGTTCAGGCGCAAGGCGCCCTCGTTGGACAGGATGCGTTCTTCGTCAAATGCGGCGCCTGGCAGGGGACGCGGGTTTGATCCGGTGGCCACGATGATGTGCCGGCCCACCAGCGCGTCGGCCATGGGACCGGCGACGTTGATCAGGTAGTTGCCTTCCAGCGCCTTGACAAACGAGCCCCGGCCATGGAAGAAGGAAATCTTGTTCTTTTTGAACAGGTACTGAATGCCGTCGTTGTTTTGTTTGACGACCGTGTTTTTGCGCGCCAGCATCTGCGCCACATTCATGGACAGGCCCTCGACGGCAATGCCGTGCTCGGCAAAATGGTTTTTGGCGTGGTCAAAATGCTCGGACGACTGGAGCAAGGCCTTGGACGGAATGCAGCCCACATTGGTACAGGTTCCCCCCAGCGCCGGTCCTCCCTGGTCGTTCTTCCAGGCGTCGATACAGGCGACGCTGAAACCCAGTTGTGCCGCACGAATGGCGGCAACATAGCCACCAGGGCCACCCCCGATGACAATCACATCAAATTGCTTACTCATGGATACTCCTATATTTATAGCCGCACTCGCACATTCTATAAGCCCTACAGGCTTAAAACCTTACATGGCATTGGCGCTGGTCAGTCTGTTGCGCCCGGTTTCCTTGGACTTGTACAGGGCCGCATCTGCCGCTTCCAGCAGTTGCTCGGCCTTGCCCACAGTCAAACCAGGGTAGGTGGCAGCACCCAGGCTGATTGTCACCTTTAAACCGTCCACCACCATTTCCTCCACCGCCACGCGCAAACGGTTTCCAATGGTACAGGCACCTTGCACACCCGTCTCCGGGAGAATCATCACAAATTCTTCCCCACCATAACGGCAGGCAGAGTCGTAATGGCGTATCGAGGACTTCATACATGCACCCACGGCCTGCAACACGCGGTCCCCCTGGTCGTGGCCGTGCGTGTCGTTGAATTTCTTGAAAAAGTCAACGTCCAGCAGCAGCACCGACAAGGGTTTGTGGGTCCGTCTGGCGCGGTCAAATTCTGTCGCCAGGGCGGTATCAATGTAGCGACGATTAAACAAACCCGTCAGGGCATCCGTTATCGAGATACGCTTGAGCTCATCCAGCATGCGATGCTCTTCGGTGACATCCCGGATGAGCGCCGCCGACCCCATCAGCCGCCCGTTCTTGGCATCAATGGAAGCGGCAGACACTTGCAGTGTACGCCCACGGTAGGCAAGGGTCTGGGTATGTACGCCGTGCAGCAGCTGGTTCATCAGTGCGGCATCGTCCAGGAGGCACAAAAATCCCTCCTGGCGCATCTGGGCATCGGTTTTTTCAAGAATGTCAGACGCTGCCTTGTTGATCAGCACGATTTCATCGTTGGCATTGGTGACGATGATGGCCTCGCGTGCGGCCTCGATGATGGTCGTCAGCTTGCCACGCTCGATCAGCAGCAGGTCATAACCCCGCTTCAGGCTGGCAGTCATCAGGTTGAAGGTCTGGGCCATGCGTTTGATTTCTCCGCCGCCATGCAAGGGCACCGTGGAGTCAAATTCACCCGAAGAGATACGTGCCATGGCGCCGGTAATCGCCTCAATGGGATGAACCACCGATTGGCCCAACAGGTAACCCACACACAGGGTACTCAAAATAAGCGCAACGCCGATCACCAGAATCGTTTGAATCCGCATATTCAGGATTGCTGTCTCGATGGTGTTCATGGGCGTGACGATTTTGATGACCCCCCGCACCAGTTGGTCGGCCCCGTGGCAACGAATGCACTGCGGGCCACCCGGAATGGCATCCAGGAATACCAGTTGGCGGCGGCCACTGCCATCCACCACTTCGTACGACGCATCCCCGGCACTGGCCAGCACACGGGCAAACGCCGGGGTTGTGGGGTTCATGTTTTGCACGCGCTCGGGCTTGCTGTGCGTTGCGAATGCCTGAGAACCTAGCAATGCATTGACACTGTTGATGCTGAGGTTGTCCCGGAACGCCTCGCTGCCGTCGGTGCGCAAAATCACAAACTCGGAAAACCCGCGCAACGACTTCAGGCGCGCCGCGTAGGCTGGCATGATTTCCGCGTGGTTTTCCACCATGATCGAAGACAGCCCCTTGGAGAGGGAGTCCGTGACCTTGTGCAGCGAACGTTTGTACTCGGCCAGGATCGACTGCTCCTGCGATTGGACATAAAAATAAGCCACACAGGCAAATACCACCGTGAGCGTCACGCCGATTGCCAGGGTCACGTGGTAGCGCAGTTTCCCTCGGATCATCATGATGGCGATGGCTCCACGGTTTGCGTGGCCAAGGTGGTGCAGTTGCGCCCGTTGGCCTTGGATCGGTACAAGGCGGTATCCGCCGCCTCCAGAAGCTCGGACGCACTATGGACCGCAAGATCAGGGAATGTTGCCACGCCCAGGCTGATGTTGACCTGAAGACCATCGACGGTCGTGGCAGAAACGGCCTTGCGCAAACGTTCCGCCACTTGGTAAGCGTCCGTTGCGCGGGTGTCTGGCAGAATGCCGACAAACTCTTCGCCCCCATACCGACAGGCCGAGTCGTATTTTCGCAAGGCATCGCGGAAAGTAGCCGCTACCGCCTGCAAGACCCTGTCGCCCTGGTCGTGGCCGTAGGTATCATTGAATTTCTTGAAATGGTCCACGTCAAAAAGAATCACCGAAAGAGGGCCATCGGTGCGTTTGACCCGCTCGAACTCTTTCAATAGCGTGGCATCCAGATAGCGCCGATTGAAAATCCCCGTCAAGGCATCGGAAGTGGACAAGCGGCGCAGTTCGTCTTCCAGACGTTTGGCTTCGGTTATATCGCGCAACAGGCATGCCGACCCCACCACGTGGCCATCAACGGTATGAATCGTTTCGATATAGACTTGCAGCCAGCGCCCACCCATTTCACACGTATTGCTGATGGATTTGTCTTCTTCTTCCAGCCATGTCAGCAAGGTGACCGGATCGCCCGTGAGATTGGAAAAACCACCCCGGACGATTTCCGTGGCCGTCTTGCCCAGCAGCCTTTCTGCAGCCGGATTCACCAGGACGATGGCACCTTCGCTGTCGGTCGCCACAATGCCCTCGCCAGCGCCAAAAATGATGGTTTTCAGTTTGTCCTGCTCTTGCCGCAGTCCGCTGCAGATCGCGTTCACCTCTGCGGTCATGCGGTTAAAACTTGCCGCCATGCGCCCGAACTCGTCCTGGGTCGCCACGGGAATCTGGTGTTCCAGGTCGCCATCCGCAACCCTGGCCATTTCACCCACCATGATCTCTATGGGGCCGACCACCGAACGCCCCATGGTGTAGCCGGTCAGCAAGACCGAAGCCATCAATGCCAGACCAAGAACCAGCAAGGCATTGTGCCGGATTCTGACCAGCTCCAGCTCGGCGCCCGCCAGCGAAGTGGACAACATCAACACGCCCCGCACGGCCTGCGCCTTGCCGTGGCACTTGTAGCATCCGCCCTGGTTCTGGATCGGAGCCAGAAACGTCAGCATTTTGCCGATGTCTTCGTCACGGTAAAAAAATGTCGGCTCTGCGGCTGCCAGTGCACTGCGCAATAACTCGCTGTCTTTTGCCAATACTTCAACACGCGATTCGGTGTCACGTGGTGCAAACGTCTCCTCCCCACGGCGACGGTTGACTTCATGAATGGTGGTATTGTCATGAAACGCTTCTTCACCATTGACCCGGATGATGCGAAAGTCCGTTACTTCGGGAAGTGTTTTCAGCTGGTCTGCATACGCACGGGCCATATCCGCCGACCCCGCCAGCATCACACTGCGCAAGCCTTCAATGACGCTCTCCGTGAGTTTGCGCATCGACTGCTCGTTTTGCGCCATCACGATGCGCTCCTGCCACTGGGTATACATGAAGGCCGTGGCGATCAAACACAGGGAAACCGCTATCCCCACTGCCATCATGACCTTGTAGCGAATGCGAATATGTTGAAATAAGGGTTTGGCGTTCACAAAAAAAGGAGAAATAAGAACTGCGCGATCCTCTGGTTCAAACGCACCACCGACCAAGGCCGTGTTGAAACCAGGCAATCTTGCGGAATTGTCATCCTTCTCGTAACGCTAACTGCGCCGCCAAAGTGCGCTGTACACTCAAATCGGCCCAGGCGCGCGGACCAACCATAATATCTTTTATCAGGAAATCCCGTCCCACCAGATAGCTGGTTGGCAGACCAGGCGCTTTCAAGACACTAGCAGCCCAGCGCTGCCCAGGATCAGACAATACGGTAAATGTGAGGTTCTGCCTGAGAGTGAATTCGCGTGCCAGCCGAAAGTCTTCGTCGATGCTGATGGCAAGCAGCACCAGACCTCTGGGAGCAAGCGACCTGTGCAGCGTTTCAAGATCGGCCATCTCATTGCGACAGGGAGGGCACCAAGTTGCCCACAGATTAAGCAGCAAAGGTTGACCCATGTACTCCTGACTGGAGCGCCAGCGCTGGTCAAGCGCAGCCAGGGAAAATTCGGGAAAGCGGTCATCTCGTCCCGGTCTGCCTGTTTTATTCTGACCTTGACGACAGGAGGTAAGCCCCCATCCGCCCATGAGGCCCATACCAGCGAGCATTTGAGATATACACCTGCGGCGTGGAATGTCTGGCGCCTCGGAATTTCCGGATGATTTTGACACTGGTGGACCTCTCTTGATACTGTTTCCGAAGATCGCTGCAAATGGCTCAAGTGCATATGGACAGTGCGGATACAACTATCTATTTTGTAGTAAATCAATGCGCTGACTGCCCTTGAGCCGGGCTGAGGGTATAGCCGTAACGTGCGGGCAAGTCACGGCGCAGCACGGACTGCGGCGTCCATAAACCTTTCTCTATGGCCTGCGCCGCCAGCACCATGTCCTGGGTATGTACCAATCCAATGCCCAAAGGTGTTTCCAGATAAAGCCAGCCATTTTCATCCGTCAAACACGCAATGCCGTGGGTCAAAACTCCCGTATGCGCGCACAGCGAAAAATCATCTTGCACGCGCCATATCCAGGGGCATATTTCCAACTCAACAAAAACACGCTGGGGGCCATTTTGAAAGAACCACTGTCCTTGCGTATCGCTCGCATAATTACGTTGAATAAAGGCTATCAGCTTATCGTGCTGCAACAGCGAACCTTTTACACCCGCATGTCCGCTGGCAAATGCCCCCAGGCCTTGCACCTGCTCGGTTCGCATGTACCAGTTGCCGCGCGCATCCAGTCCCAACCAACCATAACAGGCGGGTACGCTGGGCCATTTACCCATGGCTTGTTTGACAATATCATCCATGATTTTTAGTGCAAGGTGGGAGACACCCGGTTGAATTCCTGAAACTCATCCTCGGCCCCAGGACTGGCATGGTGCAACACCATACGCCAGCCTTGAGGGGTTTTATGGTACACATTGGTTGCCAGAACAAAGGCCTGGGCCGGCCCCTCGCTGGTCATGAGTTCGATGCGTTCCAGGACGCTGTGCACCGCACTGGTCATGGCATCAATGCGCCGAATGGCCTGGGGATAAATGCGAATGGCCCCGCCCTGGATAAAAATGGCTTCAAACGCCAGCCGGATGGTGTTGGCTCCAACCAGTCTCGCACCACCTGGATGCACACAAATAATGCCCTCATCATCGGACCAGCAGCCCATCAATTTCTCGATATCCGCAGCATACAAGGCCTCGTAAAACGAGGCCTCAAGCTCATCAGGAGACCCGAACAGGACAGCTTGCTGGCGGATTTTGGACATCGGTTGGCCGAAAAAGTAGACGAGGTTAGCGAACACGCTGCATGATATGCATTTTCAAGCGTGTGCATGGACGTAAAGCAAAAAAACCGCCCAGGGGCGGTCTCGCACAGTCGGGTCGGGGTGGCCCTGCTATCTTTTCTGGCGGTATTTGCGCAAGGCTGCAACCTGTGCCGAAAGCAGCACCAGCTCGGACGTGGCCCGTGCCAAGTCAATTTCGCTTTTGGCATTTTTGAGCGTTTCCTCTGCGGCGACCCGAGCCTGATTGGCTTTTTCATCATCGAGGTCCTTGCCACGAATCGCGGTGTCGGACATGACGGTCACGCAGCGCGGTTGTACCTCCAGGATGCCGCCGGCGACGAAAATGAACTCTTCCTCGCCATTGGCTTTTTGAATACGCACCGAGCCGGCCTTGATCCGGGAAATCAGCGGTGTATGGCGTGGATAAATACCCAGTTCTCCAGACTCTCCCGGCAAGGCCACGAACCGGGCTTCGCCCGAAAAGATGGATTCTTCGGCGCTGACGACATCGACATGAATGGTGTTCATATGCTTCCTTGAAGAAGGTTATGCCATCTTCTTGGCCTTTTCAATGGCCTCGTCGATACTACCCACCATATAGAACGCCTGCTCAGGCATGTGGTCACATTCGCCATTGACGATCATCTTGAAACCACGGATGGTTTCAGACAGTGGAACGTATTTTCCGGGAGAGCCGGTAAACACTTCCGCCACGAAGAATGGCTGGCTCAAAAAGCGCTGAATCTTGCGCGCACGGGCCACGGCCAGTTTATCCTCGGGCGCCAGATCGTCCATGCCCATGATGGCGATGATGTCGCGCAGTTCGCGGTAACGCTGCAAGGTGCCCTGGACGGCGCGTGCCGTGTTGTAGTGGTCCTCGCCCACCACATTGGGATCAAGCTGGCGGCTGGTGGAATCCAGGGGGTCCACCGCCGGATAAATACCCAGCGAAGCAATATCACGCGACAGCACCACGGTGGAATCCAAGTGGGCAAAAGTGGTCGCAGGAGACGGGTCGGTCAAATCGTCAGCTGGCACATACACGGCCTGAATCGAGGTGATGGAACCCACCTTGGTCGAAGTGATGCGCTCCTGCAAGCGGCCCATTTCCTCGGCCAGCGTCGGCTGGTAGCCCACGGCGGAAGGCATACGGCCCAAGAGCGCGGACACCTCGGTACCGGCCAGGGTGTAGCGGTAAATGTTGTCGACGAAGAACAGCACGTCACGGCCTTCGTCGCGGAATGATTCGGCAATCGTGAGTCCCGTCAACGCCACACGCAGACGGTTGCCAGGGGGCTCGTTCATCTGGCCATAGACCATGGACACTTTGGACTCGGGCAGGTTGTCGAGCTTCACGACGCCGGACTCGGCCATTTCATGGTAGAAGTCGTTGCCCTCACGGGTGCGCTCGCCCACACCCGCAAACACCGACAGACCCGAGTGTGCCTTGGCGATGTTGTTGATGAGTTCCATCATGTTCACGGTCTTGCCCACACCGGCGCCACCGAACAGACCCACTTTACCCCCCTTGGCGAAAGGACATACCAGGTCAATCACCTTGATGCCGGTTTCGAGCAGTTCCTGCGAAGGGCTGAGTTCGTCATACGCAGGCGCCTTGCGGTGGATGGAAGAGCGCAAAGTCGCATCAACCGGACCACGCTCGTCAATCGGGTTACCCAGCACGTCCATGATGCGTCCGAGCGTGGCTTTACCAACCGGCACCGTGATCGGCTCGGCAGTGTTGCTTACCACCATACCCCGGCGCAGCCCGTCGGACGAACCCAGTGCAATGGTGCGCACGATGCCGTCGCCCAACTGTTGCTGCACTTCAAGTGTCAGCGTTGAGCCTTCCATCTTGAGGGCATCAAAAATCCGTGGCATCCGGTTGCGCGGAAATTCCACGTCCACCACGGCGCCGATACACTGCACCACTTTCCCCTGAACGCCTGCGTTCACATTTGCTTGAGCCATCGTTATTCGCTCCAAAAATAAATTCGTTTATTAAACCGCCGCAGCACCCGCCACAATCTCCGAAAGTTCCTTCGTGATTGCCGCCTGGCGTGTTTTGTTATAGACCAGCTTGAGTTCGTTGATCACATTGCCGGCGTTGTCCGTGGCCGCTTTCATTGCAACCATGCGCGCCGCGTGTTCAGAAGCCATGTTCTCCGCCACGGCCTGAAACACGATGGCCTCGGCGTAGCGCACCAACAGCTCATCAATCACGGTTTGCGGATCGGGCTCATAGATGTAATCCCAGCTTGGCTCCCCGCCGCTGGCCTTGGTTTCATTCGCCATCTTTTCAGCCGACAAGGGCAACAATTGCTCAATCACCGGCTCTTGCTTCATGGTGCTGATAAAGCGGTTGAAGCACACGTGGACGGCGCTGATTTCACCTCTGGCATACGCGTCGAGCAAAATCTTGACCGGGCCAATCAGCTTATCGAGATGCGGCTTGTCACCCAGATGGGTGACTTGCGCCTCCACCTTGACGCCGATGCGCCCCAGAAAACCCACACCCTTGCCGCCGATGGCCACACTGGTGGACGATTTGCCCGCTGCCTGCGCTTCGCGCAGTTTTCCCGTCACAGCGCGAAACAGATTGGTGTTCAAACCACCACATAGCCCCTTGTCGGTGGATACCACAATGAAACCAACCGCCTTGGCGTGGTTGGTTTTCATGAAGGCATGCACGTACTCAGGATTGGCCTTCCCCAGATTCGTGGCGATGTTGCGCACCTTCTCGCTGTAAGGACGGGCCGCGCGCATGCGCTCTTGCGCCTTGCGCATCTTGGACACGGAAATCATTTCCATGGCCTTGGTGATCTTCTTGGTGTTTTCCACCGATTTGATCTTGCTGCGTAGTTCCTTGCCTGATGCCATAGTTGCCCCTAATGCCTAATGCTTGAACGCTTAAACCTGCGTGTGTGACTCTGCATGACAGAGTTCACATCAGGCAAAGGTTTTCTTGAAAGCGGTCACGGCATTGGTCAACTCAGCTTCCGCATCCTTGTCCATGGCCTTGGTGGCTTCCAACTTGGCCAGCAGGGCGGCATGCTTGTCCTTGAGGTAGGCATGCAGACCGTGCTCGAAGGGCAACACTTTTTTCAGATCGACATCGTCCATAAAACCCTTGTTGACCGCAAACAGGGTGGCCCCCATCAGACTGATAGGCAAAGGGCTGTACTGGGCCTGCTTGAGCAATTCGGTCACACGCGCACCACGGTCCAGCTGCTTGCGGGTAGCCTCATCCAGATCAGATGCAAACTGTGCAAACGCCGCCAACTCACGGTACTGCGCCAAATCGGTACGGATACCACCCGAGAGCCCCTTGATGAGCTTGGTCTGTGCAGCACCGCCCACACGCGACACCGAAATACCGGCATTGATCGCGGGACGGATACCCGCGTTGAACAGCGAGGTTTCCAAAAAGATCTGTCCGTCGGTAATGGAAATCACATTGGTCGGCACGAACGCCGACACGTCGCCAGCCTGGGTTTCGATGATGGGCAGCGCCGTCAATGACCCCGTTTTGCCCTTAACCGCACCTTTGGTGAAATCCTCAACGTATTTTTCGTTGACACGCGCTGCACGCTCAAGCAAGCGGCTGTGCAGATAGAACACGTCACCCGGATAGGCTTCACGGCCCGGCGGGCGGCGCAGCAACAAGGAAACCTGGCGATAGGCCACGGCCTGTTTGGACAGGTCGTCATAGATGATCAAGGCATCCTGACCACGGTCACGGAAATACTCGCCCATGGTGCAGCCGGAGTAGGCGGCCACGTATTGCATGGCCGCAGATTCGGATGCCGTTGCTGCCACCACAATCGTGTACGCCATCGCACCCGCTTGTTCCAAAGCACGCACCACGTTCTTGACCGATGAGGCTTTCTGGCCAATCGCAACGTAAATGCAGGTCATGTTCTGACCCTTTTGATTGATGATGGCGTCGATGGCCACGGCGGTCTTGCCGGTCTGGCGGTCGCCAATGATCAACTCACGCTGGCCACGGCCAATCGGCACCATGGAGTCAATGGACTTCAGGCCGGTTGCCATCGGCTGGCTGACCGACTGGCGGGCGATCACACCTGGTGCCACCTTTTCAATCACGTCGGTCATCTTGGCGTCGATAGGACCTTTGCCATCAATAGGCTGTCCCAATGAATTCATGACGCGGCCAATCAGTTCCGGGCCAACCGGCACTTCCAGAATGCGTCCCGTGCACTTGACGGTATCGCCTTCGGAGATGTGCTCGTATTCACCCAGAATCACGGCACCAACGGAGTCTCGCTCCAGATTCAAGGCCAGGCCGAACGTGGGTACACCGTCCTTATCAGCCGGAAATTCCAGCATTTCGCCCTGCATCACATCGGACAGACCATGAATACGGCAAATACCGTCGGTCACGGAAATCACGATGCCCTGGTTGCGAATATCGCTACTGGTGGTTAAGCCCTCAATGCGGCTCTTGATCAGTTCAGAAATCTCTGCGGGATTGAGTTGCATGACTCTTTCCTTCTTTCATTAATGGGTCCAACAGCCCCAAACAGCCTCAAGGCACAACGCCTCAGGCCGTAAGGGCTACTTTCATTTGTTCCAGACGGGCTTTGACGGAGGTATCGAGCACCTCGTCACCGACCACCACGCGAATACCACCGATCAGCTCAGGCTCCAGCATGAGCTGGGCGTTGAGCTTGCGGCCAAAGCGCTTTTCCAGCATGACAGCAACTTGTGCCAATGCCGTGTCGCTCAAGGGGAAAGCGCTATACACCAGCGCGTCAGAAGAGCCACTTTGGGCATTCTTCAAGGCACGAAACTGGGCCGCGATTTCAGGCAACACGCTGAGGCGGCCATTGTCGATGACCGTGCGCAGAAAGTTCTTTGCCTGATCGGTCGTAACCGACTTGGCAACGGAAGTGACCACGTCAAAGACCTGGTCAACGCTTACCTTCGGACTACTGGCAAACTGTTGCAGTTGCGCGTCCTGGGTAACCGTACCCAGCTCATCCACCCAGACTGCGGCGGACGCGAGATCCTGTGCCACAGATTTGAACAGTGCCTCGGCGTACGGTCGTGCAATGGTGGCAAGTTCAGCCATGATGACCTCTTACAGCTCGGTCTTCAGACGGGCCAACAGCTCGGCGTGCACACCAGCATCAATTTCCTTGCGGAGAATCTGCTCGGCTCCCTTGACCGCCAGCAGGGCAACCTGCTCACGCAAGGCTTCACGTGCTTTGACGGCTTGCTGATCAGCCTCAGCCTTGGCGGCTGCAACGATCTTGTTACCCTCTTCGGCAGCCTTGCCCTTGGCCTCTTCGATCATGGCCTGGCTGCGGCGCTCGGCATCTGCCAGACGGGTGGCAATCTCCGTACGGGATTTGGCCAGTTCATCTTCAATACGCTTATTGGCCGACGACAAATCGGCCCGCGCCTTGTCCGCAGCAGCCAGACCCGCTGCGATCTTGCCCGCGCGCTCATCCAGCGCTGCCGTAATCGGTGGCCACACGAACTTCATCGTGAACCACACCAGCAAGGCGAAAACGATGGCTTGCGCCACCAAGGTTCCATTTATGCTCACAGTCGATCTCCTTCAACGAGGCGTTGCAGGAAATTCTTACTTTGCCGCTTCGGCAGCCAGGGCTTTAGCGATTTGAGCCAGGAACGGGTTGGCTGTCGCGAACCACAAGGCAATACCGGTACCGATAATGAAGGCCGCGTCAATCAGACCGGCCAGCAAGAACATCTTGGTTTGCAATTCGCCCATCAGTTCAGGTTGACGTGCAGCCGATTCCAGATATTTGCTGCCCATGATGCCGATGCCGATACAAGCACCCAAAGCACCCAGACCAATGATCAGACCAGCGGCCAAAGCAACAAAACTAATAACACCCATGATGACTCCTTAAAGAACAAACAAAAAAAGAAAACGGAAAAACGAGAAAACCAGAACCAGACAAACTCAATGCGCGTCGTGCGCCTGACCGATGTACACCAGCGTCAGCATCATGAACACGAAAGCCTGCAAGGTGATGATCAAAATGTGAAACACCGCCCAGGCCCAACCCGCCACCACGTGCAGCAGCAGCAACATCAGACCCGAGGGCTGGAACGAGAAGGCCCAGGCCCCACCCAGCAAGGCAATCAGCATGAACACCAACTCGCCCGCATACATATTGCCAAACAACCGCATACCGTGCGAGACAGTTTTCGCAACAAATTCAATAATTTGCATGGCCAGATTGACCACCGCCAGGATCAGAAACAAGACGGGGTTCTTGCTGGTGCCAAAAGGCGCAGTCACCAACTCGTGCGCCCAGCCACCCGCGCCCTTGATCTTGACGTTATAGACCAGACACACCAGCAACACCGAAACCGACATACCCATGGTGACCGACAAATCAGCCGTTGGCACCACACGCAGGAATGCGTGCTCGTTGCCGGAAAGCTTTTGCCAGATCAGCGGCAACAAATCCAGCGGCAACAAATCCATGGCATTCAGCAGAAAAATCCAGACAAACACCGTCAAAGCCAAGGGCGCCACCAACTTGCGGCTGGTGGCGTTGTGCACAATGCCCTTGGCCTCGCGGTCCACCATTTCGACGAGAATTTCCACCGCCGCCTGAAAGCGCCCCGGCACGCCCGCTGTTGCCTTGCTGGCCGCCCTCCAGAACAGGAAGCAGGCCGTGACACCCAAAAGAATAGAGAAAAAGAGCGAATCGATATTGAAGACGGAAAAATCAACAATTCCACCCATCTCCTGGTTTTGCCAATGCTTCAAATGGTGCTGGATGTACTCACTGGCCGATGGGGCGTGCGCTTCTGCAGACATATTCAACTCTTTCAAGCTCTCAAATTTGTTTTATTCTTGGGACGTAGCAATAACGCCAACCAAACCATCTTTAAAGTCACAAACAGACCAGCCAGAAAGGCCAACCAGTTCAGACCAACTACAAGGCGCGGAGCCAGAGCGATCATCAGTACCATCACCGCGATCTTCACTGCCTCCCACAAAAAGAAGCCAAAACTTGCCGTGGCTGCGTTCAGGGAGGAAAACTGCCCCATCAACCCGCGTGCAAACAAGGCAGACGGCACAACCACCACCACCGCCCCGTACCCCGCAGACCAAGCCGCCGCCTTGCCCCAGAAAATCCAGGCACACAAGGCGACCAGCACGCCAGCCAGACACTGCAAACCCACTACCGACCACGGCGACAAAACAGGATTGTTCGCGCGCCAGGCCCTGGCCTGCTCGGCAGTCAGTGGCTCAAAGTACCCATCTTCGGCTTCATCTGCCTCAGTACCGTATCCGCGTGCAAGAACCATCATGGACATTTCACGAAAGCGCCAAATTTCAAGTCAAATACACTGGGCGATTGTGGCAAAGCCTTCGATTATACGGTGAATATTTGGCGAAATTGGCGCTGCGTGGCGATGCACGCTGAACTTCTGCCCATCACCCGGCGTTGCCGGACACAATTCCCCAGCGCGCCAGCGCAGCATCGTCGCTCTCACGCGCATCCACCCAGCGTGCACCACTGGCGCTATGCTCTTTTTTCCAGAACGGCGCTTGCGTCTTGAGGTAGTCCATCAAAAATTCGCATGCCTGAAAACTCGCACCCCGGTGGGCCGAGGTCACTGCCACCAGCACAATCTGATCGGTCGGCTGCAAACGGCCAATGCGGTGAATGACGCGCGCGGCAAAAATGTCAAAACGGTCTTTGGCCACCGCGATCATGGCCTCAATCGCGCGCTCGGTCATGCCGGGGTAGTGCTCCAGCTCCATCGCAACAATCGGCGATGCGCCCTCCCCCTGGGCAGGTGCCGGGCCGGTACGGTCGCGCACGGTGCCAACAAAGCTGCACACCGCTCCAACGCGGTGATCGCCACCGCGCAAGGCGGCGATCTCTGCGCTCACATCAAAGTCTGCCGCCTGGATGGAAACGCTGGAAACAAAGGAATTTGACTGCATTGAGGACATTAGGGGGTATCAGGGCATGATTTCCACGTATTCGTACACTTCGCACCCCATGATCTGCTGGCGCACAGGCAAAGTGGCCTGCTCGAACCAACGTTGTGGATGGTGCTTGTCAATTTCCTGCCCCATGAAGCGGATCAATTCGCAAATGGGCTCCACCACATTGGCGCGGTAGCGTTCATCCTGCTTGACGTACCCCAGGTGCAGATTTTTCATGCAATTGCCACGGCACCACGCATAGGCCTCACACCCGCCGCAAGGCATCTGGGCAGTCGCTTGCAGCGGGCTTTTGATGAGCCAATTGGTTTTGACATCGCCCATTTTCATATGGGGCGCGTACATCATGTCGGGGCAAGGATAAATTTCGCCATTGGGCATGACGTTGAGCAGATGGGTCGATACCCGGCACTGCGTCTGGCCGGCATAGAGTTCTTGCGCACGGGTCGGAAACAGTTTATTGCGCACCATGCCCATCAGCGGAATGAGCGGGTACAAAGCGTCCGTGCGTGCGAAGAATTTGTCAATCAACTGCACCAGTACCGCTTTGCGCTTGTCCAGCGAATCCCCCGCATACATTTCATCGGCGACGAACTGCCAGTACAGGTAATCAAAGGGCGTATCTTCCGCAACCAGCCGGTCCAGCTCTTCAAAACTGGTATCCGGATTTCCCCAGGTCACACGGGCTGTCACCGTCCCGCCGATGTGGTCGCGCACCTCGTTCAGGTTTTTCACGACCTGGCGGTAAATGCCACGCCCCCGATAGCCGTCCGTCGTCGATTCGCCGCCGTCAATGGAGGCCAGCACGTTGGACAAGCGGTTCAGAACCCACTCAGGCAAATTGTCAATCAGCGTGGCATTGGTTTGCAGTTGAAAGCGAAAAAGCGGAAAACGCCGCATCACATCCATCATCAAGGATTTGTTGAGCGTGGGCTCGCCGCCATAGAAAGTGACATACACCTCCTTGTGTTTCAGGTGTTTTTCAACGAATGCCGCGAGTTGCTCAATATCGTATTCCACATGAATCTGGGAACCCAGCACCTCACCCACCCCCAGCGAGCGGTAGCTACACTTGAGGTTGCATTTGAGGGTGGTAAGCAGTTGCAGCTCTACCCGGCTGCCCACAATGGGGTCGGGATCGGACAAGGCATGCGATGGTGTGGCAGGTGCAAAAAAATGAAGCGGACTCTCAGTAAACATGGCGGAACAAAACAATAAGCCCCTACGGACTGACAGAAAATGCGTAAAAAGGTGGCAAAAGCACCATTTCGCACCTGAAAGGTGCAGGTGGCGATGATAAACGCTGCGCCAGCCCAGATTTTTCCATTCCAGACCTTTAGAACCCCTTGCCCATGCGCACACCTGCCAACCCGCCCGCCATTCCCCGTCCACTGGACCCCGGCGAAGCCTTTTTCTATATGACTGACCGCGTTGCGTGCATGAACTTTGTGCTGTTTGCCGAACGCAGCGCGACGCTGGAGTCCGCACACATCCGCATCGCGCTGGCGGTCATTCAGCAAGAAAACCCGCTGCTGCAAGTCCGCGTCGTCTGGAATACCGAAAATGGCCTGCGCTTTGAGCCCGCACCGAACGCCCCCATCCCCCTGGAATGCCATACAAGCACAGAGAACGATTGGCTGACACACATCGAAAACGAGTTATCCCGCCCGTTTGCCGAAGACGCAGCACCACTGGCGCGCTGCCTGTACCTGCAAATAGATGCAGATGATGCAGCGCGCTCTGTGCTGGTGCTGTGCTTTCACCATTCCATTGCCGATGGCCGCTCAGGCGAAGCCTTGATACGCCGGCTGCTCGATTGCATCGCCCGCAAGACGACGCTGTCCGAAGCAAATCGGCCACCGGCCATGCCGCCCATGTCCGCCGTCGTTCCCGAGCGTTTTCGCTGGACGCGGTACGAAGAAGAGGCCGAAGCACTCATGGATGTGCAGATGCGCGACTACAAACGCCATGGCCTGGTGGCACGCCAGCCCTGGTTGAATAGCGCCGCACCCGCACGCATTCCCCGCATCATCCGCCTGAGCTTGCCGCCCGAAGCGACCCGCCGCCTGCTGGTGCTGGCGCGCGCGCATGACAGCAGCGTGCATGGCGCTTTGTGTGCCGCGCAGCTGCTGGCGCAGTACCGTTTGCACCGTCTGCACAGCGGCGAACAGCCAGCCACGCTGTTTTTGACTTGTCCGGTCGATTTACGTGCGCATCTGGAGCCGCCCCAGCCAGCAAACCCGATTGGTTTTTACACCAGCTTGCTCTCGGCTTCCCTGGCACTGGACGCCGATACCGATTTCTGGGACCTGGCGCGGCGCGTCGTCACCCAGACACGCCGCCAGATCGCACGCGGCGAAGGGCATCTGTTCTATAACCTCTACGGACTCGATGGGGGAACGATCAGCCCGGATCGCATGGCGCGCTTTGGCAAAGCGGTGCTCTCGTCCTGGCAAAACACCATGGTCAGCAATATCGGCGCCGTGGCCAGCGTGGACAGCGACCCCGCCGTTGAAGCCATCTCGTTTGCGCTGTGCCCCGTGCCGTATCAGGTGTTATTCAATGCCGTCAGCACCTACAAGGACCGGCTGATTCTGAATGTCGGCTACGATGCCGGCAAACTCCAACCCGAAACCGCCCACACACTGACTAGCGCGATACAAGAACTGCTGCTGGCCGCTGCCAGCGCCTGAGCCACCATGCAACTCCATGACCCCACACTCTTGCGCCAGCAGGCCACCATCAATGGCCAGTGGCTGGATGCCGACAACGCTGCCGTCCACGCGATCATCAATCCGGCCAATGGCCAGACGCTGGCACACGTGCCCGACATGGGCGCGGGCGAAACACAGCGCGCCATTGACGCAGCGGCGCAGGCTTGGCTCACTTGGCGCAACACCACGGCCAAGGAGCGTGCGCGCTTGCTGCGTACCTGGTTTGATCTGATCCTGCTGCATCAGGACGATCTGGCGCTGCTGTTGACCCACGAACAAGGCAAACCCTTGGCCGAGGCGCGTGGCGAGGTGCTGTACGGCGCATCGTTCGTCGAATGGTTTGCCGAAGAAGCCAAACGTGCCAACGGGCAGATCATCCCCGCACCGCAAGGCGACAAGCGCATTCTGGTGCTCAAACAGCCGGTGGGCGTGGTGGCCGCCATCACGCCGTGGAATTTCCCGATTGCCATGGTCACGCGCAAACTCGCGCCCGCGCTGGCTGCCGGTTGTACGGTCGTCCTCAAACCTGCCGAAGCTACGCCTTTGTCCGCCCTGGCACTGGCCTGGTTGGCGCAGTGTGCGGGCATTCCGGCTGGAGTCATTAACGTTATCACCACGGCACGTCCGGCGCAGGTGGGAGCGCAACTGTGTGACAGCCCCACTGTGCGCAAACTCTCGTTTACCGGCTCTACGGCTGTGGGCAAGCTTTTGATGGCGCAGTGTGCCGGCAGCGTCAAACGCCTGTCGCTGGAGCTGGGCGGCAATGCGCCGTTCATCGTCTTTGATGACGCCGATGCCGATGCCGCCGTGCGTGGCGCGCTGGCCTCCAAATACCGCAACGCCGGACAAACCTGTGTTTGCAGCAACCGCATTCTGGTGCAAAGCGGGATTTACGCGGAGTTTGTGCAGAAATTCACCGCAGCGGTGGCCGCGCTCAAGGTCGGGCCGGGTGTGGAAGCCGGGGTACAGATTGGCCCGCTGATCAACGCTGCCGCTATCGCCAAACTGGAGCGCCTGCAAGCCGATGCTGTGGCAAAGGGCGCTCAGGTGGCCGTCGGGGGAAAGCGGCATACGCTGGGCGGCAACTTTTATACGCCCACCGTACTGCTGGATACCCAGCCCGGCATGGCGCTGGCGCAGGAGGAAATCTTTGGTCCCATCGCGCCGGTTTTTCGCTTCCACACCGAGGAGGAAGCCATTGCGCTGGCCAACGACACGCCCTTTGGCCTTGCGAGTTATTTCTACACACGCGACACAGCACGCATCTGGCGCGTGGCCGAGCGGCTAGAGTACGGCATGGTCGGCATCAACGAGGGATTGATTTCCAACGAGGTGGCGCCCTTTGGCGGCATCAAGCACTCCGGCATGGGCCGCGAGGGGGCCAGCCAAGGCATGGACGAGTACCTGGAACTCAAATACCTGTGCCAGGGCGGGCTTTAACAACAACCCCACGAAAACACGGAACACACTACACATGTTTGTACAAGCGAATGGCATGTCCATCAAGGTTGAAGACAGCGGCAACACCAACGATATCGAGCGCCCAGCAGTTTTACTCATCATGGGATTGGGCATGCAGCTCACCAGCTGGCCCCCGGCAATGGTTGACGGTTTGCTGCACGCCGGCTACCGCGTGGTCCGCTTTGACAACCGCGACATCGGCCTGTCCTCGCACCTGGACCATCTGGGCAAGCCGCGCGTTGCCGTGGCGGCGGTCAAGCGGCGCATGGGCTTGCCTGTTCATGCGCCCTACTCCCTGAGCGACATGGCGCGCGACACCGTGGGTGTGCTGGACGCGCTGAACATCCGCAAAGCCCACGTCGTGGGCGTGAGCATGGGCGGCATGATCGCGCAACGTGTGGCGCTGCAAGCCCCCCAGCGGCTCATCAGCCTGACGAGCATCATGAGCAGCAGCGGCGCGCGCGGCCTGCCCGGCCCGAACCCCAGGGTCGGCTTGATGATGGTCAACCGCCCGACCGAAAGTGGCCGGGAAGCCATGATCGAACACGGACTCAAGCTCTTCCAACTCATCGGCAGCCCGGACCACATCGACCCGGAGCCGGTTTTGCGCGCACGCATCGCCTTCGGATTGGACCGCAGCTTCCACCCGGCAGGCACGCTGCGCCAGATGGTTGCCATCATCGCCGACAGTGACCGTGCCAACCATCTGCACAAGATTTCCACCCCCACCCTGGTCATCCACGGCAAGAAAGACCCTTTAGTGCCCTTCGCCTGCGGTGCGGACACCGCCAAACGCATCCCGCACGCCAAACTGCTCCCCATCCCCGGCATGGGACACGATTTGCCTGCCAGTTTATTGCCCACCTTGCTGGATGCCATGCACCATCACTTTGAATTGGCAGCGCTCAAGCAACGGTAAAGGTTGACGTCTGGCGTGGTTTACCCGCCCGCCGGATGGCCTGCGGCAAATCCGGGATAAACTCGTCGCAGCTTTATTCACTCGGAGACATTGACAAACATGACAAGCCGCTGGTTCTATGCAGTTCCACTGATCATCTGGACCGCAATGGCGTCGGCAGCGCTTGTGGACGGCGAACAAGAGGACTCGATGCCTTCGTTCGAAGTAAAAGACCACTACACGACGGATCTGCTTGACTGGATCATCCAGGCCAGGCGCGGCAACGCCGAGGCGCAGTACAAGCTGGGAGATATTTTTTCCTACGGCCAGGGCATTCCCAAAGACCCCAAGGAAGCCATCAAGTGGTACCGCCTTGCCGCCGGTCAGGGCGACCCCAATGTTCAGTACAAATTGGCCGTGAAATGTGCCACTGGCCAGGGTGTGCCGCAAGACGAAAAAGAAGCCCTGCGGTGGTACCGCCTCGCCGGTGTGCAAGGCAATATCCAGTCCCAGTACAACCTGGGCGTGATCTATGCCAGCGGCCAGGGCGGCCCCAAAGACCCCAAGGAAGCTGTCAAGTGGTTTCGCCTGGCCGCCCACCAGGGATTTGCCAACGCCCAGTTCAACCTGGCCGTGATGTACCTGAAAGGCCAGGGTGTGCCAGCCCCCGACCGCGTAGTCGCCCTGGCCTTGTACAACCTGGCTGGAGCAAAAGATTCGAACCTGGAAAAAGCAAGCGCCGCCACGCGCAGCAAACTGATGGAAAAGATGTCGCCCGGCGAAATTGACGACGCCAAGACCTTGACGCGCCAGATGTCCAGACCGAAAAATCTGATTGACGCCCTGGACAGCTATCTCAAAAGCCAGCAGTATTTCGACAACTTCATCCAGAGCCAGTAGCCAGTAGTGCGCTGCCTTGGCGCACGGCGCCGGTTGCAGCACTCGCCAAATAATAGCTGAACCCGCTTGATACATAAGGCGTACAGCCCGATTTGCCTTGGATTTTGCCTCCAAAAACGGGCTTGCACGGCTCCAAAACCCGTCAAAACCCGCTTTTGACCGCTTTTGACGGTCAAAACTTGCCATCATCGGGCATTTTTGCATGCCAAATGAGCCGGAAGGCGCTATGGGATAAGCGGGGACAGCTATCGTATCAGGAGCATTTGACTGGATGTGCGGGCCACCAGCGTAAAGTTGCGCAGGTAGCGTGAAACTTGCCAGTTCCCTGTGGCACAGGCCAATTTCCAGCACTTTGTTAGGATTGCGATGGACTGGCCTTTTTAGCCTCATTAGCCTCATAACCCAAACTGTCCGTAACCAGAGAATCACCATGGCCGAACCCCTTGCGCAACCAACATTGACCGTAACCGACTATCTTGACTGGGAGTCACAACAACCGGACAAACACGATTTTTTTCGTGGTGAGGTGTTTGCCATGACCGGGGGCACCTTGCGGCACAACCTGGGCACTGTGGCGAGCACCACGACCTTCAAATCACATCTCACTGGCACACCCTGCAAGGTTTTTTCGGGCGATGTCAAGGTCGCCGTGAACGCCACCGAGCACTGGTTCTACCCGGATGTGGTGGTGACGTGCAGCGCCAAAGACTTGAGCGATATGGGGGCGGTGGCCATCAGCGAGCCGAGCCTGATTGTGGAAGTGCTGTCGCCC
>JAYRRD010000219.1:0-7168 GCA_041910275.1 Rhodoferax sp.
CAGTTCAGCAATCGATTCATTTGAAAATTCGATATCAATCACATTCAGCCCCAATACGATGAAAACCGGGGATGCTACGATTTCTTACCCACGAAAATCAACAACCTACAAACTCAGATTGTGACCGCGCAAGGTATATCAGCATCTACCCCTGGGCCAGAGCCTACGACACCATTGTCAAGAATCCAGGGGTGGTGGTGTTCACCATGTCCAGGACCAAGGAAAGAGAACCGCTCTTTCAATGGGTCGGCCCCATTGTTGAAAATGGTTGGGTGTTTGTCGCCAAGAAGAGTTCAAAATTGAAAATCACTAGCCTGGACGATGCCAAAAAGCTCAAAAGCATCGGGGTTGTCCGCGATTACGCCTGGGACAAATACCTGGTGGACCAGGGTTTTACCAATCTGGACAGGGTGACATCGTATGTGCCCAACATCAAAAAAATAGCGTCGGATCGCATCCAGGCCTTCGTGAGTTCCAACCTGAGTTACCAGCATGATCTGATTGAGCAGGGCGAAAAAGTGGACGATTACGAAGTGTTGATGGAATTCAACACGGTGCAGATGTACATCGCCCACTCCAAGGAAAATGACAAGGCCATGGTGCAGGCGTGGCAGACGGCTTTTGATGATATGAAAAAAGACGGCACCGTGGCCAGACTCTTGAAGAAGTGGGTTCCTGAAGCCAAGGTTCCGGGGCTTGGCAAACCGGCCAGTTTCTGAGTTTTTAGCGCTTTTCAAAAAGGTGTTGCATGCCATCCCTTTGCGCATGCAACACGCCGTTTTCCCGATTACCCGATTGCCCGATTAACGAATCACCGCCAGTGTTTCCAGCTGGCCGGCGCGCACGGTTTTCAGCGTCAGGGCGCCGTTCTTGATGTCGCCCTTTTCGTCAAAGGAGATCGGGCCGGTCACGCCCTTGTAGTCGGTCGTGGCAGCCAGAATGGGCAGGTATTTTGCGGGATCGCTCGAATTGGCCTTGACCATGGCGTCCACCATGATCTTCACCGAGTCATAGACGTACGGTGCGTAGAGCTTCACATCGTCGTTGAACTTGGCTTTGAACTTGACCTTGAAATCGTCCATGCCTGCCTTGGCTTCGCCTTCGACGCCACCGGCTTCTGCGCAGAATACCTGCTCATCGGCAATGGCGTCACCGGCGAGTTTGACCAGTTCAGCCGTGCAGATGCCGTCGCCACCCATGAATTTGGCCTTGATGCCCAGGGATTTCATTTGCTTGAGCATGGGACCGCCCACTGCGTCCATGCCGCCAAAGAAGACGATGTCCGGTTTCTTGCCCTTGATCGTGGTCAGGATGGAGTTGAAATCGGTCGCCTTGTCGGTGGTGAATTCCTTGGCGACCACCTTGCCACCCGCCGCTTCCACGGACTTGGTGAATTCCTCGGCCACGCCCTGGCCATAGGCCGTGCGGTCGTCAATCACGGCAATCGCCTTGCCTTTGAGGGTGCCGACAGCGTATTTGCCCAATGCGCCACCGAGCTGTGTGTCATCGGCCACCACGCGGAAGGTGGTCTTGAAGCCCTGGCGGGTATATTTCGGGTTGGTTGCCGACGGAGAAATCTGCGGGATGCCCGCGTCGCTGTACAGCTTGGATGCCGGGATCGTGGTGCCGGAGTTCAGGTGGCCGACTACGCCTGCCACCTTGGCATCGACCAGTTTTTGTGCGACCGTGGTGCCTTGCTTGGGATCGGCAGCGTCGTCTTCGGCCATCAATTCCAGTGTGACTTTCTTGCCGTCAATCATGACCCCGGCGGCGTTGAGTTCGTCAATGGCCATGCGGGCGCCGTTTTCGTTGTCCTTGCCCAGGTGTGCAATGGCGCCACTGATGGGGCCTGCGTGGCCGATTTTTACCACGGCAGGCGCCGGGGGTGCAGCCGCAGGAGCGGATGCAGGCGCGGATGCCGGTGCTGCTGCAGGAGCTGTTGGCTCGGGTGCTTTGCCGCAAGCGGCCAGCAGCGCTGCTGCGGCCATTGCGGCCATTGTCAAGGTACCTGTTGTCTTGAATTGCATAAACTCTCCAATAAATTAAGAAAAATGAAGAACAAAGAAACCACGCGAACCAAATTATTTCACGATCAGCTACTGCGGACCTGGATGCACAAGGGGTTTGGGGCCATGTTGTTGTGGCCTTTGTCCTTGCTGTACCGCGTTGTGGTGGGGCTGCGCTGCCGATTCTACCAATGGGGGTGGTGCCAGACGCAGCGTGTGGATGCGCTGGTGGTGGTGGTGGGCAACGTCATCGCCGGGGGCGCTGGAAAAACGCCTACTGCCATTGCCCTTGCGGCCCACCTGCGCGCGCAGGGTTATAGCGTGGGCCTGGTTTCACGCGGCTATGGCCGCTCGGGCAACGCCTGCCTGGAAGTGACACCTGAATCCTTGCCGCAGGACGTGGGCGACGAGCCTTTGCTCTTGCGCCGTGCCACCGGGGCGCCCGTGTTTGTGGCCCGCAGCCGCTTTGATGCGGCCACAGCCTTGCTGGCACGTTACCCGCAGACACAGATCATCCTGTGTGACGACGGATTGCAACACTACGGCTTGTACCGTGACCTGGAGGTCTGCGTGTTCGATGTGCGTGGGTGCGGCAATGGGTTGCTGTTGCCCGCTGGCCCCTTGCGCCAGATCTGGCCGCGCCGACTGGTCACGCGCGTGGGCCAGCACCCGCAAAGGACTTTGGTGCTGCATACCGCCCAGCCTCCTGCTTTTGCGGGATTTCAGGCACGCCGTGCCCTGGCCGACTACGCCGTGCGCTGCGATGGCACGCAGCTGGCGTTGAGCAGTCTGCTGCGCGCGGACGCCAGGCCGCTGCTTGCCGTGGCTGCAATCGCCCAGCCAGAAGCATTTTTTGCCATGCTGCGCGCACTGGGTTTGCCCCTGGCGCAAACGCTGGCCTTGCCGGATCATTATGATTTCAATAGCTGCTCCCGCTCGTTCCATGAGGGGTACACCGTGATTTGTACCGAAAAAGACGCCGCCAAGCTGTGGCAGCGAGTGCCCGATGCCCTGGCGGTGCCTTTGATTTTGCATATCGAGTCGGCTTTTTTCAGCGCTCTGGATGGGTGCGTCGCGGAGTGTATGGTTCAGAAGCAGTCCCATGTGTCCTGCATGGTATGATTTTTCTCCCCCGTCCAAGAATACAAAGAATACCCAGAATGCGGCCTGCGCGAACTTACTTTGTCCGGTTGGCCATGCTCGCGCTGCTTGTCGCAGGGTTTGCTGGCTGTGAGCGACCGCAGGAAAAGAACCGTGCAGAGACACCACGAGAGGCGCCACGAACATCGGTAACCTTGCTGCACTATTTCACGGGTTCACTCAGCGGTGGCATCCAGGAGATGGCACAAGCTTTCAATCGGCACAATCCTGAGCATGAACTCAAGGCCGTGTCGCTCGACCACGAAGCGTTCAAGACCAGCATCCAGGACACGCTCAAATCTGGCCATCCGCCGGATTTGTATTCGTACTGGGCCGGGGCACGCACCGCGTCGATCATCGCGCATCTCGAACCGCTGGACAATCTCTGGCAGCAAGCCGGGCTGGACCAGCGTTTTCCGCCCGCCCTGACTGCGGCGGCGAGCGAATACGCAGGCCACAAGTACCTCGTGCCGATCACGCAGCACTATGTCGGTTTCTTTTACAACCGCCAGCTGTTCGAAAAATACGGGTTGAAACCGGCGCGCACCTGGGACGAGTTCCTCGCTCTGTGTGCGGCGTTGAAAGCCAAAGGCATCACGCCGATTGCCCTGGGCGCACGGGACAAATGGCCGGCGCAGTTCTGGTTCGACTTCCTGCTGCTGCGCAGCGCGCCGTATGCCTTTCGGCAGCAATTGATGCGGGGTGAAGCACGCTTTGACGACGCGCGCGTTAGCGCCGTTTTCGCACATTGGAAGACCTTGATCGACCGAGGCTATTTCAACACGCAGCCGCATCCGAACGATCTGGCCTGGGACAGTGGCGCCAACGAAATGGTTTTCCGTGGAGAGGCGGCCATGACGCTGATGGGTACCTGGGTCATCGGGTACTTCAGCAATGACGCACACCGCTGGCAGCCGGGGCGCGATTTCGATTTCTTTCCTTTTCCGACGATTGTGTCGGATCTGCCGCCGGTGGCCATGGGACCGATTGATGGCCTAGTGTTGCCACGACGTGCACTCAACCGCACTGGCGCGAAAAAAGTACTGGCGCACCTGGCCGATGTCGAGGCGCAGAGGGCATTCAGCGCCGGTTCGGGCGCGCTGGCGCCGAACCAGCAGGTGCCACTGGCATCGTACAACGTCCTGCAACGGCGGGCCATTGACGAAATCGCGCGCAGTCCGACTTTCACCTTCCCCTTCGATCTGTCAACTCCGCCAGCCGTTGCCGATCTCGGATTGAATGCTTTTTCCGAGTTCCTCGCCTTTCCGGCAGCCTATCCGCAGATCATTGCCCGGTTGGCTGAAGATGCAGCCAAGCAGCATGGCGCAAGTCCTTCGCGTTGATTTGTCGTGAAATTGCTGGCCCGGCGCACGCTGCGCAACAAGATCGGTTTGAGTTTTGGTGGGCTGACCCTCCTGGTTGCGGTCAACGCCGTGGTGGGTATCGCCGCCAGTTACACGATTGCGCACCAGATCGAACGCCAGGAACACATCCGCAGCATTGTCGAGCGTCTTGATGATGTGGACAATTCAGCGGATCGCTTCATTCGCACCCACGCACGCGACGCGGAACAGACCACCTTTCAACGTCTGGATGCGATCCGACGGGAACTCGGTTCGGCTGCACGCGATGGTGGCCGCCTTGTCACCTTGCTGGACGACTACCGGCTGCAATTTCAGAAATTCGTCGTTGAAGCCGACGAGAAGGCGGCTCTGGAGAGCCGCGCCGCTGCCCTGGGTCGGAGTCTGATCGTGCAATTCAAGGAGGCGCGTGCGCTGCATCTGGCCACGGAGAACCACGAAGCCCTGGAGGATGTTGTATTCGGTCATATCCTCGATTTGCAAGTGCGTAGCCTGGAAGCGCACACGGGTGTTTTGTCACCGTCGCCGCAAGGGTTGGAGCAGATTCGCGCCCTTCTGGTCCGGTTGCGCGAGACGCCGCCGACCCGTAGCGGCAGCATGGAGGCCGAACGCACGCTGTACCGTGTGCTGCGCGATGCCAACGACTATCTGACGAGCTTTGAGGGCCTGCTACGCTACCAGTCGTTGAACGACGCGACGGAAAAAACGCTCGTTGATATCTACGACCGTATTCGCCTGGAGGGACGGCAGATTGGCGAGGAAGTCGGTCACGAAATCAGCAGCAGCATCCGTTGGTCGATCACGCTGGCGCTGGCCGTTTTTGTTGCCACGCTGCTTGGCGCCTGGTTTCTTTCGCGCACCCTGAGTCGTGAAATTCTGCGGCCAGTGGTTGGTCTGGTGGCGACGACGCTGGCGATCACGCGCGGTCGTCTCGACGAACGCGCCGAGGTGGTTGCCGATGATGAAATCGGTGAACTCGCCCGCTCGTTCAACCAGATGGCCGACACCATCGTGCTGCAGCAGCGCAGCCTGGAGCAGCAGGTGATCGAGCGGACCAGCGACTACCAGATGCTGTTTCGTGAGATGATGAATGGCTTTGCGCTGCACGAAATCATCTGCGATGACACCGGACGCCCGGTGGATTACCGCTTTCTGGCGGTCAATCCGGCTTTTGAGCGCATGACCGGCCTTCAGGCGCAGGACATCATCGGGCGGCGGGTGCTGGAGGTTCTGCCGACAACGGAAGCGTACTGGATCGAAACCTACGGCCAGGTGGCCCTGAGCGGTGCGCCGGTATCCTATGAAAACCATGCAGCAGCCATCGGCAAGTTTTTCGAAGTGACCGCCTACCGCCCGGCCCCCGGACAGTTTGCCTGCATCGTGCAGGACATCACGCAACGCAAGCAGGCCGAGGCGCGCATCAGCGATCTGGCCTTCTTTGACCAGTTAACCCGGCTGCATAACCGGGCCAGCCTGACCGAACATCTGGCGCAGGCCCTGGCGCAGGCCGGGCGCAACCGCAGCCATCTGGCCGTCATGTTGATTGATCTCGATAATTTCAAGGCGATCAACGATACGCTGGGGCACGCTGTGGGGGATCGGCTGCTTTGCGCAGCCCGCCGATGCAGCGAGCGTCGCCGAGAAAGTGGTGGCCGGGATAGCCCAGACCTATGCGCTCGATGGCCATGAGTTGCACAGTTCGACCAGCATCGGCATCTGTCTGTATCCGGAGGATGCGACCGAGGTGGACGATTTGCTGAAAAAGGCCGATGTTGCGATGTACCAGGCCAAGGCCAACGGCAAAGCCAACTTCCAGTTCTTCAAACCCGAGTTTCAGCTGGCGGCGGAGCGGCGCCTGGCGCTGGAGGCCGATCTGCGGCGGGCAGTCGAACACGGTCAGTTTGTGCTCCATTACCAGCCGCATCTTGATCTGCGCAGCGGGCATCTCACCGGGGTCGAGGCCCTGGTCCGTTGGCTCCATCCGCAGCGTGGCATGGTCCCGCCCATCGAATTCATTCCCATCGCCGAAGAAACCGGCCTCATCGTGCCGCTGGGCGACTGGGTGCTGGAGGCGGCATGCCACCAGCTAGCCGATTGGCACGCGAGCGGGTTGGCACACATCCGCATGTCCGTCAATCTGTCCGCCGCGCAGTTTGCCGACCCAGGTCTGGCCGGACGCATCAGCGCCGTGCTGGCGCACTACGGTCTGCCCCCGCAGAGCCTGGACCTGGAAATCACCGAGTCCATGGCGATGGCTTCGCCCGCCGAGACCGAGCGCATCATGCGCCAGATCGCCGCGCAGGGGCCGAGTTTTTCCATCGACGATTTCGGCACCGGCTATTCCTCGCTGGCCTACCTCAAGCGGTTTCCGATCCGCACCCTCAAGATTGATCGTGCCTTCGTCAAGGATATCGAAACCGACAAAAATGATGCCGATATTTGCGAGGTCAGCCTGCTTCTGGCCCACAAGCTGGGTCTTGAAGTGGTGGCCGAGGGGGTCGAGACACCGGCGCAACTGGCGTTTCTCAAGCGCATCGGTTGCGAAAAGGTACAGGGTTATCTGGTCAGCAAACCGCTGCCGGGGCCCCAAGCCGAGGCGTTCATCCGACACGGCTATCATTACCCCCATGGACACCAGACTTCTTGAACTCATTGTTTGCC
>JAYRRD010000220.1:0-2034 GCA_041910275.1 Rhodoferax sp.
GCAGACCGTGGGCTGACCGGCTTCGATGCGCGGGTAGCAGAAGATGCACTTTTCGGCCTTGCCGCTCTTCCAGTTATAGTAAATTTTCTTGTACGGGCAGCCCGAGACGCACATGCGCCAGCCCCGGCACTTGTCCTGGTCAATCAGCACGATGCCATCGTCTTCGCGCTTGTAGATCGAGCCCGAGGGGCAGGATGCCACACAGGCCGGGTTCAGGCAGTGGCACGCGCGGCAATGGCGCTGTTGATGTTGAAGAGCTCGATCCAGTCGTTTTTATACGTCTGAGGCGTACAATTGCCGCGATGCAATTTGAGTTTATCGAGTCCAGTGTGTTCTCCAAAATGGTCTACGACTATTTCAGCGAAGACGACTACACCGCGTTTCAGCAGTTTTTGTTGGAACAACCGGACGCTGGAGTGCTCGTCAAGGGCTCGGGCGGCGTGCGCAAGGTACGTTGGGCGCGCCCTGGCGGTGGTAAATCGGGTGGCGTGCGGGTGTGTTACTACGCACGCACTGCAGCGGGTCAAATCCTGCTGTTGGTAATTTACGCCAAGGGGGCACAATCCAGTATCCCAGGCGCGGTGTTGAAACAATTGAAGGAATTGCTTGACCATGATGACTGATGCACAACTGAAGCAACGCGATGCCACACGCAACATCGGCGCTGAACTGCTGGAGGCCGTGCGTGAACTGCAAACTGGAAAAATAGGGCGCACCACGACGTTTGAACCTTTGCCCGATGGCAGTGTGCGGCGCACCGTAACGGCTGGCGACGGCACGTTCGAAAAGCAGGAGGTACTCACCGGCCCCCAATGGCAACTCATGGCGGCGCGCATGCGCTCCGGTATGTCGCAAGCAGAATTTGCCCGTGCCACCGGCATTTCAGTTCGCACGCTGCAAGAGTGGGAGCAAGGGCGCAAGGTGCCCAGCGGCGCGGCGCAAAGCCTGCTCAAACTGGTCAGCCGCCACCCGGAGTTGCTGGTAGAGTTGGTCTGACATTTTCTGAGGGTGATCGTATGACTACAGTGGAATCTTTGGAGCAGGTTGTTTCGAATTTACTGCCGCAGGAGCTTGCAGAATTCCGGCGATGGTTTGCCGAATTTGATGCGGCCTCCAACAAGTCCGCAACATCGGCAGCAAAGCCCTTTGCCAAGGCTCAAATAGCCAACACACAAGCGGTCAAATTAGCCGATTTGTGTGGGGGGCTGGAAAACTCCGCGACCTTTTCAGCCAATCCCGTTGATATTCAGAGAAAGCTGCGTGATGAGTGGCGTTAAATATCTACTCGATACCAACTTCATTTTGGGCATGCTCAAGGCGACACCGGAAACAACGCAATGGGTGTCGCAACGTGGTTTATTGGCAGACGAATGTGCTTACAGCGCAATCACACGAATGGAGTTATTGGGGTTTCCAGGAATCACTTTGCTGGAAGATCAACTAATCCGTAGCCGTTTATCCAGCTTTGCCTATTTACCCATTACCGCCAAAATTGAAGATGCGACCATTGCGCTTCGCTGCGCGAAGAAAATCAGGTTGCCGGATGCGATCATCGCAGCAACCGCAATCCAGCATGGTATTGATTTATTGACGTTTGATACAACACTACTGCCTACCATTGCGAAAACATGATGGCGCAATATTTCGTGTTCTGGAAAACCCGTTTTGGCCTTTGACCAACAATGGGGTCGGCACGCCCTGTACCATTGGGTGATCCTGCAACAAATCAACCACCAGGCCATTTGTGTAGCGACTTCCCAAGGCTTGGCGCAGGTCGAGCGGAACCGGAAAACGGCAACACAGCCATCAGGGGCAGCGACGCGAGCCGAAATCCCGTGGGCGGACAAAGAAACCAAAGTTGGAGCAGACTGGCGCATTGCAGAAATCGTTTGAAATAAGCGCTCACCGGAAAGTCTTTCCGTAATGATTTAACAAAAGTCCAACTTGTATTTCTCGCCGAACCCCTCCAGTATTTCATCTACATCAGCCTCCAGTGTTTGTGCATCACGCGATTTGAAGGCCATCCATTCATAC
>JAYRRD010000221.1:0-28889 GCA_041910275.1 Rhodoferax sp.
GCGATATCTTTCGTATCCATCATTCAACTTTCGCATTCTGTGGTGATAGCCAGAATTTTCTCACCATCGGTATAAACGCTGCTGGAAATCGCCTTATTTGGTATGTAGGCATGTAGATCAGTAAAAGAACAGGTATGCCACCCCGACCGATGCCAGTACCCCGGCCAGGTCGGCGATCAGGCCATAACCAATCGCGTAGCGCGCACGCCGGATGCCCACCGAGCCGAAGTACAGGGCGATGATGTAAAAGGTCGTATCCGTAGCCCCTTGCAGCACACAGGCCAGACGCCCGACGAAGGAATCCACGCCATAGGTCTGCATGGCGTCGATCATCATGGCCCGTGCGCCACTGCCGCTGATGGGCTTCATCAGCGCCGTGGGCAGCGCCGGGGTGAAATCGGTATTCCAGCCAAGCTGGGAGAAAATCCAGGTGAAGCCATCGACCACAAAGCCCAGAACACCCGAATTGCGCAGCACACCGATGGCCACCAGCATGCCAACCAGATAGGGAATGATCGTCAGTGCGGTTTGAATCCCGCCCTTGGCACCTTCGATGAAGGCATCAAACACATTGATTTTCTTGTACAACGCGCCGATCAGAAACGCCGCAATGACCGCCGACAACACCAGGTTGCTGGCCACTTTGGAAAATACTTCAATCTCGGCGCGGCTCAGGTAGTTGACGAAATACCAGACCAGCGCACCAATCGCTGCGCTGATGCCACCGACCCAGGCAACAATCACCCTGTCCCATAGATTAATGCGCTGTTTGATGGCCACACTGACCAAAGCCACCACGGTTGCGACATAGGTGGCTATCAGAATGGGGAGGAATACATCTGATGGGTCCCTTGCTCCCAGTATGGCGCGCTGGGCGATGATGGACAGCGGAATCAGGGTCAAGCCCGATGTCTGGAGCACCAGAAACATGATCTGGGCATTGCTGGCTTCGTCCTTGTTGGGGTTGAGGCTTTGCAGACTCTCCATTGCTTTCAGGCCAAACGGCGTGGCTGCATTGTCCAGCCCCAGAAAATTGGCGGAGAAATTCATCAGTATGTGCCCTGATGCGGGGTGGTTTTTGGGAATCTCGGGAAAAATGCGCGTGAAAAAAGGCCCGATCAGCCGGGCCACAAAGTTGATCGCCCCGGCTTTCTCGCCGATATTGAGCAACCCCAGCCACAGCGCCATGATGCCCGCCAGCGGCAGCGCAATCTCCATCACCGCCATTTTGGCCGAAGTGAAGGTGCCGTCCACAATGCGCTTGAACACCTCCACATCGCCCATGAAAAGCCATTGCACACCCGCAGACGCCAGGCCCACCAGAAAGAAGGCGGACCAGATGTAGGAAAGTGCCATGCGCCTATGCGTCGGACTTGCTCACCAGGTCAAAGTGCTCGACCACAGGCGCTTCGGCAAAGAATGGCCCGACGATGGCGCGCCATTGCACAAAGGCCTGCGACTGGCGAAAGGTCTGCGTGTGGTCTTCCAGCGTGTTCCAGAAAATCTGCAAGAGATAGCGCTGCGGGTTTTCCAGCCCCTTATTGAGCTTGTAGCCCTGAAAGCCCTGGGCGTTGGCAATGACCGTGCGCAGGCCACGATGGATGGCTTCTTCAAAAGCAGCATTCTGGCCGGGGTGGATGCGGATATCGACAAGTTCAAGAATCATCCAAAGGACTCCATGAGAGAAAATACGAGGGAGCCAATGGTAACGGGTTGCAGTCTTCAAAAAAGCGCAAGCAAGCTATAACGCCTGACCGCCTGACCGCCTGACCACCTATCGCGTGCTGCGCCCCAGGTAGTGCTTGCGCCAGAACAGCACAATCAAGCTGATGCCGGTCAGCACCATGCCGCTGATGGCCCACCAGAATCCGGCTTTCTGGTGGATCAGGGGCAAAAACTCAAAATTCATACCGAAAAAGCCGGTCATGAAATTCAGCGGCAAAAAGATCGCCGTCAATACGGTCAGCGTGCGCATGATCTCGTTGGTGCGGCTCCCTTGCACGCTGAAATGCATCTGCACGGCGGTCTCGGTGCTTTGCTCCATGCGATGGACGTGGTGCACCACGCGCTCGATGTGTTCCAGTACATCGCGGCTGCGCACATGCAGCAAATCCTGTTCGCGCTGTTCTGCCGGGGTGGCGGCCTGGGGCCAGGTTTTCAGCGCCTCGATCCAGTCTTGTATGGCAGAACGCTGGTCTTCACAGATTTCGTCGAGCTGGTGCAGCGAAAGCCGGGCATCGAGCAAGGCGCCCCAATCATTGAACTTGTTGGTCGGCTCGATCAACGCTGCCTGCCAGTGGTCCAGTTGGCGGGTCAGTTCGCGGCGCAGTTCCAGATAACCATCGACCATCAGATTGACCACCCGCAGCATCAGATCAGCCGGACTGGTAGGCAAACGCACACCGGCTGCGCGCGACTCGGCGCTGGCTGCTTGCAACAAGCGGGCCGCGTAGGCCGTGCGCACCGGACAAGCGGCTGGGTGTACGGTCAGCACAACCCGGTCAAATATGGCAAAACCGACCGGGCTGGTGTCGATACGGCGCAGGATGGGCAGACTGTTGCGGCGGCGGTCCACATCGGGAGGTGGCTGTGTAGTACCACCCGGCTCGGCACCAGTTGCCAGACGCCGAAAGACCAGGATGTCGTATTCCGAGGTGTAGTCGTAATGCGAGGGCAAGTGGTTGTTGCGTAAATCGGAAACGTGTAAATCCACCAGCTGCAAGCCTGTCAGGGCATTCAATGTGGACTGGACCTGGCTGATTTTTCCTTCGAATTCATCACGCGCACAGGCAATCCATACATACGACTGTCGGCCAAGCGCAGAAGCGCTCAGACCTTCCAGCTCGGCGATCTCGGTCACGCTGCTGTTGTTCTGGATGTGGAAAATTCGCATACTATTACCTCCCATGGCTTATGGATTGTGCGGGGGCAGCTATTGTTTTCCTAGTAAGCGCGCAGCATCACGGGCGAAATAGGTCAGCACGCCATCGGCCCCTGCGCGTTTGAACGCCAGGAGACTCTCCAGCATGACGGCATCATGGTCAAGCCAGCCATTGGCGGCAGCGGCCTTGAGCATGGCGTACTCACCCGAAACCTGATAGGCAAAGGTTGGCACGCGGAATTCCTGCTTGACGCGCTGCAACACATCCAGATACGGCATGCCGGGTTTGACCATCACCATGTCGGCACCTTCGGCAATATCGAGCGCCACTTCGCGCAAGGCCTCGTCGCCGTTGGCCGGGTCCATCTGGTAGACCTTCTTGTTACTCTTGCCCAGATTGCTGGCGGACCCCACGGCGTCCCGGAATGGCCCGTAAAACGCACTGGCATACTTGGCGCTGTAGGCCATGATGCGGGTATGAATATGGCCCTTGGCTTCCAGTGCGGCGCGAATTGCGCCAATGCGCCCGTCCATCATGTCGCTGGGGGCCACGATGTCCACACCCGCTTGCGCCTGGGTCAGCGCCTGCTGCACCAGAATCGCCACCGTTTCGTCGTTGAGGATGTAGCCGTTTTCTTCGGGGCGCATATCGGGCAATCCGTCCTGGCCGTGGCTGGTGAAGGGGTCCAGCGCCACGTCGGTCATCACCCCCAGCTCGGGAAACTCTTTTTTCAACGCCCGCACCACACGCGGCACCAGGCCATCGGGATTCAGCGCCTCTTTGCCGTCGTAGGTTTTAAGCGACTGGTCAATAACCGGAAACAGCGCCATGACCGGAATCTGCAACTCCACGCACTCCTGCGCCACGGGCAGCAGCAGGTCCAGGCTCAATCGCTCGACGCCGGGCATGGAGGCTATGGGTATGCGCTGCCCTGTGCCGTCCACGACGAAAACCGGGTAAATCAGGTCATGGGCCGTAAGATGGTGCTCGCGCACCAGGTTGCGGGTAAAGGCATCGCGGCGCAGGCGGCGCGGACGGCCAAGGGGATAATGTGCGTAGTGTGTGGAATGTGTCATGGGGGAAAATTGTGCCTCAAAATACCAGCCATTCCATACCATACGAGAAATCAAACCCATGCAACCCAAACTTCTTCGCTCCACCCTTAGCCTTATCAGCCTTGGCTTTACCCTTGGCCTGACTTGCACCAGCCTATCTGCCCAATCTGCCCAATCTGCCCAATCCGTGACCATTACTGATGCCTGGGCGCGCGCAACGGTTCCTGGCCAGAAGGCAACCGGCGCTTTCATGAAACTCACCGCCAAGGAGGCGACCAGGCTGGTGGCTGTCTCCAGCCCGGTAGCCGCTGTCGTGGAAGTTCATGAAATGAAGGTGGACAACGACATCATGCAGATGCGCGCCATGCAGGACGGGTTGGATCTGCCTGCCGGAAAGACCGTAGAGCTCAAACCGGGTGCCTACCACATCATGCTGATGGACTTGAAAGAGCCTTTGACCAAGGACCGCACCGTTGCGCTGACGCTGCTTTTCAAGGACACCAACGGCGTACAGAGCAAGACCGAACTCACTCTACCCGTTGCCACCACCGCCCCTGGTAGCGCACCCGTTGTGCCCAAGATGTGGCTGGATCACAAGCATTGAGGTTCATTGCTCCAGACTGGCCGCATAGACCGCAGCCTGTACGCGCGAAGTCAGTTGCAGTTTGCGCAGAATGTGCTGCACGTGGATTTTGACCGTGGTTTCGGCAATGTCCATAGTGCGAGCAATCACCTTGTTGCTGTCGCCACGCGCAATCAGCATCAGCACCTCCCGCTCACGCGCTGACAGCAGGGCAATACCCTGATGGGCCTGGGCCTGGGCTTCCTGAGTTTCCACAGCGATGGCAGGTAAACGCGGTTTATTGGCCCGGAACGCCGTCACCAGCTTGGTCATCATTTCCGGGCTGATGACCGATTCGCCCGCACGCACCTTGACAATGGATTCGCACAAATCCTCGGATTCCACGGTTTTGAGCAAGTAACCATCCGCACCCGCTTGCAGCGCTGCGGCCAGGTCTTTTTCGTCTTCACTGACGGTCAGCATCACGATCTGCGTCCCAGGGAACGCCGCTTTCAATGCGCCGATGCCATCCACGCCACGCACCCCCGGCAAATGGTTGTCCAGCAGGATCAGGTCGGGTACGCCATACTCCACACAGCGCAGAGCCTCACCCATATCACCGGCCTGGGCCAGGATATTGAAACGGCCATCTTGCAAGAGCAAGGCGATCAGGCCCCGGCGAAACAAGGTGTGGTCATCCACCACGAGCAATTGAATAGGCTTCATTGTTTTTTTCGGTTCTTTCGATTCTTTCGAATCTTTCCATCTCCTCCAGGCCCACAGTGGAAACGCCCCCACTGCTGACCGGATGCTGGGGCAAATTGAGCGTGACGCTGGTGCCCTTTCCCGGCGTGGACTCTACCAGCACTTCCGCGCCAATCTGCCTGGAGCGCTCACGCATGATCTTCAGACCCACATGCGAGTCCCCCGGACTGCGCTGCCGATCAAAACCCGCGCCATCATCGCGCACGACAAAACGCCAGCGCAAACCCTTGGTGACTTCCAGACTGACGTGCGTGGCACGGGCATGTTTGCGCACATTGGACAGGGCTTCTTGCAGCACATGCAGCACCTGCACCTGCACGTCGGCGGGCAGTGGCAAGCCCTCCCCTTCTATGTGCAGGCGTGCGGGCAAGCCGGTCTGGTGCCTGAATTTTTGCAGCGTTTCCTGCAAGGCCTGCTCAATATCATCGCTGTTGGTGCGGATGCGAAAGTGCACCAGCAGTTCACGCACGTCACTGATGCTTTCGCGCAAGCCGGTATCGAGCTCGTCCAGCGTGGTCTGCGCCTGTGCGTGGCGCCCCTTCTGGATGGCGCCGCGCAGCAGCTGCGCCTGGATTTTGAGAAAAGCCAGCGATTGCGCGATGGAGTCGTGCAGCTCACGCGCCAGCAGCGCCCGCTCCTCGCCCACCGCCGCCTCGCGCTCCAGTGCTGCCGCGCGCAAACCCTCCAGGGCGCTGGCCAGATGGCTGGCCAGGGCGTCGAGCAGTTCTTCCTCCTCGCTGACCAGTACCACGGGGCTGCGGAAGAATAAATCAATTTCGCCAATCAAGCGCTGCTGCAGACGGATGGGTACGCTTACCAGCGACTCGTAACCGGCACGCATGCAGTTACGCACGGGGCTTGCGTCCTGGCTGGCGATGGGGATCACACGGGTGCGGGCGTCTTGCTTGAGGCTGCCGCAGGCACAGGCGCCCGAGAGCAGGCTGCGCTCTTCCTGCACCATGTCCTGCGGAAAGCAATCCGAAGCCAGCATCAGATAGCGCTGATTGGCTTCATCTGACCAGCGTACCGCCACCGCGTCAGCCCGCATGACCACGCGCACACGCTGGGCAAAGCCCCTGGACAATTCTTCAATGGTGTTGGCGCCAGCCAGGAAGGCGCTGACTTCGTAGAGCGTTTCAATGCGCGCACGCTGGGCTTCTATATGCTTCGTCTTGGCCTGCACCTGCGCTTCCAGCCCTTCGTACATGGCTTGCAGCTTGGCCGCCATGACGTTAAAGCCCGTGGCGACCTGCCCGAATTCGTCCTCGGTGTCGGCTTCCACACGGGTACTGAAGTCGCCGGTTTCCACCAGCTGCAAGCCTTGGCGCAATTTGGCCAGGGGGTTGATGACATACAGATAGCCGGTGTAGAGCATGACGACCGCGCCCCCGATGGCCAGGGCCATCATGACAAACTGAAACAGGTTCAAAATGGCCGTGAAGCGCGACAACTGCTGTTCGATGGCCAGCACCAGACGGTCAATCGCTTCGACAAACGCATCTGCCGAGGCTATGGATTGCCCAGGGGCCAGTTCCCGGTTATCCAGCCAATGCTGGCGCTGGGCCTGCCAGATGGCGGCCACCCTGGCAAATTGCTGGCGCACGGCATCATCCGACGGAACGAACAAGGGGCGACTGGGGTCTCCCGTGCGCAGCAGGTTCAGACTCTGGTCGAACTGCACCACCAGTGTTTCGATTTCCTGCGCCGGACGCTGCGCCAGAACCGCACTGGACAAGCGCCAGGTCTGCATACGCATGCGCCCGGCCTCATTGACCGCCGCCGCGCCGCCTTCGAGCTGCCAAGTCACCCACAAGGTCAGCCCAATGGAAGCCAGCGCCACCAGGAGCAGGCACGCCCCGGTGCGAATCAGCTTGGTGGAAAGCGAGGCGTTGGCATGCATGGTGGGATTTTTATACTACTTCCGACACTTCGGCGAACAACTGCGCAGCACTGACCATCAGCGCCACGCTGGCAAGCTCCACCGCCGCGCCCTTGGCAAACGGGTGCAGCACCCACAGGCCGTCGGCACCTTTGCGGTAGCAGTCGGTGCTGCGGGTGTCGAGGTCAACGAGCACGTATTCCTCCAGGCTGGGCAGGCTGCGGTAGTGGCTGAACTTCAGACCCCGGTCATAGGCGGCGGTGCTAGCCGAGAGCACTTCGATAATCAGTTTGGGCTCGGACTTGGACAACGCGCTGGTCTGGTCCTGCGCACTGCACGTCACAATCACATCCGGATAAAAATAGCCGTTGGCGTCGGCAACGTGCAGCCGCATGTCGCTCATATAGGTACGGCATGGGCTGCCGCTGAGGTGCTGGCGCAGGGCGAACGCCACGTTCATGGCCACGGTCACATGCCGGTCTTCCGCACCGGCCATGGCAAATACCTCGCCATCCAGATACTCATGCCGCTCAACCTGCTTTGACTCCCAGGCCAGGTAGTCTTCGGCGGTAAAGGCGATTTTTTGTGCGGCTTGTCCCATGGTGGAGTCTTGGTTGGTCGATCAATCTTTCGGCATATTGCTGTGCCATAACGTAGCCCTGTCCCGACCCTGTTCTTTTGACACATAGAGCGCCCTGTCGGCTTCCTTTATTATTTTCTCTTTATCAGGATTTGTTTGTGAGGTGCGGGGATCAATATATCGAACACCAATACTTATGGTGACATCGATATTTACCACATTGGAAATAGCAATTTTTTGACCATTAATAGCTTTAAGAAGATTGTCCGCGCGCTCCATGGTCAAATCTTCATGGGTTTTATTTAAATTATCAACATTCGGAGATAATGCAACTAAAAACTCCTCTCCACCCCAACGACCAAGAACATCATATTCACGCAACGCCCCCTTAAGCCTTTTTGCCACCTCCCGGAGAACATCATCCCCTCCTTCGTGTCCATGGGTATCATTAACTGATTTGAAGCGATCAATGTCTATCATAAATACTGCGAAGGGCGTATTGGTGCGTTGACTAGATGCGATCAAACGATCAAGATCGTGGTTTGTTGCGATCCGCGTCGGCAAACCAGTCAACTGGTCAAACAACGATCCCTGAATCCAGGCTCTCAAACTATCCGGTTTGATCACCCGGATATTGTTTTCTTCGCCAAATCCCCGCAACCACCAACGTAACTCCATGTTATTCGGCAGCGAGCCAGTTACCTTGACCCAGCCGTTACTTCCTTGTGAGTCGATGGTAACTGCCTGGCCGGTAATGGCATCCAAAAGTGGCTGTTCCTTTAACGATGTATGAAAAGATTTATCAAAGAGCAATTCGACATCTTTAAAGACTGGCTCATTTTTATCAAGGTCAAATGGCAATCCATGCCTGAAGTATTCATCAAGTTTGAATCCATAATCTCTATATATCTTTTTTTGCAACACCTCTGGGGTTGGCGATATATGGTGAAGAGCCATCACATATGGTATCTTTTTCCCAGAATATGCAAACACCAGATACAACACCTTTTCGCGGCTGACCAATCCAAGCGGATATACCACCTGTTCGTCTTTTCCTGCGAAACCCAGCTTCATCTGCATCCCGTCATACACTGCAGATGAAACCGCCCTCAGAATACTTGAACTGACAACGGGAGCCTGTCGCAGCCCGTGCCATACGCCAATCATCCCGGTATTATCCCTGACCCAGTGCTGAAGTTTGCTGTCCTTTTCCAGAAACTGACTTGTGCGGCGAAGTCTTCGTTCGAAATCATCCAATAACGGCCCAGGTACAAAATCCTTCAAATACTTTTCCACCAGGGAAAATACTAAGGAGTTGATTTGTTCGTCCGTCGAATCCGGATTGATGGATTCAGAGCATGGGCCATAAATCATTTCACCATTGTTTTCACGAATTCTGGCAATGCATGCCATGTTTTTGGCATCAAACGCGGTGGCGAGAAGCCATTGGCTTAACTCAAGTCCGCACGTGGAAAACATTGCCGCTGCCGAAGGAAACAGATACTCGCTGGTAGCGTCATGAAATATTTTCCTGTCTGAATAATTCCCCCAGTCACGATATCCAGGACTACGGTATTGGAATCTTTGCCGAACTATTTCCCGACGCACCTTCGGGTGAAGGTTTTCAAACTCCGGGTTATCTTTCATTTTGTTCACCCAATGCCATGTAGCTGCTACTGCAAGTGCCTCTTCGTGCAGGCGATCATGCGATGTCTCCTTGAACACCCGCCGCGCAAAATCACATAAATAATGGAAACGTTCGTGTTCGTAAACTGACTGAACTATTAATCGAAGAATGCGTTCAGCTTCACGCGGGTAGAGCAAGGGGTAGGAGCGCTGCGTATGCCTCAAAAGGCTTTTCCAGTACGCTGCAATATTGTCTGCATACAAGGTGATGATACCTGGGCTCGCCATTCTGGTGTAGCTTCCCAGCAATGAGCGGGGAACCTCGGTAATATCACTCCCGTCTTCAATAGTATCAGGATCGGGATATTGAAATACCTCCAGGTCTGGTGCGTCATGAAATATTTCCTCCGGAAAACAGTCATCGACCGGGTAAATATCTCCAGATTCTTTCATCCGGGTTGGCCATTGGGTTTCAGAAATTATTTTATTAACCAGCATGTCTACAATATTCATGTTGCGCGCTCCTTGTTATTGGTTGAAGAAAAAAACAGGCCGTATGGGGTATGGTATGCGCAAAAAGCACTTGTATTCATGGCGTTTTGCGCACATTTCCCAATCAGGCGTTGCCAGCTCACCGCATCATCGCTTTACTCGCTCAAAACGCCGACCATCGAAATGCCAGCAATGAAAGCCACCATCGTGCCACAAACCCAGCACCAGGCTGAGTGGATTGCGAAAGTACGGTGATCCGCTGTTGGGGGGGCCATCCACAATAGGTGGGTCCAGGCATTCGACCACCACGGCAGATTCTCCGTACTCGGGCAGTTTTGCACATTTCAAACCGGGCTGCCAGCGCACCAGGTCTCCGGGACGAAATTGCGCTGGATCGGTGCTTTGCATGCGCAAAAAGCTGGCGCGCAAGCTCGCGATGGTCTGCTCCCGTTGCTCGTCGTACCGAACATCCTGTATCGGCAGCTCCGATTGTGCCAATCCATGCAAAATGCTTTTCAGTTTCGGGTCAAGTTTTCTAGGGGTATTCATGGTGTTTCTCCACAATCGGTTTGCACCTCAAAGCGACGTCCATCGTAGTGCAGGCATAAATAATCACCATCATCGGGATCAATAACGCCCAGCACCAGGGTCAGAGGTTCATGGTACAAATTGCTTCCGTGAGAATTCACGTCGTTGTCAAATACCGCAGGGTTGAGTACTTCCATCACGATGACTGGCTCACCGTATTTTGGCAAGCGCCGGTTTCGCATGCCCGGCTTCCATTGCACGATCTGTCCCGGCTTGAATCCACGCAGCGGCTGGGCGCTAAAGCGCCGTTGCAGCGCCAGCAACTGCTCTTCGTTCTCGCTGACTTGTTCGCGCACCAGTTCTTCGTTGTGCTGGGTTGTTTCCAACACGTTGTGCAGCAGTTGCTTGAACGCTGCGTCCTTTTGAAATTTATTCCGATCCATGATTTACTCCAATTTACTCCAGTTATTGTTGACAAAATCCCGGCACATACCCCGGCCTGGCCGGGGATGCCCATTCAGGCATTCAGGCTGCCAATGGAAGCTTGTTTTTGTTGGCCGTATGTTTGGCATACGCCGCAGGCAATTCGGACAACTTTCCCCTGCCGGTCTGGGCCACCTCGCCACCCTGTTTGGTCAGCAACTCGGTGTACAAGCGCTCAAACAATTGCTGAGCAGTAGGTATGCTTCGCATCAGACGGAACTGGCGCGTGACCGGCGCAAAATCCCCTGGTGTCAAACCATTGAGCTGCTGTTGTACGGTCGATTGCAGGCCCATGGCAGTCTGGATGTCTGCACCCAGCAGGTGAAACTCCTGCAGGAAGAAGGCCCAGCGCTGCGCTGCGGTCATGGGCCAGAATGCAATCTTCCAGTCAAAGCGACGCAGACTCGCGGCATCCAGCTTTTCCAGCAGGTTGGTCGTGCAAATAAACAAACCATCAAAATCCTCCATTTGGGTAAGTAACTCATTGACCTGGGTAATTTCCCAGGAATGTTTTGCTTGGGCACGCGACTGCAAGAATGAATCCGCTTCATCCAGAATCAGCACACAAGGCTCGGCACTAGCCTCTTTGAACATCTTCGCAATGTTTTGTTCCGCCTCCCCCACATACGGTGACAACAAATCCGACGCCCGACGCACCACGGCTGGCAACCCCAGCGTGTGGGCAATATGCCGGGCCAAGGCAGTTTTACCCGTTCCTGGCGGGCCATAGAAGCAAAACGACCCACTCGTTGACTGTTGCAAGACACCCAACACATCGGCCATGGGCACATCGGTGTGCAAATAGGCCAGATCGTACGCCGTGGCCATTTCACGGCTTTTCCGGGGCTTGGCCTGCCCCAGCAAGCGCGCAGAACGCTCCACGACCCGCGTGACGCAGCTCTGGACCGCAGCCACGTCTCCACGCTCCAGGGCTTGTGCTTCCACCAGCCGGGCCACCTTGGCTGCACGCTCGATCTGGCCGGCACTCAACTCGACCTGTACCGTCAAGGCATCCAGCCATTCTTCGCTGGCGGCAAGGTCGGTGGTCAAATCACGCAGGTGGTGCAGCACAATCTGTTTACGCACTGCACGTGGTGGCGTGTCAATGTGCACGGAATAGTCGAAACGGCGCCGGTACGCCGGATCAAGCGCACCGGCCTGGTTGGTGATCCAGATAGCGGGCACCGGATTTTCTTCCAGCGTCCGGTTGACCCAGGCCTTTCCAGGTATTTCACCATCTTCCAGCATGTCCTCAATCTCGTCGAATAAGACCACCACATTGCGGCGGCGGCTTAACAAGCGCTGGCACAGGTGGTATGAACGCAGACGTTTGGCACCCCGAATCGGATCGCCGTCCTTGTCGGCGTAGCCCACTTCATATAGTTCGGCATTGAGCATCTGAACCACCACGGATGCCAGCTCGGTTTTGCCTACGCCGGGTGGGCCGTACAGCAGCACGTTGGTACCCTTGATGCCCTGACGCAAGGCTTCTTGCAAGATGCCGGCAATCACACGCAACTCCGCGCCCAGGTAGTCAAACTGCTCGGAGCCGAGCATGCTGCGCTTGCGCGGCGTAAAGAAGAGTTGCACCAGATCGGCTTCGGTCACGCCAGGCTCCAGCAGCTTTGCAGTCAGACCATCAGCGAGCTCGAAATAGTCTTCCAGATCACGTGTTTCGCGTTTCAATTCCAGCAAGCCGGTTTGGCGCAAAGCACCATCAAGCCGCAAAGCAGCATTGAGATCGTTCCTGCTACAACGTGTCATGGATGCCAGTTTGAGCACAAACTGGCTTTCGTCGGCTATGGAAATACTTAAACGACTCACCACCCTGGAAAACCGACGCTCGCCATTTATCAGCACCAGTACGCATAACACGACTTTGTCGGTTTCCGACAGGCCCAGCAGCTCCCCGAGCAGTGACAGATTGTGAAACAGTGGATGTGCAAAATCCGCAGCAGTTCTCGCCAGATTGTCCTTGGCCTCATTCAGCAGTTCCTCGGTCTTCAGATTTTGCAGACGCAAACGCTCCTCGAAGCTCAGATGCCTGCCATATGCATCGTCTTCGTCATCGCCACAAATGGGATAGTCATCACGTTGCCGCCAATACTCAGGCTTGCCCACCTTCAGCAACCGACGCAGGTGGTAATCCTCCAGAATATTCCTGGTTTTATTGCAACTTAGCAAAAGAGCCAGGGTCCAGTGTTGCAGTAAAGGCAACAGTCCGTCACTGCTGATTTGCTCGGGTTCGTCGTTGCCAGGCAAAAGCCGGGTGGTGAATGAGGGGTGCGGGTCTAGTGCTTGTTTCATCATGCTTTACTCCTTTTGGTTGATTCAACTTTTCAAACTGGACATGTAATGGCAATAGTTTTAACTGACGAAGATGCCCTCCTTATTTGTTAAAGAACATTACTGAACGCGACGCGGCACGCTCCACGGCTCAGGGGCGCAACACGCACCACCAACGCCATGAAAAAACAGATCGTCTACCGAACGCTCATATGGGGAAAATAGTTGGATTTCCTATCCGCTTGAATTCAACGACATTCAGAAGGGACATATTTAGGAGGAAAGTTACCAGTAACTGCATCGGTAAATCCACGAGATATTGCCGTTTTAGCTGATTCTGATGCACATACCCATTCAACTCGACCTTCAAGCCCTTCTTCACTTCCAATAAGTTTTTTCTTAACAAATGGAGTAAATACTATCGTTTTTCCGACTGCATCAGCTGGAAAGCCGGGAGCAACTTTACTTATGACTACAGTTACAACACCATTAGCATGGTCTATAAAGATATCTTCTATATGCCTGGAGGATACTCTTTCAGAAGTTTTTCTATCAGAATAATCTGATGAAGCTTTGGCAACTCCATCTGCTCCTCCAGTTATGAATGCTTCGGTTATTAATAATTTAGCATCTGTTGCTGCCAAGATTACTTCAGTCATTTTGGCACGTACCATATAATCATGGTAAGCTGAAAGATATAACAATAAAAATACTCCAACTATGGCTGCAGAAATCATCAACTCAACTAGAGTAAAACCTTTTCTATCGAATGAGAAATTTTTGTTTAACGGAAACATTTTATTACCTCACTAAATTAAATTTTTTGGTATGGACTAATTATCGGCAGGGTTGTGTCAAAATGTGTCGAATCGCAACACTGAATGGCGGAGCTATCGGTCTGGTGCTGGGTGCATGGCTTCTCCTTTCGCAACTTGGCTACAAAAGGAGAAACCCTTTGGGGTCGATTTAAGAGTGGTTAGCTTCAGATATTTTTTTATTAGCCATTCAGCTACATATCAACTATTTACATAAGCAGTCTGTATGCGGATAGGAGACGGGTGCGGCATGTGCCACAATGCCTCAAAATATGTAGCTGCACCCGCTTGCTACATAAGTGCTACAGGTCATTTTGATCTTTTTTCGGTGCCACGCACGTACTGCGTCAGGGTGCATCCTGCCGCTGCCATGAGGGTTAAACCGTTTGGTATGGACTAATTATCGGCAGCGGTATGTCAAAATGTGTCGTATGGCGACATGGCGCTCCCATTCCGTTCGTGGTAACGCTATGGGTCTGGTGCTGGGCGCATGGCTTCTCCTTTTGCAGCTTGGCTACAAAAGGAGAATTCCTTTGGGGTCGATTTAAGATTGGTTAGCTTTAGATATTCTTGTTTGAGCCATTCGGCCACATATCAACTATTTACATAAGCAGTCTGTATGCGGGCAAGGGATAGGTGCCACATCTGCAAAAATTCATCAAAATATGTAGCTGCACCCGCTTGCTACATAAGGGTTACAGGTCGTTTTTATCCTTATTTTTGTGCCACACACGTACTGCGTCAGGGTGCATCCTGCCTCTGCCATGAGGGTCATGCCAATGTTATTGATTCAAAATCGACTCTACATGTTTAATCGCTTCGTCTAATCTGGATCGACCTTCGATCATGGCTTTAACTTGAGTAAAGTTGAATGATGGAGAAATTCTATATATGTTGTTTCTATCTACAAATACAGAAACCTTAGACTCCTCTATTATGTTTTCCTGATCTTTTGCCCTATTTAAATTAAGCAATAAATCCATGTCAAAATCATTAATGTTTTTTGCATCAAGGATTTTCGATATTGAAAATACTTTTACAACCCTATACCCATCCTGGTTTAATCCGGAATTACATGCAACTATTAAATCGGAAATGAATTTATGGGGATTAATATCAACTCCGATTGAATTTTCTCTAACTCTAACGTCAATGGTTGATGAAAAACGTCCCCTGGCTGCTCCATCCCAATCCTCCATGACAAAATCGGTTTTATTAATAAATTTTATCAGCTCTTCTTTTGTATGAATGTCTTCAAAGAATGGACCTATGCATGAATCATCATTTAAAGTCAATATTTGTGATTTGATATTATCAGCCAGTTGTCTGACAAATTTTGTATCATCGCCTTTGTATTCAGTAGTTCTATTCCGGAATCCTTTATATGACAAAGGATTTACACCTTCTGCAGTTGACAGAAAGTTTAATATTTGTATTGATATATCCAATTTCAACCTCCGATTACTCTCTAAATTTGTTACCAGGGGGTGGAAGGAGGAACCCGTTGATGTCGCACTGATTCAACGCATTCCGTCCAAACGACTTCTTGGCGTTCTGTCATTTTTGTCATGGTTTGCTGTTAGCTAATTATCGGCAGCAGTATGTCAAAATGTGTCGCATGACGACATGGCGCACCCGTTCCGTTCGTGGTAACCCTATGGGTCTGGTGCTGGGCGCATGGCTTCTCCTTTTGCAGCTTGGCTACAAAAGGAGAATTCCTTTGGGGTCGATTTAAGATTGGTTAGCTTTAGATATTTTTGTTTGAGCCATTCGGCCACATATCAACTATTTGCATAAGCAGTCTGTATGCGGGCAAGCGATAGGTGCCACATCTGCAAAAATTCATCAAAATATGTAGCTGAACCCGCTTGCTACATAAGGATTACATGTCGTTTTTATCCTTATTTTGGTGCCACACACGTACTGCGCCCTGGGTTTCTGCGAGGCTTGCCTTGATCCAGTCTGCCAGCGCCTCGGGGCTGCGGTTCCACCTGGGCGAGGTTGTACACGCAGCCGCCCGAACCCAGTGACAATGCGCCGTGCATTCTGACCCTGCCCCAAGAGTCGTGATCAAAAATGCTCAACACGTCACATTTTGACGTTCGGTTGCAGATACTTCGCACCTGTAATTACAGGAGATACCATGTCAACCAAGGAACTTTGCCCAACAACCATCGTCAATCCGTTCGAGCAACGCAGCATTCAGACTGCGTACCAGCTGTTTGCAACCGCACTCACTGAAAATCTTCAAGGAGAATGAGCATGAAAATCAAGGCATGGGGAACTCGGGGGTCGATTGCCATCAGCAATGCGGCCTCCATCAAAACGGGTGGCAATACGACCTGTTTTGAAATCGACAGCGTTTGCCTGCCAGCCGGAACGCATTTGATGCTGGATGCCGGAACCGGACTGGTGCCCGCCGGTCTGACGTATATGCCAGAAATCGGTAAAGGGCTGAATTACGTCATCATGTTTACCCACTGGCATTACGACCATATCATGGGCATGACCCTGGCACCACCGACTTTTATTGACACGGTGCCTATGACAATTTACGGGCCTGTGGATCATAAAGTGGGTCCCAAGGAAATGATAAGGAGCCTTTTCAGGCGGCCCTATTTTCCGGTTGATGCCAAGAACATCATGCACAAAATGAGCTTCAAGCCACTGGAAGATTTTGATGTCAGCGTGATCGTCATTCATCCCAAGGGTGGTTTCACAACCTTGAACCGCGATGCCTATACCACCATCATCAAAGGCGAAAAGCAGATTCCTATCAATGGTGGCAAGTATCCTATCAGCCAGTGCATGATTGTGACCATGGCCCGCACCAACCATGGCAATGCAACCTGCATCAGCTACCGTTTCCATGAAATGCCCAGCGACAAGGTATTTGTCCTGTGTACCGACCATGAGGACACCGTGGCGGAATCCGAGGCTTTTCGCAAGCACCTGGCCGGTGCGGATTTGCTGATCATGGATGGGCAGTACGCGCATGCGCACTACATGAAGAAAACCGGTGGATTTGGCCACGGCACCGGCTATGGCGTCGTCAAACAGGCAATGCACCGCGCCAAGCGTGTCGGTATTACCCACCACGATCCGGGAAGCAACGACCAGTTTTTGCAGGATGTTATTTTGCGAGAAGCCAATGCAGCTTTTGATGCCATCAAAAACCAGATGGATTCGGGAGAACCCTGTTTACAAAAGGATGGCATTTTTCTCGTTGAAGACTACGCAACATTTGATGTGTGATGTCAACAGCCCACAATCAACGTTTGCACACGAAAATCATCGACAAATTATCCGGTGCGCCAGCCGCCAGCACAGCGTGCCGCCACACCTGAACCTGGGCTTGTGGCGACAGTGATGCCTCTGTCAAGCGTTGTAGTTCCTTGTCGTTGATGGTGTCGTGTACACCATCGGTACACAGCAGCAAGGCATCGCCCGGCAAAAAAGGCGACTCGCAACGGTACACCTCAAACTCGGTGTCCTCGTCATCCGCAACCAGGCAGGAATCGAGCATGTTGTAGATGTTCGCATACTCCTGACCGGCATCAGCCTCGCCGCGCGCGATCATGCCGTTGAGCAGCGTATGGTCATGCGAGAGTTGCTGCCACTGGCCGCTCGCGCAAATCCGGTACACGCGGCTGTCTCCCACATTCAAAACGACACAGCGCTCCCCTTGGGCCTGAATGGCGGCAAATGTCGTGGCCGAGCCGAACGTCTCGCCTTTGGCCAGCGCATCACACAAGCGCCCCTGCAACCGCCGCACCAGGCGCACATCAAATGCAGCACCGGCGGTGATGGCTTCGGCCAGCGCGTCCAGCACCAGACGGCTGGCGCGCTGGGCTTGCGGACTGCTGCCAACACCATCGGCCACAGCAAGCGTCACTTGCTCGCTTTCGCTGCTGTACTGCTCAGGCTGCAAATTGCGCGACTGAAAAACCTGCAACCCATTCCACAAAGTATCCTGCTGCGCCGGATAGCGCCAGTCCCTGCCGTGGTGTTGGGTGTAGCCAATTTCTAAAAGCATGCTGTTTCCTTTCGTTTGGTTGCGACAGGTTGTGTACCTTGGCCTTGAAGATGCGGCACGGTCTGCTTTATCAGTCCGTGCCACAGCGACATCACACTTTTTGTGCTTGCAGCTCCTTGCGGCGTGCTTCTAGCGGGTCACGGCGAACCTTTTCGGTGGTAGCTTTGGCCTTTTGACGCAACTGTACATTCTCTTGGCGTCGCCTCAAAGCATCCTGGGCTTTGCACACAAGTACTTCCCGCCGCATTCTGCTAATTGTTGCATCGTTGAGGATGCGTGTTACACGCTGTGCAATGGCACGGATCACGGGATCACTGGACTGGCTTTCAATGAATGCTGTTTTCGACATGACAACTCCTTTTTCGTTTCGAACGGTCGCAACGTCGCATCGGGTGAATCAGGTGGGGCCAACGTCTTTGCTTGCAGACGCGCGCTTTCCCTGACCGCGGTGGCTGGATGGGCCAATAAAGGCACACCAACCCCGTTGTGGTACGACATTTCCGATCAAAGTACGAATTAGTGAGCGTTTTGCATGGCGATGCAGGTGTTTCAAATGCCGTTCATGGCGACGCCGTGCAGTGTGGAGGCTGGTATTGTCCACCTCCGAACGATAAAATGTGTCGCAGCTGAATGATCCCGCTCAATCAGCCACTACCGCCCCATGGCGGACATCCATCCGGCGACGCTGGAAGCCTTCGGAGCTGGGTATAAACACTACGAATTCGGTAGCTGCTCCCGCACGATTGACCGGGGTTAGATGGCTATTCGATGCTTAAAGCACTCTCAAGTGTGCGGCATCAATCGCACAAGGAACTGGCAAACCGCCACAGTGCATCCGCACGCTTGAGCCCAAGCGCCGCGTAGTCCATCCCAGACTGCTGGGCTTTGTACATTTGCTCCAGGTAAAACATTGCAACGATACGTTTGCCGAATTCCGCCTGCTCCTTGCGCCGGTCGGGCAAGGCTCGCGGCAGGAAGGAAGCAAAGCAGTTGACCATGTCCATATTGCGAACAACTCCCTGCAAGGCCATTCCATACGTTGCAGCGGCACGCATGGATTCCTCGTTTCCCGCCAGGAAGCCCTCGCGAAGCACCGGGAATCGGTTGGCAAATTCGTCTTCGGTCATGCCAAGGCGATTTAGGGCGAAATGTTCTTCATCTACCCACTCCTGATGCGCCGCCGTTAAGAGCTTGTTGTGCTGTGGGGGCAATGGCCGAATCCGAAAATGCTCCTGATGCATAGCAAATGGATCGTTTTCCCAGCGCTCCTGGGTTTCCTTGTCTGGCGGCATCAGGCGTTCAACACATTCAGTCCAGACGATTTCTTCGAGTTCGGTCATTTTGGTCATGATTTGCTGCTGTTTGAATTTCAAATGAACTTGAATCCGCCGCCGTCAGCTTGTGCAATGGAGGCAATAACGACCAAAATCACTGACGGCAAGAATCGCAGCGGAATTGCCACCCGGCAGAGTATTTTTCTGCACCCTTCTTAGCAGTTACTCATAATTACATTTATTATCTTATTTTTACGTTTTTGAATTATTTCCTTGCTCCATATTTCATTAACAGGAATAAATTCTTTCAGCTCTCGCTGCTGTTCGTTATGAATATATGTAGCCAATTTTCTTGAAAGTGAGATGTTGCCAACGGCGCAGTTATGCGATTTTGACAGCAACAGATAATTTCCAAGACAGTCCAAATATTTATTAATAAATTCTTCGTCATAATTGTCATAACCATGTGGTCTACTTTCAGGTTCAGTCTTGGGAGCTATATGCTCCAATTCTGGATTAATAATTCTATCAAACCGAGTTGGCAAATAACCGGCTTTACCTTGCTGTTCTAAGTGAATCTCATATTTCCAGAGAAGGTATTTTGCAACCGTAGGATTAATCTCGCCCTGAAGAGATTCGCGCAATTTGTCATTATTCCAATATGCCCACCACCAGTCAGTTGTCGTCTTCATCCATTCAATGCGCTCAACTATTGGAGAAATATCTTTTCTGTCTTCCGTGAATTTCTCGAATACGTCATTAATTCTTGATGTTATGTCTGCCCGTGTCCCGATTAGTCGATGTCGAAGTACTAATGATTCCAGAGAAGAACATAGTCTGCCAATTTCATTAGTGAGCAGGCCATATGTATAGGCTTTAATGATGAACGGTAGTGCAACAGCTATTCCGCCCAGTGCTATCAAGGAATGAATTCGAAAGTTTTCCCGTTCATGCGAGTTAAAAAACAGAGATAAGTGTTCAAAACTTTTCGAGAGCGAGTGGGTGAACGACTCAATAAATTCAATTGGGTTGCCATTTGCCAATATTTTATTAATTTTATCCAAGGAGCTCGCCTCCCATAGCGAATTAAAATGCACTCGAAGCGTATACAATAAAACATCATCCTCGTCTATTTTATATTCTATTATGGAAATTGATCTATATATTTTTTCAAAACGGTTTTCTATTTCCTTTAATAATGAATATTTGCCATTGCTTCCGTGCAAATGCACGTGGTACATAAATTGTGCTTTGATGATTTCTAGATTTGATGGTCGCTTACCTCGGTTATTTTGAAATACAAACATCTGAATCGCTTCCGATTCATTCTGAACTTGGTGAGTTGTGCAGGTCGCCTCACTAATAATAGAAAGCATCTTAACAAGATAGTCTTCAGATTTGTCTGAAAGTTGCTTATTGAAAAAATCAAATGCTCTTACGATCCGTCGTGAAGATTCCGTATCAAGGCCGTTATGGTCATATTTCTTTTGCTTAATTACATAGTCGATGAATAGCTGTTCATCATAGCCCACAGTCAAAAAACGTATCTCACTTCCTCTACTTATTATGTCTTCACGGCAAAAAGTTTCTTTCTCCGATAAAGCTCTTTTCTTTTCCAAATTGGCAAACAGAGCAGACAAATATATAACAATAGTTGTTAAGCGTTGCTGACCATCTATCACATTGAACTGTTGATTTTTTTCTTCAAAAAGAAAGTGTCCGAAGTAATATGGGCTTTTTGTGTTACTTCTGCTGTATTCCTCTAGGTCCGCCAGGAATACATCTGTTTGCGTTTTTCTATCTGATTTTTCTATCGGGGTATCCCACGAATAGGCGCGCTGATAAGCAGGCACTACAATTTTATTGCCAGCCATCATTTTTTTAACGGTTGTAGAAGTTTCCATATTTCATAGTTCCTAATGAGTGGTGTTACTAACGCATAACGTAGCTGAAAGCCTCAATTGTGTTGCGATCCAACAAGAACACATTATGCACACTACATCGGCCTCTTGGTAATCTCACTCACCCCATCCCCAAACCCCGTCAGCCACCGATCCAGCACATCCGTATCCACCACCGTTGCCGTGATTTCATACCCATCCTCCAGCACCACAACCTGCTGATCCGCCGACAACGGACATTCCACAATATGCAGTCCATTGTTTTTATCAATCCGAAAACTCAGGCGAATGGTTTTGGGTGCTTCTTCGCTAAAGACAAGATCGTCATTGAGTTGCTGCAAATCAAAGTCACTTGGGCGATCAAAGGTCAGGGTTGAGGCTTTGGCTGAGATCATGCGGTGTAGTGCCAGGCTGCGGTTGTTGTCATAGCCTTCAAAACGGCAAGCGAGGTACATGCGTGGCCCTTGTTGCACCAGACCCAGCGGCATGATTTTGTAACTTGCTTCATAGCCGGAAGCGTTTTTGTAGGTGACTTCCAACCATTTATTTTCGTAGAGTGCATTGCTGACCTGCTGAAATACATCGTCATCCACCTTCGGCGGCAGCAAGGGCTGGCTGGTACTGAGCACGCGCACCTTATGTAGCCATTCGCGTTCAAACCGGGCTTTTGCACCTTCCTTGTCGGCAGGGTGGACAATGTCGGTGAGCTGGTGGCGTGCCTGGTCGAAAATGCTATCCATCGAACTCATCAACCGTGCGGGTAGCAATTTGGCGAGTTGTTGCTCCGCCAAAGTGAGCAGCAAGGCCTCCTGCGGGTTCAGGCCGGGCAGTGTCAGGCGCGCGGCGTTGGCGTTATAGCGGTAGCCATAGGGTTTGCTACGATCATCACGCTCGATGTTCAGGGTCTTGAAGTCGAGGGACAACGTTTCGAGCAGACGCTGGATGGTGCGCAGTTCGCGGGTAAACCGGGCGTCGGTGTCGATCAGCTTTTGCCGTAATTCGGCGGCAGTCGTGGCACGGTCTTTGCGGATGCCCTTGAGCAATTCCAGCGTGAGTTCAAGGGTTTCCAGGGTGTCGCTGCGTTTAGGCATGGTGTTTCCTCCTCAAAGTTTTAATTCTGTACGCCCGGCAAAAACCTGCCACAGCCGTACCATGGCATAAGTGTCGAGCCGACAGTATGCCAGCAGTTGTGCGGCAAGCTGGGCTTTGCGCTCAGGCGAGGTCTGCGGGTGAATGGCTTCCAGAAAGGCCTGGCCTGCCATACCGCCATCCTGCACGCCATCGAGTGCGTCGTAGCGCAGTTCGGGGACTACGGCGGGCAACACTTTTTTGATGCTCCAGCTCCCCTGCTGATCCGGGTGGTAGTAGCGCTCGCGGGCAATCGGCAGCAAATCAACGATGCGCTCGTTCAAGGCCAGCAGCTCGGTCGCTCTATCGGGGAAACGCTGCGCCAGCTCGCGTATGCGCGTGGTCTCAAATGCGGCGTTGTAGACAAAAATGGCACCCTGCGCACCACAGCCATCAATCAAAGCCTGCACAAAGCCGGGTGACGGGTCAGCGCCCGAGAGGTCCAGAAACTCTTCGTGTGTCAGCTCGCCCGCTGGAGACAGCTTATGCAAGCTGAGCTGGTAGCAGATTTGCTGATAGGGTCGGGTTCCAGCCCAGATCGGCACGGCAAACTGAATGCTTTCAAAGTCCAGGAAATAGGCGACTTGGCCCAGCTTGGAATCTTCCGCCAGATCAGCCGCTGCGCCTACCGCGTCAAAAAACACCGTTTGGGCCAGCGTGTGGGTTTTGACGCGCAGTTGCCTCTCGTTGAGCAGTTCGTCTGGCACATCCCGAAGTTCGGTAATGCCTTGCTCTGCCAGCGTTTGGGCTTTTGCGCCGATGTAGGGCAGCCAGTACACCGGGTGCGTGGGCTGTACCTCGTCCCGGCTGCACCAGTCATAAAAACCGCAGGCAAAGGGCTGATCGCAGTGCGCTCCTGTTTCAATAGCTGGTGCCGCTTGTCTGGCGGCGGTTTCAGCCGCTTTTGCTATCCAACCCTGAACCTCATCGCTGCGCCCGAAGGCTTCTTCGGTCAGGTCGGCTTCCACCAGTAATCCACGGTAATCGTCCCCGCCCGGATAGACCCAACTGCTGTCGATGTGCGCCAGCGCGACGTGTTGCAGCGGCACGCCCGCCGCACGCGCCACAAACGCCTGCACGGCCACATCGTCGCGGTGGTAGTCCTTGACGCTGGTGGAAGATTTGACCTCCACCATGCGCCATGCCTGCTGATTGTCGATTTGAACCGGCAGCATCACATCGGCGAAGGCCAGCGCACCGCCCGCGCAAAAGCCTGCCTCGAAAATCGGTTGCGTCGTGTTTTTTATCAGGCTGCTGGTGCGGGTAAACGCCCCGTCGAAACCTTCGCTTTCCACATCAATCAGCGCGCCCAGGCCAGCGGGATCGTAGATTTGGTGGGCAATGTCGCCAACCTGGTATCCGACCTGATAGCTGGCCTGGGTTGCTTCCGAGTCTTCCCTCAAGTCAGGGCGGTGAATTTCGAGCCACATCCGTTTGGGGCACTGCCGCAGGGCCAGAAGTTTGGATTTTGAAAAGTTGCGCATGGGGTTTTCTCCTGTTGTAAATGAATGTAGTCCGAGGCCAAGTCATACCAAAGATGGTCGGCACAAGGCTCAGGAACCGTTCAGCAAAGCATCAATGCCTTGCAGGCCGGCCAGCGCCCCGCATGCCAGGCTCACATCTTTGGGGCTTGGCACCTCATGTTCATCCGGGTTGATGCGGATGATGCGCGCGTTGTATTCCAGACCCACGCCTTGGCTGAAGTGGCGCACCGACGGAATTGCGGTACCCGCGCCCAACTCAACGACAACGATGCGGGATCGCTGGTGCTCCATCAAATCGAACCACGCATTCTGGCGTTTACGTTGTTCCTGGCTGCGCGTGTGCAAATAATTCCAGTCGCCAAACATCAGGATATTGGGCCGGGCCAGACCTCCGCAATGGGGGCACAAGGGCAAGGCATTCAACAGACGACAACTGTCGTTGTCCACCACCGGCGTGAACCCGGCAGTACTCCACACATCGGACTCGCACTCGGCCATGCATTGCAAGTGGTGGATGGAGCCATGGCATTCGAATATCTGATCTTCGGAAAATCCGGCCTTTTGAAACTGTCCATCCACATTGCTGGTGAATATCCAGGAGCCGAGCGGCATGCGTTTGGCCCATTTGTGCAGAATCCCGAAACCGGCATGGGGCACGGTCTGGCGGTACAAATTCAGACGGTGGCCGTAAAAACCCCAGGCCAAACCCGCATCGCGTTCAAAGGCGCTGGGGTTGGCCACATCGGTGAAGTTCAGTTTGGCGCGACCAAGTGCCGGGTAGGCTTTCCAGAAGCCATCCTTGCCGCGAAAGTCCGGCAAACCCGAGTCAATGCCCATACCGGCTCCAGCGGTAATGACCAGGGCATTGGCTCCTGAGATCAGTTCAGCAGCTTGCTGCAAGTACGATGCAAAATTCGTCATGGTGAGTTTCCTTCTTGATGCAAGCAATTATCTACACCCATACGCCAGAATGTGTCGTGTCCAATCTTGTCAAGATTTATTTTGCGATGCGATCCATTACGTCGCATGGCCATGGAAACTACGATAACCGTCACCAAATCATTGCAATCACCATGAATCAATGCGTTATTCCCCCAATCCCGCTGGATTTGATCGTTGCACTCAGGCAAGCCAGGCATGTTGTGGTGTTCACAGGCGCTGGGATTTCCGCAGAAAGCGGCATTCCCACCTTTCGGGACCGATTCACCGGTTTGTGGGAACGTTTTGATGCCAAGGATTTGACTACCCCCGACGCATTTCGTGCAGACAAGGAACTGGTCTGGGGATGGCACGAGTGGTTGCGCATGAAAGTGCTGCGCGCCGTCCCAAATCCCGCGCATCAGGCCATCGCATCCTTGGTCAAGTATGTACCCAAACTGACCGTTATCACCCAGAACGTAGATGATTTGCATGAACGCGCTGGAAGCACGGATGTGTTGCATTTGCATGGAACACTGAACGCGCGGCACTGCTTTGCCTGTGGTAGAGCCGACGACGCTGCGCTCACCGTTCCCGACGAACCCGAAGGCGGACGGCGCTTGCAGCCACCCCGATGCAAGCATTGCGGCGGTTTTGTGCGCCCTGGAGTCGTGTGGTTTCAAGAACGTTTGCCGGGTAAAGTGTTTCAGCAAGCTTATTTTGCTGCTAAAGATTGCGATGTGTTCCTGAGCATCGGTACCTCCAGTTTGGTGCAACCCGCAGCGGGAATGCCCTTGCATGCAAAAGAGGCAGGGGCACGCATCGCGCAAATCAACCCAATGGCCTCAGAATTGGATGGGGAATGCGAATGGATACTGCGTGGCCCCGCCGGAACGCTAATGCCCCAGTTGCTAAAGGAAGCGTTTGTTCCATAGATATGGAAGCCAGCATGATTCTATTTCTCGACTTCGATGGGGTACTCCATCCCCAATACGACGGGCAAGCGGTGCCCGAGAACGTTGCGTTCTGCCATTTGCCACGCTTTGAGTCCCTGATGCGCGTTTATCCCTTGGTGGAAATTGTGATCAGTTCGATGTGGCGCAACCAGTTCAGCCTGGACAACTTACGTGCCCGTTTTTCGTCAGACATTGCTGAACGTATTGTTGGAGCGACGCTGATGGAGGATTCCCAATCGTCTCCCATCTTTTGGCAACGCGAAATGGAAATACTTCGATGGCTTTCCATTAATCACCGATCAAATGAGCACTGGGTTGCATTGGATGATGCCGTGTGGGAGTTCAAGGACTACAGGCACCGGCTCGTTCCGTGCAGGAGCTATGTAGGTTTAGACGTTAGGAGCGAGCAGCATCTAAGGCAGGTGTTGGAACAACACTTTCAAAATACCGTCCAGTTTGGTGCAACCCGCTGCGGGAATGCCATTGAATGACAAAGAGGCAGGTGCAAGCATTGCGCAAATCAACCCGATGTCCACAGAACTGGATGGGGAATGCGAACGGATGCTGCGCGGCCCGGCTTGAGAAATCATTCCACGCCTTATGCAAAAAACCTTTACCGTAACAATATGATCAAAATACCAAAATCCCTGATTGAGTGCTTACACAGTGCCCAGCATGTCATTGTCTTCACGGGTGCAGGCGTTTCTGCCGAGAGTGGAATCCCAACATTTCGGGATGACAAGACTGGCTTATGGAAGCGCTACGTTGCACAAAACATGGCCACAGCCGATGGTTTCCTGCGTGACCCCGAATTGTCCTGGGGATGGCACGAATGGCTACGCGCCGAAGTCATGAAGGCGCAGCCCAATCCGGCGCATATGGCGATTGCAAAAATGGCAAAACGGGTGCCGCAACTGACGGTTATCACACAAAACATTGATGACCTGCATGAAAGGGCGGGCAACCATGCACCCATTCATCTGCATGGGAGCATGTTCAAATTTCGTTGCATCGACTGCCACCAGCCCTTCACCATGCCTCCCGGCATACCCGAAGGTGTGGGTGAAGGCGTGCGATTGGCACCACCGCGTTGTCCCTCGTGCGGTGGATTGATTCGTCCTGGCGTTGTCTGGTTTGGTGACTTCATACCCGGTGAACCGTGGGAAGCAGCGATGAGTGCTACGGAGCGTGAAGCATGCGATGTCTTCTTCAGTATTGGAACATCGCTGACCATCTATCCCGTGGCAGAACTGCCCTTCGAGGCCGCGCGACAAGGAGCAACTGTTGTTCAGATCAATCCGGAATCTACGAAATTGGACAAGTTCGCCAGCTACAACCTGCAAGGTGCAGTGGGCGAAATTCTTCCGCTTTTGATCCGGTCATGCTGGCCTGACGATCAAGATTCGGCGCTTTAAGGATGCGGCATGGCCAGGCAAGGCTATGCCAGCAGCACACCGTTTCATGGCGTAGGTCTTTGGCAGGTTTTTATACTTCCGGCATTTCGACGAACATACGATGGCTGCGCTCAAAGATTCGATACCGTTCAATACACCGTGCTGCACAAACCCGGTTTGTCCTGCCCGCGCTGGCCGCAGGGGCTGCCGGGCACGCTGGCCGGTGTGGCTGGCGTCGGGATACCCTCCATGTCGATGGCCGCCGTGTGCGTGCGCCACGAAACCACGCCAGCCTTGTCCAGATTCAGCTCCAGCACCCAGCCCAGGCGCTGCTGGGCATTGTCGGTTTCCTTCATCACGAAATTGCCCACGCTGTAGAACACGGGCTTGCCGTCGATGGTCTCGATGTCCTGGCGCACATGGGGGTGCCCGCCGATAACGGCATCGGCTCCGGCGGCGACCATGGTGCGGGCCAGCTGGCGCTGACGGGCGTTGGCCACGGGTTCGTTTTCCCAGCCCCAGTGCATCACCGGAATAACCAGATCGGCGCGGTGTACGCTGCGTGCGGCACGGATGTCGGCCACCACCTGCTCGTCCTCGCTCCAGGCGCTGCCCGGTGCATCGAAGTCGGCCTCGAAGCTGCGCGGCATGAACTCGTTGTAGCCCAGAAATGCAATGCGTAGCCCCTTGCGTTCAATGACGAGCGGCGTGTGGGCTTCGCGCAGGTTGTGCCCGCCCCCGAACTGGCCCAGTCCGGCAGCCTTGAGCAGTCCCAGCATTTCGGCAAAGGCCTCGCGCCCGTAGTCGCCCGAGTGGTTGTTGGCCAGTGCCAGCGCATCGAAGTGCCTTTTGAGCACGGGCAACACGCGCGGGTGGGCGCGAAAGGTGAAATTCTTGTTGCCGCTATTGCCGGTGGTGGCCACCACGCATTCGAGATTGGCAAGGCGGATGTCGGCGCTGGCGAACAGCGGGGCAAAGCCCTGAAACGGGTCGTCACCGCGCGCGATCATGGCCCCGGCGCTGTCGTCCAGCACCACATCGCCAGCAAACAGCAGTTTCACTGTATCGTTGGCTTTATCGTTGGCTTGTGTACACAGGCTGGCCAATACAAGAGCCAATGCAGCTGTGAAACGGTGCATGTTCATGGTTGCGCCCCCTGCAGAAAGCACTGGTACTGTAGTTCACGCTCCACCGGCCCGGCGTACAGTGTCTGCTGGCCCGTCAGGTTGACCGTGCCATGGCCTGGTGGCGGGGGGGGAAATGGTGGCAGGTAGCGCAGCATGTGTATCAGCACAGGCTGGTCTCGGGTTTCGAGGTAGCTGTAGAGCTTGATGTACGCCACCGCGTCACCCTGGCCGACCATGACGGGTTTGAAACGAAAGCGTCCACCAATGTCGACCGAGGCCACCGGGTAGGGGTCGCTCACGGGCCTGGCCTCGATGGTGTGGGTGGTACCGGCGTAGGCCACGTCGCAACGCAACAGCGCAGTGGCTGTTGCCAGCGCGGGCAGAGCCGCCAGCAGCAGCAGCCCGCTCAAGAGCAAAGGAAAGGAGATCATGAACCCATTGTAGGGAGGCTAACCGAAGTGGCTTCGGTCACCCCAGGCCCCAACGGCTTTGCGCTCAAGCAGGTTTTTTATACTTCCGGCACTTCGGCAAACAACTGCGCAGCACTGACCGTCAGCGCCACGCTGGCAAGCTCCAGCGTCTCGCCTTTGGCAAACGGGTGCAACACCCACAGGCCATCAGTGCCTTTGCGGTAGCAGTCGGTGCTGCGGGTGTCGAGGTCAATCAGCACGTATTCCTCCAGGCTGGGCAGGCTGCGGTAGTGGCTGAATTTCAGACC